>NZ_JBPJZP010000008.1:0-573243 GCF_051216855.1 Variovorax monticola
GGACAGTGAAACGACTCAGCGCCGATGATAGTGCGGGTTCCCGTGTGAAAGTAGGTCATCGTCAGGCTCTTACAGCCCAGAAAACCCCAGTCAGTGATGACTGGGGTTTTTTGCTTTGCGGCGGCTGAAAGACAATTTTGACGGCTCAGGCGTTGTGAACAAATGAGCGATCCATTGAAGCCGCACCGACAACAATCAATTCATCCAAGATATCGCGTGTCAATCGCTCCAATTCAACGTCGCTAAAAAAGCGCGCGTGAATGCTCGCGAGATAGGGCGTGCTTTTCAGCCAGCCGTCCCACTGATCAAGTCGAATTGACTGCAGTTCGAGCAGCTTGAATTTCATCAGCACCTTGATGGCGTGCCGTGCGTGCTTCACAGGATTGCGGCGCAGACCATCGAGCCGACGACGTGCAATGGCCAAGGATGTGTCGACATCGCCGAAGACGGCGCCGTGCCCAGGAATGACCTGACGCGGCGCCAACGTCTCGATCAAATCCAGCGTGGCAGCCATATCCCCGAAAGAGGGCTCGCCAGCCAGCTCCGGAAATGCCACACCGAACCCACTCTCCCATAAAGCATCTGCAGAAATCAGCGTTAGAGAGATCGGCTCGAACAGAATGACCGAGTGAGGATCGTGCCCTGGCGCTGCATGAATCTGCCAGTGACGATCACCCAGCAAGCAATCCGTCCCCGGCCGCAGCAAGCCAGTCGCCCCGAACTGCGGACAGACCTGCCCGGTTGCCACAAAACTCAGTGCTTCTTCGTCCCACCGCTCGACGAACTGAGCCTCTCCCGGCGGAATGTCGGTGCAAACCCCGGGGTAGCGCGCCTGCAACGCCGCATTTCCTCCGCAGTGATCGCTATGAAGGTGCGTGTTCAGGATGCGGTCGAGCGGCCGCTCGACCAGCACTGACGCGATCAGCGCCAACGTCTGCTCGGCATGCGTCGAGTACCCGGTATCGACCACCGCGGTCTCCTCGCTTCCCACGAACAGCACATTGTTCGACGACAGCCAGCCCCGCTCGAACACCACGACATTCGCTGGCAATCCGGCGCCCGCCGCTGAATGGCCGCTCATTCAGGCGCTCACACTGGAGCGAAGTTCACGACGCAGGATCTTGCCGACGTTGGTCTTTGGCAGCGACTCCCTGAACTCGATGTGTTTTGGTCGCTTGTAGCCAGTGAGTTGGGAGTGGCAGTACTGAAGCACGGCCTCTTCGGTGAGCGCGGTATCCCGGCGAACCACGAACACCTTGATGGCCTCGCCCTGCTTCTCGTCCGGCACGCCGACGGCTGCACATTCCACCACGCCAGGACACAGCGAAATCACATTCTCGAGCTCGTTCGGAAATACGTTGAAACCGCTCACCAGGATCATGTCCTTCTTGCGATCGACGATGCGGCTGTAGCCATCTTCTTGCATCACGGCGATATCACCCGTGCGCATGAAGCCATCTGCCGTGAACGCCGCCGCAGTCTCCGCTGGCTGGTTGTAGTAGCCGGTCATCACGTTCGGCCCCTTGATGCAGAGTTCGCCAGACTGACCCACGGGCACTGAATTCCCGTCGTCGTCCTTGATCGCAATCTCGATGCTCGGCAACGGGAGCCCGATAGTCCCGGTGAAGCTGGTGTTCGACACCGGATTGTTGGTGCCGATCGCGCAGGTTTCGCTCATGCCCCAGCCCTCGATCATTGGACAGCCTGTGGCCTCGAACCACTTTCGCGCTGTGCCTTCCGAGGCGGCCATGCCGCCTGCTTGCGAGACAAACAGCGTGGAGAAATCGACGGTCTTGAACTCCGGGTGCATCAGCAGCGCATTGAACAGCGTGTTCACCGCCGGCAACATGTGGAACGGCCGCTTCTTCAGCACCGCGATGAACTTGTTGAAGTCGCGCGGGTTCGGAATCAGCGTCATGTGCGAGCCCTGGCGGATCACCAGCAGGCACAGGGTCAGAGCGAAGATGTGATACAGCGGCAGCGCCGCGATGCTGTTGACCTTTGCCAGGTCTCCGGCGCGTGCCAGCGCTGGCGTGAACCAGGCTTCGGCTTGCAACGTGGCCGCGGCAATGTTCCGGTGCGTCAGCACAGCGCCTTTCGACAGGCCGGTCGTTCCGCCCGTGTACTGCAGGAACGCGATCGAATCGAGCGTGCTCTGGTCGGGGCCCAGCGTGCGCCCGCGTCCTTCAGAAATGGCTTGGTTGAACGGCGTCACCGTGCGACCGTCGCTCAATGGCAGCTTGTAGGCCGGCACGATCTTCGCCAGATGTCGCACGGCCGTCGTGATCCACGCGCCATACAGCCCGCCCAGAAGATCGCCCATCGACGTCATGACCACATGCTTCAAGGGTGTCCGCTCGATGACCTTCTCGAGCGTGGCAGCGAAGTTCTCCAGGATGACGATCGCCGTGGCGCCCGAATCCTTCAGCTGGTGTTCCAGCTCGCGTGCGGTGTACAGCGGATTCACGTTCACGCAGGTGTAGCCTGCGCGCAGCACCGCGCACATGGTGACCGCGAACTGCGGGATGTTGGGCAGCATAATCGCCACCCGCGCGCCCGGCTCTAGCCCGCGCGACTGCAGCCAGGCGCCCAGCGCCTTCGACAGCGTGTCGAGCTCGCCGTACGACATCCAGCGTTCCATGCACACCGAAAACGGGCGGTCGGCATAGCGGCTGAACGCCTCGTCGAACATGTGAGACAGGGAACGGTACTGCTCGGGGTCGATCTCGAGCGGTACGCCTGCCGGATAGCTGTGTTGCGCGGATGTTTGCATGCAAGCTCCTTTGGCGCGGATTGTGAGAGGCACTGTGCCTCTCCCGCCAGCGGGCTTGTCCTAGGGACCGCGCACGGGATGTCGCGCGCGCGATACCTGCGCGGCGATCAACCCCTCAAAGAAATCAGGCCTTGCCCGACTCCCCCTGCAGCAGCACCCCGGCCTCGACGTCGGACGCCAACGCCAGCGATTCGTACAGCGACGTGAAGTCGGGTGCCGTCAGGTCGAACAGCTGCGCGAAGCTTTCGATCACGAAGTAGTTGGCCTGGTAGGTGTCGATCTTGTAGCGCGTGCGCATGGTGCGCAGCAGGTCCAGCGGCAGCCGGCGCGGCTCGTCGCTGAGCACCGCATGCCTCAGCTCGCCCACCGAACTCAGGATGCCGGCGCCATAAGCGCGCAGGCCCTCCGGCTGGCGAATCAGACCGAACTCCACCGTGTACCAGTAGAGCCGCGCCAGCTTTTCGCCCGCGCCCAGTTCGTGCGCCTTGATGCCGCCGACGCCATAGCGCTGCACATAGTCGGCGAAGGTCGGGTCGAACAGCATCGGCACGTGGCCGAAGAGGTCGTGGAACACGTCGGGCTCGACGATGTAGTCGAACTCCTCGGGCTTGCGGATCCAGTCGGTCACGGGGAACTTGCGGTTCGCCAGCAGGGTGAAGAAAGGGAGTTCCGGAATCAGGCCCGGCACCGCCACGATTTCCCAGCCGGTCGCGCGGTGCAGCCGCTCGTTGAGTTCGTCGAAGCGCGGGATGCGGTCTTTCACGCCGAGCGATGGCAGCGCCTTGATGAAGGCGTCGCATGCCAGCCCCGGCAGTTGCGCTGCTTGCCGCTCGTAGAGCCGCCTGTAGGTGTCATGGTCGGCCGGCGTGTAGCTCGCCCAGTCCTGCGGGCAGGTGTAGTCGGCCAGCACGGTGCCGCCACGCGAGTAGTCGCCGCGCGGCGGGCGGTCGGAAGCACCGTAGACGGCGGGGGTGACGACTGCGGCGGCGGAGGTGTCCATGAAAACGATCTTGAAAGAGTTACTTGAGCCAGCGGTCCATCGTGCGCTGGAAGTCGCCGCCGGCCTGCTGCAGGTGCAGCCATTGGTCGACGTACGACTTGAAGGCCACGTCGTCGCGCGGCAGCATCCAGGCCATTTCGCCGTACTGCAGCGGCTTGTCGGGGTTGACCGCGCACAGGCCCGGCTTGAGTTTCTGCTGCGTGATGGCCTCGGCCGCCTCGGTCACGAACACATCGGCGCGGTTGGCGAGGATCTCGTCGAAGATCGTCACGTTCTCGCCGTGCAGCGTGAGCTTGGCCTGCTTGAAATTGGCGCGGGCGAAGCGTTCGTTGCTGCCGCCCGGGTTGAAAATGACGCGGACCGACGGCTGGTCGATGGCAGCGACGCTCTGGTACTTGCCCACGTCGGCGCAGCGCGCGATGGGTGTCTTGCCGTTGACCATGTAGGGCGCGCTGAAGAAGGCGCGCTTCTGCCGCTCGGTGGTGACCGACACGCCGCCCACGGCGATGTCGCACTTGCCCGCGGCCAGGTCGGGCAGCAGGTTGGCCCAGGTGGTCTTGACCCACTCGGGCTTGGCGGCCAGGCTGGCGCTGAAGCCCGCCATCAGGTCGACGTCGATGCCCTCGAAGGCGCCGTCGGCCTTCTGGAAACTGAAGGGCTTGTAGTCGCCCGGCGTGCAGATGCGAAGCACCGCCGCCTTCTGCACCGCGTCCAGGTGCGAGCCCGCCACCAGCGGCATGGCCGCCGGTGTCACCAAGGCCGACGGCCCCATGGCGCAACCGGACAACACGGCGGCTGCCGCCGCGAAGGAAGTCAGACCGATCGAAAACGTGCAGCTGCGCATGCCGGGCTCCTGGAGCAAAAAGGAAGGGAGCTTATTTTGCGGCGCTCAGCACACCGCGGCGCATCTGGTCGAGCTCGATGCTCTCGAACAGCGCCTTGAAGTTGCCGTTGCCGAAGCCGTCGTCGCCCTTGCGCTGGATGAACTCGAAGAAGATCGGGCCGAGCTGGTTCTCGCTGAAGATCTGCAGCAGCAGCGCATCCTTCTTGCCGTCGATCAGGATCTTGCGCTTCTTCAGTTCGGCCACGCTTTCGCCATGCTCGGGAATGCGCTTGTCGACCAGCTCGTAGTAGGTGTCGATGGTGTCCAGCAGCGTCACGCCCTTGGCGCGCAGCGCGTCGACCGTCTGGTACAGGTCGTCCGAGCCCATTGCGATGTGCTGGATGCCTTCGCCGTTGTACATGTCCAGGTATTCCTGGATCTGGCCGGCCTGCTCCTTGCCCTCTTCGTTGATCGGGATGCGGATCTTGCCGCAGGGGCTGGTCATGGCCTTGCTCTTCACGCCCGTGACCTGGCCTTCGATGTCGAAGTACTTCACTTCGCGGAAGTTGAACAGGCGCTCGTAGAAGCTCGCCCATTCGTTCATGCGGCCGCGGTGCACGTTGTGCGTCAGGTGGTCGATGTAGGTCAGGCCGTTGCCCGCGGGCGCCAGCGCCTCTTCGGCCGACAGCCCGGGCAGGGCCTCGAAGTCGACGTCGAAGAAACCGATGTTGCCGATGTCGCCGGGCTGCGCGCCGTTCTTGCCGCGCCAGCGGTCGACCAGGTAGATGATGCTGTCGCCGATGCCCTTGATGGCGGGAATGTTCAGCTCGCCCGGGCCGGCGGTGCCGGCAAAGCCCCAGGCACCCAGCTCGGTGACCTTTTCATAGGCGAGCTTGGCGTCCTGCACGCGAAAGGCGATGGCGCAGACGCTGGGGCCGTGCTGGCGCGCGAAACGCTGGGCGAACGAGTCCGGCTCGGCGTTGATGAGGAAGTTGATCGTGCCCTGGCGGTACAGCAGCACATTCTTGTGGCGGTGCTTGGCCACGGCCGTGAAGCCCATGCGCTCGAACACCTTGCCCATGGCGACCGGATCGGGTGCCGCGTACTCGATGAATTCGAAACCATCGGTGCCCATGGGGTTGTCCCAGGGGGTGAAGGCAGGTGCGTCGGCATGGCTCATGTGCGGTCTCCGAAAGAGGTGGGGATTTCGATGAATAAGGCGCGATGTCGGGGTGAAGTCGGCCGTTCATGTACTGTAGGGCGGACAGCGCTCAGGTTTTCTGCGTTTTTGGGCGCCATGATTGGCTCTTGCGCAGTAAAGCTGCAAAAATAGAGCAATGGAAGCATTGGACAAGATTGATCGACTCATTTTGCGCATGCTGCAAGCAGATGGCCGCGCCACCTACGACCAAATTGCGGAACAGGTGAGCCTGTCGCCCAGCGCGGTGCTGCGCCGGGTCAAGCGGCTGGAGGAACACAAGGTGATCGACCGCTACGTCGCCCTGGTCCCCCCCGAAGCCGTCGGCCTCGGGCTCACCGCCTACCTCAACGTGCGGCTCGAAAAGCACACCGAAAGCCACAAGCGCAACCCGATGGACCTGTTCCGCGCCAGCGTGCAGACCTGGCCCGAGGTGGTCGAGTGCGCGGCGCTCACCGGCGACATGGACTACCTGCTGCGCGTGGTGGTGGCCGACATGGCGCACTACAGCCGCTTCATCATGGACACCCTGCTCAAGCACCCCAGCGTGCAGGACTGCAAGACCAGCTTCGTGCTCGACCGTGTCAAGGCCACCACGGCTGTGCCGGTTTAGCCACATCCGGTTGCGTGAGCGCCACGCGCTTCGGCATTGGGTCACGAATGTGTCCGGCGATTGACCTTGCTGGCTTGTTGATTAAGGGAAAACCCTTACATTCGAACCATGCTCACCGCCAAGACCCTCCTCAAAGCGTCTCTCGGCCTCGGCTCTTTCCTCAAGGCGCCGATGGTCGAGGCGCAACCGCGCGCCACCAGCGCGCCTCAACCCGTGATGGTGCCGATCCGCTCGATCGGCCCGCGCGAACGCGAGCGCATCGCGCGCCACCTGCTCGACCTGACACCGCACGACCGCTACCTGCGCTTCGGCTACGCGGCGGCCGACGAACAGGTGCAGCGCTACGTGGACGGCCTCGACTTCGAGCGCGACGAGCTCTTCGGCATCTACAACCGACGCCTCGACCTCATCGCCATGGCGCACCTGGCTTTCGCGCCAGGCGACCAGCACAGCGACTGCGCCGAGTTCGGCGTGTCCGTCTCGGCGCACGCCCGCGGCCGGGGCTACGGTGCCCGCCTGTTCGAGCGCGCCGTGGTCGTGGCCCGCAACGAAGGCGTGGGCATGCTCTTCATTCATGCGCTGAGCGAAAACGCCGCGATGCTGAAGATCGCCCGCAACGCCGGTGCCACCGTGGTGCGCAGCGGCGCCGAGGCCGAAGCCCACCTGCAGCTGCCCAGCGCCACCTTCGACAGCCGCATGAGCGAAATCGCCCTGGCGCACTACGCCGCGGTCGACTTCGCCCTCAAGAGCCGCGCCAAGCAGTTCTGGTCTTTCCTGGCCAGCCTGCAGGAAGTGCGCAGCGGCATGCGCGCCGCCCGCAGAAAATCGGGCTCCTGAGCCTCCCGCAGGGGCGCCGCACCGCTGGCGCCGCCCGTCCGATGGCGCCTGTCATGTGCAATCCGTTATCCTTGCCCCTCCTCAACTAAGCCCTCCCGCAGTGGCCGAACCTCACCCTGAACGCGCTCCCGTTGAACGGGAAGACAAACGCGGCTTCCTTCAAAAGCTCGCCGAATTCATCCACCCCGGACCAGACTCGCGCGACGAGCTGATCGAAACCCTGGCGGACGCCGAGGACAACGAGGTGATCGGCGCCGAGTCGCGCGTGATGCTCGAAGGCGTGCTGCGCATGGCCGACATGACCGCCGGCGACGTCATGGTCGCCGCGCCGCGCATGGACCTGGTGAACATCGACGCGCCCTACGACGCGTTGCTGCACCTCGTCATCGACACCGCGCACTCGCGCTTTCCGGTGTACGAGGGCGAAAAAGAAAACATCATCGGCATCCTGCTCGCGAAAGACCTGCTCAAGCTGCAGCGCGCGCCGGGCCTGAACATTCGCGCGTTGCTGCGCCCGGCCACTTTCGTGCCCGAGAGCAAGGGCCTGAACGACCTGCTGCGCGAGTTCCGCGGCAACCGCAACCACCTGGCCATCGTGATCGACGAGTTCGGCCGCGTGGCCGGGCTCATCACCATCGAGGACGTGCTCGAGCAGATCGTCGGCGAGATCGAGGACGAGTTCGACATCGCCGAGGACGAGGGCGACATCTTCGGCCTGGCCGACCACACCTACCGGGTGTCGGGCGACACGCCCATCGAGCGCGTGGCCGAAGCCTTCGGCATCGTGTTCGACGAAGAACAGCTCAGCGAAGATTTCGACACCATCGGCGGCCTGGTCGCGCACGAGATGGGCCACGTGCCCAAGCGCGGCGAGCACCACGCCATGGGCGGCTTCGACTTCGTGGTGCTTCACACCAAGGGCGGCGCCGTGCGCTGGTTCAAGGTGTCGCCGGCCCGCGGCGGCGACGCGGCCGACTGATGCCGTTGCCCGCCGCAGCGAAGGCGCGCACCCCGCAAGCTTCCTCCGCCCCCTCCGCGATCGCCTGGTTCCGCCTGCTCGGCTTCGGCGCCGCCGGGCTCGCCCAGGCGCTCTCGATGGCCTCGCCTGCGGGCGGCAAGCCGCTGTGGTGGCTGCAGCTGCTGTCGCTGGGCGCGCTGGTGTGGCTGCTCGACGGCCTGCGCGCGCAGGGCGCTGGCTGGCGCCGTGCCGGCCTGCACGGCTGGCTCTTCTCGACCGTTTGGCTCACCGGCAGCTTCTGGTGGCTCTTCATTTCCCTGCACACCTACGGCGGGTTGCCGGCGCCACTGGCGGTCATCGCCGTGGTGGCACTGGCCGCAGCGCTCGGGCTCTACTACGCCGCGGCCGCCGCATGGTTCGTGGTGCGCGGTCCGAAGGGGCGGGTGGCGGGCGCGCTCGTCTTCGCAGCGTCGTGGACGCTGGCCGAGCTCGTGCGCGGCAGCTGGTTCACCGGCTTCCCATGGGGCGCCGGCGGCTATGCGCATGTCGAGGGGCCGCTGGCGGCGCTGGCGCCGTGGGTGGGCGTGTACGGCATCGGCGCGGCGTCGGCGCTGGTCGCGGCACTGGTCGCGCTGCACCGGCCGGTTCGCACCGTCGAGTTCGCGCAAGGCCTGGTGCTCCTCGCGCTGGTGTTCGCCGTGCCGCACCTGGTGCCTGCGCTGCGCAGCGACGTGCAGGGCGACAAGGGCGCGACCGGCAAGCTCCAGGTCGCGCTGCTGCAGGGCAACATCCCGCAGGACGAAAAATTCGTTCCCGGTGGCGGCATCGAGACCGCGCTGCGCTGGTACGGCGAGCAGCTGCGCGACGCCAAGGCCTCGCTCGTGGTGACGCCCGAGACCGCCTTGCCGCTGTTGCCGCAGCAATTGCCGGCCGGCTACCTCGAAGCCATCCAGGCGCGCTACAGCCAGGGCACGCAGGCCGCCATCGTCGGCCTGCCGATGGGTGGACAGGGCACCTACAGCAACTCGGTGCTCGGCTTCCAGCCCGGCGCCGCGCAGGCCTACACGTACAGCAAGCACCACCTCGTGCCCTTCGGCGAATTCATTCCCACGGGCTTTCGCTGGTTCATCCAGATGATGAACATTCCGCTGGGCGACTTCGCGCGCGGCGGGCTCGCGCAGGCGCAGTTCCTGTGGCAGGGCCAGCGCATCGCGCCGAACATCTGCTACGAGGACTTGTTCGGCGACGAGATCGGCGCCAACTTCAGGGACGAGGCCACCGCCCCCACCATCCTGCTCAACGTGAGCAACATCGCGTGGTTCGGCGACTCGGTGGCCATCGACGAGCACCTGTCCATCTCGCGCATGCGGGCACTCGAATTCGCGCGGCCGATGGTGCGCGCCACCAACACCGGCGCCACGGTCGTCATCGACGCCGAAGGCCGCGTGACGCACGCGCTGCCGCGCCTCACGCGCGGGGTGCTCGAAGCGAGCGTCGAAGGCCGGCGCGGGCTCACGCCGTACGCGCGCTGGGTGGCTCCCTTCGGCCTGTGGCCGCTGTGGGGCCTGGCGCTGGCCATCGTGGCCGCGGCCTTCGTGCTCGGCCGCCGCCGCCGCTGAAGCTCAGGCAGTGCGCGCCGGCTTCACCGGCCAGTCGCGCAGCTTGCCCGGGTTCAGCAGCCCCATCGGGTCGAAACGCTTCTTCACCTCGATGACTTCCGGCGGCAGCGGCCCGCCGGCCTTGCCGTCTTCCACGATGTTCACGTGCGGATTGTTGATGTGCACGTGGTGCGCGCGGTGGATGTCGATGATCTCGTTGAGCCGTTCCTCGGTGCTGAAGCGCACCAGCTGCAGGCCGCTGCAGGTCAGCAGGCCGCCCACGTTGCGCAGGAACTCGACGTGCATCATCACCTCGCCGCCCAGCAGCTTTTCCATCTCGATGATCTGCTCGATGTGCCTGCCGGGAATGAAGCCGCTCTGCAGGTAGGTCAGCGTCGGGTCGATCTTCAGTGCGTGCAGCGTGGTGTGGTTCCAGGTGAACTCCATCAGCGTGCGGTTGCTCTTTTGCACCTCGGCGGCCGTCTTGCGGTAGCCCACGGTACCGCCGTGCGCTTCCACCAGCAGCATCATGGCGGGCTCGTTCGACTCGGCCACCAGCGACAGCACCGTGTGGCAGCCCTTGGGCAGATGTGCCGCCAGTTGCGCCAGGTGCTCGCCGATGGGCGCCGCAAAGAAGGTGACGCCGCGCTTCACGATGCCCGGCGCGTTCGCCAGCTTGTCCGCGAAGTTCAGCGCGTTCTCGAAGTCGTCGAAGGTCACCAGCGTCTCGAGCCACGGGTGCGCGGGTGCCAGCGCAATCTCCAGTTCCAGCACCAGGCCGTTGGTGCCCCACAGGTGGTGCATGCGCATGGCGTCGGGGCCGCGCAGCTCGACCATCTGCGGCTCCGCCTCGATGGTCATCGCGCGGATGCCGATCACGTTGCCCGGTGCGCTCAGCGGCCCGTAGTTGATCGAGCCCACGCCGCCGAAGCCGCCGCCGAAGAGGCCGCCCAGCGTCGCGCTGCGGTAGGTGGAGGGCACGCAGCGCATCTCCTGCCCGGTGGGTTTGGTCTGTTTTTCGAGCTCGCCCAGGCGGATGCCGGCCTGGGCGCGCGCCACGCCGGGCCGCACCCACAGGCAGGCGTTGTAGCCGGTCATGTCGAGCACCACGCCGCCCGCCAGCGGCGTGGTCTGGCCGTAGTTGCCGGTGCCGCTGCCGCGAATGACGATCGGCACGCCGCGGCGCGCGCAGGCGCCCACCACGGCGCGAATTTCTTCCTCGGTGCGCGGGCGCACGACCACGTCGGCGCGCTTGTCTTTCAGCTGGCGCGTGAGCACCGGGCTGAACCACGAGAAGTCTTGCGACAGCCGCGTGACGCGGCCTTCGTCGGTGATCCAGTCGAGGTCGGGGAGTTCGAGCAGCAGTTGCTCGATGACGGATGCGGGAGCGTTCATGGTCAAGTTCAATCCTGGGAAAGTTCGCTCGCATGCCACGAGCCCAGCGCCACCTTGGTGAGCCAGGCCATCAGCACGAAAAGCGCGACACCGGTAAGGGAAATCAGCAGCAGGGCGGCGAACATGCGCGGAATGTTCAGCTGGAAGCCCGCCTGCAGGATCTGGTACGCCAGCCCCGCGCCCGAGCCGCCCGTGCCGGCCACGAACTCGGCCACCACCGCGCCGATGAGCGCCAGCCCGCTGGAAATGCGCAGCCCGCCGAAAAAGTAAGGCAGCGCGCTCGGAATGCGCAGGCGCACCAGTTGCTGCCAGCGCGTGGCGCGGTTCAGCTTGAAGTAGCTCTGCAGGTCGGGGTCGATGCTGCGCAGCCCCAGCGTGGTGTTGCTGATGATGGGGAACAGCGCCACCAGCGCCGCGCACACCGTCATGGCCGCCACCGGGTTCTTCACCCAGATGATGATCAGCGGCGCCACCGCCACGATGGGCGTCACCTGCAGCAGCACCGCGTACGGAAAGAGCGCGGTCTCGATGCGCTTGCTCTGCACGAACAGGAACGAGATCAGCACGCCCGCCACCGTGGCCAGCAGGAACGACAGCACCGTGATCTTCAGCGTGACCAGCAGCGCGCTGCCCAGCGGCGCCCAGTCGGTCACCAGCGTCTGCATCATCAGCCAGGGCGAGGGCACCAGGTAGGGCGGCAGCTCCATCGCCACCACCATCCATTGCCACAGCGCCACCAGCACCACGCCGATCAGCACCGGGTAGAGCACGCGCTGCACGCGCGGCTGGCTCAGCAGGGGGCGGCTCGGCTTCTTCGCGGATGTCATGGCGCCGCCTCCTCTTCGGTGGTGCTGGCGCGCAGCAGGCTGTCCTGCAGCTTCTTGGCGTAGCGCGCGAACTCGGGCGTGACCATGAAGTCGGCGCTGCGCGGATAGGGCTCGTCGATCTGGAACTGCTCCACCACGCGGCCCGGCCGCGCGGCCATCATCACCACGCGGCTCGACAGGAACACCGCCTCGTGAATGGAGTGCGTCACGAAGATCACCGTGAGCTTCTTCTTGCGCCACAGGTCGAGCAGGTCGGCGTCCAGCTTGTGGCGCGTGATTTCGTCGAGCGCGCCGAAGGGCTCGTCCATCAGCAGCAGGTCGGGCTGCGTGACCAGGCCGCGCGCAATCGACACGCGCATCTGCATGCCGCCCGAGAGCGCGCGCGGCAGCGCGTGGGCAAACTTCTGCAGCCCCACCAGCTCGAGCGATTCCGCCACGCGCGCATCGGCCTCCCTGCGCGGCACGCCGGCCAGGTCCAGCGGCAGGCGCACGTTGGTCTGCACGCTGGCCCAGGGCATCAGCGTGGCCGACTGGAACACGAAGGACATCTTGCGCGTGCTGTCGTGCAGCTGGCTCACCGGCTTGCGCCACACCAGCAGGCGACCGTCGCTGGGTTCGAGCATGCCCGCCACCATCTTCAGCAGCGTGCTCTTGCCGCAGCCCGAGGGCCCCAGCAAGGTGACGAACTCGCCCTCGGCGATCGACAGGTCCACCGGCAGCAGCGCCTGCGTGCCGTTGGGGTAGGTCTTGTCGGCCGACAGAATTTCGACGGCGGGCACCGACGGTGCGAGTGCAAGGCCGGGCGGTGGCGCCAGCGTGTGGGGTTCGATGCGATTCATGCGTAGTGCCTTTCGAGAACGGCCGCAACGCGCGGCCGCCTGGTTTCAGGGCTGAACAAGGTCCAGGGGGTCAGGGCAGAACCTTGGCGTCTTTGACGAACTCGGTCGTGTAGGTCTTGGCCAGCTCGACCTTGGCCGGGTCCAGCAGCTTGGCCGTCACCAGGAAGTCGTAGCTCGCCTTGGCGCGCGCGTCGGTCATCACGCCGATGCCCAGCTTGGCCGCGTCGCCGCCGGTGATCATTCCCATCTCCTTGAGCTTGGCCACGCTGTAGGCCAGCTGGTCGTCGGTCATGTTGGGGTTGTCCTTCTTGATCAGCGCGTTGGCGGGCGCCGGGTCGGCCAGGTAGCTCTTCCAGCCTTCGGCCGAGGCCTTCACGAACGCGGCGACCTGCTTGTTGCGGTCCTTCAGCGTCTTTTCCATGCACGACACCGTGGTGGCGTACGCCGGAAAGCCGTGGTCGCTGAACATCAGCACCGTGCTCTTCACGCCGGCCTTTTGAATGGCGTAGGGCTCGGAGGTCAGGTAGCCCTGCTGCGCGGCGTTCTTGTCGGCCACGAAGGGCTGGATGTTGAAGGTGTAGGGGCGCGTCTGCTCGTCGGTGAAGCCGAACCTGGCCTTCAGCCAGGGCCAGTAGCCGCGCTGGGCCTGCGCGCCGATGAGCAGCGTCTTGCCCTTCAGGTCTTCGAACTTCTTCACGTCTTCGTGCGCGATCAGCACCTGCGGGTCCTTCTGGAAGAAGGCCGCCACGTTCACCACCGGCACGCCGCCTTCGCGCACCTGCATCATCTGGATGTCGCTCGAACCCATGATGCAGTCGGCCTGGCCGGCGGCCATCATCTGCGTGATGTTGACCTGCGGGCCGCCCATCTTGATGGTTACGTCCAGGCCGTACTTCTTGTAGATGCCCTGCGCCAGCGCCTGGTAGAAGCCGCCGTGCTCGGCCTGCGCGTACCAGTTGGTCATGTAGGTGAACTTGTCTTCGGCCTGCGCGGGTGCGGCGGCAAGACAGGCGATGGCGGCGGCGCCGGCCAGGGACAGTGCGAAGGAGCGCATGAAATGGACCTCTTGAAGGCTGGGTGAAGTGAAAAGAAAACCGGTGAAAGGGTCGATGCAAGAAGCAGGCTCAGGCCGGCTCGAAGCGCTGTTGAATGAAGCCCTGCTGGTGGCCGCGCTCCCAGGTCGCCTCTTCGCGCACCACCCAGCGCAGCGCGTACAGCTCGGTCAGGGCCTGGGCCCAGCTGTCGGAAAGCGTGTCCAGAATTTCCTCGCCCTGCTCGCGCGTGGCCGTGGTCGGGTCGCCGATGACGCCGCTCGGGCCGAAGTCGCGCGCGGTCCAGGCGCAGGCCGGGCGGCCGTCGGCCGACAGCAGCTTGATGGGAAAGGGCGGCGGAAAGTTGGCCACCGCACGCTCCATGTGCACCGTGTCGGGCGCCAGCGCGAGCATCAGCGCGGTCTCGGAATGGCCCGCATGCATCGCGAGCTTTTTCTCCTGCTCGCTTACCTGCTTGCTCGCCGCGCTGGGCAGGCGGGACACGCCGTGCGGCACGATCACGAAGTCGCCGTGGCGCAGGCGCAGTTCGCGCGCCGCCATCTCCAGCACCTGCGGCTGGCCGCCGTGGCCGTTGGCGAACAGCAGCTTGCGAAAACCCGAGCGGTACACCGACTCGCCGATCTCGATCACGGTGGCCAGCAGCGTGGTGCCGGTCAGCGTCATGGTGCCGGGAAAGTGCAGGTGCTCTTCGGACTTGCCGTAGGTGATGGTCGGCAGCGCGAAGGCGCGCACGTCGGCCGGCAGCTTTTCCAGCGCCTTGCCCATCACGCCCGAGCTGATCACGCTGTCCACCGAGCACGGCAGGTGCGGGCCGTGCTGCTCGATGGCGCCGCAGGGCAGCACGATGACGGTGTTCTCGCGGTCGGGCAGCGCGGCGATTTCGGTCCAGCTCAGGTAGGGCAGGAAGCGGTGGGGCGGGATGTAGCCGTGGAGCATGGGAAGGTCCTTGGGGTTGTTCGGTGTTGTCTGTGTGAGGGGCGGGGCGCTGGCGCGTCAGTCCGGTGGGCCGGTGCGCCATGCCGCCGGCACGCCGCCACGCACCACGGCGCCGTCGCGCAGCACCACGCGCGATGCAGTGCGCGAGGGCCAGCCGTGGCGGTCGGCGTCGGTGAAGAGCACCAGGTCGGCCGCCTGGCCGACCAGCGTGGGGTGGGCCGGCGCCGGTGAGCGCCGCAGCCAGTCGCCGCGGCACAGTGCCTGCGACCAGGTGTCGAAGGGCTCGTCCAGCTGCGCCACCAGCGCGGCCGTGCCCAGCGCCTCCACCGGGTCGAAGCTGCCGAGCCGGCAGAAGGGGTCTTGCACGTTGTCGCTCGCGAACAGCAGCGGAATGCCGCGCTCGCGCGCTTCCTTCACCAGCGTGATGCCGCGCAGCCGCGGCGTGCGCCCGGTGACGGCGTCCTGCAGCAGCAGGTTGGTGGCGGGTAACGACACCACCGTGATCGGCGCGCGCGCCACCGCGTCGAGCGTGGCGAAGGCCTGCGCCTCGGGCTGGGCAGCCAGCGCGCAGATGTGGCCGCAAACCACGCGGCCTTCGTAGCCGATCTCGCGCAGGATGCGCGCCGTGGTCTGCAGGCCGACCGCCGCGGCGTTGAGCTCCTCGTCCACGTGCAGGTCGATGTCCAGGTCGCAGGCCTGGGCCGACACCAGCAGGTTGCGCAGCGCGTTCTCGCTCCAGTTGGTGGAGTGCACGAAGCCGCCCAGCAGCGCATGCGGCCCGGTGGCTTTTACCTGCCGGGCGAGCCGCAGTGCCTGCGCCGCGTCTTCGAACAGCGGCAGCTTGATGAGGCTCACCTGCTCCAGGCGCACCTTGCCGGCCCACGCCTGCGCCAGCTCGGCCATCACGGGCCAGGCCATGGGCAGCGTGTCGGGTTCCCACCAGTCGACGTGCGTGCGCACGTGCGTGGTGCCGCATTCCCAGGCCCACTGCAGGCCGCGCGCGGCGCGCTCGCGCACGTCGGCGGGGCTCCAGTGCACGCGGTCGGCCAGCATCGCATCGATGGCGCCCAGCAGGCCGGGCTGCACCTGCTTCATGCGCGGCAGGGTGAAGGCCTTGTCCAGGTGCGTGTGGGCGTCGACGAAGCCGGGCAGGGCCAGCGTGCCGGCCACATCCCACGCATCCCGGCCCGAGGCGGTGTGGGTGCCTGTGTCGGCCACCGGGCGCACCGACTGCACGCGGCCGCCTTCGATCGCCACGCGCGCCAGCACCGGCACGCCGTCGCGCCGAGGCCAGTCGGGCGGCAGCAGCCAGCGCGGCAACCGCACGTTGTCGAGCAGGGTCGGCGCATTCATGCGAAGCGTGCCATCGCGTTGCCGACCTTCGCCATGAAGCGCTTCAACTGGGGCTCGGTCGCCACGTTCATGTGGTAGTGGGCGTGGTAGTCCACCTTGGCGCCCCAGCCGGTGAGCCGCTTCATGTACCGCGTCACGATCTTGCGCGGCGGGTCCCCCATGTACATGGCCACCCAGCGCGGCCGGCCATAGGTGACCACGGCGCTGATGCGCTTGATGTGCGTGAGCATCGGCTTCACGTTGGCCGGGTCGCTGATGTCGAAGGCCACGCCCGGCATGAAGAGCCGGTCGAAGTAGCCCTTGAGCATGGCCGGCAGGCCGAAGCACCATGTCGGAAAGCAGAACACGATGCCCTCGGCCCACTGCAGCCGGTCCACATAGGACTTCAGCGGCAGCTGGTTGGCCGGCACGTCGTGGTAGCCGAGCCGTTCCTCGCGCGACAGCACCGGGTTGAAGCCCTCGGCGTACAGGTCGCAGTCGTCCACCTCGTGCCCGGCGGCGCGCAGGTTTTTTAACACCTCCTGGTGCAGGGCGGCATGGAAGCTGGTTTCGACCGGGTGGCAATAGACGACGAGCACGCGCATGGTGTTTGACCGCTTAATCAGAGCAAGTGGTCAGGTTATGCAAGCGACGTGCCAATTCGGGTGCACCGGCTTGGGGCGCGCAGCGGGCCGTGCGGCCCCGCGCGAAAGAACCACCACCCGGCGGGGCTGATCCCCGCCAGGCGTTCAGCGCATCAGGCGGTCACAGGCGATGCGGCAACGAGATGCTCGGTCAGGAACCACACCTGCAGCTCGTTGGTGCGCAACACGTTGCTCACAAACACGTCGTTGCTGCCCGGGTCGCCGGCTTCGTCCACCTCGTCGGCCGCCTTGCGCGCCTCGATGATGATCTGCTCGTGCGCTTCGGCCAGGCGGCGCAGCTGCACGGCAGCCGGCTCGCGACCGCGGGGGGGGCGCGGGATCTTGGTGGTTTCGGCAATGTCACCGGCCATGGCCAGCGCAATGCCGCCCAGCAGCTGAATGCGCTCGGCCAGGATGTCGACCAGCAGCACCTGCCCTTCGAAGTGCTGGTCGTACATCAGGTGCAGCTGGTTGAAGGTCGGGCCCACCACCTGCCAGTGGTGCTTCTTGTACATGTCGCGCAGGGTGATGGTGTCGGCCAGGCACTGGTTCAGCAATGCCACGCTCTGCTTGCAGACCTTTTCAGACAGGCCGTTCGGCAGCTTCACGATCTCGCCGTAGCGCTGGGTCTCGTGGCTGGGTTGCTTCAGGTCCGGCTGGACCTCGGCGCGTGCGGGCGTGGTTTTCGATTTGCTGGCCATGGGTGTGCTCCTGGAGGGGACGTTGGAAACCTCCGGTTCTAGCCCCCGTATCGCGCCCCGTACGTAGGCCGCAGGGCCGGTTGCGATGAAGCCGAACGCCTGCAGTGCGCGTCGGCAGTCTTCAACTTTCCCCCGCGCTGCCGATATGCGAGGGCAGGGTGCCGTGCTGGCGCCCCTCCATTCTGGATTGACGGATCGGGCTTTATGACGGGAAGTCGGCTTCCAACCGGGCGCCGCTTTCATGTCGCGGCGACCGCGTTGCTCCTTGCGCTGCTGACGCTCGTGCCGCTGCCGTGCGCGGCGGAGTCCGGCAACGGCAGCGAAAGCGCGAGCGCGAGCGCGAGCGCCCGGCTGCGCATCACCGTGGTCGTGCCGCCCGTGTTCCGCGTGCTGCAGGTCACGCCGACCGCCGAGGGCTACGACTACCGCGTGTGGACCAACATGAAGTCGATCGTCATCGGCGCTCGCGCCTACCGGTTCGAGCGCATCGGCGAGAACACGCTCAAGCTGCCCGCGTCGCCGGACGGGGCGTGGATCGTCTACGGGCTGTAGCCGCCGGCGCGGCGCGTTACCGCCATTTCCAGCCGATGCCTGCGTTGACGCCCCATTCCTTGCCCGTGGTCGACAGGCCCGCGCCCCACGACATCTGGCCGTCTTCCGCCAGGGCCTTGAAGGTCAGCGCCAGGGCGCTGTAGCCCTTGTAGTTGCCGAAGCCCACGCCCACGGCCTTCTCGCCGGCTGCCATCGGCGGCAGGGACGTGCCCGACATCGCCAAGGCCATGGCCGTGCCCGAGTAGGCAACGCGCGCCACGTCGCCGAGCTGTCTCTGCAACTGGTTTTTCACCTGGTTCAACTGCCCCACGTTGGCCGCATCGGTCGGCAGCACGCCCGGCGCCACGTTGCCGATGCGCGTGCCGTCCGGCGCCTGGCCGTTGCCCAGCGTCATCTGGCCGTAGTTGGTCGAGCCGTCGGGGTGGGTGTCGTACTGCGCGCTGCCGGCCTTGGCCGCGCCGGCCGCGGCTTTCAGCTGCGCCACGTTGGCGGCATCGCTGTCGGCCGAGCCCGCCGCCACGCCGGTGATCTGGCGGTACTGGCCGCTGGCCGCATCGCCCACAGACACCGCGCCCTGCGTGCTCGTGGTGGCCCGCACGCCCGCGGCCTGCTCGGCGCTTGCGCCGGCAGGCACGTGGCCGGCGACACCCGCCGCGGTCGATGCCACCGAGCCCGACCCCAGCGCCACGCCGCCCGCCTGCTGCACCACCGCGTTGAAGCCCACCGCCGTGCCGTTGACAGCCGAGGCCTTCGCGCCCGAGCCCACGGCCACCGACGCTGCTTCGATGGCCTTCGCGTTCGGCCCCACGGCGACCGCATCGGTGCCGCTCGCCACCGCATCGGGCAAGGTCGAGTTGGCGCGGAAGTACTTGATGCCACCGCCGTTGAGTGCGTTGTTGACCGTGGTCAGGTTCTCGTTCACCGAACCCAGCGCACCGCCCACGTCGTCGTGGGTCTTTCCTTGCACCGTGTAGCTCGGCGCCTTGCCCTCGTTCAGGTTCGCGCCGCCGCCCAGCGCCTTCGACACCGCCGTGTTCGCGGCGTGCAGCTGCGCGCCGTTGACCGCATCGGTCGACGTGTCGGTGAGCGCACCTTGTGCCACGTTGCCGACCTTGGTGCCGCCGGTCTTGCCGCCGTCGGTGGACTTTGTGCCGCCCATCGTCACCGCGCTCTTGTCGGCGTTGTCGTACTGCAGCGAGTTGTTCGCCGTCTTCGCCACGTCCGTCAGCTGGCCGAAGTTGACGGCATCGCCTGCGCCCGTGCCGTTGGCCACGTTGCTCACGCGTTGCGCTGCGCCGGGGGCGGCGGCCGTCGCGCCCTTGCCCACCAGCACCAGCGCGTCGGCGGTGTCGCTGCGCTGGAGCGGGCCGACCTTGCCGTTGTCGATGTTCGTGCTCAGGGTCTTCAGGTCGTTGCCCAGGTTGGTCACGTTCTGGTTGGTGGTGAACAGCTGGCCACCGTTGACCGCATCCTTCGAGCCCGCAGCCAGGTTGCCGTCGGCCACGTTGCCCAGCTTCACGGGCGCCGTGGCGGGCTTGCCGTCGGGGTTGAGCCCGCCCAGCGTCAAGCTTTCCTTGCCCGGCTTGCCGTCCTTCGCGTCGTACTGCAGGGCGTTGTCCGCCTTGGCACCCACGGCCGCCACGGCCTCGTTGACGGCGTGCAGCTGGCTGCCGTTGACCGCGTCGCTCGACGTGCTCGACACGGTGCCGGCCTTCACGTTGGTCAGTTGCTGCGCGGCGCCCGGCGCCGCCCCGCTGGCGCCCGGGGCCACCAGTGCGAGCTGGTCGTCGCGGCCGGTTCGCTGGACCGGGCCCACCGTGCCGTTGGAGACCGCTTTGCCGAGGTTGTCGAGCGCGCCCTGCACCGTCGTGGCCGTGCCGCCGCCGACCGTGATGTAGGTCGGCGGGGTGTAGACACCGCCGGCGTAGGTGCCGCCCAGCACGTTGCTCAGACCTGTGCCCAGGGTGTTCAGCTGGCCGCCGTTGACGGCGTCCTTGGAGTCCGCAGCCACTTTGCCGTCGGCTACGTTGCCCAGCTTCACGGGCGCAGTGGCGGGGGTGCCGTCGGCCTTGAGCCCGCCCAGCGTCAGGCTTTCCTTCGCTGGTTTGCCGTCCTTCGCCGGGTCGTACTGCAAGGCGTTGTCGGCCTTGGCGCCCACCTCGTTCATTTGCTCGACATTGGCCGCGTCCGTGCCGTCCGTGCCTCTGCCCACGCCGGTGAGTTTCTTGTCACCGGCATGGATGCCGTCGGTGGTGACGCTGGGGCCGGCCCTGCCGTCAGCACTGGTCGTCAGGCCGTTGGCGCCCAGTGTGGCGCTGCTGCTGCCGGGCGCGCCCGGCGTCCCCGTGCTTGCAGTCACAGACTCGAAGGTCGGCGTCTTGGATACGTCCACCTTGATTCTGTTTTCCGTGCGCGACACCGTCGTGTTGCTGCCGTTGACGAAGTCGACGACGCCGCCTGGAGCGATCTTCAGGGCATCGACGCTGTTCGCGCTCAGGTTCCAGCCCTTGTTGGCGATCTCGCTCACGGCGTTCAGTTGCCCGCCGTTGACTGCATCGTTAGAGCCTGCAGCCACTTTGCCGTCGGCGATATTGCCCAGCTTCACGGGCGCCGTGGCTGGCGTGCCGTCGGCCTTGAGTCCGCCCAGCGTCAAGCTGTCCTTGCCCGGTTTGCCGTCCTTCGCGTCGTACTGCAGCGCGTTGTCGGCCTTGGCCCCCACGGCATTCATTTGTTTGACGTTGGCCGCGTCGGTGTCGTCCGTGCCCGTACCCACGCCGGTCAGTTTCTTGCCACCGGCATCGATGCCGTCGGCGGTGACGCTGGGTCCGGCCGTGCCGTCCTTGCCGACGGTCGTCAGGCCGTTGGCGCCCAGCGTGGCGCTGCCGGGCGTGCCCGCCACCCCTGCGCCCACAGTCACGGAGTCGAAGACCGGTGTCTTGGACACGTCCACATTGATCTTGTTGCCCGTGCGGGTCACCGTCGTGTTGCTGCCGTTGATGAAGTCGACGACACCGCCGGGGGCAATGTTCAGAGGCGTCTTTTCTCCGTTGGCGCTCAGGTTCCAGCCCTTGTTGGCGATCTCGCTCACCGTGTTCAGTTGCCCGCCGTTGACCGCGTCCTTTGAGCCCGCAGCCACTTTGCCGTCGGCTACGTTGGCCAGCTTCACACCCGCCGTTACCGCCGGTGTGCCATCGGTGTTGAGGCCGCCCAGCGTCAGGCTGTCCTTGCCCGGTTTGCCGTCCTTCGGGTCGTACTGCAAGGCGTTGCCGGCCTTGGCGGCCACCTCGTTCATTTGCTCGACGTTGGCCGCGTCGTCCTTTTCTGTGCCCCTGCCGACGCCGGCAATTCTCTTGCCGCCGGCATTGATGCCGTCGGTGGTGACGCTGGGGCCGGCGATGCCGGCACTGGTCGTCGTCAGGCCGTTGGCGCCCAGCGTGGCGCTGCTGCTGCCGGGTGTGCCCGGCGTACCGGCGCTTGCCGTCACCGATTCGAAGACCGGTGTCTTGGACACGTCCACATTGATCTTGTTGCCCGTGCGGGTCACCGTCGTGTTGCTGCCGTTGATGAAGTCGACGGTGTCGCCCGGAGCAATCTTCCCGGAGGCTGCGCCGTTGGCGCTCAGGTTCCAACCCTTGTTGGCGATCTCGCTCACTGTGTTCAATTGGCCGCCGTTGACGGCGTCCTTGGAGCCCGCAGCCACTTTGCCGTCGGCTACGTTGGCCAGCTTCACACCCGCCGTTACCGCCGGTGTGCCATCGGTGTTGAGGCCGCCCAGCGTCAGGCTGTCCTTGCCCGGTTTGCCGTCCTTCGGGTCGTACTGCAAGGCGTTGTCGGCCTTGGCGCCCACCTCGTTCATTTGCTCGACGTTGGCCGCGTCGTTCTTGTCCGTGCCTCTGCCGACGCCGGCAATTTTCTTTCCACCGGCATTGATGCCGTCGGTTGCAGTGATGCTGGGTCCGGCCGTGCCGTCCTTGCCGACAGTCGTCAGGCCGTTGGCGCCCAGCGTGGCGCTGCCGGGCGTGCCCGCCACCCCTGCGCCCACAGTCACGGAGTCGAAGACCGGTGTCTTGGACACGTCCACATTGATCTTGTTGCCCGTGCGGGTCACCGTCGTGTTGCTGCCGTTGATGAAATCGACGACTCCACCCGGGGCGATCTTCAGGGCATCCGCGCTGTTGGCGCTCAGGTTCCAACCCTTGCTGGCAACCTCGTCCAACGCGCCCAGCGCACTGCCGACATTGTTGAAGCTGCCGCCTGCCACGGCGTACGTCGGCGCCTTGCCATTTGCCACATCTGCGCCGCCGCCAAGGGCGGCGCTCGCGTTGGTGTTGGTCGCATTCAGCTGGGCGCCGTTGACCGCGTCCGTCGACTTGTCGTTGAGCGCGCCCTGCGCCACGTTCGACAACTTGGTGCCACCGGTCTTGCCGCCATCCTTGGATGCCGTGCCGCCCAGCGTCGCCGCGCTCCTGTCGGTGCCGTCGTACTGCATGGAATTGCCGGCCTGAGCCTGAGCGAGCTTGACCTGGCCCACAGTGGCCGCGTCGGAGTCTTCAGTGCCCGCGCCCACGCCGCCGAGTTTCTTGCCGCCTAGCTTGATCCCCTCTGCGGTGACGCTGGGCCCGGCGTTGCCTTTTGTGTCGACGGTCGTCAGGCCGTTGGCGCCCAGCGTGATGCTGCCGGGCGTGCCCGCCGCCCCGGTGCCCGCAGTCACTGAGTCGAAGACCGGTGTCCTGGACACATCGACCTTGATCTTGCTGCCGTCGCGAGAGACCGTTGTGTTGCTGCCGTTGATGAAATCGACCAAACCGCCGGGGGCAATGTTCTGTGTCGTCGTTTCGCTGTTGACGCTCAGGTTCCAGCCCTTGTTGGCGGTTGCGCTCACGGTGTCGAGCTGCCCGCGGTTGACTGCGTCCTTGGGCGCCACGCCGTCGGCCACGTTGGCCAGCTTCACACCCGCCGTTACCGCCGGTGTGCCGTCGGGCTTGAGCCCGCCCAGCGTCAGACTTTCCTTGCCCGGGTTGCCGCCCTTCGGGTCGTACTGCAGGGCGTTGTCTGCCTTGGCGCCCACTTCATTCATTTGCTCGACGTTGGCCGCGTCGTTCTTGTCCGTCCCTCTGCCGACGCCGGCAATTTTCTTGCCGCCGGCATCGATGCCGGCAGCAGTGACGCTGGGCCCGGCCGCGCCGTCCTTGCCGACGGTCGTCAGGCCGTTGGCACCCAGCGTGGCGCTGCCGGGCGTGCCCGCCTTGCCGGTGCCCGCGGTCACCGATTCGAAGACCGGCGTCTTGGACACATCCACCGTGATCTTGTTGTCATTGCTGCGAGAGACCGTCGTGTTGCTGCCGTTGATGAAGTCGACGGTGCCGCCCGGAGCAACCTTCCCAGAAGCTGCGCCGTTGGCGCTCAGGTTCCAGCCCTTGTTGGCAACCGCGTCCAATGCGCCCAGCGCACTGCCGACATTGTTGAAGCTGCCGCCCGCCACGGCGTACGTCGGCGCCTTGCCGTTGGCCACATCGGCGCCGCCACCCAGTGCGGCGCTCGCGTTGGCGTTGGTCGCCTTCAGTTGGCCGACGTTCACCGCGTCGGTAGTGGCCGTGCCGGCCGCCACATTGACGATCTGGCGCTGGGCAGCCGCCGTGCCGACCGACACCGTATTGGCCCGGTCCGCAATGCTTCCCTGCCCCAGTGCCACGGAGCCGGCGCCGGTGCTTGTGACCGTGGCGTCGGCGCCGAGCGCCACGGCGTTGGCGGCCGCAACACCCGACGAATTGCCGATGCTGATCGAACGGTCGCCGGTCGCGTTCGATGCCTCGCCCATCGCAATGGTCGCCTTGCCATTCGCCTGCGAACTGATGCCGATGGCAATCGCAGAAAAATCACCCCCGGTCGCACCGTTGGCGCGTGCGCCGGACGCGATCGCCAATGAACCGCCCCCCACGGTGGTGGGGGCCGTGACGACGGTGGCAGTTTGAAAGGCGATCAACCTGTCCAGTTGCCCCTTGTTGAGCGCATCGGTGGCGGTGGTTCCCTCAGCCACATTGATGATCTGGCGCTGGAAACCCGTGAAGCCGACCGACACCGCAGCGCCCCGGTCGGCGACGCTCGATACGCCCAATGCCACGCTGAAGTCGCCAATCGCGTTCGATTCGCGGCCCAAGGCCACGGTGCCGACTCCTCTGGAATTGGCGCTCAAGCCGATGGCAACCGCGCCAGTATTTGACGAACGGCTTCCAAAACCGAAGGCAAGGGCGCTGTTGCCTGACGCGATGGCCCCGTCGCCCTGGGCGATGGCGAACGCGTTGCTTGCCTCCGCTCCCCTGCCAATGGCAATGCCCGAATTGGCCGTCGCAGCAACACTGGACTGCCCGCCGATGGCGATCGAGTCGAGCCCGCCGGCGGCTGCTCCCTTTGCCGAGTTGGTCCCCACAGCCGTGGAACCGAGGCCAGAGGCCACAGCCTGGCTACCCAGGGCAGTGCTGAAGTCTTGCGTGGCAGCGGCGGAAACCCCGAACACCGACGATTGCAGTCCACGCGCCACGCCGGCCGCCCCCACTGCCACTGCGCTGTTCCCTGTCACTGTGGCCCCGTCGCCTTGGGCGATGCTGAAACTCCCGCTGACCGTCGCACCCCGGCCGATGGCAATGCTCGACGCGCCGGTTGAAGCCACGCTGGCTTGCCCGCCGATGGCGATCGAGTCGACCCCGCCCGCAGCTGCTCCCGCACTCGCATTGGTACCGAGTGCCGTAGCGCCCAATGCAGAGGCCTTCGCTTGCGCGCCAATGGCGATCGAACTGCTGCTGGTGGCTTGCGCTGCCTGACCGAAGGCAATCGCAAATTCGACTGCCTTGGCCCTCGGGCCGACCGCGATCGCTGCTATGCCGGACGCCTCCGCTGTGCCAATTGCTACTGCGTTCGAGCCTGCGGCATTTGCATTGAGGCCAAGCGCGGACGAGTTCTGCTCGGTTGCCTTGGCGCCTGTGCCAATTGCCACTGCGTTCGAGCCTGCGGCATTTGCATTGACGCCAAACGCGGACGAGAACGTGCCGGTGGCGTTGGCGCTTGCGCCGATTGCCGTGGCGGCGTTCACTGCGGCATTTGCTTTGAAGCCGAACGCGGACGAGAACGTGCCGGTGGCGTTGGCACCTGCGCCGGTCGCCGTGGCGGCGTCCAGGGTGGCCTGCGCCCCGCTGCCGAGGGCGGTTGCAGAGACGCCAAAGGCCTGGCTGTTCCGCCCCAGGGCCATTGCGGATTCTTTCGACGCGTTGGCAGATTCGCCCAGGGCGATGGCGGCGATATCGCCCGCTTTGGCTCGCGCGCCGATGGCAATACCCGAAGCAGCCGTCAAAGCCACATTGGACTCGCCCCCAATGGCGATCGAGTTGATACCGCCCGCGCTTGCGCCCGCGGTTTCGTTGTTGCCCAGCGCCGTGGAGCCTGTTCCTATGGCATTGGCCAGACGGCCCAGCGCCGTCCCGAACGCACCGGAAGCATTGGCGCCAGACCCCATCGCCAGAGCGCGATCTCCGGTCGACGTACTCTGGAAGCCGATGGCAATGGAATTGAGGGTGGTCGCGTTCGCGGTATTGCCGATGGCAATGGTGTTGCTCCCCGTCACCTTCGCCCCGATTCCCATGGCAATGCTCTGACGGGCATTGCCGTCGGCGACAGCACCGTCGCCGATGGCTATCGAGAACTCGCCGAGGGATTTTGTGTTCGCTGTACCGAACGCGATGTTGTTGTTGCCGTTGGCTCTGGTTCCGGACCCCACTGCGATGGATCCGGTGCCTTGGGAGAGGGCTCTGGCACCAATCGCGGTGCCCTGGTCGCCTTCAGTGGTTGCGCCCGCGCCAACTGCGGTGGTCTCGGTGCGCACATCGGCGGACGCGCCGAATCCAACGGCGACGCCCCGAGGTCCTGCCGTCGCCCCGGGGCCGACAGCGAGACCGTCCTTGCCACCGACATTGCCGGCGCCCCCGACGGCCGTGCCCTGCCCGTGCGCACCCTCCATGACCCCGCCGGCAAGCAGCAGCGCGCTCACCACGACAACCGCCGCCGACGACTTGCTGCGCTTGCCCCGCCCGCAGGCGAGTTCAGATGCGGCGACCCACGCGCCGAGCGATTCGTTCCAGATGCTTTTGAATGACTTGTTCATGAGGTTCGGACTTCGAGCAAAAAATCGACAGGCGATGGTTGAAGGCACGTTCACGCGCCGTGAGGTCGAGCTCACGCGAGCAGATGGCGCCAGGGATAAGGAACGCAGAGAAAAAAGATGCTTCGTCGGGAAAGTGCGGTGCCCTTCGGCGTGTGCATGCGCACCGAGGTCGCCCGACCCCTCGACGGGGTGCCGTCATCGACACACACAGCAACCGGCTTGCATGGGTGTGGGTGAATCCGGCGGAACTTGCCCCTGCAATATTCCAAGGGGGCTATCTTTGTTTTTTTCGCCCGGCGGCGCATCCCTTGAAAGAGATGCATGTCCCTTTTCAGAAGAACTTCCTGCAGCCGATTCGTGAAAAACTCAACGAAATCGGCGCGTCTTGCAGCAAGCGAGCTCTAACGGGACGGAGTTCCGGAACAAGTCGACGTTTTGAGTCGAACGTCGAGTCGGGGCGTGCCAAGGCCCGTTGAAAGTCGCAGAAGACTAAAAAAGACGGGGCGCGCCCCGGCGGCAATCTATGCCTTGATGCCGCAGCCGCCCAGCACGAACGCCACGAGCTCGCGCGCGATGGGTTCGCGCTCAATGGGCGCCTCAGGCGGCAGGCCGAGCATCACGCGCGTTTGAATCGCGTAGTCGGCGTAGCTCTGGGTCATGGCCCAGATGTGCATCAGCAAGATGCGCGCGTCCAGCGGGCGCATCAGCCCGCGTGCGATCCAGCCGTTGATGATGTCCACCTTCTTCTGCGTCCAGGCCCGCGCGTTGGGCCAGTAGCGGTCCAGGTTGCGCCCGCCGTCCAGGATTTCGCGTGTGAAGATGCGCGACATCTCGGGGCTGTCGATGGCGTGGTCGAGCTTCTTGCGGATGTAGTCGCCCAGCACGGTGGCCGGGTCGCTGGCGTCCTCGAAAGAGAACACCACCTTCCACGCGTGCAGCACCTGCATCAGCAGCTCTTCGTAGAGCTCTTCCTTGCCGACGATGTAGTAGTGCAGCTGGGGCTTGGTCAGGCCCGCGCGCGCCGCGATGGCCTGGGTCGAGGTGCCCTTCAGGCCGTGCAGGCTGAACTCGGTGACCGCTGCGGTGCGTATCGCCGCCATGATGCGTTCCCGCCCGGGCCGCGCGCGCGACAGCGGGCCGTCGGGGGCGGGCATTTCCTGGGCGGCGGAGACGGGGACGGGAAGGGCGGCGGAATCGGCGTTCATGACGGGGGAGCGCAGGGGGAAGCGGCTGTGTGCGCGGCGCGTGGAGCGGACGCGCGCGGTCGATGGTAACCCTCGCGCATGGCCGCATGCCATGGCGGCATGGGCGCGCGGCGCATGCGGGCACGGTTCATGTATCTTCCTCGCCGCCTCGAAAGAATCCACTTCAACAAGGAGCTCTCCATGTACCTTTCTCCCCGTTTCAGGGCCTTCGCGGCCGGCACCACACTGCTGGCGGCCAGCGCGCTCGCGCAGGCGCAGCAGGCCTTGCCCAATGTGGTGATCCTGGCCACCGGCGGCACCATCGCCGGGGCAGGCGCCTCGGCCGTCAACAGCGCCACCTACGCGGCGGCCAAGGTCGGTGTCGAGAAGCTCATCGCCGGCCTGCCCGAGCTGGCCAAGGTCGCCAACGTGCGCGGCGAGCAGGTGTTCCAGGTGGCGTCCGAAAGCCTGACCAACGACAACCTGCTGACGCTGGCCAAGCGCGTCTCGGCGCTGTCGAAGCAGCCCGACGTGGACGGCATCGTCATCACGCACGGCACCGACACGCTGGAAGAAACCGCCTACTTCCTGACGCTCACGGTGCACACGGCCAAGCCGATCGTGGTGGTCGGCTCGATGCGCCCGGGCACGGCGCTGTCGGCCGACGGCGCGCTCAACCTGTACGACGCGGTGAACGTGGCGGGCAGCAAGGACGCCATGGGCAAGGGCGTGCTGGTGACGATGAACGACAACATCGACAGCGGGCGCGACGTGAGCAAGAACGTCAACATCAAGACCAACGCCTTCTCCAGCCAATGGGGCGCGCTGGGCATGATCGTCGAGGGCAGGAACTACTGGTTCCGCGCACCGGTCAAGCGCCACACCATGAACTCGGAGTTCGACATCGACAGCATCAACGCGCTGCCGCCGGTGGAAATTGCCATGGGCTACGAGGGCGTGTCTTCCGTGGCCATCGACGCCATTGCCAAAAGCGGTGCCAAGGCGCTGATCCACGGCGGCACGGGCAACGGCTCGGTGGCCGACCGCATCGTGCCGAACCTGCAGAAGGCGCGCGCCGACGGCGTCGTCGTCATTCGCAGCTCGCGCGTGCCCGACGGCTTCGTGATCCGCAACGCCGAGCAGCCCGACGACAAGTACGACTGGGTGGTGGCGCACGACCTGCGCCCGCAGAAGGCGCGCATCCTGGCGATGGTTGCGCTCACGAAGACCAGCGACACCAAAGAGCTGCAGCGCATCTTCTGGGAATATTGATCCCCCCCCCAGGCTTGCTCGCTTCGCGTAGCCTCCTTCCCCCTTCCGGGGGCAACACCTGCGGCCCGGCGAAGCCGGTTCCGCGGTGTTCCTCGCAAAGACCTCGCGGCGAAGCTCAGGCCAACGCGCGCCGCTGTGTGCGGTGCCGCGCGTATTCCAGGCTGCCCACGCACACCAGCAGCCAGGCCAGGCCGGTCAGCAGGCCGGCCGCCACGTCGCTCGCGAAATGCACCTGCAAGAAGATGCGGCTGCACGCGATGGTGACGATGGCCCCCGCCGCGGCCATCGCGCCGGGCACGTGCCAGCGCGGCGGCAGCGTGCGCAGCACCAGGTACAGCATCATTCCGTAGCTCACGATCGCGCCCGCGCTGTGGCCGCTGGGAAAGCTGTAGCTGGTTTCCAGCGCCAGGCCGTGGTCGTGCAGCGGCCTCGCCCGCGCAAAGATGTGCTTGAGGGCAGGGTTCAGCACCACGATGCCGCCCAGGGCCAGCATCCAGCCCAGCGCCAGGGCGCGGTGCCTGTGCCACCACAGCGTGGCGGCCACCACCAGGCACACCGGCGCGAGAAATTCCGCGTCGCCCAGGTGCGTGACCCAGCTGAACACCACCAACGCGGCCCACGGCAACTGCGCGGCGATGGTGTCGGTCAGCGCATGGTCGGCCTGGCCCAGCATGCGGCCGTCGGAAATGTTCGAGGCGATCCAGGCGAACAGGCTGGCGGCCAGAAGAATCAGCACGAAGCCCGACGCGAGCCCGAGCGCGATGCGCGGTTCGCTGGGCTCTTCGGTGTCGCGCGCATTGAAGTGGCGCCTCTGCAGCACATGGCAGACCGCGCCGGCACCGAGCACCGCGACCGCGAGGAGTGAAATGAACCAGGGCAGCGCATGGGCGCCGAGCTGCTGGGCAGCAAGAACAAGGGGGGCGAGAGGGGCTTGCGTCGACATGCGGCGCACCCTAAGGCCGCGCCGCTTCACTGGCAAGGGAAAGCCCGAATACTTCAGCGCAGCCGAAGGCCTTGTCGCTCGCCACGTAGTCCCAGCGTTCCACGCGGCAGGCGCGCTTGCCGCCTGCCATGTCCGCGCGCACCACGTTCACCGAATTGGGGTGGCCCGCCCGCACGCGCGACGAGGTGGCCGTGCCGGCCTGCACCGCCCATGCCGTGCGCGCGCAACCCGAGAACGCGTCGTGCAGCGGCCGCACGAAGGGCAGGTGGATGTGCCCGCCCAGGATCAGGTCGGCGCCCGCCGCGCTCCAGCGCGCCACGGCCCGTTCGCGCCCGTGCAGGCGGTTGCCCATGTCCTGCGTGCGCGTGACCATCACCGGCTGGTGCGTCACCACCACCCGCACCTGCGAAGGTGTGGCGGCCTCCAGCCTCTGCGCCACCCGCTCGACCTGCGCCGCCGAGACAGCCCCGTCTTCATGCCGGTACCAGCGCGTGGTGTTCACCGACACCACCAGCCACTCGGGCGATTCGAACACCGGCTCCAGCGCGTCGCCGAAGGCCTTGCGGTAGCGGGCGTAGGGCGCAAAGACGCGCGCCGCCAGCTGGTACAGCGGAATGTCGTGGTTGCCGGGAATCGCCAGCACCGGCGCGCCCAGCCGGTCGGCGAAGGCCCGCGCCGCCGCGAACTGCGCCGCGGTGGCGCGCTGGGTGATGTCGCCCGACAGCACGACCAGGCCCGGCGCCAGCGCCGTCGACAACTGCTCCAGCGCCTGCAGCACGTCGGGCCGCTCGGTGCCGAAGTGGGGGTCTGAAATCTGCAGCAGGCAGCTCATGCGCGCGCCGCTTCGAGCTCGGGCGCGGTTTCTGGCGGGCGCACCAGCCACAGCGGCTCGGGCGACACGCGAAACAGCAGGGGCATGTCGACCCAGCCGATTTCGCCGTCGGTCGCGACCTTCACGCGGCGTGAGCCCGGCGACCGGCGGGCCTTCACCGTGAGCGACTCGAACGGAAAGCTCAGCACCTGGTCGGCGTCGCCGAGCCGGCCCAGCGCGCCGTGCACCAGCAGGCCGGGCATCGACAGCAGCCCCACCGGCTTGAGCGCGATGGCCGCCAGCTGGCCCTGCTCGGGCACGTCGGCCTCGGGAATGCCGACCTGGTGAAGTTGCAACGGGTTGTTGCCGACGAACAGCGTGGGCGTGCGAATGTCGCGCTCCTTGCCGCGCCAGGCCATGCGCAGGTTCCAGTGCCGGTGGCGCCCGCGCAGCACCGTCATCAGGCCCGCGCCGAAGGCGATCCAGCGGCTGCGGCCGTAGCGCGCCTTGTAGGTTTCGCGCTCCTCCAGCAGTTCGGCGTACAGGCCCATGCTGGCGTTGACCAGGAACACCCGGTCGTTCACCAGCCCCACCTGCACCGGTCGGGGCTGCTCGGTCAGCAGGATGCGCAGCGCCTGCGCCGTGTCGCGCGGAATGCCGTGGGTGCGGCTGAAGTAGTTGAAGGTGCCCTGCGGCAGCACGCCGAAGGCGCAGCCGCTGCCCAGCGTGGCCTGCGCCACCGCGTTGATGGTGCCGTCGCCGCCCGCGGCCACCACCACGCCGCCGGCCGCGCGCGCCCGCTCGACCGCCTCGCGCGCCAGCGCCTGCACCCGGTCGGGCCCGTCGATCAAGAAGATGCGGTGCCGGCGGCCGGCCGCGGCACACCCCTCCTCGATGACCCGGCGGGCCTCGGCCGCGTCCTCGCTGCCGGAGCCGGCGTTGAGCACGATGAACAGGGGGGCGTCGGTTGCGATCTCGGGCAAGGGCATGTCTGGGAGGGCGGGGTGTGGAACGGCGGGAAGAGGCGTGAGGCAAGCGCGAAGGTGCGTCCGCGGGCGCGTCGCACGCGACGGGTTGGACGTTGTCGCACCCGCCGTGCGACTCTGCCAGCAGGCGACTTCCCGAGCCGCTGTGGGAGAGTTGCCCTCCGACCGTAAAATCGCCCGCTTTCGCGGTGCTTCGCCGCGCTACCCGTCCAATGTCCGGCCCCGCCGGCCAGCTTCATGTTGACCTTCCAGCAAATCATTCTCAAACTGCAGTCGTACTGGGCCGACAAGGGCTGCGCGCTGCTGCAACCGTACGACATGGAAGTGGGCGCGGGCACCTCGCACACCGCCACCTTCCTGCGCGCCCTCGGCCCCGAGCCCTGGAAGGCCGCCTACGTGCAGCCCAGCCGCCGCCCCAAGGACGGCCGCTACGGCGAGAACCCCAACCGCCTGCAGCACTACTACCAGTACCAGGTGGTGCTGAAGCCCGCGCCCAGCAACATCCTGGAGCTGTACCTCGGCAGCCTCGAAGCCCTGGGCTTCGACCTGAAGAAGAACGACATCCGCTTCGTGGAAGACGACTGGGAGAACCCCACGCTCGGCGCCTGGGGCCTGGGCTGGGAGGTGTGGCTCAACGGCATGGAAGTGACGCAGTTCACCTACTTCCAGCAGGTGGGCGGCATCGACTGCAAGCCGATCACCGGCGAAATCACCTACGGCCTGGAGCGGCTGGCCATGTACCTGCAGGGGGTGGACAACGTCTACAACCTGACATGGACCGACGGCCTGAGCTACGGCGACGTCTACAAGCAGAACGAGGTCGAGCAGTCGACCTACAACTTCGAGCACAGCGACGCCGAGTTCTTGTTCACCGCCTTCAACGCGCACGAAAAGCAGGCCAAACACCTCATGACCGAGCAGCTCGCGCTGCCGGCCTACGAGCAGGTGCTGAAGGCAGCGCACAGCTTCAATCTGCTGGACGCGCGCGGCGCCATCAGCGTGACCGAGCGCGCGGCCTACATCGGGCGCATTCGCAACCTGGCGCGTGCCGTGGCGCAGAGCTACTACGAGAGCCGCGAGCGCCTGGGTTTTCCGATGGCACCGCGCGAATGGGTCGCGCAGATGCCGGCCAGGAAGGCCGCCTGATTCGCCTGCCTGCCCATGCCCACCGTCTTCACCCACGTCGCCGTTCCCGTCTGCGCAGCCATTGCGCTGGGCACGCGGCGCGTGCCGGTGCCGGCGCTGCTCGCGGGCATGCTCGCGGCCATTGCGCCCGACTTCGACGGACTGGCCTTCAAGCTCGGCATCGCCTATGGCGGCATGTCGGGCCACCGCGGCTTCACGCACACGCTGGCGTTCGCGCTGCTGCTGGGCCTTGCAGGATGGTGGCTCGCGCCGCGCTGGGGCATGCGCCGGGCCGTCGGCTGGGCATGGATCGCGCTGTGCACCCTGTCGCACGCGCTGCTGGACATGCTGACCAACGGCGGCATCGGCATCGCCATCTTCTGGCCGTTCAGCGACGTGCGCTACTTCAGCCCGTGGCGCCCCATCGAGGTGTCGCCGATCGCGCTGAAGCGCTTCTTCTCGCCGCGCGGCGCGGCGGTGCTGCTCAACGAGATGGTCGTCGTGTGGGCACCGCTGCTGGTGGCCTCGGTGGCCGTGCTGGTGGCGCGCCGTGCCGCGGACCGGCGCAACAACGGGGCCGTCGCTGCATGAGCCCGTTTCAATTCTTCCCTTCCACGGTGCCGCATCGCTGCGCGCCCGTGACCGGCGCCGTTCGCGGCGCAGTTTTCGTCCTATCCCTCTGAGCCATGTCGTCTGCCAGCCTTCTTGTCGAACTGTTTGTCGAGGAATTGCCGCCCAAGGCGCTGAAGAAGCTCGGTGACGCCTTTGCCGGCGTCCTGCGCGACCAGCTCGTGGCGCAAGGCCTGGCCGCGCCCGGCGCCGTGCTCACCGCCTACGCCTCGCCGCGCCGCCTGGCCGCGCACCTCTCGCACGTGGCCGAGCGCGCCGCCGACAAGGCCGTGTCGCAAAAGCTCATGCCCGTGGCCGTGGGCCTGGACGCCGCCGGCCAGCCCACGCCCGCCTTGCTCAAGCGCCTGGGGGCGCTGGGCGCCGACGCCTCGGCCGTGTCCGGCCTGAAGCGCGCGATGGACGGCAAGGCCGAAGCCCTGTTCCACGAAAGCACCGCCAAGGGCGCCACGCTGGCCGAAGGCCTGCAGAAGGCGCTGGCCGAAGCCATCGCCAAGCTGCCGATTCCGAAGGTCATGAGCTACCAGCTCGAAAGCGGCTGCGAGCTGCCGGGCTGGAGCAGCGTGAGCTTCGTGCGCCCCGCGCACGGCCTGGTGGCGCTGCACGGCAGCGCCGTGGTGCCCATCGAGGCGCTGGGCCTGAAGGCCGGCCGCGCCACGCACGGCCACCGCTTCGAGGCGGCGGTCGACCCGGTGGTGCTGCGCGACGCCGACAGCTATGCGCTGCAGCTGCAGGAAGAAGGCGCCGTCATCGCGAGCTTCGAGGCCCGCCGTGCCGACATCGCGCGCCAGCTGGCCGCCGCGGCCGTCAAGGTCGGTGGCGGCGCGGTGCCGATCCACGACGACGCGCTGCTCGACGAGGTGACCGCGCTGGTCGAACGCCCCAACGTGCTGGTCTGCAGCTTCGAGCCGGAGTTTCTCGAAGTGCCGCAGGAATGCCTGATCCTCACGATGAAGGCCAACCAGAAGTACTTTCCGCTGCTCGATGCGTCGAACAAGCTGACCCACAACTTTCTGGTCGTCAGCAACATCACGCCCGACGACGCGAGCGCGGTGGTGCAGGGTAACGAGCGCGTGGTGCGCCCGCGTCTGGCCGACGCCAAGTTCTTCTTCGACCAGGACCGCAAGAAGTCGCTGGCCTCGCGGGTGGAGTCGCTGGGCAAGGTGGTCTATCACAACAAGCTGGGCACGCAGGGCGAGCGTGTGCAGCGCGTGATGCACATTGCGCGCGGCATTGCCGAGAAGCTCGGCGATGCAAAGGTCGCCGCGCAGGCAACGCAGGCCGCGCAACTGGCCAAGGCCGACCTCGTGACCGACATGGTCGGCGAGTTCCCCGAGCTGCAGGGCACCATGGGCCGCTACTACGCGCTGCACGACAGGCTCGATGCCGCGGTGGCCGACGCCATCGAAGACCACTACAAGCCGCGCTTTGCCGGCGACGAACTGCCGCGCAACACCGTGGGCCTGGTGGTGGCGCTGGCCGACAAGCTGGAAACGCTGGTCGGCATGTTCGGCATCGGCAACCTGCCCACCGGCGACCGCGACCCGTTCGCGCTGCGCCGCCATGCACTGGGCGTGCTGCGCATGCTGATCGAAAAAGACCTCGCGCTGGGGCTCGACGCGCTGCTGCAGGACGCTGCCGCGCAGTTCAACGACATCGCGGGTTTCGACAGCGGCAAGGCCACGGTCGAGCTGCAGGACTTCGTTCTCGACCGCCTTGCCGGCAGCCTGCGCGAGCAGGGCGCCAGCGCGCAAGAGGTCGACGCCGTGCTGGCGAACCGGCCCCAGCGCTTGGGCGAAGTGCCCAAGCTGCTGGCGGCCGTGCGCGCCTTCGCCGCCTTGCCCGCCGCCGCTGCGCTGGCCGCCGCCAACAAGCGCATCGGCAACATCCTGAAGAAGGCCCCCGAAGCCGACGCGCACGTCAGCGAGCTGCTGCTGCAGGAGCCCGCCGAAAAGGCACTGCACGCCGCCATGGGCGAGGTCGTGCCCGCCGCCAACGCCCAGTTCGACGCCGGCGACTACACCGCCTCGCTGCAGACGCTGGCCGCGCTGCGCGAGCCTGTCGATGCCTTCTTCGACGGCGTGATGGTCAACGCCGAGCAGGCCGACCTGCGGCTGAACCGGCTGGGGCTGCTCAAGTCGCTGCATGCGGCGATGAACCGCGTGGCGCAGCTCGAGCGGCTGGCTGTCTGAGTTCCCTCGTTCAATAATTGCACATGAACCGGCAACAGCAACTGGATCAGTTTTCCCTCGCCTTGCATCGGCGAGCGCTGGATGCCCTGCGCCATGAACCTGGATTGCGTGACCATGCGCGAAAGACCTTGGCGCGTTGGCGTCAACAGTCGGGAACGACACGGTCTGATGCACTGTGGGATGAATGGGCGCTGCTTCTCGCTGACGAGTTTGTCGTTCTCGAAAACGCCGCCCTCGGCGAGTCCGAACACGGTCAGCTCATGCGCAGCGTGTCTCCGCTTGGCGGACTCGTCTCGCAGAGCGAAAGAATGACGCTGCTCAAGCAGGCGCGCGAACAAGCTGCAATTCAATGAAGCTGGACGAACTGCAGCATGTGCTTCGGGCCTCCGCGGCGATCTCGAAGGAAAATTCTTTTGTCGTTGTCGGCAGCCAGGCTGTGTTGCTCCTGCTCGATCACCCGCCTGAAGCACTCCTCGTGTCCAGAGAGATCGATCTGTATCCTGCGTTGCATCCCGAGCGCGCGGACCTCATCGACGGCGCAATTGGCATGCATTCGAGCTTTCACGAGACCTTCGGCTATTTCGCCGACGGCGTCGGTCCTGAGACAGCGGTGATGCCCGCCGACTGGATGAGTCGGGCGAGCCTGCACTACATCGGCGACATCACTGCCATCTGTCCGGACCTGCACGATCTCGTTGTTTCGAAGTGCGTGGCAGGGCGCGAGAAGGATGCCGATTTTGTCCGTGAACTGTTGAAGCACGGGTTGGTGTCCGCTGCCACCTTGGCTGAACGCATTGGAATGCTGAACGGCGCCAAATACCCGCTCCAGCATCTGGTTGCTTGGGTAGAGCGGCGCAAGCTGGAGTCTGAAGGGACTGCCCCATGAAACTCGTCATCCTCGACCGCAACGGCACCATCAACGTGCACCGCGAAGACTTCGTCAAGAGCGACATCGAGTGGACGCCGCTGCCCGGCGCGCTCGAGGCCGTGGCGCGGCTGAACCATGCGGGCTGGCACGTGGTGATCGCGTCGAACCAGTCGGGCCTGGGCCGCGGGCTGTTCGACATGGCCTCGCTCAATGCCATGCACGCCAAGATGCACAAGATGCTCGCGGCCGTGGGCGGCAAGGTCGACGCGGTGTTCTATTGCCCGCACAGCCCCGACGAGGGCTGCGAATGCCGCAAGCCCAAGCCGGGGCTGTTCCTGCAGATCGGCGACCGCTACGGCATCGACCTGAAGGGCACCCCGACCTGCGGCGACAGCCTGCGCGACATGCAGGCCGGCGCGGCCGCCGGCTGCGAGCCGCACCTGCTGCTCACGGGCATGGGCGCGGCCTGCCGCGGCGTCGATCCGCTGCCTTCCGAATACCCGGCGAACACGTTGGTCCACAACGACCTTCCCGCCTTTGTCGATTTCTTGCTTGCGCGCGAAGCGCGGGCTGCACTGCAGGTGGCTGTCTGATGGCGTTTATCCGTTCCGTTCTCCATGCACTCTGGATGCTCGTCACCGTGGTGCCCTGGGGCATCATCATGTGCGTCAGCTCGATCTGGAAGCGAGGCATTCCGCTGTACTGGATGGCCGAGCAATGGCTCAGCTGGGCCATCGGCGGCGCGCGCGTGCTGCTGGGCATCAAGACCCGGGTCACCGGCATGGAAAACCTGCCGACCGACGCGCTCGCCGGCGCGGTGCTGCTGGTCAAGCACCAGTCCACGCTCGAGACCTTCCTGATGCCCACGCTGATGCCGCACCCGCTGGCCTACGTGTTCAAGAAGGAGCTGATCTACGTGCCGTTCTTCGGCTGGGCGATGGCGCGGCTGGACATGATCCACATCGACCGCAGCCAGCGCGCGCAGGCCTTCAACAAGGTGGTCAACCAGGGCCGCAAGCTGCTTGCGCAGGGCATCTGGATCATCATGTTTCCCGAGGGCACGCGCATTCCGCGCGGGCAGAAGGGCACCTACAAGAGCGGCGGCACGCGGCTCGCGTGCGAGACCGGCGTGCCGGTGATTCCCATCGCCGTCACCTCGGCCAAGGTGTGGCCGCGCAAGGCCTTCATCAAGCGCCCGGGCGTGGTCGACGTGTCCATCGGCCCGGCGATCCCCAGCGTGGGGCGCAAGCCCGACGAGTTGATGCGCGAGGTCGAGGCGTGGATCGAGGCCGAGATGCGCCGCCTCGACCCCGAGGCGTACGTCGACAACCCTCAGCCCGCGCGGGAAGCGGTGCGCTGAAGGCGAGAGAGCTCGGCATGGCGGGACTGCTTCAGTTCACGATGGACCTGTTCGAGGGGCTGGGCAGCGAGTTTGCGCCGCCGGCGCCCGCACCGGCGCGGCCGCCGCGCGTGAAGAAGCCCGGGCTGGTGGCGCCCCCCGCCATGCCTTTCGTCTCGCCCACGCCGCCCGAACCCGTGGACCCGCACGCACCGCCCGCGGTGCCGCTTGCCGACACCCTGACGCTGGCGCGCTTCGCGCATCCGCAGGCCTCGCGCGAGGTGGTGCTCGGCGCCGCGCGCGTGGCCTACGAGTTCAAACGCGGCAAGCGCAAGACCATCGGCTTTCTCGTCGGCGCCGAAGGGCTGTCGGTGCGCGCGCCGCGCTGGGTCACGCTGCGCGACGTCGACACGGCCATCCAGGAAAAAGCCGACTGGATCTTGCGCAAGCTGACCGAAACGCAGCAGCGTCACGCGCGCGTCGAGGCCACGCGCATCGACTGGCGCGACGGCGCGCTGTTTCCGTTCATGGGCGAGCCGGTGATGATTCGACTCGACCCGAAACACGGGTTCGCAAGCGTCGGCGGTACGCTCGATGCGGCCGAAGCCGACGGTCCGCGCACGCTGCGGCTCGCCGTTGCCCAGAACGCGGAGCCTTCGCAGATTCGCGATGCGGCGCAGGCCTGGTTGATGCGGCAGGCGCGGCGGCTGTTCATCGAGCGGTTGGACCACTTTGCGCCGCTGCTGGGGGTGCGATGGGTGAAGCTGTCGTTGTCCAACGCGGCGACGCGGTGGGGGAGTGCGAGTGCGGATGGGTCGATTCGGCTCAACTGGCGGCTGATTCATTTCGGGCCGCGGGTGATCGACTACGTGGTGGCGCATGAGCTGGCGCATCTCCGGGTGATGGACCACTCGCACCGGTTCTGGGAGACGGTCGAGAGCGTCTTGCCTGATTACGATTTTCTGCGGCAGAAGCTGAAGGATGAAGCTGTTCCTCGGTGGTGAGGGGGTTCTTTTGTTTTTCGGGGCCGGGACTCGCCCCGGCGGGCGACCCCACTGTCTGCGACCCCTTCGCTGCGCTACGGGGCAACCTGCGGTGCTCGGCCACCAAGCCGCAGCAGCCGCTTGGTATCGGGTCTTTTGTCTTTTGTCTTTGGTCTTGGCCTTTCGCTGCCGGCTGTTCCGGGCCGAGCGCAGCGAAGGCCCGCTGGTATCCCAACCCCTTCTGGATGCGCCGAGGAGCGGAGCGTTTCGCGGATCAGGGCTCGCCCTTGTTTGAGCGAAGCGAGTTTGGGCGAGACCCCGCGAAACGTGAGCACCGCAGGTTGCCCGGAGCGAAGCGCAGGGACGCAGCCAGCAGGGGTCGCCTTTCTTTGCTTACTTTCTTTGGCGAAGCAAAGAAAGTGAGTCGCCCGCCGGGGCGAGACCCGGCCCCGGAAAGCAAAAACTCAACGAGCGTGCGTAACCCCCCCGTCCACCACCAACGTAGACCCCATCACATAGTCCCCCGCACGCGACGCCAAGAAGATCGCAGCCCCCGCCATGTCCTCAGGCGTCCCGATGCGCCCCGCCGGAATGCGCTCCTTCACCACGTCGCCGTGATCCCGCGCATCCTTGTTCATGTCCGAAGCAAACGCCCCGGGCGCAATCGCGCTCACCACGATGCGGTCCTGCGCCAGCCGCAGCGCCATGCGGCGCGTCAGCTGGATCAGCCCCGCCTTGCTGGCCGCGTACGAGTACGTCTCTTGCGGGTTGACCGAGATCCCGTCGATCGATGCGATGTTGATCACCTTCGACAGGTGCTCCGTGGCCGCCTTCTTCAGCATCGGCGTCAGCGCCTGCGTCAGGAAGAACGGGGTCTTCAGGTTCAGGTCGACCACCTTGTCCCAGCCGCTCTCCGGAAACTCTTCGTACGGCGCGCCCCAGGCGGCGCCGGCGTTGTTCACCAGGATGCCGAGCGAGTCTTCGTGCTTCGCATAGGCCGCGACCAGCGCCTGCGCGCCTTCCAGCGTCGACACGTCGGCCGGCAGCGACACGCAGTGCCCCAAGGCCGACAGCTCCTTCGCCGTCTGGTCGCAGGCCGCGGCCTTGCGTGCCGAGATGTACACGCGCGCGCCCTGGGCCAGGTAGCCCTCGGCGATCATGCGGCCGATGCCGCGCGAGCCGCCGGTGATCAGGGCGGTGCGGCCCTTCAGCGAGAAGAGTTGGGTGGTGTCCATGGTGCAGGTGTCTCCTGAATGAAATATTTTCAGGAAACGAGCTTAGTGCGCGCACCGCCGCGCGCGCGTCACCTCGGTGTCAGCGACAGGCTCCGGGGGCTCGTGAAGCTGCGCAGCTCACCGGTGAGCGGGTCGACGAACGAGAGCGACTTCGCCAGCAGCTGCAAGGGCTTGCCGAAATCGTCCGCCCCCTCGGGCAGCAGCACGGGGTAGATCGGGTCGTTCACGATCGGCATGCCCAGCGCCTGGCAGTGCACGCGCAACTGGTGCTTGCGGCCCGTGACCGGCGACAGCCTCAGCAGGGCATGGCCGTCGCGCACCTCCTGCACCTCGATGCGCGTCTCGGCGTTGGGCTCGCCGGGTTCTTCGCGCACGCGCATGAAGTGGTCGTCGTCGTCGACCAGCCGGCTGCGGTACACCTCGGGCACCGAGGACACGCCGGCCTGCCAGGGCACGACCGCCTCGTAGTGCTTGTCGATGCGGCGCTCCGGAAACATCGCCTGGTAGGCGCCGCGCGTGGCTTGCCGCACCGAGAACAGCACCAGCCCCGAGGTGCTGCGGTCGATGCGGTGCATCGGCACCAGGTCGTCGATCTGCAGCTTGCGCTTCAGGCGCACCAGCAGGCTCTGCTGCAGGTACTTGCCGGTGGGCGTGACGGGCACGAACGGCGGCTTGTCGACCACCAGCAGCTCGTCGTCCTGGAACACGATGCGCTCTTCGAACGGAATGCGCACCTCGTTGTCGAGCGCGCGGTAGTAGTACACCCGCAGCGGCGACTGGTAGCGCCGCGCCTCCGTCACGGGCTCGTGGTGCTCGTCGACGACGTCGCCGGCTTCGATGCGCGCGATCCATGCCTCGCGCGTGATGGCGGGAAAGCGCTCGATCAGGAACTCGGCGATGGTGGGCCAGGGGCCGCACGGAAGACCGACGCAGCTCGGGCCGACGCCGTCGCGCGTGGGCAGCGGCAACTGGGGCGGCGGGCGTCGGCTCATGGCGAGGAAGACGCCTGCTGCAGCAACCGCAGCGCCTCGGCGAACGAAGGCCGCGCGGCGGCGTCGGGCTGCAGGCAGCGGTCTTTCAGCGCGGCCACCGAGGCCGGCACGGCGTCGGTGCAGCGTTCGATCAGCTCTTCCAGCAGGCAGCCGAAGGCGCGCATCTCCAGGCCCTGGAAGGCGCGCGCCTGCGCGGCGGGCAGCGCGCCGGTCATCCATGCCGCGCCGAAGTCGCCGAGCCGGCCGCCGCGCTGCGCATGCCACAGGATGTTGTGCGCATAGAGGTCGCCGTGAAGAAGGCCGCGCGCATGCAGGTGCTGCATGGCCGAGGCGATGTCGCGTGCGATGCGCAAGGCCACGTTGCACGGCCAGCGCGCGTCGTCCGCGTAGACGTCGCGCGTGCACGACGCCAGGCTCGGCGGCCCCGCGAGCGTGACGAAGGCCGCATCGACCAGCCCCATCACCAGGCCTTGCGTGCCGTCGGGATGCCCGTCGATGCGGCTTTGCGCGGCGATCAGCGTGGGGTGCGCGCCGGCCGCGATGCAGACGGCCATTTCGCTGTGCGGCCAGCCGTCGCTGGTGACAGAGCCCTTGAACAGCTTGACGGCCACTTGCTGCGCCTTGCCGAGCGTGGCCTGGTGGATCACGCCCGAGGCGCCTTCGCCCAGCTTGCGGCCCAGCGTCAGTTCGCGCCAGTCGACGTGCGGTACCGGCTGCGCGGCGATCGCGGCGTCTTCGGCCTGCGTGTCGAAGGGGTTGCCCGCGCAGGCGAGCCACGACAGGCGCGGCAGCGACAGCAGCCAGGCGGGCAGTGTCTCGAAGCGGTTGGCCGAGATGCGCAGCAGTTCGAGCTGCCCGAAGCCGGCCATCGAAGGCGGCAGCGCACGCAGCCGGTTGCCCGCCAGCATCAGCTTCTGCATGCGTGTGCAGTGGCCGAGCGAGCCGGGCAGCTCCTCGATGAGGTTGTCGGTCAGGATCAGCCAGCGCAGCGACGGCGGCAGCGAGGCGGCCGGCACGGTGTGGATGCGGTTGGCCTTGAAGCCGACGATGTCCAGGCCCTGGCAACGGCCGATGGCTTCGGGCAGCGTGGTGAAGCGGTTGTCCGAGCAGAACAGCACGCGAAGCCGGTGCAGCCGGTGCAGGTCGTCGGGCAGCGCGGCCAGCGCATTGCCCGACAGGTTGAGCACCTCGAGCGAATCGGCAAGGTCGAAAATTTCGCGCGGAAACTCGGTGAGCCCGCACGAGAGATCGATTCGTTGTGCGCCTGCCAGCTGGCCCGCGCGGAGCTCAGCCAGCGTGTTCATGCGGCGAGTCTAAATCGCCTGCAATGTCCTGCCGCGGCGCCCTACCTGGCGCCGAAACGGTAGATGCCGTCCTTGCCCAGCTCGCGCTTCACCTGGCCCGAGAACCACAGCAGGTGCAGGTGGGCGACGGACTCGCCCATGGCAAAGGTCATCTGGTGCACGTCGAGCGCGCGCTTGAACAGGATGGGCAGGCCTTCGGCCGCGGTCATCGGGCTCGCCGTGCAGGCCTCGAACAGTTCGGCGAGCCGGTCGCGGTGGTGCTCCTGCAACTGCTCGACGCGGCGGTGGATGCCGGTGAACGGCTTGCCGTGCGAGGGCAGGCCCAGCGTGTCGGCGGGCAGCGCCTTGAACTTGTCGATGCTGTCCAGGAACAGGCGCAGCGAGTTCGCCTCGGGCTCGCCCGCGTGCACGCTCACGTTGGTGGAAATGCGCGGCAGCATCATGTCGCCGCCCAGCAGCAGCTTGAGTTCGTCGCAGTACAGCGCGATGTGCTCGGGCGCGTGGCCGTAGCCGACGATGCAGCGCCAGGCGTGGCCGTCGATGGTGACGGTGTCGCCGTCGAGCATGCGCACGAAGGTGTCCGGCACCGAGGGCACCAGTTCGGCGTAGTAGTTGGTGCGCCCGCGGATCTTGGCCAGTGCCTCGGGGTCGGTCATGCCGTGCGAGGCGAAGAAGCGTGCCGCCTGTTCGCCGCCCGCCAGGGTGTCGCCGTTGGTGCTGAGCACGCGGGCCACGTGGTAGTCGGTGGAACTGATCCACATCGGCACGTTCCAGCGCTCGCACAGCCAGTGGGCCAGGCCGATGTGGTCGGGGTGCATGTGGGTGACGATCACGCGCAAAATCGGCAGGCCCTGCAGCTGGGTCTCGAAGATCTGGTCCCACTGCGCGCGCGACTCGTCGTGGGCAATGCAGCAGTCGACCACCGTCCAGCCAGTCACGCCGTCGAGGGTGTCGCGCAGCAGCCAGAGGTTGATGTGGTCGAGCGCAAAGGGCAGCCGCATGCGGATCCAGCGCACGCCGGGCGCCACTTCCATCGCTTCGCCGGGCTGGGGCAGCGTGTCGCCTAGGGGGTAGTGGAGTTCGCGTTCGAGGAGGTTCATGTAAGATTGACGTTTACGTAAACGTCATGGGTTAAGGGCACCATTGTAGGGATCGCCGCATGAATCTGCTGTCGCCCCCGCAACGCCCCCTTTTTGCCACCACCGCTGCCTGCTGCCATGCCCGCGTCCACCTTCACCATCAGCCAGCTCGCGAAGGAATTCGACCTCACGACGCGGGCCATCCGCTTCTACGAGGACATGGGCCTGCTCACCCCCGAGCGCGCCGGGCTGCAGCGCGTGTACAGCGCGCGCGACCGGGCGCGGCTCACGCTCACGCTGCGCGCCAAGCGCCTCGGCCTGAGCCTGACGCAGGCCAGGGACATCCTCGACATGTACGACAGCCCGCGGGACACGGTGCCGCAGCTGGAAAAGTTTCTTGGCGTGCTGGGCTCGCACCGAGCCCAGCTCGAGGCGCAACTGACCGAACTGCAGGCTAACCTTGCGGAAGTGCGCGCGCACGAGAAAAAGGGACAGGCCACGCTGGCCAAGGCCCAGAAGGCGAACAAGGCAGGCAAGGCGGTCCGATCCGCAAAGCCCGCCGGCGCCAGGGCCTGAACATCACACTACTCATCGACAATAGACCCACTATGGCCGACAACACTGACAACCTCGACGACCTCTTTGCCCACAACCGTGCGTGGTCCGCGCAAATGGAGCGCGACCGCCCCGGCTTCTTCACCGGGCTGGTCAAGCAGCAGACGCCACGCTACATGTGGATCGGTTGCTCCGACAGCCGCGTGCCCGCCAACCAGATCACCGGGCTGGAGCCCGGCGAGGTGTTCGTGCACCGCAACGTCGCCAACATCGTGGTGCACTCCGACCTGAACGCGCTCTCGGCGATCCAGTTCGCGGTGGAACACCTGAAGATCGAGCACATCATGGTCGTGGGCCACTACGGCTGCGCCGGCGTGAAGGCGGCGCTGAGCGGCAAGCGCATCGGCCTGGCCGACAACTGGATACGCCACATCCAGGACGTGCGCGACCGCCACAGCGTGATGCTCGAAAGCCTGCCCGAAGAGGCGCGCGTCGACGCGCTGTGCGAGCTCAACGTGGCCGAGCAGGTGGTCAACGTGGCCGTCAGCACGGTGATGGTCGACGCCTGGGCGCGCGGCCAGAAGGTGCGCATCCACGGCTGGACCTTCGGCGTGCACGACGGCCTGCTGCAGGACCTGGGCCTGAGCGTCGACGGCGCCAAGCCGCTGGACGCCGTGTACAAGGCCGCGGTGCAGCGCATCCGCTACAAGTGGAGCAAGCCCGGCGAGGCGATCCAGGCGCTGACCACGCAAGGCGCGCAGGTGAACCAGGCCGTGCAGGACGCACAGACCCTCACGCCGCAGCCCGAGGCCGGCGGCACGGGCGGCCCCGCCGCCGCCTGAACTGGCGGTTTCCCCTTCGGGCCGTCCATGTTCCCGCAGCGCCTCGACTCGCCGCTGGCCTATGACATCGCCAAGGCGATGATGGACGGCTTCAACCGCCACTACCGGTTGTTTCGCGCGGAGTCGGCGCGCGCCAAGCACCGCTTCGAAACCGCCGACTGGCACGGTCAGCAGCGCGCGCAGCGCGAGCGCATCGAGTTCTACGACCTGCGCGTGAGCGAGGCCGTGGCCCGGCTCGAGAAGGAGTTCAAGGCCGGCGAGCAGCCGATGGACGTGTGGCATCAAACCAAGCTGCACTACATCGGGCTGCTGGTGGACCACCACCAGCCCGAGCTGGCCGAGAGCTTCTTCAACTCGGTGACCACCAAGATCCTGCACCGCGCGTACTTCCAGAACGACTTCATCTTCGTGCGCCCGGCCATCAGCACCGAGTACATCGAGCCGCGCGGCGCGCCCACCTACCGCCCCTATTACCCCGAGCCCGAGACGCTGGCCGACACCGTCGAGCAGATGCTCGACGACTTCGCGCTGCTGGGCACCTTCGCGAACAAGCGGCGCGACGCCGAGCGTGTGGCGCACGTCATATCGAACCGCTTTCACCAGGTCAAGCTGCGCGCCAACTTTCAGCTGCAGGTGCTCTCGGGGCTGTTCTTTCGCAACAAGGGCGCGTACGTGGTCGGCAAGATCATGAACGGCTTCGTCGAAATTCCGTTCTCGCTGCCCGTGCTGCACGACAGCCGCGGCAGGTTCTACATCGACGCGGCGCTGTTCGGCGAAGACGACCTGCAGATGCTGTTCAGCTTTGCGCGCGCGTACTTCATGGTCGACATGGAAGTGCCCTCGGCATGGGTGCAGTTCCTGCGCTCGCTCATGCCGCGCAAGCCGCGCGCCGAAATCTACAACGCGCTCGGGCTGGCCAAGCAGGGCAAGACGCTGTTCTACCGCGACTTTCTGTCGCACCTGAACTATTCGAGCGACCGCTTCCGCATTGCGCCGGGCATCAAGGGCATGGTCATGCTGGTGTTCGACCTGCCGTCGTTTCCGTTCGTGTTCAAGCTCATCAAGGACTTCTATCCGCCGCAGAAGGACACCACGCGCGAGCAGATCAAGGGCAAGTACATGCTCGTGAAGCAGCACGACCGCGTGGGCCGCATGGCCGACACGCTGGAGTACAGCGACGTGGGTTTTCCGCTCGACCGCTTCGAGCCCGGGCTGATCGACGAAATCCGCAAGTTCGCGCCCAGCCAGCTCGAGATCGGCGACCGCGACGGCAACGGGGAGATGGAGCTGGTGCTGCGTCACGTGTACATCGAACGCCGCATGATCCCGCTGAACATCTACCTGCAGGAAGCCTTCGACACGCTGGCCGCGCCCGAGAGCCCGGCGCATGCGAAGCGCGCGAAAGACCAGCTGGAGCACGCGGTGGTCGAATACGGCAACGCCATCAAGGACATGGTGGCCGCCAACATCTTTCCCGGCGACATGCTGTGGAAGAACTTCGGCGTCACGCGCGGCGGCAAGGTGGTGTTCTACGACTACGACGAGATCGAATACGTCACCGACTGCAAGTTCCGCAAGGTGCCCGCGCCGCGCAACGAGGAAGAAGAGATGAGCGGCGAGGTCTGGTACGCGGTGGGCGCCAAGGACGTGTTCCCCGAAACTTTCGAGCCCTTCCTGCTGGGCAACCCCGACGTGCGCGCCGCCTTCATGGCGCACCACGCCGACCTGCTCGACGCCGCCTTCTGGCAGCACCACAAGGAACGCATCCAGGCCGGGCAGATGCTCGATGTGTTCCCCTACGAAGAGTCGCAGCGCTTCCAGCACGAAGGTCACGCAACGCACTTCTGAGCGGCCGTTTTCTTGTTTTTTGCTTCGCTTCCACATTCCTGAAGGAGACCTCCACATGTCCGAATCCATCGTCATCGTCGGCCTGGCCCGCACCCCCATGGGCAGCTTCCAGGGCGACTTCTCTTCGCTGTCCGCGCACGACCTGGGCGGCGCCGCCATCAAGGCCGCGGTGGAGCGCGCCGGCATTGCGCCCGACAGCGTGGGCGAGGTGCTGTTCGGCAACTGCCTGATGGCCGGCCAGGGCCAGGCGCCGGCGCGCCAGGCGGCCTACAAGGGCGGCCTGCCCGACAGCGCGGGCGCTGTCACGCTCAGCAAGATGTGCGGCTCGGCCATGAAGGCCGCGATGCTGTCGCACGATCTTCTGCTCGCAGGCACGCACGAAGTGATGGTGGCGGGCGGCATGGAAAGCATGACCAACGCGCCCTACCTGATGCTCAAGGGGCGCGGGGGCTACCGCATGGGCCACGACCGCATCTTCGACCACATGATGCTCGACGGCCTGGAAGACGCCTACCAGCCCGGCCGCTCCATGGGCACCTTCGGCGAAGACTGCGCCGCCAAGTACAAGTTCACGCGCGAGCAGCAGGACGCGTTTGCCATCGCCAGCGTCGAGCGCGCCAAGAAGGCGACCGAAACCGGCCTGTTCAAGGACGAGATCACGCCCGTCACGGTCAAGGGCCGCGGCGGCGACACCGTGATCTCCATCGACGAAGGCCCGGGCAAGGTCAAGCTCGACAAGATCCCCACGCTCAAGCCCGCGTTCAAGAAAGAAAACGGCACCATCACCGCCGCCTCGAGCTCGTCGATCAACGACGGCGCCGCCGCGCTGGTCATGATGACCGAGTCGCATGCGAAGAAGATCGGCGCCAGGCCGATCGCCCGCATCATCGGCCACGCCACGCATGCGCAGCAGCCCGAGTGGTTCTCGACCGCGCCCGTGGGTGCTGTCGCCAAGCTGTTCAAGAAGACCGGCTGGGCGGTGAAGGACGTGGACCTGTGGGAAGTGAACGAAGCCTTCGCGGTGGTGCCGATGGCGCTCATGCACGAGCTCGACGTGTCGCACGAGATCGTGAACGTGCACGGCGGTGCCTGCGCGCTGGGCCACCCGATCGGCGCCAGCGGCGCGCGCATCATGGTCACGCTGATCCATGCGCTGAAGGCACGCGGTAAGAAGCGCGGCGTGGCCACCTTGTGCATCGGCGGGGGCGAAGGCACCGCGGTGGCACTCGAATTGCTATAAGCGCAGTGGCTGGGAGCGTCCGGGTACGGGCGCTCACCAGCTTTTTTCATTCAGACATTCGATTCCAACAATGCATAGAGCAGGAGATTTCATGCGCCCTTCCATCCACCGTACCGCCGTTACCGCCCTCAGCGCCGTGCTGGCCGCCGCCTTCCTGGCGCCCGCCGCCTGGGCCCAGAAGCGCGACAACGTGCTGTTCCAGGCTGCCACCGACGAGCAGCCCGCGGTGATCAAGACGCTGGAGAAGCTGGTCAACATCGAGACCGGCACCGGTGACGCCGAAGGCATCGCCGCCGCCGGCAGCTACCTCGAGGGCGAACTCAAGAGCCTGGGCTTCACCGTCACGCGCAGCAAGTCGGCCGGCATCGTGGTAGGCGACAACATCGTGGGCAAGATCAAGGGCCGCGGCGGCAAGAACCTGCTGCTGCTGTCGCACATGGACACCGTGTACCTGAAGGGCACGCTCGCGAAGGCGCCGTTCAAGGTCGAGGGCGACAAGGCCTACGGCCCCGGCATTGCCGACGACAAGGGCGGCAACGCCGTCATCCTGCACACGCTCAAGCTGCTGAAGGACTACGGCGTGCGCGACTACGGCACCATCACCGTGCTGTTCAACACCGACGAAGAGAAGGGCTCCTTCGGTTCGCGCGAGCTGATCCAGGAAGAAGCCAGGCTGGCCGACTACGTGCTCTCCTTCGAGCCCACCAGCGCCGGCGACGAGAAGCTTTCGCTGGGCACCTCGGGCATCGCCTACGTGCAGGTCAACATCACCGGCAAGGCCTCGCACGCGGGCGCCGCGCCCGAGCTGGGCGTGAATGCGCTGGTCGAGGCGTCCGACCTGGTGCTGCGCACCATGAACATCGACGACAAGGCCAAGAACCTGCGCTTCAACTGGACCATTGCCAAGGCCGGCAACGTGTCGAACATCATCCCGGCCAGCGCCACGCTGAACGCCGACGTGCGCTACGCACGCAACGAAGACTTCGACGCCGCCATGAAGACGCTGGAAGAGCGCGCGCAGCAGAAGAAGCTGCCCGAGGCCGACGTCAAGGTGCTCGTCACGCGCGGCCGCCCGGCCTTCAATGCCGGCGAAGGCGGCAAGAAGCTGGTCGACAAGGCCGTGGGCTTCTACAAGGAAGCCGGCGGCACGCTGGGCGTGGAAGAGCGCACCGGCGGCGGCACCGACGCGGCCTACGCGGCGCTTTCGGGCAAGCCGGTCATCGAAAGCCTGGGCCTGCCGGGCTTCGGCTACCACAGCGACAAGGCCGAGTACGTGGACATCAGCGCCATTCCGCGCCGCCTGTACATGGCCGCGCGCCTGATCATGGACCTGGGCGCCGGCAAGTAAGCCAGCAAGCCCCGAACCAAAAAAAGACAGGAGACAACGCCATGCTGCTCAGCGCCGACCAGGAAGCCATTCGCGACGCGGTGCGCGATTTTTCGCAAGCCGAACTCTGGCCCCACGCCCCTACGTGGGACCGTGAGCACAGCTTTCCGAAAGAAGTGCACAAGGGCCTTGCGGCGCTGGGCGCCTACGGCATCTGCGTGCCCGAAGAGCATGGCGGCGCCGGCCTCGACTACCTCACGCTGGCGCTGGTGCTGGAAGAAATTGCTGCCGGCGACGGCGGCACCAGCACCGCCATCAGCGTGACCAACTGCCCGGTCAACGCCATCCTCATGCGCTACGGCAATGCGCAGCAGAAGAAGCAATGGCTGGAGCCGCTGGCGCAAGGGCAGATGCTCGGCGCCTTCTGCCTCACCGAGCCGCAGGCCGGCAGCGATGCGTCGAGCCTGCGCACCACGGCGCGCAAGGACGGCGAGGGCTACGTGATCGACGGCGTGAAGCAGTTCATCACCAGCGGCAAGAACGGCCAGGTGGCCATCGTCATCGCGGTGACCGACAAGGGCGCCGGCAAGCGCGGCATGAGCGCCTTCATCGTGCCGACCAGTGCGCCAGGCTACAACGTGGCCCGCCTGGAAGACAAGCTGGGCCAGCACAGCAGCGACACCGCGCAGATCAATTTCGACGGCTGCCGCATTCCGCGCGAGAACCTCATCGGCGCGGAAGGCGAGGGCTACAAGATCGCACTCGGCGCGCTCGAGGGCGGGCGCATCGGCATTGCCGCGCAGAGCGTGGGCATGGCGCGCAGCGCTTTCGACGTGGCGCTGGCCTATGCCAAGGAGCGCCAGGCCTTCGGCGGCGCCATCTTCGACCAGCAGGCCGTGGGCTTTCGCCTGGCCGACTGCGCGACGCAGATCGAGGCCGCACGCCAGCTGATCTGGCACGCCGCGAGCCTGCGCGACGCCGGCCGGCCCTGCCTGAAGGAGGCAGCCATGGCCAAGCTCTTCGCGAGTGAGATGGCCGAGCGCGTGTGCAGCGCCGCCATCCAGACGCTGGGCGGCTACGGCTATGTGAACGACTTTCCGCTGGAGCGCATCTACCGAGACGTGCGCGTGTGCCAGATCTACGAAGGAACGTCGGACATCCAGAAGCTGCTGATCCAGCGCGCGCTGGCTTGAACGAAGGGCCGCGGGCCGGGCCTGGGACGGCCTTTCCGGGCGGCTTCGGGCTTGTCCTGTCGGCCCGAGGGCCGCGAGATGTTCCAATAGCGGTCTTCATGAGCGCCATCGACCCTCCCACCGGACCTTGCCCTTGCGGCCGCACCGACCGCCGCGACAAGCCCATCGGCTATGCCCTGTGCTGCGGCCGTTACCTCGACGATTTCGGGAACACGCCCGCGCCCGACGCCGAATCGCTGATGCGCTCGCGCTACTCGGCCTTCGTGCTGGAACGCGCCGAGTACCTGCTCGCCACCTGGGACGCCGCCAGACGGCCGGCCTCGATCGAGTTCGAGCCGGGCGTCAAATGGCTGGGGCTGGACATCCGCTCGCGCTCGGTGCTCGACGCCGACCATGCCGAGGTCGAATTCGTCGCCCGCCAGCGCAGCAGCACCGGCACGGCCACCCGCCTGCACGAGCGCAGCCGCTTCGTGCGCGAAGGCGATCGCTGGTTTTACCTTGACGGCGATCTGCAAGTACCCCTGGCTTGACGCGCCGGGCCGCGGCTCGCACAATCAGCCCCGCTCCGGGGTGCACACATGTGGTGTGCTGAGATGGCAAAGCAGCCGACCCGCGAACTTGATCCGGGTCATACCGGCGTAAGAAGAGCTGCACTCCCTGACTTCGGTCCGTCACTCCCCCTTCCGTGACGGGCTTTTGCCGAAGTCCACCGAGCGATTGCGGAGCACCCTTTCCCTCAACAAGGAGTGCCCCCCGATGAATGCGCCCGACAAGTTCACCACGCTGCTTTCGCTCACCCGCGAGCCCTTTCCCGCCTCCCACAAGTGCCTGATTCCGGGCAGCCGGCCCGACCTCAACGTGCCGGTGCGCGACGTACTGCTGACCAACGGCGAAACCGTGTCGCTCTACGACACCTCGGGCCCGTACACCGACGCCAAGGTCGACATCGACGTGCGCCGCGGCCTGCCTGATGTGCGCGCCGCATGGATCGCCGAGCGCAACGACACCGAAAGCTACGAAGGCCGCTCGCACCAGGCGCTGGACGAAGGCCTGAAGCACGCGGAGGGCCGCGACGACCACGAAGCCCAGCGGCTGGCCGAATTGCGCGCGGGTGCCTCGGCACTGCAGCGCACGCCGCGCCGCGCCAAGTCGGGCGCGAACGTCACGCAGATGCACTACGCGCGCCGCGGCATCGTCACCCCCGAGATGGAATACGTGGCCCTGCGCGAGAACGGCAAGCGCGAGTGGATGGCTGAGTACCTCGCCAACGAGGAGCGTGCGAAGCGCGTGGCCGGCAACCCGATGGGCGCGAGCATTCCACGCATCATCACGCCCGAGTTCGTGCGCGACGAAGTGGCCCGGGGCCGCGCGATCATTCCGGCCAACATCAACCACCTCGAAGTCGAGCCGATGGCCATCGGGCGCAACTTCAAGGTGAAGATCAACGCCAACATCGGCAATTCGGCCGTCACCTCGAGCATCGAGGAAGAGGTCGAGAAGCTCGTGTGGGCCATTCGCTGGGGCGCCGACAACGTGATGGACCTGTCGACCGGCAAGAACATCCACACCACGCGCGACTGGATCGTGCGCAATTCGCCCGTGCCCATCGGCACGGTGCCGATCTACCAGGCGCTGGAGAAGGTGGGCGGCGTGGCCGAAGACCTGACCTGGGAGATCTTTCGCGACACGCTGATCGAGCAGGCGGAGCAGGGCATCGACTACTTCACCATCCATGCGGGCGTGCGGCTGCCGTTCATTCACCTGACGGCCGACCGCATGACGGGCATCGTGTCGCGCGGCGGCTCGATCATGGCCAAGTGGTGCATCGCGCACCACAAGGAGAGCTTTCTGTACGAGCGCTTCGAGGACATCTGCGACATCATGAAGGCGTACGACGTGAGCTTTTCGCTGGGCGACGGCCTGCGCCCCGGCTCGGGCGCGGACGCCAACGACGAGGCGCAGTTCGCCGAACTGCGCACGCTGGGCGAGCTGACGAAGGTTGCATGGAAGCACGACGTGCAGACCATGATCGAAGGCCCGGGCCACGTGCCGATGCACATGATCCAGGCCAACATGGACGAGCAGATCAAGCACTGCCACGAGGCGCCGTTCTACACGCTCGGGCCGCTGACCATCGACATCGCGCCGGGCTACGACCACATTTCCAGCGCCATCGGCGCGGCGATGATCGGCTGGGCCGGCACCGCGATGCTGTGCTACGTCACGCCCAAGGAACACCTGGGCCTGCCCGATCGCGACGACGTGAAGCAGGGGATCATTGCCTACAAGATCGCCGCGCATGCGGCCGACGTGGCCAAGGGGCATCCGGGTGCGCGCTCGCGCGACGACGCGCTGAGCAAGGCGCGCTTCGAGTTCCGCTGGCAAGACCAGTTCAACCTGGGCCTGGACCCCGACACGGCGCGCGAGTTCCATGACGAGACGCTGCCCAAGGACTCCAGCAAGGTGGCGCACTTCTGCTCGATGTGCGGACCGAAGTTCTGCTCCATGAAGATCACGCAGGAAGTGCGCGAGTACGCGGCCAAGAAGGGCGTGGCCGAGGCGGCGGCCGTGGCCGAAGGCATGGAAGAGAAGTCGAAGGAATTCATGGCCGGCGGTGGCGAGATGTACATCCCGATACGCGCGATCCCCTGAGTTCCCCCATGCGAAAAGGGGCGTTGCTACCATCGGGCCAACCCCCGAACTCCTGCACCGCAATGACCCCTTTTCCCCCGTTTCCCTTCGCCGCGGTTCTCTTCGACTGCGACGGCGTCCTTGTGGATTCCGAACCCATCACCAACCGCGTGCTCGCCGAAATGCTCGGCGAACTCGGCTGGCACCTCAGCACCGAAGAGTCGATGAACACCTTCACCGGCAAGGCCGTGAAGGACGAAGCCGCGCTCATCGAGTCGAAGACCGGCGTGAAGATCACCGACGAGTGGCTCAAGAACTTCAGGGCTCGCCGCAACGAGGCGCTGGAGCGCGACCTGGTCGCCATTCCGCACGCCCCCGCGGCCATTCGCCAGATTCACACCCTGCTCAAGGGCCGCATCGCCTGCGCCTCGGGCGCCGATCGCCACAAGGTCGAGCTGCAGCTCGCCAAGGTCGGCCTGCTCGACTGCTTTCAAGGCCGCATCTTCAGCGGCCATGAAATGCCCCGTTCCAAGCCGCACCCCGACGTGTACCTGGCCGCGGCCGAAGCCCTCGGCGTGGACCCGAAGCGTTGCGCCGTGGTCGAGGACACCGTCACCGGCGCAATGGCCGGCGTGGCAGCGGGTGCCACGGTGTTCGGCTACAGCACCGGCGAGTCGGGCCACAGCGGCCCCGGGCCGTTGCTGAGCGTGGGCGTGGCGCGGGTGTTCAGCGACATGACCGAATTGCCGGCGCTGCTGTCGGGCTATGGCCTGCAGGCCGCCTGAGTTTCTGATGCAATGACGGGCTCAACCGCCGAGCCACAGGGCACACAGGAACGACATCCGCCATGACCTCCGAATACAAGACCGAGCAACCCGAACGCACCGAGATCGACGCACGCACCGGCCCCGCCGTGGTCGAGTTCGGCACCAACTGGTGCGGCATCTGCAAGGCTGCGCAACCCAATATTGCCGAGGCCTTCGCCAAGTACCCGGACGTGCCCCGCATCAAGGTGGAAGACGGCAGCGGGCGGCCGCTGGGCCGCTCTTTCAACGTGCGGCTTTGGCCCACGCTGGTGTTCATGCGCGATGGCAAGGAAGTGGCGAAGCTCGTGCGCCCTGAGGACAGCCAATCCATCGCCGACGCGCTGGCTCAGATCGCTTCGGCGGGCTGATTCGACGCCGCTTGTTCAGGGCGGCGCTCACGCCGACGGGGTGCCTTGCTCCGCGAATGTCCCCCGCCTGCGGCTCCTCCTTTATTTCGCTGCGCAAGGCACCCCATCGGCGTGAGCGTTCAACGCCGCTGTGGAATTCCGGTCGCGTTGCGCCCTGCCTGATCGGTCGCCGACACCGCGCCGATGAAGCCGGCACGCGGCGCGTTGCGGAAGCTGTATTTGTTGGCGGTTGCCGAGACTTTCCTGCCGCGCGGAACGGCGAATTTGGCGCGCTCTTCTCTAAAGTGAACGCCCCTGTCACTCAACAACCCAACAAGGGAACAAGGAAGGCGCTACACCCACAGCCACTGAATGTTTGAAGGCTGCTTGCCTCGCGGCAGGTCGTCGGTGCGAAAGCATCGATGCGTATGCGAGGTATCAAAGGCGACGGCCAGGGTGTTACTAGCACCCCGACCGTCTAACCAAATCAGTGCAACAACCTCTGAAGGAACGCACAAAAATGGCTACCAAGACTATAGCCCGGCCACCCACGCCCGGCACTTCCGAAGACAACGCCCAAGACCCGGCGGATCTTCTCGAAAACACCCTCGCCCAACTCGAAGCGCTCCTGTGGGTCTGCCACGGGGAAGACATCGATTGGTGCAGCTGCAGCGGGCCTCGGCAACTGGACAACCTGTTTTGGCTTGCGGCTGAACTTGCTCGCAAGGCTGGAGAACTGTTTCAGATGAGCGAGAAGGCGCGGCGCGGAGCGCCTGAGACCGGCAGCTAGCGGCTGGTCTGCGGGCTGCGTGTTTCGCGGCCCGCCTGGAGAGCGGGGGGCTTTGAGCGCTATGGCTGATGCTCCAGCGATGGCGCGAATTTGGGTTGGTTGAGGTTGCTTGTAGGGAGTGGCCTCGGTGGCAGCGACTCAGTCCATTGCTGATCATCGACAGACATTGCGAGTGTCTGTTCCGCAGTGCAAGCTGACCATCGCTGGCCGGGGATAGACTTCCGCTTTCGGCCGAGGCTGTGTGAAAAAGTGCGACGGCCGTGTTTTCGTTGGTGGTCAAACCATTCGCTAAGTCCCAATCGTCGATCCTGGTGCGATCTGAGAGTTCGCCTTTCAAGAGATCAGCATGACAGCAGCGTTTTTACACAGCCTCGGCCAGCAGAAGACATCCGTCACGGTTGTCCAGCTTCTTTGCTGGAAGTTCACGGCTAAGTCAGGTCGTCAAGAGGGTTAAGAAGTGATTTATCGGTTGAGTACGGCCTATTTGAGCCGCTTGGAAAGCGAGCGGAATTCAAAGCTTTTCTATGCTTACGCGATTGCTTCCGCGATCTGCGTTGTAGGGATATGGCAATTCGGCCTCCTGGCGGCACTCATCGGCATCGCGGCTTTCGTTATCGCCGCGGTCTACCACCAGAAGCTCAATCAGTTCCATGTCCTCAAGGTGGCGGCGGCGCGGCATGTTGAAGTCGAAGTTCTCGCTCATCAGCTCATCTACCGCTCTGCAGTCGGTGAGCAACGCATCAGACTCGATCAACTGCAGTCGGTCGAGCAGGCGTCAAAATTCGAGCCAATAAAATTGGTTCTTGCGGGTGCGCCGCCGCTCATGCTGGATGGCCTGCACGATGCAGACAAGCTCGTGGAGGAGCTTGCCGCATATGTTCGATGAAGGCAGCACACATACTCGGCCAGGAGCTGTCACACAAATCAACTTGTCGGCCATAACGAAACAAGGCGGAGCGATGAACTGATGCAGACAAAAGGTGCTGCCGTCGAGGGCGCAATTGCAAAGTGGAGCAAGCTTCTTGAGTGGGAGCCGGCGGCACTGTTTCGAGGCACGGTTTTTCGATGCAATGCGGCATGGCCTTACGAAAAAATCGTCGATTTCATGCTCGTTGAACTTCCGAATTCGCCAAGTGGACTTTCTGTCATCGTAGTCACCGGATACAAGGCAGGCTTGGTCCTCGTTCATCTTCCGGTAGAGGCACGATCGGAAGCGAATGTTCGAGCTTTGTCCACGCCATGGGTGGTTGAGAACTGGGGCAGATGGATCTATCCAGAGTGTCCGGCCGAGTTGGTTCAGGTGCTTGAAAACTATCCAGCCGAGGTTTGTGTTGAAGGAGCGCCCTCATTACCTTCAAGAGATCTCAAACTCTGAATTGGATCGGACTGCCTCCGGCCGAGGCTGTGTGAAAACGCTGGTGTTGCGTCATTCGCGTGAATGTCGACCTCTCAGGTCGCGCCAGGATCGACGATCAAGGCTTCGAGAATGATTTGGCTACCCTCGAACACGCCCTTCGAGCGTCTTCACACAGCTTCGGCCAGAAGCCGAATTTGACCCGCAGCCAACAGAAACGTAGAAGGTTTCTGGAGCCCGTCACAATTAAAACCAGCCCTTTGCTTGTTCGAAATGCCGACCTTCGTCATGGATAAATTCTTGCTGCAACAGCAGGTGCTGAAACGGCTCGCCGAAGACCTGCTGCAAGCCGAACAGGCAGTGCGGGCAGCCCATGAAACGGCGACGCACGAAGAAAACATCGCCGAGAACAAATACGACACCTTGGGACTCGAAGCCGCCTACCTGGCCACCGGCCAGGCTCGGCGCGCCGAAGCCATACGCCAGGCGATGGCCAACTGGCGCCGATTCCGCCCGCAGCCCTACGACGCCATCAAAGGCATACAGCTCGGCTCGCTGGTCTGCCTGGTCGATTCCGACGACAGGCAGCAACAGCTTTTTCTCGGCCCGGATGGGGGCAGCATGAAATTGGTCAGCGGCGCTCAGCTTGTTCAGGTCATCAGCAGCGAAGCCCCTTTGGCCAGGGCAATGCTGGGCAAATGCGAGGGTGATGAGGTGTCGATACACGTCGCTCCCATCCGACAGCAGTTCGAGGTGCTGCGGGTTCTTTGAGCCGCGAGCAAGTTCACGCCGAATTGGCCGAGGTCGGCAGACGTGCAGGCGTCGTGAACGTAGCGGCTGAACGCCCAACGCCCCCGCCGCACTCATCGTGCGCAGGGCGTCGGGTGCTCCCCGCAGCGAAATAAAGGAGGAGGGCGAAGCCCGGGGGACATTCGCGGAGGGGAGTACCCGGCGTCCTGTGCACGCGCCCTGAATGCCTCTGTCATTGCGAAAGCCGAGTCCCGCTACAACCCCTGCGCCCGAAAGTCCCGCGGCGCATGCCCCGTCCATTGCAGGAACGCCCGCGAAAAACTCTTCTCGTTGCGAAACCCCACCGCCAGCGCCACCTGCTTGATCGGCCGCGTCGTGCGCCGCAGTTGGTCGACCGCCATCTCGTGACGCACCTCGTTCTTCAGCACCTGCAGCGACGTGCCTTCCTCGTGCAATTGCCGGTGCAGCGTGCGGCTCGATACGTTGAGCAAACCGGCGAGCGCCTCCGCCGTGGTCGCGTCGCTGGCGCGTGAACGCAGCAACTCGCGCACCCGCCGGCCCAGCAGCCGGTCGCGCCGGTACTGCAGGATCGTCAGCGGCAACGCGCGCTTGAGCATGGTGCGCAGCGCGCGCTCGTCGCGCTGCAGCGGCAGGGCGAGGTAGCGCTCGTCGAAACTGATGCTCGCCTGCGGCGCGTCGAAACTCACGTCCGGCGTGAACATCGGCGCATAGGCGTCGGCATGCGGCGGCGCGGCGAAGGGAAAGCTCGCATGGCGCAGCGAAATGCGCGAGTCGATCGCCCAACACATGTAGCCGTGCATGAAACGCAGGCTGGTCACCAGGCAGAACTCGCGAAAGGCATCGTCCAGCGGGCGGTTCTCGGTGATGCGCAAGGTGGCCACGCCGCCCGCCACATCGAGCGCCAGGCCGATGTCTTCCGTCAACAACCGGTGGTGTCGGCACCAGCGCTTGATGGCCACGCCCAGGTCGGGCGAGCTCAGCGAAGCGCGGCACAGCATGCCGTAGCTGCCCCAGGGCAAGCGCCGCGAGAACCAGCCGAGCGCCTCGTCGTCGAGCTCCTGCATGGCGTGGTCCGACAGCGCCTCGAACTGCGCGGCCGTCACCCGCGCACCGGGCCGGGCCAGTTCGCGCGGCGTGATCTGTGCCGCTTTCAATGCCTCGTCCGGGTCTTTGCCGTAGCGTGCGTAGCCCTGCACGATGGCTCTCACAAAGGCCATCGGCGTGACGGCGCGGGCGGGTCGGAGGAACGACGGGGACGACATGGTTTGGTAGGGCCGGGCGTGGCGCAATTTGCAACCATTGTGGCGCCAATTGCGGCGCGACCGGGCGTAAGCTGCGGTTCTTCCAAGCGCCATTCCGCGTGGGCAGCCCTGCGCGCCGACCCCTCAGAGGAGACAAGACACATGCACGATCCCGGCCTGAACTTCGACCTGGGCGACACCATCGACGCGCTGCGCAGCGCCATCCAGGACTTCGCCGCCAACGAAATTGCCCCGCGCGCCGCGGACATCGACCGCGACAACCTCTTCCCGCACGACCTCTGGCAAAAGCTCGGCGAGCTGGGCCTGCACGGCATGACGGTGAAGGAAGAGTTCGGCGGCACCGAGCTGGGCTACCTGGCGCACGTGGTGGCCATGGAAGAAGTCTCGCGCGCCTCGGCGTCGGTGGGCCTGTCGTACGGCGCGCACTCCAACCTGTGCGTGAACCAGATCCACCGCAACGGCAGCGACGCGCAAAAGAAAAAGTACCTCCCCAAGCTGGTGAGCGGCGAGCACGTCGGCGCGCTGGCCATGAGCGAGCCCAACGCCGGCTCCGACGTGGTGAGCATGAAGCTCAAGGCCGAGAAGAAGAGCGGCTTCTACGTGCTCAACGGCGGCAAGATGTGGATCACCAACGGCGGCGACGCCGACACGTTGGTCATCTACGCCAAGACCGAGCCCGAGATGGGCGCGCGCGGCATGACGGCCTTCATCGTCGAGAAGAACTACAAGGGCTTCTCGGCCGGCACCAAGCTCGACAAGCTGGGCATGCGCGGCTCCAACACCTACCCGCTGTTCTTCGACAACTGCGAAGTGCCCGAAGAAAACGTGCTGGGCGGCGAAGGCCTGGGCGCCAAGGTGCTGATGAGCGGCCTCGACTACGAGCGCGCGGTGCTGTCGGGCGGCCCGCTGGGCATCATGGCCGCGTGCATGGACGCGGTGCTGCCCTTCGTGCACGAGCGCAAGCAGTTCGGCCAAAGCATCGGCGAGTTCCAGCTGATGCAGGGCAAGCTGGCGGACATGTATTCGACCTGGCAAGCCACGCGGGCCTATGTGTACGCCGTGGGCAAGGCCTGCGACCGCAACGACCATGCGCGCACTTTCCGCAAGGACGCGGCCGGCGCCATCCTGTATTCGGCCGAGAAGGCGACGTGGATGGCCGGCGAGGCGATCCAGGCGCTGGGCGGCGTGGGGTACACGAAGGACTTTCCGGTGGAGCGGCTGTGGCGCGATGCCAAGCTGTACGAGATCGGCGCGGGCACGAGCGAGATTCGCCGGATGCTGATCGGTCGCGAGCTTTTCGCCGAGACGGCCTAGGATGCTTTTCTCCCTCCCCTTCCGGGGGAGGGCAGGGGTGGGGGCAAGCGGCGTTCGATGAAGCATTGCGCCGAACAAGCGCCGCTTGCCCCCATCCCAACCTTCCCCCGGAAGGGGAAGGAGCAAGACAAAGGAGACAAGGACATGAACATGACTGTTTCGTTGACCGAGAGCTACGGCAAGGGCGCCACCGACGTCCCCCTCATCGAACAACCCATCGGTGACTTCTTCGACGACATGGTCGCGCAGCAGCCCGACCGCGAAGCCCTCATCAGCCGCCACGAAGGCCAGCGCCATACCTACCGCGAACTGCAGACCCAGTCCAACCAACTCGCCAGCGCCCTGCTGAACCTCGGCCTCGCCCCCGGCGACCGTGTCGGCATCTGGTCGCACAACAACGTGCCGTGGGTGCTGATGCAGATCGCCACCGCCAAGGTCGGCCTGATTCTCGTCAACATCAACCCGGCCTACCGCACCTCGGAGCTCGAGTACGCGCTCAACAAGGTCGGCTGCAAGGCGCTGGTGACGATGGCGCAGTTCAAGACCAGCGACTACCTCGGCATGCTGCGCGAGCTGGGCCCGGCGAAGCTGCCGCAGCTGCAGCACACCTTCTGGATCGACGGCAAGGCCGCCGCCGACGTGGAAGAGCCGGGCATGCAACGCTTCAGCCAGCTGCTCGCGAGCGGCGACGCGACCGACGTGCGCATCGCGCAGGTCCAGAAAACGCTCAAGGCCACCGACCCCATCAACATCCAGTTCACCAGCGGCACCACGGGCTTTCCCAAGGGCGCGACGCTCACGCACCGCAACATCCTGAACAACGGCTTCTTCATCGGCGAGTGCATGAAGCTCTCGCCCGTCGACAAGCTGTGCATTCCCGTGCCGCTGTACCACTGCTTCGGCATGGTGTTGGGCAACCTGGCGTGCCTCACGCACGGCTCGGCCATCGTGTACCCGAACGACGGGTTCGACCCGCTCACGGTGCTGGAGACCGTGCAGGCCGAGAAGTGCACAGGGCTGCACGGCGTGCCCACCATGTTCATCGCCGAGCTCGACCATCCGCGCTTCAAGGAGTTCGACCTCTCGACGCTGCGCACCGGCATCATGGCCGGCTCGCCGTGCCCCACCGAAGTGATGAAGCGCGTGGTCGACCAGATGCACCTGAATGAGATCACCATTGCCTACGGCATGACCGAAACCAGCCCCGTGAGCTGCCAGAGCAGCACCGACACGCCGCTCGACAAGCGCGTGTCCACCGTGGGCACGGTGCAGCCGCACCTCGAGGTGAAGATCGTCGACCCCGAGACCGGCGCCATCGTGCCCGTCGGCCAATCGGGCGAGCTCTGCACCCGCGGCTACTCGGTGATGCACGGCTACTGGGAAGACGAGCCGCGCACGCGCGAAGCCATCGATGCCGAGCACTGGATGCACACCGGCGACCTGGCGACGATGGACGCCGAGGGCTACGTCAACATCGTCGGGCGCATCAAGGACCTGGTGATTCGCGGCGGGGAGAACATCTACCCGCGCGAGATCGAAGAATTCTTGTACCGCCACCCGAAGGTGCAGGACGTGCAGGTCGTCGGCCTGCCCGACAGGAAGTACGGCGAAGAACTCTGCGCCTGGATCATCGTCAAGCCCGGCCAGAGCGCCACCGACGAAGACATCCGCAGCTTCTGCAAGGGCCAGATCGCGCACTACAAGGTGCCGAAGTACATCCAGTTCGTCACCGAATTCCCGATGACGGTGACCGGCAAGATCCAGAAATTCAAGATCCGCGACGCCATGACCGAGCAGCTCGGCCTGACGAAAGAAAAGACAGCATGAGCCAACTCGAAACCAAACTCAACGCCCGCTCCGTAGATTTCCAGGCCAACGCAGCAGCGATGCGCGCGCTGGTCGACGACCTGCACAAGCAGTTCGCGAAAGTGGAGCAGGGCGGCGGCGAGGCCGCGCGCGCCAAGCACACCGGCCGCGGCAAGCTGCTGCCGCGCGACCGCGTGGCCGAGCTGCTCGACCCGGGCACGCCCTTCCTCGAAATTGCGCCGCTGGCCGCGCATGCGATGTACCTCGATGCGAAGGGGGCCGAGTCGGCGCCGGGCGCCGGCATCATCACCGGCATCGGCCGGGTGAACGGCGTCGACTGCATGGTCGTGTGCAACGACGCCACGGTGAAGGGCGGCACCTACTACCCGCTCACGGTGAAGAAGCACCTGCGCGCGCAGGAAATCGCCGAGCAGAACCGCCTGCCCTGCATCTACCTCGTGGACTCGGGCGGCGCCAACCTGCCGAACCAGGACGAGGTGTTTCCCGACCGCGATCACTTCGGCCGCATCTTCTACAACCAGGCCAACATGAGCGCCCAGGGCATTCCGCAGATCGCGGTGGTCATGGGCTCGTGCACGGCAGGCGGCGCCTACGTGCCGGCGATGAGCGACGAGTCGATCATCGTGAAGAACCAGGGCACCATCTTTCTGGGTGGGCCGCCGCTCGTGAAGGCGGCCACCGGCGAGGTGGTCACGGCCGAAGACCTGGGCGGCGGCGACGTGCACACGCGCCTGTCGGGCGTGGTCGATCACCTGGCGCAGAACGATCTGCATGCGCTGGCGCTCGCGCGCACCGCGGTGGCGAACCTCAATGCGAAGGTGGCCGAGGTGCCTGCAGCAACCCAGGGCGCTGCCGAAGTGCGCCCGCCCGCGTTCCCGCGCGAAGAGCTCTACGGCGTGATCCCCACCGACACGCGCAAGCCCTTCGACGTGCGCGAGATCATCGCGCGCATCGTCGACGGCAGCGAGTTCCACGAGTTCAAGGCCCGCTTCGGCGCCACGCTGGTCTGCGGCTTCGCCGAGATCGAAGGCATGCCCGTGGGCATCATCGCCAACAACGGCATCCTGTTCAGCGAGTCGGCACAGAAGGGCGCGCACTTCATCGAGCTGTGCTGCCACCGCAAGATCCCCTTGGTGTTTCTGCAGAACATCACTGGTTTCATGGTGGGCCGAAAGTACGAGAACGAGGGCATTGCGCGCCACGGCGCGAAGATGGTGACGGCCGTGGCCACCGCCAACGTGCCCAAGTTCACGATCATCATCGGCGGCAGTTTCGGTGCCGGCAACTACGGCATGTGCGGGCGTGCGTACAGTCCGCGTTTTCTGTGGATGTGGCCCAACGCGCGCATCAGCGTCATGGGCGGCGAGCAGGCCGCGAGCGTGCTGGCCACGGTCAAGCGCGACGGCATCGAGTTGAAGGGCGGCAGCTGGAGCAAGGAAGAGGAAGAAGCCTTCAAGGCCCCCATTCGCCAGCAGTACGAAGACCAGGGCCACCCCTACTACGCCACCGCGCGCATCTGGGACGACGGCATCATCGACCCGGCCGACACGCGCCGCGTGCTGGCGCTGGGCCTGGCGGCCTCGCGCAATGCGCCGATTCCCGAGCCGAAGTTCGGCATCTTCCGGATGTAGAGAACCGCACGGAGACGCTGTCATGACGCTGCGCCGCCTCTGGCTCATCTCCGCCCTGCTTTGCATGTCGCTGGGCGCGCACGCGCAGAGTGTGGCTCGCCGCGACGTCGAGATACCGATGGCGGTCAAGGGCTTCTTCGGCGAGTCGCACATCAAGCTCGCTGCCACCGAGTACAGGCCCGAGGGCGACGGCCCGTTTCCGGTGCTGGTGATCAACCACGGCACGCCGCGCTCGCCCACCGACTTTCCGAAGATGCAGGACCGCTATGCGCGGCAGGCCGAGTTCTTCGCGAAGCGGGGCTTCCTGGTCATCGACCCGCTGCGCCGCGGCTACGGCAAGTCCGACGGGCCTTGGGCCGAGAACTACTTCAGCTGCGCCAACCCCGACTACGTGCAGGCCGGGCTCGAAACCGCGAAGGACATCGGCGCGGCGCTCGACTACGCGCGCTCGCTGCCGTACGCCGATGCGCAGCATATGGTGCTGCTGGGCAAGTCGGCCGGCGGCTTCGGCGTGCTGGCGCTGTCGAGCCTGAACCCGGCGGGCGTGGTCGGCACCATCAACTTCGCGGGCGGACGCGGCTCGCGCGGGCCGGACGACGTGTGCAACGAAGCCAAGCTGGTCGATGCCTTCGGCCGCTACGCCTCGACCACCAAGGTGCCGATGCTGTGGGTCTATTCCGAGAACGATCATTTCTTCGGGCCCGCGCTGGCGAGCCGCCTGCTGGCGGCGTACAAGGCCAAGGGCGTCGACGTGCGCTTCGAGGGCGTGCCGCCCTACGGCAGCGACGGCCACGCGTTCTTCGAAGGCCGCGACAACACCACCGTCTGGGTGCCCATGGTGGACCAGTTCCTAGCGAAGCTGGGCCTGGCCCGGCCAGCGCAATGAAGACAGACAAGACACGACGGACATGAGCGACTACACCAAACTGAAACTGAGCTTCGAAGGCCCTGTGGCCCGCATCTGGCTCGACCAGCCCGACGCACGCAACGCCTTCGACGACATCGTGATCGCCGAGTTGACACGCGCCTTCACCGAAGCCGGCGCCGCGCCACAGGTCAAGGCCATCGTGCTCGGTGCCAACGGCCCGGCCTTCTGCGCGGGCGCCAACCTCCACTGGATGCGTCGCATGGCCGACTACACGCGCGACGAGAACATCGCCGACGCGGGCAAGCTGGCCGAAATGCTGCGCGTCATCGCCGAGTGCCCCAAGCCGACCATCGCGCGCGTGCAGGGCGATGTGTATGCCGGTGGCATGGGCCTCGTGGCCGCATGCGACATGGCCGTGAGCGTGGACACCGCCTGGTACTGCCTGAGCGAAGTGAAGATCGGCCTCGTGCCCGCGACCATCAGCCCGTACGTGCTGCGCGCGATGGGCACGCGCGCCTCGCAGCGCTACTTCCTCACGGCAGAGCGCTTCACGGCCGCCGAGGCGCACCGCATCGGCTTCGTGCACGAAGTGGTCGCTGCCGACGCGCTCGACGCCAAGGTCGGCGAACTCGTCAAGGCACTCACCGGCGCGAGCCCGGCCGCCGTGCGCGCCTGCAAGCAACTGATCGCCGAGGTGGACGGCCGCGAGATAGACGACGCCTTGATCGCCAGAACCGTCGAGGGCATCGCCGACATCCGTGCGAGCGACGAAGGCCGCGAGGGCGTGCAGGCCTTCCTGCAGAAGCGCAAGCCGGGTTGGCTGGCGAACTGAAAAGCAAGGACTCTCACCATGCAAGCGCTCGACATGCCCCAACTGCTCGCACTGGCCGCCGCCATCGGTTGGGCCAGCGGCGTGCGGCTTTACCTGGTCGTGCTGCTGACCGGCGTGGTCGGCTACTTCGGCTGGGTGCCGCTGCCCAGCGGGCTGCAGCTGCTGGCGCATCCGGTGGTCATGGCGGCCAGCGGCTTCATGGTGTTCATCGAGTTCTTCGCCGACAAGATTCCCGGCCTCGATTCGCTGTGGGACATGGTGCACACCGCCATCCGCATCCCGGCCGGTGCGGCACTTGCGGCCAGCGTGTTCGGTGCCGACCACAGCGTGCTGGCCGTCGTCGCGGCACTGGTCGGCGGCGGCTTCGCGGCCACGGCCCATGCGGCCAAGGCCACCACGCGCGCGGCCATCAACACCTCGCCCGAGCCGTTCTCCAACGTGGGCGCTTCGCTGGTCGAAGACACGATGGTGCCCGCGGGGCTGTGGCTCGCAGTGGCGCATCCCTTCATATTTTTCGTGCTGTTCGTGCTGGTGCTTGTGGCGAGCGTGTGGCTCATTCGCCAGAGCTGGCGTTTCCTCAAGGCGCTGTTCGCCCGCGTGGCCCGCATCTTCAGCGGCCGTTCCGATCCGGGCGTGGTGCCCGCGTTTCAACTGAAAAAGAATCCTCCGGGAGACACTCCTCATGTTTAAGAAGATCCTGATCGCCAATCGCGGTGACCAGCCGCGAAGCGGCGCAGCGGCGAAGCCAAATTGCGTGGCACGCGCAGCGTGCGCAGGCGATTTCACCGCGAAAGCACTCCATGTTTAAGAAGATCCTGATTGCCAATCGCGGTGAAATCGCCTGCCGCGTCGCGGCCACTGCACGCCGCATGGCGATTCGCACCGTCGCCGTGTATTCCGATGCCGACGCGCACGCCAACCATGTGCGCGCCTGCGACGAGTCGGTCCACATCGGCGGCAGCGCGCCCAAGGACAGCTACCTGCGCTGGGAGCGCATCCTCGAAGCCGCCAAGGCCACGGGTGCCGAGGCCGTGCACCCGGGCTACGGCTTCCTGAGCGAGAACGAAGAGTTCGCGCGGGCCTGCGCCGACGCCGGGCTGGTGTTCATCGGCCCGCCGCCCTCGGCCATCAAGGCCATGGGCCTGAAGGCCGAGTCGAAACAGCTGATGGAAAAGGCCGGCGTGCCGCTGGTCCCCGGATACCACGGCCACGACCAGAACCCGCAACTGCTGCAGCGCGAGGCCGACCGCATCGGCTACCCGGTGCTCATCAAGGCCAGCGCCGGCGGCGGTGGCAAGGGCATGCGCGCGGTCGACAAGTCGCAAGACTTCGCCGCCGCGCTGGCCTCGTGCCAGCGCGAAGCCATCAACAGCTTCGGCGACGACGCAGTGCTGATCGAGAAGTACGTGCAGCGCCCGCGCCACATCGAGATCCAGGTGTTCGGCGACACGCAGGGCAACTACGTGTACCTGTTCGAGCGCGACTGCTCGGTGCAGCGGCGCCACCAGAAGGTGCTGGAAGAAGCGCCTGCGCCCGGCATGACCGAGGCGATGCGCAAGCAGATGGGCGATGCGGCCGTGTCGGCAGCCCGCGCCGTGAACTACGTGGGCGCGGGCACCGTGGAGTTCATCGTCGAGCAGCGCGAGGGCGGCGAGATGAACTTCTTCTTCATGGAGATGAACACGCGCCTGCAGGTCGAGCACCCGGTGACCGAAGCCATCACCGGGCTGGACCTGGTCGAATGGCAACTGCGCGTGGCATCGGGCGAGCCGCTGCCCGCGAAGCAGGCCGACCTGCAGATTCATGGCCACGCCATCGAGGCGCGCATCTGCGCCGAGAACCCCGACAACAACTTCCTGCCCGCCACTGGCACCTTGCGCGTGTACCGCAAGCCGCAAGCCACCGCGTTCCAACGCAGCCGGGTACGCATCGACGACGGCGTGCGCGAGGGCGGCGAGATTTCGCCGTTCTACGACTCGATGATCGCCAAGCTCATCGTGCACGGCACCACGCGCGAGGAGGCGCTGGCCCGGCTCGACGCCGCGCTGGCGCAGGTGCAGATCGTGGGCGTGCAGACCAACGTGCAGTTTTTGCGCGGCATCCTGGCGACCGAATCGTTCGCCAAGGCCAACCTGGACACCGCGCTGATCGAGCGCGAACGCGCCGTGCTGTTCGACCGCGAGCCGCTCGGCCTGCCGCTGGCCGCCGCCGCTGCCGTCACGCGCACGCTGATCACCGAATGGCCCGGCAAGATGCCCGCGCCCTTCGCACGGCGCGACGGCTGGCGCTCGCACGGTGAATACCTGCGCCGCTTCGACTTCGAGTTTCGCGGCGCCGAGCACGTCGCCCTGCTGACCTACAAGCGCGACGGCAGCCTGTGGCTGGAAGCGGGAGGCGTCGAGGGCGTGCTGGTCATCGGCCAGTTCCCCACGGGCGAGTTCGAGGTGTCTTTCGCGAGCGACCGCCAGACGCTGGATGTGCACCTCGACGGCGCCACGGCCCATGTGTTCGCCTCGAAGGGCGCGACGAAGATCACCACCATCGACCGCCTCGCGCACGCCGGCGACACCCAGGCCGAAGGCGGCCGGCTCACCGCGCCGATGCCCGGCAAGGTCGTGTCTTTTGCCGTGAAGGCCGGCGACAAGGTCACGCGCGGCCAGCCGCTGGCGGTGATGGAGGCCATGAAGATGGAGCACACCATCGCCGCACCGGCCGACGGCACGGTGGAAGAACTGATGTTCGCTCCCGGCGAGCAGGTGACCGAGGGTGACGAACTGTTGCGGATGAGCGCGGCGGCGGCCTGAAAAAAGTTGACCCCGTTGCGGGCGGCCGCCCGTATCAGCTGCGGTAGTCATCACTCAAGGGATCTCCAATGACCAGTCGCACGCTTGCCGGTTCGCCGTTTTTCCTGTCTGCCCGCCGCCGGTCGGGCGTCGTCCTCGTGGCCCTGGCGGCCGCGTTGTCGCTGGCGGGCTGCGAGCGCAAGAACAACGAGGCCGCTTTGGCACCACCCATGCCAGCCGCACCCATGCAGGCCGCGGCCAGCATGGGCGGCGGCATGGCCATGAAGGAGCAGCGCCGCGCGCGCGAGGCGGACACGGCGTCTGTTGAAGCCGATGCGTCGCAAGACACCCCGCTGCAGCGCTTCCTGGCCGTGCGGCAGGAGCTGAACGTCGAGGTGCCCGCCGAGCAACTCGCCGATGCCTGGGGCAAGGTGCGCGACCTGTGCGGCACGCTGAAGTGCGAGCTGCTGTCGTCCTCGCTGCTGCGCGAGACGCCGCAGCAGCCCGGCAACGCCATGCTCGAAGTGCGCGTGGAGCCGGCCGACGTCGACAAGCTGCTCGGCGGCCTGGCCGGCGTGGCGAACGTGGTCTCGCACACCACCACCAGCGAGGACAAGACCGCCGAGGTGATCGACGTCGAGGCCCGCATCAGGAACCGCACCGAGTTCCGCGACAGCCTGCGCACCATGCTGCGCGACACCGTCACCAAGCGCACCATGGCCGACCTGCTGGCCATCCAGCGCACGCTGTCGGACACCCAGGCCGAGCTGGACGCCATCGCCACGCAGCGCAAGGTGCTGGCGCAGCAGACCAGCAAGCAGCACATCCAGATCCAGTTCACGCCCCGGCGCGCGCTGGTGGGCAGCGGCGACGGCTACAGCCCGATGGGGCAGGCGCTGCGCAATGCCGGTTCGGTGCTGGCGGAAAGCGTGGGCGCGCTGATCACCTTCGTGGCGGCGGTGCTGCCATGGCTGGTGCTGGTGGTGTTGCCGCTGGGGTGGCTGGTGCGGGTGCTGTGGCGCCGCCGGCGTGCAAGGGCGGCGTGAGCCGTCAGCCCACCACCACTTCGCTCATCTGCATGACCGGCGCGATGTCCGTGTAGTTCGCGATGTCGGCCAGGATCTCCTTCGCATGCGGCCCGAACGCCGCCTGGAAGGCCTCGGCGGATTCGCTGAACACGTGGCACATGCCGATGTAGGTGGGCGGGGTGCCGGGCACGCCGCCGGCCAGGCCCTTGTCGATGGTGTACGACAGGCAGGCATCGCCCATGCGTGCCTTGAGCAGCGGCATGTGCTTGTCGCGGTAGTAGGCGTGGTCGAAGCGGGCGTCGGCCGTGTAGGGGTACATCACGCTGACTTTGATCATGGGTGTCTCCTGATGGGTTCGGATGGGTTGAAGGGCTTTCGAGCATAGCCATCCGGGCGCGCCGCGTCTGCGCTGTCACTAAGATCCGTCCCCATGCGAATCACCGTCTACCTCACCGACAACCGCCCAGACCCCTGGATCCAAGGCCTGCAGGCCGAACTCCCCGACGCCGTCATCGAGGCCTGGAAGCCCGGCGCGCTGCAGGCCGACCATGCCGTGGTGTGGGCGCCGCCGCAGGCGTTTCTGGACGAGCAGCCCGGGCTGCGCGGCATCTTCAACATCGGCGCGGGCGTGGACGCGCTGCTCAAGCTCAAGGTGCCGGCGCACACGCGCATCGTGCGGCTCGACGACGCCGGCATGTCGGTGCAGATGGCCGAGTACGTGTGCCACACGCTCATTCGCCACTTTCGCGAGTTCGACGTGTACGAGGCCGACGCGCGCGAAGGCAGGTGGAGCTACCGTAAGCCGCGTCTGCGCAGCGACTTTCCGGTCGGCATCATGGGGCTGGGCGTGCTCGGCGAGCGCGTGGCCAAGGCCGTGGCGCAGTTCGAGTTTCCGGTGCTGGGCTGGAGCCGGTCGCCCAAGGACATCGACGGCGTGCAGGTGTTCAGCGGCGAGGCGCAGTTCGACGAGTTCCTGTCGTCCACGCGCGTGCTGATCAACCTGCTGCCGCTGACCGAAGCCACGCGCGGCATTCTCAACCGCACGACGCTGGGCAAGCTGCGGCCCGAGGGCTACCTGATCAGCATCGCGCGCGGCGGCCACCTGGTCGAAGACGACCTGATCCCGATGCTCGACGCCGGCCAGCTCGCGGGCGCGACGCTCGACGTGTTCCAGGTCGAGCCGCTGCCGGCCGACCACGCCTTCTGGCGCCACCCGAAGATCACCGTCACGCCGCACGGCTCGGCGCGCACGCTGCGCGAGGAGTCCATCAGCCAGATCGCCGGGAAGATCCGCGCGATGGAGCAGGGGTTGCCGGTCGCCGGCGTGGTCGATCCGACGCGCGGCTACTGACGGCGGGCGCCAAGGGCGCCTGGCGCTGAAACGCGGCGCAGGCAGCCAAGGGAAGGGGAAACCCCGAGGCGTTAGTTTTTCACATGTATGAAAATCTTTTCATGACTGTGAAAACTGCGTTCCGCGTGATCGAGATCGTCGAGCTCTTCGCTCGCGAGAAACAGCCGCTTGCGCTGTCCGAGATGGCGCGCCTTCTCGACATGCCGGTGTCGAGCTGCCTGGGCCTGATTCGCACGCTCGAGGAGCAGGGCTACATGTACGAGACCGGCCGCCGCCAGGGCTACTACCCGACGGGCCGGCTGCTGGCGATGGCGCAGGTCATCGCCGCCCACGACCCGGTGCTCGACCGGGTGAAGGCCACGCTCGAAGAGCTGCGCGACGCGGCGCGAGAGACCGTGGTGTTCGGCAAGTTCCGCGACGCGGGCCAGGTGGTGTACCTGGAGGTGCTGAGCGCGCCGCAGGCCATCCGCTACTCCGCCGAATCGGGCGAAACGCGCCCGGCCTACGCCAATTCGCTGGGCCGCGCGCTGCTGTCCACACTGAGCCCCGAGGCACGCCGCAAGCTGCTCGACGGCATGACGCTCGCGCCGTTGACCGATGTCACGCTGACCACTGCCGCGGCCATCGAGACCGAGCTGCAAAGCGCCGCCGCGCGCGGCTGGTACGGCAATCTCGGCGAAAGCATTCCCGACCTGATCGGTCTGGCCTGGCCGCTGCGCATCGGCGGCGAGGCGTACGCCATTTCCGTCGCCGGCCCGCGCTATCGCGTGGAGCCGCGCATCGAGGAGATCGCCGCGATGCTGCGCTCGGCCTGCCTCGCCATCGAACCCAAGACAGAAAGCCCCCGATGACCACGACCGCGACCGCCACCCCGACTGCCGCTGCCGCGCCCCGCTACTTCGTCCGCGAGGACGAGATCGCCGGCTACCACCCCGCCAACCACACCGGCACGCTGAACAAGCGCCTCATCGGCCCCGAGACGGTGGGCGCGAAGCAGCTCGAGGTGCTGGTCGGCCACATCCAGAAGGGCAAGGGCGCGCTGCCGCATGCGCACCCGGGCATCGAGCAGGTCTGCTACATGCTCGAAGGCCGCGCGGTCGCCGAGGTGGGCGGCCAGCGGCAGGAGCTGGGCCCGGGCGACAGCTGCTTTTTTCCGGCCGACGCCATGCACACCTTCACGGTGGTGAGCGACGAGCCGGTGCGCGTGCTGGTGATCTACAGCCCGCCGTACGAGGAACTGCCGGAGCGCGTGATCCGGCCCTGAACCGAAGCGCCTCGAACCCGGTTCGCAGGCGCGGCTTTGCACCGACAACAACCCCGGAGACAAGCAAGCATGAAGACGACGAAGAACGCGACCGAGCAAACGGTCGTGGTGGCGAGCCGCCGCCGTTTCATTTCCATCGGTGCGGCCGCAGGCCTTGCCGGCACCGCGCCATGGGCCTTCGCGCAGGACGATTACCCCAGGCTGCCGATCAAGCTCGTCGTGCCGTTCGCGGCCGGCAGCGGCACCGACGCGGTGGCGCGCATCACCGGGCAGATGCTCGGCGAGGCGCTCAAGGGCTCGGTCATCGTGGACAACCGCGCGGGCGCCAACGGCGTGATCGCCGCCGAGCTGGTGGCCAAGGCACCGCCCGACGGCTACACGCTGTTCATGACGACCAACACCACGCATTCGGCCAACCCGAGCCTGATGAAGTCGCTGCCCTACGACCCGGTGAAAGACTTCGCACCCGTGAGCCGCATGGGCAACCTGCCGTTCATGCTGGTGGTGAACAACGACCTGCCGGTGAAGAGCGTGGCCGAGCTGCTGGCCTGGGGCCGCGCGAATCCGGGCAAGCTGACCTATGCGAGCGGCAACAGCACCGGCATCGTGAGCGGCGCCACGCTGTCGCGCATGAGCGGCATCCCGATGCTGCACGTGCCGTACAAGAGCACGCCGCCGGCCATCGCCGACCTGATCGGCGGGCAGGTGTCGATGATGGTGGTCGACCTGGCGGCGGGGCTGGCCACGGTGAAGGCCGGCAAGATGCGCGCGATTGCGGTGACCACGCAGGAGCGCACCAAGCTGTTTCCCGAACTGCCGCCGCTGGCCGACACGCCTGAACTGAAGGGCTTCGACATCACTTCGTGGAACGGCGTGTTCGCGCCGGCCGGCACGCCGAAGGACATCGTGCGCAAGCTCAACAAGGCCCTGTCGGACATGGCCAACGGCACGGCGTTTCGCGAGCGGGTGGCCAAACTGGGCTTCGATGCGTTCGGCAGCACGCCGGAGGCGCTGGGGGCGTTCACGGTGTCGGAGCTGGCGAAGTGGAAGAAGCTGATTCAGGCTGCGGGCATTCAACCCGAATGAGCTCCGTGCATTTCTCCCTCCCCCTCTGGGGGAGGGTTGGGGTGGGGGCCAGCGGCCTTTGCAAAAGCACTGCCGCTGCAAGCGCCGCGAGCCCCCATCCCAGCCTTCCCCCAAAGGGGGAAGGAGCCGAAACCAAGACATGACTACCAACGGACCCCTCGAAGGCATCCGCATCCTCGACCTCACGGCCGTGGTGATGGGACCCTACGCCACGCAAACGCTGGGCGACCTCGGCGCCGACATCGTCAAGGTCGAGCCGCCCGCTGGCGACAACCTGCGCGCGGTCGGCCCGATGCGCCATGCCGGCATGGGTGCGATGGCGATGCACCTCAACCGCAACAAGCGCTCCGTCGTGCTCGACCTCAAGCAGCCCGAGGGCCGCGAGGCCTGCCTCCGGCTGGCGGCGGGGTGCGATGCGCTCATCTACAACACGCGGCCGCAGGCGATGGCGCGCCTGGGCCTGGGCTATGACGCAGTGGCCGCGGTCAACCCGAAGATCGTCTACCTCGGCGCCTTCGGCTACGGCGAAGAAGGCCCCTACGCGGGCAAGCCCGCGTACGACGACCTCATTCAAGGCGCCGCAGGCGTTGCTTCGCTGTTCGCGCAGCAAAGCGGCGGCGCCCCGCGCTACGCGCCCGTCACGCTGGCCGACCGCGCCGTGGGCCTGCAGGCCGCCATCGCACTGCTCGCCGCCGTGCTGCATGCGCAGCGCACGGGCCAGGGCCAGGCCGTGGAGGTGCCCATGTTCGAAGCGCTGTCGCAGTTCGTCATGGGCGACCACCTCGGCGGCCACAGCTTCGAACCGCCGCTGGGTCCCACCGGCTACGCGCGCCTTCTCGCGCCGCACCGCAAGCCCTACGCCACGTCGGACGGCTACCTGAGCGTGCTCATCTACAACGACAAGCACTGGCAGTCCTTCTTCGACGTCATCGGCCGCCCCGAACTGCGCGCCTCGCCGATGTTCGGCACGCACACCGCGCGCGCCGCGAACATCGGCGCGGTCTACGCCTTTGTGGCCGAGGTGATGGCCACGCGCAGCAGCGATGCATGGTTTGCCGCGCTGGCCGGCGCGGACATTCCGGTCGCACGCCTGCACAGCACCGAGAGCCTGCTCGACGACCCGCACCTGCGCGCGGTCGACTTTTTTCCCGAGTTCGACCACCCGACCGAAGGCCGCATTCGCACCCTTGCGCCGGTCGGCCGCTACAGCGCCACGCCCACGGCCATCCGCCGCCCCACGCCGCGCATCGGCGAACAGAGCGTCGAGCTGCTGCGCGAAGCCGGCTACGACGAAGCGGCCATCGACAGCATGCTGGCGCGCGGCGTCACGCTGCAGCCCGACTCAATGAAAGACAGCGAATGAATTTCTCCCTGAACGAAGACCAGCGCTCGCTGGTCGCGGCCATCGAACGGCTGTGCGAAGACTTCCCCGCCGACTACTGGCGTGACCACGACGACCGCGCCGTGTTCCCGCACGAATTCCATCGCGCCATCGCCGAAAGCGGCTGGCTCGGCATCGCCATGCCCGAGGCGCAGGGCGGCGCGGGCCTGGGCATCACCGAGGCGACGCTGATGATGCGCGCCATCAGCGCGTCGGGCGCGGGCATGTCGGGCGCGTCGGCGGTGCACATGAACATCTTCGGGCTCAACCCGGTGGTGGTGTTCGGCAGCGAGGAACAGCGCCAGCGCTTCCTGCCGCCGCTGATCGCCGGCACCGAGAAGGCCTGCTTCGCCGTGACCGAACCCGACGCGGGGCTCGATACCACGAGCCTGAAGACGCAGGCGGTGCGCCAGCCCGGCGGCGGCTACCTGCTGCACGGCCGCAAGATCTGGATCTCGACCGCGCAGGTGGCCGACCGCATGCTGATCCTCACGCGCACCACGCCGCTGGACCAGGTGAAGAAGCCCACGCAGGGCCTCACGCTGTTCTACACGCCGCTGGACCGCAGCAAGGTCGAGGTGCGCGAGATCCACAAGCTCGGCCGCGCGGCGGTGGACTCGAACATGCTGTTCATCGACGGGCTCGAAGTGCCCGAAGAAGACCGCATCGGCGAGGAAGGGCGCGGCTTCGAATACATCCTGCACGGGCTGAACCCCGAGCGCATATTGATTGCGGCCGAAGCCATCGGCATCGGCCGCGCCGCGTTGCGCATCGCCTCGCAGTACGCGCAGGAGCGCATCGTGTTCGGCCGGCCCATCGGCCAGAACCAGGGCGTGGCGCACCCGCTCGCGCGCGCCTGGGCCAACCTGGAGGCGGCCGACCTGATGGTGTTCAAGGCCGCCACGCTGTACGACGCGGGCGAGCCCTGCGGCATCGAGGCCAACGCCGCCAAGTACCTGGCGGCCGAGGCGGCGCACGACGCCTGCCAGAACGCCGTGCTCACGCTGGGCGGCATGGGCTACGCGAAGGAATACCACGTCGAGCGCCTGCTGCGCGAGAGCTACATCCCGCGCATCGCGCCGGTGAGCCCGCAGATGATCCTGAATTTCATCGCCGAGAAGGCGCTGGGGCTGCCCAAGTCGTACTGACCCAGTTGGCCCGGACACCGCCACGGCCGAAGCCCCGGCCAGCGCATGGGGCGTGCGGGGAGGGGACAATCGGGGTCCTGCCGTTTCCACCAGCCAAGAGACAACAGCCATGAAGCTCCCCACCCAAGTCAGACTTGTCGACGTCGGCCCGCGCGACGGACTGCAGAACGAAAAGCAACCCGTCTCCGCCGAAGTCAAGATCGGCCTCGTGCACCGCCTGCAAGACGCCGGGCTCAAGGAAATCGAGGTCACCAGCTTCGTGTCGCCCAAGTGGGTGCCGCAGATGGCCGACAACGCCGAAGTGATGCACGGCATCCAGCGCAAGGCCGGTGTGCGCTACTCGGTGCTCACGCCCAACATGAAGGGCTTCGAGGCCGCCATCGCCGCGCCGCGCGAGGAGTGGCCCGACGAGATCGTGGTGTTCGGTGCCGCGAGCGAGGCCTTCAGCCAGAAGAACATCAACTGCTCCATCGCCGAGAGCATCGAGCGCTTCGCGCCCGTGGTGGCCGCGGCGCGCGAAAAAGGCATCTACGTGCGCGGTGCCATGTCGTGCACCGTGGGCTGCCCCTACGAAGGCGAAATCGCGCCGGCCAAGGTCGGCTACCTCGCTCAGCTGATGAAGGGCATCGGCGTGCAGCGCGTGGACGTGGCCGACACCATCGGCGTGGGCACGCCGCGCAAGGTGCGCGGGGCGATGGAGGCCACGCTGGCGCACTTCGAGGTCGACGCCATTTCCGGCCACTTTCACGACACCTACGGGCAGGCGCTGGTCAACACGCTGGCGGCGCTCGAACTGGGCGTGTGGAACTTCCAGTCGTCCTCGGCCGGCCTGGGCGGCTGCCCCTACGCCAAGGGCGCGACGGGCAACGTGGCGACGGAAGACGTGGTCTACATGCTGCAGGGCATGGGCATCGAGACCGGCATCGACCTCGACAAGCTGATCGACGCGGGCGTGTACATCAGCGAGGCGCTGGGGCGTGAGCCGAACTCGCGCGCGTCGAAGGCGATCCGCACCAAGCGGGCCGGTTGAGAAACAAGCACACAGGCGCACAGGAGTTCTCGTGGATCTGAATGTCTGGCTCGCATTTCTGGTGGCCAGTTGCGTCATCGCGGTATCGCCCGGTTCGGGCGCGGTGCTCAGCATGAGCCACGGCCTGAGCTACGGCGTGCGGCGCACCACGGCGACCATCGTCGGCCTGCAGCTGGGGCTGGCCGTGGTCCTGCTGGTGGCCGGCCTGGGCGTGGGCGCGGTGCTCACCGCCTCGGCCACCGCGTTCACGGTCGTCAAGGTGGTCGGCGCGTGCTACCTGCTGTGGCTGGGCTGGCGGCAATGGCGAGCGCCTGTCGCCGCTGTCGCGCAAGCGGATGGTGGCGCACCGGCGTCCGCGCGCGAGCCCGACCTGACGGTGGCGCAGCGCGTGCTGCGCGGCTTCCTGACCAACGTGACCAACCCGAAGGGCATCGTGTTCATGGTCGCGGTGCTGCCGCAGTTCATCGAGCCGACGCGGCCGTTGTGGCTGCAGCTGCTGGTGCTGCTGGCCACGACGGTGATGGTCGACGTGACCGTGATGCACGGCTACGCTTGGCTGGCCGCGCGGCTGCAAGGCCTGCTGCGCAGCGTGCGCGCCCGGCGCGCGCAGAACCGTGTCTTCGGCGGCGTGCTGATGGCGATGGGCGCGTTCCTGTTTTTGTTCAAGCGCAGCGCCTGATAGATTCGACGCGATGTGCGGCTCCGAACTTCATTCCCTCCCTGAAGGTGTCCAGCGCGTGGCCCGCGTGCTCCAGGACGCCGGACACCCCCACTCGCCACGCATGCTCGACGACGCCTGCCGCACCGCGCAGCAGGCCGCCGACGCGCTCGGCATTGCCCTCGGGCAGATCGCCAAGAGCATCATCTTCCGCCGCAAGAGCGACGAGGCGGCCGTGCTGGTCATCACCTCGGGCGACAAGCGCGTGGACGAGAAGAAAGTCGATGCGCTGGTCGGCAAAACCGGCCGGGCCGACGCCGAGTTCGTGAAGGCGCGCACAGGCTTCACCATCGGCGGTGTGTCGCCGGTGGGGCATGTGACCAAGCCCGTGGTGCTGATCGACCGCGAGCTGTTCCGCTTCGAAGAAATATGGGCCGCCGCGGGCCATCCGCACGCGGTGTTCCAGCTGCGCCCGCAAGACCTCGAGACCCTCACCGGCGCGCCGGTGGCGGACGTGGTGTGAATTTCGGCGACGCCGAGACGCTGGCCGAACGTGCCGTGGCGGTGCGTGGCGCGGCCAATGCGGTGCCTTCGCCCTGCACGTCGGTGTGCCGCATGGACAAGCTCAGCGGCTTGTGCGAAGGCTGCCTGCGCACCATTCCCGAGATCGCGGGCTGGAGCAAGATGGACGACGAAGCGCGGCGCCATGTGTGGCGCGCCATCGAGCTGCGGGCCAGGGACACGGCGAACACAGGAGACACCCACGCATGAAGCACATCGACTTCTATCTCGACTTCATCTCGCCCTACGCGCACCTCGCCTTCGAGCACCTGCCCGAGGCGCTCGAAGGCCTGAGCTACAGCGTGGCCTACAAGCCGGTGCTGCTGGGCGCGCTGCTCAAGCAGCACGGGCAGCTGGGGCCGGCTGAGATTCCGTCCAAGCGCAGCTGGACCTACCGCCACGTGCTCTGGCTGGGCCACACGCACGGCATTGCGATCGAGATGCCGGCCTCGCACCCTTACAACCCGCTGGCGCACCTGCGGCTCGCGCTGTCGACCAGCGACGACGGCACCGTCAGCCGCCTCGTGGCCGAGACCGTCTTTCGCCATGTGTGGCGCGGGGGCGAAGAAGCGGGCGATGCCGCGCGGCTTGCCGCGCTGACCGCGCAACTCGCGCCCAGGCGGGAGGCCGGCAGCGACGAGAGCAAGGCCCTGCTCAAGCGCAACACCGACGAGGCGCTGCAGCTCGGTGTGTTCGGCACGCCGGCGTACGTGGTCGACGGGCGCCTGTTCTGGGGCTTCGACGGGCTGGCGATGCTGCGCGCGTACCTTTCGGGCGATACGTGGTTCGACGGCGCTGCGTGGACCGCCGCCGACCAGCGCCCCTCCTTGCTGCGCAGCAGAAAGGGCTGAGGACAAACCCGCGCAGGGTTTCGATTTCTTACAGGCTGAAACGCACTGCGCGGGTTTCACCCTAATTCGTAAGCGTCGGTTCAGTTTCGCGAAAGGCTCGGGTCAGTCGCGCCTCCAAGAATGCCTTCACGGCCCCGGAACCCGGGCGCCGCATGAACGCATACATACAGGAGACGATCCATGGCAGCCACACTAGATTCCCGGGGAGTGCCGCATCCGGCCCCCCGGCCCATGTCCGCGGAGGAGAAGAAAGTCATCTTCGCCTCCTCGCTCGGCACCGTGTTCGAGTGGTACGACTTCTACCTCTACGGTTCGCTGGCCGCGATCATTGCCAAGCAGTTCTTCAGCGGCCTGGATGCGGGCGCGGCCTTCATCTTCGCGCTGCTGGCCTTTGCGGCCGGTTTCCTGGTGCGTCCGTTCGGCGCCATCGTGTTCGGCCGCCTGGGCGACATGATCGGGCGCAAGTACACCTTCCTGGTGACGATCCTGATCATGGGCCTGTCGACCTTCATCGTCGGCCTGCTGCCCAGCTACGCGACCATCGGCGTCGCGGCGCCGGTGATCCTGATCGCGCTGCGCATGCTGCAGGGCCTGGCGCTCGGCGGCGAGTACGGCGGTGCCGCCACCTACGTGGCCGAGCACTCGCCGCACGGCAAGCGCGGTGCGTACACCTCGTGGATCCAGACCACGGCCACGCTCGGCCTGTTCCTGAGCCTGCTGGTCATCCTGGGCGTGCGCGAAGGCCTGGGCGAAGCGGTGTTCAACGACTGGGGCTGGCGCATTCCGTTCCTGGTGTCGATCCTGCTGCTCGGCATCTCGGTGTGGATCCGCCTGACGCTGTCGGAGTCGCCGGCCTTCCAGAAGATGAAGGCCGAGGGCAAGACCTCGAAGGCGCCGCTGGCCGAGTCCTTCGGCGAGTGGAAGAACCTGAAGATCGTCATTCTTGCGCTGGTCGGCCTCACGGCCGGCCAGGCGGTGGTGTGGTACTCCGGCCAGTTCTATGCGCTCTTCTTCCTGACGGCCCAGCTGAAGGTCGATGCGACCACGGCCAACCTGATGATTGCCGCGGCGCTGCTGCTGGGCACACCGTTCTTCGTGATCTTCGGTACGCTGTCCGACAAGATCGGCCGCAAGCCGATCATCATGGCCGGCTGCCTCTTGGCCGTGGTCACCTACTTTCCGGTCTTCAAGATGCTGACCGAAGCCGCCAACCCCGACCTCGCCCGCGCGCAAGCCACGGCCGGCGTCACGGTAACGGCCGACCCGGCGTCGTGCTCGTTCCAGGGCAACCCGGTGGCCCGCGAGATCGACTTCAAGAGCTCGTGCGACATCGCCAAGCGCTACCTCGTGCAGAACTCGGTGAGCTATGAGAACGTGGCCGGCGCGCCGGGTTCGAAGGCCGTCGTGAAGATCGGCGACAAGAGCGTGGAGGCGCCCGTCGGCAACGTCGTGAACCTCAAGTTCGACGAAGGCTCCGCCAAGGAAATCGCCGCGTTCAAGAAGGGCGTGGCCGAAGACCTGAAGATCGCGGGCTACCCCAGCAAGGCAGACCCGGCCAAGATCAACAAGGTGTTCACGGTGCTGCTGCTGTTCTGGCTGGTGCTGCTGGTGACGATGGTCTACGGGCCGATCGCCGCGATGCTGGTCGAGATGTTCCCCACGCGCATCCGCTACACGTCGATGAGCCTGCCGTACCACATCGGCAACGGCTGGTTCGGCGGCCTGCTGCCGACCACGGCCTTCGCCATCGTGGCCTCCACCGGCAACATGTACAACGGCCTGTGGTACCCGATCATCATCGCGGGCATCACGCTGGTGATCGGCACGCTGTTCATCCGCGAGACCAAGGACGTGGACATCTACGCGAACGACTGATCGCCTGTCGAAGAGGAGGGCGCGGGCCCTCCGCTCCACAAAGAGGCTTCATGCCACGCGCATGAGGCCTTTTTCTTGAGCCTTTCAATCCGTTCACCCATCCCCCTCAGGAGACAACCCCCATGTGGAAAATCGTCGTCGGCTTCGTCCTCTTCGCCGCCCTTGCGCTGTACGTGATCTCCAAGGCCGGTGACAAGGTCGACATGTCGGGCGAGAAGCATGGGGGCGATGCGGCCACGCACGAACCGGCGCCTGCGGCTGCGCCGAAGTAAGGCGCTCCCTTCGGCTCGTTTGCAAACCGGCAACCTTCGTTCGGCTGCTGGCGCCACAAAAGTCACGAAGGCATCGGCTCTTCGTTCGGGCAAGGCCAAGGTTTCAAAAGAATCGTGCCGATGATGCGTGCGCGTTGCTGCGCCGCCCGGCTGCTCGACACAAGCGTCAAGCTGACGCTTGCTCGTCGACACGCTTTGCGCATGCGTTCGAACTCGAAGCCGACTCCATGCCCCACGCGACCCCTTGCGACCAGTGTTCCCAGACGGGACTGCCGATTCTGTTCACGCGCTATGCCGCCGCCTACAGCGCGAGCCAGAGCGGAATGGATGCGCTCGATACCCTCAAGACCAACGGCACACTCAAGCGCCGGCCGAGTGGTGTCACCCTCAAGGCCGCCAGATGCAACCTTCGCATGCTGCGCGCCGGCTATCTGTATCTCCGGCTGGAAACGGAGATCCGACATCCCGAATGGCTTGGCTATGCCGTGCATCCGCATGGCTACCTCACCAGGATCGACATCGACCACCCGGAGAATGCATCGGCAGAGCCGGCCTGCCGCCCCAATGAATGGGGCGCCAACCGCAGCCTGGTGTGGATCAAGGATGTCGATGCCATCACCAGGCTCCATTTCATGTTCCACCCCGATCCGGTCGACCCCGAACATCTCAAGAAGGTGATCGGCAAGGAACCGAAGCGGTACATGCAGAGCTTCGATGTCGCGGGCTGGGCCAAGGGCAAGGTCAACCAGGACGACACCATGCTGCCCGACAGCCTGGACATCATGGTCATGGAGTTCAAGGCCCTGTCCGACGAGACGTTGCAAACAGTGGGTTGCGAGCAGCACTACGGACTGATGGGCTCCGGCGTCGAGCGCCAATGGGGGGCGCACACCGAGGTGAAATACGGCAGGCATGTTTCCGAGGGCTACCGCACCGACAACATAGGCCCCGACCCCCACGACCACTACCCCATGGGAACCGGCCCCGTGGGGCCGGCTCGCACAGGGGCCTACCTGCACGAAACCGTCGATCTGCCTTACCGCATCGCCCACGGCCCACGCCTTGAAAAAATAACCAAGTACCTCAAGGCCCACAAGGGCGCGGTGCTCGCCTGCGAAGACCCCGTTGGCGTCGCGCAAGAGCTGGCACTGCACCACCTGACCGCCGCCATCCCCTACGTCGCATGGCTCAAGGAGGTCGACGGCGCCGACAGCAGAAACCCCAAGGTCAACAACCAGTGGAAGCAGGCCGCCTCCGAGTCCATCAAGACCATGGAAGCGGCCTTCCAGAAAAGGGCCATGGGGCTGTATGACGAGAGCACCCAGAAGCTGCAAGCCATGCGCGCCGAACTGGAGCACCGCTCCCGAAGCGCGCCCGCCCAGATGCACGAGCGTCAAGCGGATGGCACCTACAAGGAGGTGTTCGGCAAGGTGTTCGCTCAAAACCGCATCAGGGAAATCGACGAGCGAATTGCAGCCCGGGCGGCCCGTCGCGACACTGTCAGCAGCGCCGAGGCGCTCGATGCCGTGGTCAAGACAGCGGCTAACCACGACGCTGGCAAGCGTGCCAAGTTCGATGCCGCGCACGCCAGGCAACTCAAGGAGCGCAACGATGCGATGGACAAGCTCACCGAAGACCTGATCGCCTGCATTTGCCACAAGTCGTTCTACGAGCAGACCTTGGGCCGCTACCGCAGCGACCAGCGCGGCCTGGACACGGGCGACGGCTTGCGTTGCGCCGCGCAGTTGTGCGTCGTGCTTTCGCCGATGGATTCCAGCCCGCGCGGGCGCAAGTGGTACGCCAGTCTCGACCTCTTCGAGCCCGACCCCAGAACATTGTCTGGCGCATGGTGAGCCTCAACAACGACGAAGTGACCCAGGAGCTGCAGGCTGCCATGACCAGCCTGGTTCACACCCTGCCGGCAGCCAGCACCGCCGAGGCCATCGACTCCGTCGAAGAAAACCTGCGGCGCCAGAAAGCCTACGTCGACATGGCCGCCGCGCTGGGGCGCTTGCCAAAGACCCTCAAGGCCGGTCAAGGCATCCTCGACAACGCCAGGAAAGTCCTGGATGCCAGCGTTCCTGCGATGCACCGCGTGCGGGCGTTGCAGAAGATCGTCAAGACGGCTGAAGAAAACATCCACGCCGTGTGGTGTTCTGCGGTTGTGCTCTTTCTCGAAAAGTATCCCGTTACAGAGTGGGAGCGCAAGCTGGCGGCGGCGCAACTGGCGACGATGGCGACGGGGCTGGGCAAGGGTGCCGCCCAGATGGTCAATGCCGACAGGCAGCTCGAACTGGAAAAGCTGCAGGACCACCGCGTCTACCAGGGCAACAAGAGTCCGTCACACGCGGCGCGAAATGTGAAGCGCGAGATGCTGCGCGGCGCAGAAAAATTTGAAGAGCGCGCCAACCGCTGGACCGCCAGGAGCGGCGGCCCCGACAAGCTGGCCGTGGGGCGACGCCTGCCTTCGGTGCTGGCCTCGATCGAGATCTTCAGCCTGCTTCCCGTTCTTGCACACGCCCATGGGCGCGGCGATGACCCGCGTGCCGGCTCCATGGCTGCCGCGGCGTTGGTCACCGTGGTGGGGCACGTACAGACCATGAACCACAGCTTCTACGAGAAGGGCCTGCTCGCGGCCGCGGAGGCCGAGTTGGGGCTGGCCGCGAAGACGCCGATCGTTGCAAAGGGCCACGCCACCTACGTGCAGCGGCTGACGGCGCTGAACGGGGCCAGCATCAGCGAGATTCGGATGCTGAAGGTGGGGGCGGCGCACTATGTGGCGGCGGCTTCGATCTGGGGGGTGGTTTGGGATGCGGTGGATGCGAAGAAGGCATATGACCAGGAACGTTGGGAACTTACCTTGGCTTACGTTGGCCGTTCTTTCGCAGGAGTCGGGACGATCGGGGCGGGCATATCCGCCGCGATTTGGTACGACAGGGCGTATGTCGTGCTCTGGTGCACACGCGTGACCCTCGTCAGCGCAGCTATCACCATTGCTGCCACCGTCGTGATCGACCATCTCAAAGAGAAGGAGTGGATCGTGTGGCTGGAAGCTCAACCCTTCCGCAAGGACAGCAGCCGCGAGCACTTGCACACCAGCGAAAAAAGCATGCTTGCGCGTCTCTCCAATGCGATCGAGGACATGGAATAGGAGCACTCACCATGTTCAAAAGCGAACTGAGTTACGCCCAGGAAGCGCGCCGCATGTGCAAGCAGAAAGCGCTGGTCTACTACGCCGACATCAACGAGCACACGCAGCTCTACGGCGCGCATGAAGGCCCCAAGCGTCGCGAGCCCAACACACCCAGGCCCACGAACAGGGAAAAACGTCAAGAGCCTGTTTTTGCCGAGCCCTGTTTGTCGGGCAGGAGGGTGTTGTTCGACTTCAATCAACACTTCATTGAAATGAGTAATTCGGGGGAGGAGTTGCGGTCACTGATGTTCATGGTGCTGATGATGGCTGGGCTGATGGTGGGACTGCCGTTGTACGGGACATTCTTGCTGGTTTTTTCCTACGGCGGAGCAAGGAACTCTGATTGGCTCACAGGGGCTGCATCAATGGTTCTGATGCTCCTTGTCGTGCTCGTCGGCCTCTACTTCGCCTGGCGCACCATCTTCTCCGCCATCTTCTTCACCGCGCTCTGTCCACGCTACCGGTTCAATCGCACCACCGGCAAGGTCTACGTGCTGCGTCCAAAACAGTTTGGCGGCAACGCCGTGCTGGATTGGTCTCGCGTGCGCTCCCATGTGCAATGGACGCCGCCCAAGTCGTGGATGCCCGAAGAACTGGCACAGAACCCCCAGGCCCGAGAGGAACGTCGACTGTCTGCTTTCAGAGGCGAAGGCAGCCTGGTTCTCTACTGGCCGCCGTTCGATGCCAGCGACGCCGAGCGCAAGGGCGAAGATATTTTGTGGGTCGGCCCCACCGGCAGCGGAGAGCCGCTCTGGCAGTACATCCGCACCTTCATGGAACAAGGCATGCAGGCCGTGCCCCAGCCGGGGCCGGGCAACTGGCTGCGCAAGGGCTTCAGCGATTCAGCTGAGCACCTCGAAGAAAACGTCATGCATGGCAGCCATCAGCGTGACGCCATCGAAGGCAAGGGCATGACTGGAATGACGGCGCTCAACTACGCGGCCAACGCGCCTTGGGCCCCGTTGCACTCATTGGCGGAACGGCTTTGCTATTGGCCGAAGTTCCCCGACGAATGGAGCAGCGATTGCGGGCTTGAGCGGCGCGAGCGCGGTGTCGGGCCCGAGCAACCGTTGCGCTGGAAGGCGAAGTCGTGAAGGTCGAATCTTGTTCAAGGTTCAGCGCTTGAATCGCCCGTCGCTGATGATCGACAGGTCCGCGAAGTCGATGCCGCTGTGGTCCTGCGGCGAGTAGCTCACGTCCAGCCCGCCGCCCAGGTCGAAGCTCCGGATGCTCTCGAGCGCGGTGACCATCTTCGCGCGCGTGGGCTTGGGGCCGGCGCGGCGCAGCGCCTCGACCAGCACCTTGGCCGAGGCAAAGCCTTCCAGCGCGGCCGGCGACAGCTCCCCCTGGCCCTTGGCCTGCGCCAGTGCCATGGCCTCTTTCACCATCGGCTGGCCGGCGGCGCGCTCGTTGGGGAACACCTGGGTCACGATCACGCCCTTGCTCGCTTCGCCCAGTTGCTTGATGAAGCCTGACGAGGCGTTGTTCGACAGCGTGACCACCTGCGCCACCGAGCCCGCGGCGCGCAGCGCCTTGATGCCGTCGACCACCGCGACGCCCGAGCCGATCCACACCACGGCCTGCGCGTTGGCCTCCTTGATGGCCGGCACGATGACCTTGTAGTCGGGCTTCTCGCGGTCGGCCGGTATGGTCACCGTCGGCTTGGCCTTGCCCTTGGTGAAGCCGGTCATCGCGCCCTCGAGCGCGTCGGTGCCGAACGAATCGGTGACGTACACCACCGCGATGCGCGTGAGGCCGATGGTCAGCAGGTGCTGCACCGCCTTCTCGGCCTCGCGCTGGTAGGTGGCGCGCACGTTGAACACCTGCCTCTGCAGCGGCTTGTGCAGCACCATGGCGCCGGTGGACGGGCCGATGAGCGCCACGTCGTACTTGTCGAGCCACGGGATGATGGCCTGCGAATGCGGGGTGCCGCGGCTCATGAAGAGGGCCAGCACCTTCTTGTCCTCGATGAGCGCGCGGGCGTTCTCGCCGGCGCGCTTCACGTCGAAGGCGTCGTCCATGCGAATCACCTCGATCTTCTCGCCGTGGATGCCGCCCTGGGCGTTGACCGCGTCGATGACCAGTTGCGCGCCGCCGATGGTCTCGTTCACGCTCGCGGCCACCGAACCGGTCATGCCGGCGGTCTGGCCGATCAGGATCTGGGCCGAGGCGCCCAGCGCCGTCAATGCCAGCAGGGCTGTGGCGCAAAGCGTGCGCGTCTTGGTCATGAGAGTCTTTCAGGGGAATACATGAACAGTTGCGAATAGACGCAAACAAACGTCGTATTTGTTTCTGAAAGTGTCTTGCACACCATTCGGAGAAACCCCTGCGAAACGGCCAAGCTTGTGACGCAGTGCACAAGCCGGTCATGGCTCTCTCCCTAGAATCGTTGCCCCACCCCCCAAGGCATTCATGACACAGGGCTCCATCCGGATTCGCGGCGCGCGCCAGCACAACCTCCAGAACCTCGACCTCGACATCCGCACCGGCGAGATGACCGTGGTAACCGGGCCCAGCGGCTCGGGCAAGTCGAGCCTGGTGTTCGACACCCTCTATGCCGAAGGCCAGCGGCGCTACGTGGAGACTTTCTCCGCCTACGCGCGCCAGTTCCTGGACCGCATGGACAAGCCGGCGGTCGACAAGGTGGAGGGCGTGCCGCCCGCCATCGCCATCGACCAGACCAACCCGGTGCGCTCCTCGCGCTCCACGGTCGGCACGATGACCGAGCTGAACGACCACCTGAAGCTGCTCTTCGCACGCGCAGCCAGCCTGTTCGACCGCGAAACGGCCCTGCCGGTGCGCCACGATTCGCCAGACAGCATCTATGCGCAGATCGTCGAGCGTGCCGCTGCGGCGGGCGATCCGCGCCTGGTCGTCACCTTTCCGGTCGAGCTGCCCGCGAGCACCACGGCCGACGAAGTGACGCAATGGCTGTCGGCCAGCGGCTTCACGCGCGTGCAGGCCGAGCGCGAGGTGGCCACGCCCACCGGGCCGCGCAAGGTGCTCGACGTGGTGGCCGACCGCTTTCGCGCCTCCAGCGCCGAGCGCGCACGGGTGGTCGAGGCCATCGAGGTGGCGCTCAAGCGCGGCAGCGGGCGGGTCACGGTGCACGCCACGGGCGCCGATGAAGGCGCACCGACGGACGTGTGGAAGTTCTCCACCGGTCTTCACTGCCCCGAGAGCGACATCCGCTACGCCGACCCGATCCCGTCGATGTTCTCGTTCAACTCGGCCGTGGGCGCCTGCGACACCTGCCGCGGCTTCGGCCGGGTCATCGGGGTCGACCTGGGCCTGGTGATTCCGAACGACAAGCTCACGCTGCGCGCCGGCGCGATCAAGACCATCCAGACGCCTGCGTGGAAAGAAGCGCAGGACGACCTCATGCGCCACGCCGAGGCCGCCGGCATTCCGCGCGACACGCCGTGGAACAAGCTCACCGAGGAGCAGAAGCACTGGGTGATCGAAGGCACGCCCAACTACAAGGAAGGCAACTGGAACAAGCAGTGGTACGGCGTGCGGCGCTTCTTCGGCTATCTGGAGAGCAAGGCCTACAAGATGCACATTCGCGTGCTGCTGTCGAAGTACCGCAGCTACACGCAGTGCCCGACCTGCAGCGGGGCGCGCCTGAAGCTGGACAGCCTGATCTGGCGCATCGGCAGAAAGGAAGACGCGGACGCGGTGCTGCCGCCCGAGAAGCGCTTCATGCCGACCGGCGCGAAGTGGACGCGGGCGCAGCTGGAGGCGCTGCCGGGGTTGTGCCTGCATGACCTGATGCTGTTGCCCATTGAGCGGCTGCGGCGGTTCTTCGACAGCATGGGCCAGGGAATGGCTCCCTCCCCTTCCGGGGGAGGGCAGGGGAGGGGGCACGCGGCCTCCGCAAAGGCTGTGGCTGTGGCGGTGGTGGAGGCCGAGAGCCCCCATCCCAACCTTCCCCCAGAGGGGGAAGGGGCCAGAAACGGGGACCAGCAGGCCCTGAAGCTCCTCTTCGAAGAAATCACCACCCGCCTGCGCTACCTGCACGACGTCGGTATCGGCTACCTCACGCTCGACCGCCAGAGCCGCACGCTCAGCGGCGGCGAGGTGCAGCGCATCAACCTTACCACCGCCCTGGGCACCTCGCTCGTCAACACGCTGTTCGTGCTGGACGAGCCCAGCATCGGCCTGCATCCGCGCGACATGAACCGCATCACCGAGGCCATGCTGCGCCTGCGCGATGCGGGCAACACGCTGGTGGTGGTCGAGCACGACCCGGCCGTCATGCTGGCGGCCGACCGCGTGATCGACATGGGCCCGGGCCCCGGCATCCGCGGCGGGCAGATCGTGTTCGACGGCACCACCGACCAGCTGCGCGACGCCGACACGCTCACCGGCCACTACCTGGGCGGGCGCAAGAAGATCGGCATGGGCTTCAAGCGGCTCGTGAGCGAGAACACGCACCGGCTCATCCTGGAAGGGGCGCGCGAGCACAACCTGAAGAACGTCACAGTCGAGTTTCCGCTGGCGCGGCTGGTGTGCGTCACCGGCGTCAGCGGCTCGGGCAAGTCCACGCTCATCCAGGACGTGCTGGCGCCCGCGCTGATGCGCCACTTCGGCAAGGCCACCGAAACGCCCGGCGCGCACGACCGCCTGCTGGGCGCCGACCACCTGGGCGACGTGGTGTTCGTCGACCAGTCTCCCATCGGCAAGACCGCGCGCTCCAACCCCGCGAGCTACGTGGGTGCGTGGGACGCCATTCGCGAAATCTTCGCCACAGCGGCCTTGTCGCGCCAGCGCGGCTACACCGCGAGCAAGTTCAGCTTCAACTCCGGCGACGGGCGCTGCCCGACCTGCGGCGGTTCGGGCTTCGAGCACGTGGAGATGCAGTTCTTGTCGGACGTGTACCTGCGCTGCCCCGACTGCGACGGCAAGCGCTACCGCCCCGAAATTCTCGAAGTGCGCGTGGAGCGCAAGGGCAAGACCTACAACGTGGCCGACGTGCTCGACCTGACCGTGGCCGAAGCCGCCACGGTGTTCGACACCGACCGCGACGTGCTGCGCGTGCTGCAGCCCATCTCCGACGTGGGGCTCGACTACGTGAAGCTCGGCCAGCCCGTGCCCACGCTCTCCGGCGGCGAGGCGCAGCGCCTGAAGCTCGCCGGCTTCCTGGCCGAGGCGGCGAAGAACGCCACGTCGAGCAAGCAGTTGCTGGCGCGCAAGGGCACGCTGTTCCTGTTCGACGAACCGACCACCGGCCTGCACTTCGACGACATCGCGCGCCTCATGCGCGCGCTGCGCAAGCTGCTGGACGCGGGGCATTCGCTGATCGTCATCGAGCACAACCTGGACGTGATCCGCGCCAGCGACTGGCTGATCGACCTGGGCCCCGAAGGCGGCGAGGGCGGCGGCGAGGTGGTGGCCGAAGGCACGCCCGAGCAGATGCGCGAGAACCGCGCCTCGCTCACCGGCGCCGCGCTGGCGGACTACGAGCTGGCCATCGGCCCCGACGCCTACAAGGTGGCCGAGCGCGCCGCGCGCCGCTATGTCGCCAACGCCAAGACGGCGCCGGGCGCCAACGCCATCGAGATCGTCAACGCGCGCGAGCACAACCTGAAGAACCTCAGCGTGAATATTCCGCGCGGCAAGTTCAGCGTGGTGACGGGCGTGAGCGGCTCGGGCAAGTCGACGCTGGCCTTCGACATTCTTTTCAACGAAGGGCAACGCCGCTACCTCGAGTCGCTCAACGCCTATGCGCGCAGCATCGTGCAGCCGGCCGGCCGGCCGGAGGTGGACGCGGTGTACGGCATTCCGCCGACCGTGGCCATCGAGCAGCGCCTGTCGCGCGGCGGGCGCAAGAGCACCGTGGGCACGACCACCGAGGTGTGGCACTTCCTGCGGCTGCTGTACGTGAAGCTGGGCATCCAGCATTGCATCCACGACGGCGCCGCCGTGCAGCCGCAAAACCCCGACAGCATCGCCGCGCAGCTGATGCGCCACTTCAAGGGCCAGCACATCGGCCTGCTCGCGCCGCTGGTGAGCAACCGCAAGGGCGTGTACACCGAGCTGGCCGACTGGGCGCGCCCGCGCGGCTTCACCCACCTGCGCGTGGACGGCGACTTTCTGCCGACCACCGGCTTTCCGCGCATCGACCGCTTCAAGGAGCACAGCATCGAGCTGCCGGTGGCCAGCCTCGACGTGCTGCCCTCGAAGGAAACCGAGCTGCGCGAGGCGCTGACCAAGGCGCTGGAGCACGGCAAGGGCGTGGTGCACGTGCTGAGCGACCTGGACGGCCTGCGCGCCGCCATGATGGCCGGCGTGTCCGCGGTGGGCATCGGCCGCGTGCAGGTGTTCTCCACGCTGCGCGCCTGCCCGGTGTGCAGCACCAGCTATGCCGAGCTCGACCCGCGCCTGTTCAGCTACAACAGCAAGCACGGCTGGTGCCCCGACTGCGTGGGCACGGGCGTGAAGCTCAGCAAGGACCAGCGCAAGGTGTTCGACGACTCCGTGCGCGACGACGACACCAAGGGCCGCGAACAGACCTTCGCCGAGCCCGAGATCGAAGACCTGGCCGACACCGCCTGCCCGACCTGCCAGGGCACGCGGCTGAACGCCACCGCACGCGCCGTGAGCTTCGGCGCATCGCCGGCCGACGGCCTGAGCGGCATCGGCATCACGCAGCTCGCGCGCATGAGCGTGACCGAGGTGCGGCAGTGGTTCGAAGGGCTGTCGCTCTCGGGCCGCGAAGCCGAGATCGCGCGCGACCTGGTGCCGGAAATCAAGAGCCGGCTCGAGTTCCTCGAAGAGGTGGGCCTGGGCTATCTGACGCTCGACCGCGGCGCGCCCACGCTCAGCGGCGGCGAGGCGCAGCGCATCCGCCTGGCGGCGCAGCTGGGCAGCAACCTGCAGGGCGTGTGCTACGTGCTCGACGAGCCGACCATCGGCCTGCATGCGCGCGACAACCAGATATTGCTGAACGCGCTGCACAAGCTGGGCGAGAAGGGCAACACGCTGGTGGTGGTGGAGCACGACGAAGACACCATCCGCCGTGCAGATCACATCATCGACATCGGGCCGAGCGCGGGCAAGCGTGGCGGGCGGCTGGTGGCCGAAGGTTCGGTGGCCGACATTCAGAACGCCGCCGATTCGCAGACCGGGCGCTACCTGCGCGATGCCATCCGGCATCCGTTGCAGGCGCGCCGCCTTGTCCCCGCGCCCGACCCCACGGCCGAGCACAACGGCGAATGGCTCACCGTGCACGGCGCCGACCTGCACAACCTGCAGGACGTGACCGCCACGCTGCCGCTGCACCGCCTGGTGGTGGTCACCGGCGTCAGCGGCTCGGGCAAGTCGACGCTCGCGCGCGACGTGTTGCTGGCCAACGTGCAGGCCGTCGTCATCCAGCGCATGACCAAGGCGGGCCGCGACGCGGACGCCGCGGGCAAGCGCCCGGCCTGGACGGGCTGCAGCAGCGTCGACGGGTACGAGGTCATCGACCGCGTGCTCGAGGTCGACCAGACGCCCATCGGCAAGACGCCGCGCAGCTGCCCGGCCACGTACATCGGCTTCTGGGACACCATCCGCAAGCTGTTCGCCGACACGCTCGAGGCCAAGGCGCGCGGCTACGGCCCGGCGCGCTTCAGCTTCAACACCGGCGAAGGCCGCTGCCCGGGCTGCGAAGGCGCGGGCGTGCGCACCATCGAGATGAGCTTCCTGCCCGACGTGAAGGTGCCCTGCGAGGTGTGCCACGGCGCGCGCTTCAACCCCGAGACGCTGGCCGTGAGCTGGCGGGGCAAGAGCATCGGCGACGTGCTGAAGATGGAAGTCGACGAGGCGGTCGAGTTCTTCGTGGCCATGCCCAACATCGCCCACCCGCTGCAGCTGCTGAAGGACGTGGGGCTCGGCTACCTCACGCTGGGGCAGCCCTCACCCACGCTGTCGGGCGGCGAGGCGCAGCGCATCAAGCTGGTGACCGAGCTCAGCAAGGTGCGCGACGACATCACCCGCCGCGGCCAGAAGGCGCCGCACACGCTGTACGTGCTCGACGAGCCGACCGTGGGCCTGCACATGGCCGACGTCGAGAAGCTGATCCACGTGCTGCACCGGCTGGTGAACGGCGGCCACAGCGTGGTGGTGATCGAGCACGACCTCGACGTGATCGCCGAGGCCGACTGGGTCATCGACCTCGGGCCCGACGGCGGGAACGCGGGCGGGCGCATCGTCGCGGCGGCGCCGCCGGAAGAAGTGGTGCGGCTTGGCACGCACACCGGCGTGGCCTTGGCACCGGTGCTGGCGCGGTGACGCAAGCGGGCGCAGAATGACTCGAACCCTTGGCGCAGGCGCATCCTGAATCAGCCATGGTGGAGTGAACATGCGAGGGGATGAAGCGCCGCGGCAGGGCTACGCAAGGAGCCATGTCATGACCCGCTTCATCGATGTTCACAGCCTGGTCCGCCTGGTGGACGAGACCGGCGTTCCGCAATTCCTGGAGGCGCTGGCCGACGCGCTGCGCGACGACTTCCTGCGCTGGCGCGAGTTCGACAAGAAGGCGCGCGTGGCCAGCCACTCGCACCTGGGCGTGATCGAGCTGATGCCCGTGGCCGACGACGGCGCCTACGCCTTCAAGTACGTCAACGGGCACCCCCACAACACGGCAGTCGGGCTGCCCACCGTCATGGCATTCGGCGTGCTGGCCGAGGTGGACACGGGCTACCCCGTGCTGCTGTCGGAGCTCACGCTCACCACCGCCTTGCGCACCGCCGCCACGTCGGCCATGGCCGCCAAGGCACTGGCGCGGCCCGATTCGCGCAGCCTCGCGCTCATCGGCAACGGCTCGCAGAGCGAGTTCCAGGCGCTGGCGTTCCATGCGCTGCTGGGCATCGAGGAGGTGCGCGTGTTCGACACCGACCCGCACGCCACCGACAAGCTGGTGCGCCACCTGTCGGCCTGCACGCCGCTGGAGATCGTGCGCGCCGCTTGCGTGGCCGACGCGGTGCGCGGCGCCGACATCGTCACCACCATCACCGCCTGCCAGGGGCATGCGGCCGTGCTCACGCCCGACATGATCGAGCCCGGCATGCACATCAACGCCGTGGGCGGCGACTCGCCCGGCAAGACCGAGCTGCACCCCGACGTGCTGGCCCTGGCGCGCGTGTTCGTCGAGTACGAGCCGCAGACCCGCGTGGAGGGCGAGATCCAGCAGGTGGCGGCCGACTTTCCGGTGCAGGAGCTGTGGCGCGTGCTGCTCGGCGAAGTGCCGGGCCGCGAGAGCCCGCGGCAGGTCACGCTGTTCGACTCGGTCGGCTTCGCGCTGGAGGACTACACCGCGCTGCGCTACATCCAGCGCATGGCCAGCGAGCGCGGCATCGGCCAGCAGATTGCGCTGGTGCCGGAGCTGGACGACCCGAAGGACCTGTTCGGCCTCACGGCCTCGGGCAGGCGCCGGGCGGTGCTGCGGCGTGCGGCATGATGGCCGGCCTCATCACCGCCGCCGCACTTCTCCATGCTCACCATCTACAACGACCAGCACGTTCTTCACCAGGGCAAAGTCGAGATGTTCCGCGGCGAGCTGGTGCCGTGCTTCGAGGTGCCCGCCCGCGTCGACCATGTGAAACATGAGCTGGCGCGCCGGGGCCTGGGCCCGCTGCAGTTGCCCGACGCCTTCGACGACACGCTGCTGGCCCAGGTGCATGCGCCGCGCTACCTGGACTTCATCGCGCACGCGTGGGACGAGTGGGTGGCGCTGGACCCGGCCAACGCGGCGCGCGACGCGCTGCCTTCCTATTGGCCCACGCGCGGCATGCGCACCGACGTGCTGCCCAGGAGCTTTCCGGCACGCTTGGGGCTGTTCTCTTTCGACGCGGGCACGCCGCTGACGGCCGGCAGCTGGCAGGCCGCACGGCACGGCGCGGCCTGTGCATGGACGGCGGCGCAGCGCGTGGTCGGCGGCGAGCGCGCGGCCTTTGCGCTCACGCGGCCGCCGGGGCACCACGCGGGCCTCGACTTCTTCGGCGGCTACTGCTTCATCAACCACGCGGCCGTCGCGGCGCAGGCGCTGCGCGACGCGGGCGTGGAACGCGTCGCGGTGCTCGACGTGGACTACCACCACGGCAACGGCACGCAGGCCATCTTCTACGCGCGCGACGACGTGCACTTCGCCAGCCTGCACGGCGACCCGCTGACCGACTACCCGTACTACCTGGGCCACGCCGACGAACGCGGCGCGGGCCGGGGCGAGGGCTTCAACCACAACCTGCCGCTGCCGCGCGGCACCGATTTCGCGGCCTGGCGCGCGGCGCTGAAGGCCGCGCTTGCGCGCATCGCGGCCGTGAAGGCCGGCGCCCTCGTGGTCTCGCTGGGCGTCGACACCTTCGAGGGCGACCCGATCTCGGGCTTCAAGCTGAAGAGCGACGACTACCTGCGCATGGGCGAAGACCTCGCGCGAGCGGGCTTGCCCACGGTGTTCGTGTTCGAGGGCGGCTACGCGGTGGCCGAGGTGGGCGTCAATGCGGTGAACGTGCTGGAAGGCTTCGCTGCGCAGGCGTAGCTGACGCACAGGCGACTCGGATCGCGCCAATGGCCTTGTTTCTGGCGGGCAATCGGGGGCTCCCCGATTGCCTTTGCCGACCCGGCGAGGCCCAATCGGCGCTTCTTCAAGTCAGGATCCAGTCAGCCATGCTGCGCCGCTCTTCTTTTCTCCGTGCCGCCACGCTTGCCGCGTGCGGTCTCGTTTCTCCGCTGGCGGCTTTCGCTCAAGCTTTTCCCGCCAAGCCCATCAAGCTGGTCATCGCCTTCCCGGCCGGCGGCCCGACCGACATCACCATGCGCCAGCTGGCGGACAACGTGAGCAAGATCCTCGGCCAGCCGGTGATCATCGACAACAAGCCCGGCGCCGGCGGCACGCTGCCCGCGCAGGCGCTGCAGACCTCGCAGCCCGACGGCTACACCGTCGCGCAGATCCCGCTGGGCGTGTTCCGCCTGGGCTACACCACCAAGATCAACTGGGACCCGCTGAAGGACATCACGTACGTGCTGAACGTGACGGGCTACGCCTTCGGCATCGTGGTGCCGGCCAACAGTCCCTTCAAGACCTGGGCCGACTTCGTCGCCTACGCCAAGGCCAACCCCGGCAAGCTGACCTACGGCTCGACCGGCAACCTGACGAGCCCGCACCTGACGACCGAAATCATTGCGCAGAAGGCCGGCATCGAGCTGCAGCACGTGCCCTACAAGGGCAGCGCCGACCTGATGCTCGCCGTGGTCAGCGGCCAGCTGATGGCCGCCGCCGACAGCACCGGCTTCGCCCCTCAGGTCGAGGCCGGCAAGCTGCGCGTGCTGAACACCTGGGGCGACAAGCGCCTGGCCAAGTTCCCCGACGCACCCACGCTGAAGGAGCTGGGCTACGACATCGTGCAGAACTCGCCCTTCGGCATCGGCGCCCCCAAGGGCACGCCGCCCGAGGTGGTGAAGAAGCTGCACGACGCGTTCAAGCAGGCCATGGAAGAGCCGAGCTACGTGGCGTCGCTCGGGCGCTACGACATGCTGCCGAACTACATGAGTTCGGCGACGTACACCAAGTTCGCGCAAGACACGGTGGTGAAGGAGAAGGTGGTGATCGAGAAGCTGGGGTTGGCGAAGGAGAAGTGAGCGGGTTGCCTGGCGGCTGATTCCCGCGCATTTCTGCACATCGCAGACGCTCGCCAACGCTTCTCGACGGCATCGGATATTAAAGAAGGCTTTGATACGTCGGTCGCCAATTCAAGACGGCTTTCATTCGACCTCCGCGCCTTTCGTCTGGTGCAAGACAACCTGCTCGATCCCAAGGGATTGCCGACCAGCGTTCGATTGCTTTCCGACGCACACGGCTCCTGCTGGACGGCGTGCGCGGGGCCGGCCAGCTACAAGCTCTTCGAACTCCTGCCGCTGATGCCGCGCTTCACGGTGGAGCGGGCCCGGGAAAAGCTCGATACCAGTTTTCCCACGGCCAACGCCGCGGTGAAGTTGCTCGAGAGCCTGGGCATCGTGTCGGAAGTGACCGGGCAGCGGAAGAACCGCAGCTTCAGCTACCAGTCGTACATCGCGTTGCTCACCCGCTGATCTTGCTCAACGCTCGGCCGACGCGATCGCAAACAGCTCCCCCACCAACCGCCCCGCCAGCTCGGCCTTCACCGGCTCGCCCCCGAACACCAGCCGAAACACGATCGGCGCAATCAGGTGATCGATCACCTGCTGCGGCTGCGGCGCAGGCTCCCCGCGGGCGTGCGCCTGTTCCACCAGCGTCAGCGCTTCCTTGCGGCGATTGCGCAGGCAGTCGGTGTCCGAATCGCCGTTGGCCAGCGAAGCCGCGGCTTTCAGCAGCGAGGTGTTGCACGGCTTGGCCAGATGCTCGATGAGCTCGCGCGCCCAGGCTTCCAGATCAGCGCGCAGTGCGCCGGTGTTCGGCAGCGGCCGGTTCGGGTCCAGCCGGTGGGTGGCGGTCTCGGCCAACAAACTGTCCAGGTCGCCCCAGCGCCGGTAGATGCTGGACGCGCTGACGCCCGCGCGCTCGGCCACGGCGGGCACGGTGATGCGCTCGCGCCCCTGCTCGGCCATGAGCTCCTCGAGCGCGGTGCGCACCAGCGCCTGCACCTGCGCGCTGCGGCCGCCGGGGCGTTTGTTGGAGGGGGTGGGCAGGACGACGTCGTTCATGTTTCGAACTTTAACGCAAAGATATTTGCTTTAGATGCTTCCTAGGTCTAGAATCACAAAAGCAAAAAAAGTTGCATTAAAGATTCGAACATGCCATCCACCTGCCCGGAACTCGCCACCCCCGTGCGCGCCAAGCCATGGCGCCTGCCGGCCGGCGTGACCTTTGCACTGTTGGCGGCCGTGCTGTTCGCGTTCTTCTTCGCGGCCGCCGCGCCGTCGCCGCTGTTCGTGGTGTTCCAGCACGCCTGGGGTTTCTCGGCGTCGATGCTCACGGTGGCGTTCGCGATCTATGCGATTGCGCTGCTGATCTCGCTGTTGGTGGCAGGTTCGCTGTCGGACCACATCGGGCGCAAGCCGGTGGTGCTGGGGGCGCTGGTGCTGCAGGCGGTGGCCATGGGGCTCTTCGTGCTGGCGCACGACATCGGCGGGCTGATCGTGGCGCGGGTGGTGCAGGGCGTGGCCACGGGCATCGCCAGCGGCGCGTTGAGCGCGGCAGTGGTCGAGGCCGCGCCGGCCTCGCGCAAGCGGCTGGGCGCGCTGATCACCAGCGTGTCGCCGCTGGCGGGCCTGGCGGTGGGGGCGCTGCTGACCGGCGTGGCGGTGAAGTTCACCGACCAGCCGGTGCTGCTGGTGTTCGGCATGCTGGCCGCGGTGTTCGCAGTGGGCGCGGCCGTGGTGGCGTGGATGCCCGAAACCGTTGCGCCTCGCGCCGGCGCGTGGGCGTCGCTGGTGCCGCGCGTGTCGATTCCCGCCAGGGCCCGCGCCGACTTCGTGCGCGGCCTGCCGGTGTTGATCGTCGTGTGGGCGTTGGGCGGGCTGTATCTGTCGCTCGCCCCCTCGCTGATGCACCACGTCTTCGGCATCGACAACGGCGTGGTCAACGGCCTCACGATCGCGGTGCTCTCGGGCTTCGGCGCCGTCGCGCCCACGCTGCTCGGCCGCTTCGCCGCGCCGCGGCCGGTCATCCTGGGCATGGTCAGCATCGCGGTCGGGCTGGTGCTGTTGCTCGCATCGCTGGCCACCGGTTCCCTCGCTCTGTTCTTCGTCGGCACCGCGATCGCGGGCCTGGGTTTCGGCGGCGCGTTCTCGGCGCTGGTGCAGACGCTCGCGCCGCTTGCCGACTCGCACGAGCGCGGCGAGCTGTTCGCCGCCATCTTCGTGGTGAGCTACCTCGCGTTCAGCCTGCCCGCCATGCTGGCCGGCTTCCTGGTGGCGCCGCTGGGGCTGCTGGCCACGGTGAAAGGCTACGCCGTGGTGCTGCTGCTGATTGCGGCTGTCGGCCTGTGGCGCCAGTGGGCGGTGCTGCGCCGCTCCGCGCGGGGCCTGCCGGCCAGCGAATAAATTCAGCGCGCCGAGAGAATGGCGCGCGCCGCTTCGGCGAACCCCGTGCCACGCTCGCCGAGCGTCACGTAGTGCGGCAGGTGTTCCAGCTGCGGCACGAAGCGCGCGACGTTCGCCACGCCGATGCTGTGCGCGAAGCTGCGAAACATCAACTGGTCGTTGGTGGAGTCGCCCACGTAGGCCCAGCGGTCCATCTCGTCGCCGAGCGTGCGGCCCCACAGCTCGCGCGTGATCCAGCGCGCGCCTTCGAGCTTGTCGTTGTCGCCGTACCAGCCGTTGATGTGGATGCTGCTCACCGTGGCGTGCATGCCTTCGCCGCGCATCAGCGCCACCACCTGCGCGACGGTGGCGTCGCCCAGCTGCACGAACTCGCTGTGGTCGATGGCGATGTCGGTCTCGCGCCCCGGCGAGTCGGTGGCGCGGCCGGCGCCCGGAATCTCGCGTTCGATGCGCGCCAGCACGGCCTGCATGCGCGCGAAGTTGGCCGCGCGCGTGGCCGCGTCCTGCTGATAGCGTTTCTCGATGCGGCCGTCGGCCTGGGGCAGCAATGCCACCGCGCCGTTCTCCGCCACGATGGCGTCGATCGGCCAGGTGTTCACGAACGGCAGGCTCCACCCCACGGGGCGACCGGTGATGGCCACCACGGACAGGCCCGCGGCCTTGAGGTCGGCGAGCGCCTGCAGCGCATCGGGCGTGATCGCGCCGTCGTGGGTCAGCGTGTCGTCGATGTCGGTGAAGACGCCGACAAGCGCGCCGCGCGCGGTCGCATTCCACTCGGTCAAGGGCAGGAGGTGGTGGGGCGGGGAGGGCAGCGAGTGCAGGGAAGAAGGCGAAGCCATGGCAAGGAATCCGGAGGGAGCCGCGATCCTACCGGCGCTTTCGGGTAGCATCCCGCCCCCGCCGCGCGCTACTCCTTGCGCTCCCCGCCGGTGCGGCGCCTTCCATGCCCCACATCCTCGTCGACCACCTTCTCAAGACCTACCGCATTTCCGAGCGCGACCCCGGCGTGATGGGCGCGTTGCGCGGGCTCGTGCACCGCCGCCATCGCACGGTGGAGGCGCTGTCGGGCGTGTCGTTCTCGCTGGAGCGCGGCGAGCTGCTGGGCTTCATCGGGCCGAACGGCGCGGGCAAGTCGACCACCATCAAGATCCTCGCGGGCATCCTGCGGCCCGACGGCGGTCGCGTGGAAGTCGACGGGCGCGACCCCTTCGCCGACCGCGAGCGCCACGTGGCGCGCATCGGCGTGGTCTTCGGACAGCGCACGCAGCTGTGGTGGGACCTGCCCGTGGGCGACGGCTTCGACCTGCTGCGCGACATCTACCGCGTCGACCCGCAGCGCTACCGCCGCACGCGTGACGAACTGGTCGCGCTGCTGCACCTGGAGCGCGTGCTCGACCAGCCCGTGCGGCAGCTCTCGCTGGGCCAGCGCATGCGCGCGGAAATTGCGGCGGCGCTGCTGCACGAGCCCGACATCCTGTTTCTCGACGAGCCGACCATCGGGCTGGACGCGCCCTCGAAGCTGGCCGTGCGCGACTTCGTGCGCCGCGCCAACCGGGAGCGCGGCACCACGGTGCTGCTGACCACGCACGACATGCACGACATCGAGGCGCTGGCCCGGCGCGTGATCATCATCGGCCACGGGCGCGTGCTGGCCGACAGCCCGGTCGAGGCCCTGCGCGCACAGGTGATGACCGAGCGGCGGCTGGTTGTCGACTTTGCGCAGGACGCCGAGTTGCCCCTGCAGGTGGACGGCGCCCGCGTGCATTCGCGCGACGGCCAGACGCTGGTGCTGGACTTCGACCCGGCCGTGACCACGGCGCCCGCGCTGATCGCGCGCATCGCAGGCGAACATGCGGTGCAGGACATCCGCCTGGAAGGCCTGGCGATCGAGGCGGTCATCGCGCGGTTCTACGCCCTGCACGGCGCGGGCGAGGTGTGAGGGCGTGACCATGGCCACCCTGCGCCAGCTCGCGCGCCCCTACGTCGCGGCCTTCGCGTCGCGCTTCCTGCAGATGCTGCAGTACCGCACCGCCGCGCTCGCGGGCTTCGCCACGCAGTGCTGGTGGGGCGGCATCAAGGTGATGGTCTTCGCCGCGTTCTATGGCGGCACCGCCATCGCGGGCGCAAGTTCGCCGATGTCGCTCGCCCAGGCCATCACCTACACCTGGCTGGCGCAGGGACTGCTCGTTCTGCTGCCCTGGCTGGGCGACCCCGAGGTGGCGCAGGCGGTGCGCACCGGCTCGGTCGCCTACGACCGGCTGCGTCCGGTGGACGCCTATGCGTTGTGGTTCGCGCGCAGCGCCGGCTGGATCGCCGCGCGCCTGCTGCCGCGCGTGGCGTTGATGGCGGCGTTCGCGGCGGTCGCCTTGCCGCTGATCGGCCTGAACGAATGGGCCTGGCAGCCGCCCGCGGGCGTGGCGGCGGGGCTCGCGTTCCTGCTGTCCGCCGCGCTCGCGCTGCTGCTCTCGACGGCAATGGTGATGCTGCTCAACGTGGCGATGACGGCCGCGCTGAACGAGCGCGGCATCAACGCGGTGGCGACGCCGGTGGTCATCGTGTTCTCGGGCAACGTGCTGCCGCTCGCGCTGCTGCCGGACGCCTGGCAGGGCGCGCTGTTGATCCAGCCGTTGGCCGGGCTGATGGACATTCCGGCGCGGCTGTATTTCGGGCAGCTGAGCGGTTGGCAGGCGCTGGGCGGGTTGGGGCTGCAGTGCTTCTGGACCGTCGTGCTGGTGACGGCGGGGCGGTACGCCATGGGTCGCACCATGCGCAGTCTTCAGATTCAGGGGGGCTGATGGGCACGCTCCCCCTTTTCTTCAGGCTGGTCCGGGCCTCCATTGGCGGCCAGGCGCGCTACCCGGCTTCCGCGCTGATGCTGACGCTGGGCCAGTTCCTGGGCACCGGCATCGAGGTGGTCGCCGTCTGGGCGCTGTTCCATCGTTTCGGTGAAGTGCAGGGCTGGCGCATCGGCGAGGTGGCGCTGTTCTACGGCCTGGTCAACTGCATGTTCGCGATTGCCGATGCGCTGGGGCGCGGCTTCGACGTGCTCGGCACCGAGTTTCTTCGCACCGGCGCGTTCGACCGGCTGCTTCTGCGCCCGCGCCCGCTGGCGCTGCAGTTGATGGGCAACGACTTTCGCATCAGCCGCGCGGGCCGGCTGCTGCAGGGGGTGGCGGTGCTGGCCTTCGGCACGGTGCAGGCGGGCGTGGTGTGGTCGCCCGGCGCGGTGGCCATCGCGCTGTTTGCACTGGCCGGCGGCGTGGCGTTGTTCCTCGGCATTTTGGTGCTGCAGGGCACGCTGTCGTTCTGGACCGTGGAGAGCCTGGAGATCGCCAACGTCCTCACCTACGGCGGCGTGCAGGCGGCGCAGTACCCGCTGGCGCTCTACGCGCAGTGGTTTCGCCGCGTGCTGACCTTCATCGTGCCGCTGGCCTGCGTGGCCTATTACCCGGTGCTCGCGATTTTGGGCAAGGCCGATCCGCTGGGGGCGCCCGGGTGGGTGGGCTGGGTGTCGCCGCTCGCGGGCTTCGTGTTTCTCGCGGCGGCTTTCGGGGCGTGGCGCTTCGGGCTGCGCCACTACGCGTCGACGGGGAGCTGAGCCCCGTCGGTTTCTGTCAGCCCGCGCTCTGCAAGGCCAGCCCCGCGTGCTCGCGCAGCGGATGGAAATGAATCTTCGGAAACCGCTCCTGCGCCAGCCGCACGTCGTACGGCGAGGTGCATAAAAAGGCCAGCGTGTCGGCCGCGTCCTTGGCCATGCGCACCGGGTAGGCGTTGAGGAACTCGCGCAGCTCGGCCGGGGTGTCGGCCGTGATCCAGCGCGCGCCCGTGTACTGGCAGCCCTCGAGCCGCACGTCGGCGTCGTACTCGGCCTTCAGGCGGTGCTGCACCACTTCGAACTGCAGCTGGCCGACGGCGCCCAGCAGCATCGGTCCGCCGATTTCGGGACGGAACACCTGGATCGCGCCCTCTTCACCCAGCTGGGCCAGGCCCTGCTGCAGCTGCTTGGTGCGCAGCGGGTTCCTCAGGATCACCGTCATGAACAGCTCGGGCGCGAAGAAGGGCAGGCCGGTGAACTGCAGGCTCGCGCCGTCGGTGATGGTGTCGCCCAGCTGCACGCCGCCGTGCGTGGTGAAGCCCACGATGTCGCCGGCGTAGGCCTCTTCCACCGCCTCGCGGCGCTGGCTCATGAAGGTCACCACGCTGGTGGGGCGCAGCTCCTTCGACGTGCGCTGCACCTTGAGCTTCATGCCCGGCGTGTACTTGCCCGAGGCCATGCGCACGAAGGCGATGCGGTCGCGGTGGTTGGCGTCCATGTTGGCCTGCACCTTGAAGACGACGCCTGCGAAGTCCTTGTCCTCGGGCTGGATCTCCTTCACCACGGGCTGGCGGTTGACCATGGTGGTGCTGGTGCGCGACTGCGGCTGCGGCGCCAGGTCGACCAGCGCGTCGAGCACTTCCATCACGCCGAAGTTGTTCACGCCCGAACCGAAGAACACGGGCGTCTGCTTGCCCGCCAGGAAGGCCTCGCGGTCCCAGGTGGGCGAGGCGCCGGTGGCCAGTTCCATGCTGTCCATGGCGCTCTCGAAGTCGGCACCGAAGCGCTTGGTGAGCGCTTCGCGGTCGGTGAGTGCAATGGTCTCGAAGTCGTGCGGCAGCCGTTCGCTGCCCGACTCGAACACCGTCATGGTGTGCGTGCGCAGGTTCATGATCCCACGAAAGCTCTTGCCCTGGCCCACGGGCCAGGTCATGGGCACGCACGGCATGCCCAGCTCGCGCTCCACTTCGTCCAGGATGTCGAGCGGCTCGCGCACTTCGCGGTCCATCTTGTTGACGAAGGTGATGATGGGCGTGTCGCGCTGGCGGCAGACCTCGATGAGGCGGCGCGTCTGCGCTTCCACGCCGTTGGCCGCGTCGATCACCATCAGCGCCGAGTCGACGGCGGTGAGCACGCGGTAGGTGTCTTCCGAGAAGTCCTTGTGGCCGGGCGTGTCGAGCAGGTTGATGACGTGGTCGCGGTACAGCATCTGCATGACCGACGAGGCCACCGAAATGCCGCGCTGCTTTTCGATTTCCATCCAGTCGGAGGTGGCATGGCGCGAGGCCTTGCGCGCCTTCACCGAGCCGGCGATCTGGATCGCGCCGGAGAAAAGCAGCAGCTTCTCGGTCAGCGTGGTCTTGCCGGCGTCAGGGTGGGAAATGATCGCGAAGGTGCGACGGCGGCGGGTTTCGGCGAGAAAAGACAAGGTGGGCAATCTGCGGGGGAATGCCGCGATTTTAGAAGGGCGCGCCCGACCCTCCCCGCCGCGGCGGCTTCCGTGCCGTGTTCAGTGCTGCAGGATCTTCGACAGGAACTGCTGCGCGCGGTCCGAGCGCGCCGACGGATTGCCGAAGAACTCCTCCTTGGGGCAGTCCTCCACGATGCAGCCCCGGTCCATGAAGATCACCCGGTTCGCCACCTTGCGCGCGAAGCCCATCTCGTGGGTGACGCACATCATCGTCATGCCGTCGCGCGCCAGGCCGACCATCACGTCGAGCACCTCGTTGACCATCTCCGGGTCCAGCGCCGAGGTGGGCTCGTCGAACAGCATGGCCACCGGGTTCATGGCGAGCGCGCGGGCAATGGCCACGCGCTGCTGCTGGCCGCCCGACAGCTGGCTGGGGAACTTGTGCGAATGCGCGTGCATGCCGACGCGCTCCAGCAGCGCCATCGAGGTGGCGCGGGCTTCGGCGGACGAGCGCTTGAGCACCTTGCGCTGCGCGATCGACAGGTTCTGCTCGATCGACAGGTGCGGAAACAGTTCGAAGTGCTGGAACACCATGCCGACGCGGGCGCGCAGCCTGTTCAGGTCGGTCTTCGGATCGCCGACGGACACGCCGTCCACGGTGATGCGGCCCTGCTGGAAGGGCTCCAGCGCGTTCACGCACTTGATGAGCGTGGACTTGCCCGAGCCCGAAGGCCCGCAGACCACCACCACCTCGCCCTTGCGGACCTGGGTGTTGCAGTCGGTCAGCACCTGGAAGGCGCCGTAGCTCTTGGTCACATGGCTGATGTCGATCATCGCGTGGCTCCGGCGCCGCTCAGCGCGTCAGCAGGTGGTGCACGGTGTTGGCGACCACCCGGGTGGCCTTGCGCAGCTCGTCCAGCGGCACGCGCTCGTCGGCGCGGTGCCCGTTGGCCTCGAGCAGCGACTCGGGGCCGGCGCCGTACATCACCGTGGGAATGCCCGCTTCGCTGTACAGGCGCGCGTCGGTGTACAGCGGTACACCGATGGGCGTCACCGGCTTGCCCATCACCTCGCTGGCCTCGCGGCACACCAGCGCCGCCAGGGCGTCGGCGCCCGGTGCCGGCGCGAACGGGCGGGCCAGCAGGATCTGGCGAATGTCCACCGAGATGCCCGGCAGCGCGCGGCAGGCCGCCTCGATCACCTCGCGCAACTCGGCCTCGACGGCCTCGGGCGACTCTTCGGGCACGATGCGCCGGTCGATGCGAAGGATCAGTTGGTCGGCCACCACGTTGGTGTTGATGCCGCCGCCGATCAGGCCCACCACCATCGTGGGGTGGCTGATGCCCGGCGTGAGCGAGGGGCGCCCGGCCAGGCCGTCGCGGTAGCGGTAGAGCGCGGGCAACAGCGTGGCGGCGGCCTCGATCGCGTCGTGCCCGGTGTCGGGCCGGGCGGCGTGCGCCGAAGTGCCGCGCACCGTCACTTCGAGGTGCAGGCAGCCGTTGTGCGCCACCACGACGTGGTGCGAGAAGGCGGCCGACAGCACGAAGTCGGGCCGGCTCAGGCCCTGCGACAGGATCCATCCGGGGCCGGTCGCGCCGCCGGTTTCCTCGTCGTAGGTCAGGTGCAGTTCGACCGTGCCGCCCAGCGGAGTGCCCGAGGCCGCCAGGTGCTTGAGCGCACGCATCGCGAAGGCATAGGTGGTGAAGTCCGACTTCGACACCGCCGCGCCGCGGCCGTAGAGCCAGCCGTCGCGCACTTCGCCGCCGTAGGGGTCGACGCTCCAGCCCGCGCCCGGCGGCACCACGTCGCCGTGCGCGTTGAGGGCCACCACCGGGCCGTCGCCGAAGCGCTCGCGCACGATCAGGTTGGTCACGCTGCGCATGCCGTGCGCGGCCGCGTGGTCGGGCGGTATCGCATGGCGCTCGACCTCGAAGCCCATGGCCTCCAGCAGCCGGGCCGTGAGCTCGGCATGCGGCGCGCAGTCGCCGGGCGGGTTGTCGGAGGGGCAGCGCACCAGCTCGGCCAGGGTGCGCACCTGCTCGTCGAAGTGGGTGTCGATGAAGCGGCGCAGCGTGTCGCGGGGGAGGGCGGTGTCTGTCATGGCTCTCAGAGGAAACGGTCGATGAGAAAGGGGGTGATGTCGATGGCGGTGCGCCCGTGCACGACCAGGTCGGTAACGAGCCGCGCGACGACGGGCGCGAGGGTGTAGCCGTTGGAGGTCACCGCGTTGTAGAAGCCGGGGCGCCCGGGCACCTCGCCGAGGATCGGCGCGCCGTCGATGTTCACGTTCATGCCGGCCCAGCAACGCACCATGTGCAGGCCGCTCACGGCGGGCAGCACGTGGCGCGCGACCCAGAGGTTGCCTTCGATGCTGTCGCGCTCGGCGCGGTTCAGCCGCATGTCTTCGTGAAAGGCGGCCGTCCAGCCGCCGCCGACGATCAGGCCGCCGCTGGCCGCCTGCTTCAGGCTCAGGTGGCGGTCGGCATGCGCGACCAGGTGGTCGACCAGCGGCGGCGCGGGCTCCGTCACGATCATCTGCAGCGGCGCGCCCTTGACGGGAACGGCCACGCCCAGCATGCGGCCGATGGCGCTCGACCAGGCCCCGCTCGCATTCACGATGCGCCCGGCATGGATGGTGCCGCGCGAGGTGCGCACCACGAAGCCCGCGCCGACGCCGGGCAGCGCTTCGATGGTCTGCACGTCGCAGCCGCGCAGCATGCGTGCGCCTTGCTGCTGCGCGCGCCGCGCCACTGCGTAGGTGGCGCGCAGCGGGTTGATCTTTCCCTCCATGGTGCAGAGCTCGGCGCCGAGCAGTGCGTCGGAGAGCGCCGGCGACAGGCGCCGCAGGTCGGCGCCGTCGATCACCTGGGCGTCGATGCCGTGGCGGCGCTCCAGCGCGGACTTGGCTTCCAGGAAGCGCATGCCGGCCTCGCTGTCGGCGACCATGAGGCCGCCGGTGATCTTGATCTCCAGGTCCTCGCCGCAATCGGCTTCTATCTGTTGCCACAGGCGCACCGACATCGGCCCCAGTGGCAAGGTGGCCGCCGCAGGGCCACCGCCTTCCTGCGCCTTGGCGCCGAAGTCGAACGACAGCAGCTGCACATGCAGGCTGCCCGCGTTGGCGCCGGAGGCCTGCAGGTTGATGTCGTCGCGGTCGACCACGGTCACGTCCTGGCCGGCCTTCGACAGGTAGTAGCCCAGGCAGGCGCCGAGCACGCCGGCACCGATCACCAGCACGTCGGTGCGCACCGGCGCGAAAGGCGCGTGCTCCACCGGCCGCGCGAGATTGGGCGTGATGGCCGGCTTGTGACCACCCCACTCGGGTTTCTCGAAGCCGAGTGCGCCGGCCGGCACCGGCCTGGCTGGCGGGCGCGGGGCGAAGTACTGCTCGACCTCCGGCGGCCTGCCCGTGAGCTCGGCCACCAGCCGGCCCGCGGTGACGGCGCAGTAGCGCGCCTGGCAGCGGCCCATGCCCAGGCGGGTGTTGCGCTTGAGCGCGGCCAGGGTGTCGCTGCCGGCGCGGATCTGCGCGCGCACCGAGCCGAAGCTGATCTCCTCGCAGCGGCACAGCAGCGTGTCGTCGGGCACCGCGGCCAGCGTGACGGGCGGCGGCGCGTAGAGCGACCACAGGGCCTGCTGGAAGCACTCGGCGCGGTGCAGCTGGCCGAGCACCTCGGTGGACGCCGCAACGCGCAGGCCGAGATTGCGCGCCGCGGCTTCGCCCGCCAGCGTGCCGCGCGCCAGGGCGACGCGCGAGCCGCCCAGGTCGGCGCCATCGCCCACCACGTACACGCCGCTCACGCTGGTGGCGCCGTCTTCCTGCGTGACGGTCGCAAGGTGCCCCAGATGGCGCGGGGCTAGCCGGTGCGCGCAGCCCAGCATGCGCGCGAGTTCGGTGGAGGGGATGAAGCCGTAGCACAGGCACAGCGTGTCGGCCTCGAGGCGCCGCGCCGTTCCCGCCACTGCGTGGCCTTGGGCATCGATGCGCGCGACCTGCACGGACCGCAGTCCGCCCGCGCCCGTGTCCTCGGCTTCGCCTTCAGCCGCCACGACCGTGTGGCCCCACAGCACCGGCACGCCATGCGCACGCAGCTGCCGCAGGTAGCGCCAACCGTCGCGCAGCAGGTCGGGGGCGGTGCGCGCCGCGGCGAGCACCTGGCGCCATTGGCGCAGGGACGGGCGGGCCGCCGATTCGAGCACGGCGACGACCTGAGCGCCGCCGGCGAGCAGCTCCGCCGCCAGCTGCAGGTTGAGCGGCCCGTTGCCGGCGATCACGACTCGGCGGCCCGGGGCGACGCGGTAGGCGCGCGCCAGCGTCTGGCCGGCGCCGGTGGTCATCACGCCCGGCAGGGTCCAGCCGGGAAAGGGCACCGGGCGCTCGTAGGCACCGGGGGCGATCACGAGCTGGCGGCAGCCGATGACATGGGCGCGCCCGTCGATGAGCGCCGCGACCTCGGTCGGCGAGAAGGCCGCCCACACCTGCGCGTCCTGGACGATCGTGACGCCCGCGGCGCGGACGTCGTGCGCCAGCGCCAGGCCCTGCGCGAACTGGCGGTCGGCCGGCGTGGCCGCCCGGTGCGACGGCGCGAGCGGCTTGTAGAACTGGCCGCCCGGCTCCAGGCGCTCGTCGAGCACCAGCACCTCGGCGCCAGCCCGGCGCGCGGCCAGCGCCGCCGACAGGCCGGCCGGGCCCGCGCCGACGACCAGCACGTCGACCTGCAGCCGCGCGGGTTGCGCTGCGGCCTCGGGCACGAGCGGGCGCAACGGGTCTTCCGGCGTGCCGGCCGGCTGGACGGAGCGCACCTGCTGCCCGTCGGCCACCTTGGTGAGGCAGGCGCGCTGGCTGGCGCGCCCGTCGACCGTAACCAGGCACTCGAAACATGCGCCCATGCCGCAATAGAGACCCCGGCGCTCGCCGCCGCGCGCATGGCGCAGGGCCTTGATGCCGCCGGCCGCCAGCGAGGCTGCGATGGTCTCGCCTTCCAGGCCTTCTACAGGCTGCCCGTCGTACCAGAAGCGCACGGGGCGCCCGGCCGGGGCGATGGAAGGGTGGGTCAGTCTGGCGCTCATGGGCAGGTGCGAGGGGAAACGGAAAACCGCTTTGACGCGATTGAATGTATACGTATACTACATGTATACGTATACTTCGTCATCCGAATTTTCCCGAGGACTGCCCCATGACAGCGTTCCGCGGCACCTACACGGTGCTCATCACCCCCATGACCGACGACGGCCTGCACGTGGACGTGCCCGCCCTGAAGAAACTGGTCGACTGGCAAATCGAAGAGGGAATCCACGGGCTGATTCCTCTGGGGAGCACCGGGGAATTCCTGTCGCTGACGCCCGGTGAGCGCCAGTTGGTGATCGAGACCTGCGTCAGCACCGCTGCAAAACGCGTGCCCGTGCTGATCGGCACCGGCGCGGAGTGGACCGACGAGTGCGTGCGGCTGAGCCGCGAGGCCGAAACCATGGGCGCCGACGGCGTCATGATCATTCCGCCCTACTACAGCACGCCCACCGACGACGAGCTGTTCGCCCACTACCGCAAGGTGGGCGAGGCCATCGGCATTCCGATCATGGTCTACAACAACCCGGCCACGGCCAACGTCGACCTCAAGCCCGAGCTGGTGGCGCGCCTCTCGCGCATCGACAACTGCAGGTACATCAAGGAGTCGACGCTGGAGGTCACGCGCGTGCGCGACATCATCGAGCTGTGCGGCGACCGCATGACGGTGTTCGCCGGCATCCTCGGCTACGAGTCGTTCTGGCTCGGCGCGCAGGGCTGGGTGGCCGTGTGCTCCAACCTCATTCCGAAGATGTCGGCGCGCCTGTTCGAACTGGTGGCCGACGAGCGCGACATGCCCGCGGCGCTGGCGCTCTACAGGCAGATGCTGCCGATCGTGCGCCAGGTCGGCGGCCACCGCTACGTCGCGGCCTCCAAGGACGGCCTGACGATGATGGGCCTGCCGGTCGGCAAGCCGCGCGCGCCGCGCCTGCCGCTGCCCGAGGCCGACGCCGCGGACCTGCGCCGCGAGCTGGCCCGCCTCGATCTGCTGGACTCGATCGGCGTCTGAGCGCCGGCATCGCTGAATCTTGTTTCCTGCCTTTCCACTTCGTCGCCTCGTTCATTCCCCCAAGGACCACCCCATGAAACTGCTCCCCGCTCTCGCGTCGGCAACGGCACTCTTCATCTTCTGCGCGGGCGCCGCGAACGCGCAGGCGTGCAAGTCGCCCGTGCCCGACTCGGCCCTCGTGAAGAAGGGCACGCTGACCATGTCGGTCAACCCGACCCTGCCGCCGATGCAGTTCGTCGACCAGACCGGTGCGCTCAAGGGCATGCGGGTGGAGCTCGGCGAGGCCATCGCCAAGCGCCTGTGCCTCACGCCGGAGTACGTGCGCATCGAGTTCTCGGCCATGATCCCGGGCCTGCAGGCCGGCCGCTGGGACGTCATCAACACCGGCATCTTCTACACGGAAGAGCGCGCCAAGCTGATGCAGATGCTCATCTACGAAGACCAGGCCATCAGCATCAGCACGGCCAAGGGCAACCCGCTGAAGATCGCCAGGACGGACGACCTGTCGGGCAAGAGCATCGGCGTGGAACTCGGCGGCTTCGAGGAGCGCAAGGCGCGCGAGCTCGACAAGGCGCTCACCGACAAGGGCATGAAGGGCATGACCATCCGCACCTTCGAGAACTTCGCCATGGCCTTCCAGGCGCTGCGCGCCGGCCAGGTCGAGGTGGCCCTGTCGATCGACTCCACCGGCGCTGAGTACCAGAAGCGTGGCGACTTCGACCGCGTGCTGAACGGTCTGTTCCCCACCCCGGTGGCGCTGGCCGCGCGCAACAAGGACCTGGCCGCCGCGGTGGCCAAGGCCATGAACGACATGAAGGCCGACGGCAGCTTCCAGAAGCTGTTCGACCAGTACGGCGTGAAGGCGGTCGACGGCGCCGTGACCGTCAAGGGCCCGGCGGGCTGAGCCCCGGCTGCAACGACATCGGGCACACCAAGGAACGTTAATGGGACAAGGCTGGAGCTGGTCGGGGTTCTTCGACTACCTGTTCAATCCGTACATCCTCAGCGGCGCGGTGACCACGCTGTGGCTCACGCTCGCGGCGATCGCGGGCGGCCTGGTCGTGGGGTGCGCGCTGGCGCTGGCCCGGCTGTCCAGCCGCAACTGGGTGGCGGGGCCGGCGCACTTCTACATCTGGGTGTTCCGCGGCACGCCGCTGCTGGTACAGCTGATCATCATCTACACCGGGCTGCCACAGTTCGGCCTGAAGCTGTCGGTGGTCGAGTCGGCGTTGCTGGGCCTGATCCTCAATGAGGCCGCCTACCTGGCGGAGATCGTGCGCGGCGGCATCCAGTCGATTTCCGCCGGGCAGACCAACGCGGCGCGCGCCGTGGGCTTCAGCAGCGCGCAGACCATGCGCTACGTCGTCATGCCGCAGGCCATGCGCCTGATCGTGCCGACGCTGGGCAACAGCATCAACGGGCTGCTCAAGACCACCTCGATCACCTCGGTGATCTCCATGGAAGAGTTGCTGCGCCGCACCCAGGTGCTGATCCAGGAGAAGTTCATGGTGCTCGAGCTGTTCGTGGTCGCGGCCATCTACTACCTGCTGATGACCACGGCCTGGGACTTCATCCAGCGGCGCATCGAGCGCCACTACGGCCGCGCCTACGGCAATGCGAGCGCGCCGGTCGTGCCCGCCGACCCCGCGCTCGAGCAGCGCTGACGCAACCCCGCGAGAGTCCCATGAGCACCTACGACCTGATCCTGCGCAACGCCGACATCGCCACCGCAGGCGACCGCTACACCGCCGACATCGGCGTGCACGACGGGCGCATCTGCGCCATCGCGCAAGACCTGGGCGCGAGCGCCGCGCGCGAGATCGACGCGGCCGGCCGGCTGGTCACGCCGGGCGGCGTGGACGGCCACTGCCACTTCGACCAGCCGACCGGCGACGGCTCGCGCTTTGCGGACGACTTTCTCTCCGGCACGCGGTCGGCGGCCTGCGGCGGTACCACCACCGTGCTGCCCTTCGCCGCGCAGCAGAAGGGCCGCAGCATCCAGGAGGCGGTGGACGACTACCACCGCCGCGCCGAGGGCAAGGCCGTGATCGACTACGCCTTCCACCTGATCGTGGCCGACGCCACGCGCGACGTGACGCAGCGCGAGCTGCCTGCGCTGATCGAGAAGGGCTACACCTCCTTCAAGATCTACATGACCTACGACGATCTCAAGCTGGACGACCGCCAGATCATCGAGGTGCTGGCCACCGCGCGCCGGCATGGCGCCATGACCATGATCCACGCCGAGAACAGCGACTGCATCGCCTGGCTCACCGAGCAACTGCTCGACGCGGGGCTCACGGCGCCGCGCTACCACAGCAGTTCGCGCCCCATGGCGGTGGAGCGCGAGGCCACGCACCGGGCCATCGCGCTGGCCGAGCTGGTCGACACGCCCATCCTGATCGTCCACGTCTCGGGCCGCGAGGCGATCGAGCAGATCCACTGGGCGCGCGGGCGCGGCCTTCCGATCCATGCGGAGACCTGCCCGCAGTACCTGTTCCTGAGCGCCGAGGACCTGGGCATCGACCCCGACGACCCGATGCACGGCGCGCGCTGCATCTGCAGCCCGCCGCCGCGCGACAAGGCCAACCAGCAGTTCATCTGGAACGGGCTGTCGAGCGGGCTTTTCACCATCTTCTCGTCCGACCATGCGCCGTTCAACATGGGCGGCACCGACGGCAAGCGCGTGGCCGGCGACGATGCCTCCTTCGACCGCATTCCGAACGGCATTCCCGGCGTGGAAACGCGCCTGCCGCTGCTGATGAGCGAGGGCGTGCTCAAGGGGCGCATCGACATCCACCGCTTCGTCGAGCTCACGTCCACCAACCCCGCGCGGCTGTACGGGCTGTACCCGCGCAAGGGCACCATCGCCGTGGGCAGCGACGCCGACTTCGTGGTGTGGGACGTGTTCGCCCCGGGCCAGGAAAAGCTGCTCACCAACGCCATGCTCCACCATGCCGTGGACTACACCCCGTACGAAGGCATGAAGCTTCGCGCCTGGCCGGGCGTGACCGTGTCCCGCGGCCGCGTGGTGTGGCAGGACGGCGCATTCCTGGCCGAGCCGGGCTCGGGCCAGTTTTTGCCTTGCCTGCGGCCGCGCGCGCCGAACGACGGCAATCCGCTGGACAAGTGGCTCTGAGCCTGCAGGGCAGCGCCGCGATGCGGCCCTGATAAGCTCTGCCGCCCCTGTGGCCCCTTGGCTTTTTTCGTGGCCTTCCTTGCGGCCTTCGCCCTTTTTCGCATGCCCAGCCTTCCCAGCCCCACGCAGCCCGCCACCATCACTATCGCTCCCCTGGAGGTGCGCTCCGCCAGCCTGGCAGAGCAGGCCTACGAGCGGCTGCGCACGCTGATCCTCGACCGCCAGATCTCGGCCGGCAGCCCGCTGCAGGAGGCGCGTCTGGCCGAAGACCTGCGCATCTCGCGCACGCCGATGCGCGAAGCGCTGGTGCGGCTGGCAGGCGAGGGGCTGCTGGTGCGGCGCGACGCGCGTTCCTACGCCGTGCGCGCGCTCGGAACCAAGGAATATTTCGACTGCATGCGTGCGCGCGAGGTGATCGAATGCGAGGGCATCGCGCTGGCCGTCGGCAAGATCACCGACGCCGAGATCGACACGCTCGAAACAGACATCCAGGCGCTGGACGCCGGCGAGCACACCGAGACCGAGCACTGGCACTTCGACGATCGTTTCCACCTGCTGATCGCCACGGCCAGCGGCAACGTGGTGTTTCCGCGGCTGGTGGAAGAGCTGCGCGTCAATGCGCGGCTGTTCCGCCTGCACAGCCCGTTGCACAGGCAGCCGGAGAACCACGACGAGCACGGCGAGATCGTTCGCGCGTTGCGCGCGCGGGACGCCGAGCGCGCCCGCACGGCCATGCGCGAGCACCTGCGAAGCCTGCAGGACGACGTGAGGCGCGCCCTGACGGAGTGACGTTCGCGTCAGGCGTCCAGGTGCCGCGCCGTGTGCGCGGCAATCGCCTCGACGATCTGCGGCCACATCTCGATCGGCAGCGCATGGCCCATGCGCGCAATGCGCAGCAGCGTTGCGCCGGGAATCGCATCGGCCACGTCGACGCCGCAGGCCACCGGCACCAGCGGATCGGCCTCGCCGTGGATCACCAGGGTGGGCACGTCCACCCCGGCCAGCGCGGGCTTGCGGTTGCCCGATGCCAGGATGGCCGCGAACTGGCGCGCCACGCCGGGCGGGTTGAGTCCGCGCAGGAACACGAGCTGTGCCCGCTCGGTGTCGCGGGCCTCGTCGAGCGGAAAGTCCGCTGTCCCCCGCAGCACGCGCCACACCTTGGCGTGGTGCGGCAAATAGGCCTCGAAGGTGGTCGGCGAGGGCGAGAACAGCACCGCCATCGCCTCGGGCGTGGGTGGCGGCAGGGCCGGATTGCCGGTGGTCGACATGATGCTGGTGAACGACAGCATCCGGTGCGCATGGTGAATGCACAGCTCCTGCCCGATGGCGCCGCCCATGGAGGCGCCCACGACGTGGGCGCGCGCGATGCCCAGCGCGTCGAGCAACCCGACGCAGTCGCCGGCCATGTCGCGCAGGGTGTAGGGCACCTGCAGCGGCCGGCCGGCCATGGCCTGGTGCATCAGCAGCTGGATGTCGGGGACGCCGAGCTCGGTCAGGTAGCTCGAGTGGCCGATGTCGCGGTTGTCGAAGCGGATCACGCGATGGCCGCCGGCTTCGGCGAGCAGGGCGCAAAAATCGTCGTCCCACGCCACCATCTGGGCGCCGAGGCCCATGACCAGCAGCAGCGGCGGGGCGGCCGGGTCGCCGAAGCTGTCCCAGGCGAGCTCGATGCCGTTGACGCGCGTGCGCCGCTCGATGGGCTGCGGGGCGGCTGCTGCGGGCATGAGGCGGGTCCGGCTTACTTGCGCTGCAGCAGCTGGGTCACTTCGTCCACGTTGGACTGGATGCGCTGGCGCACCACGTCGAACGCGTCGGCCTGCGACTTGGCGGCCAGGTTGGCCAGCTCCTTGATGTCGTCGACGGCGCGCTGAAACGACTGGCGGCCGAGTTCGTCGAGCTTGGCGAGGTTGGCCTTGGGGTCCTTGCCCGGCATTTCCTTGGCGGCGGCCTGCCACTCGGTGATGGCGCTCTTGATCATCTCGGTCTGCCGCTGCACCACCGTCTGCAGGCCCTGGTAGGACTTTTCGTTCGCCTGCATCAGCGCCTGCAGGTCTTTGCGGCCGCTGTCGAGCAGCTTGCCCGCGCCGCCGGTCAGGTTGAGTTCCTGCAGGCGATCGGTCATGCCCTTGAGATTCTTCAGCGGGTTGAGCATGTCGGCAGCGCTGGGCGCGGCCGTGCTGCTGCTGGCAGTGGTCTTGTTGGCGGCGGCTTTCTTGGCAGTGGCCATGGTGCGGAATCTCCTGTGCGGGTGAACGGGTGAGTGGCAAGGACCGGCCGGACGGCGAAAGTCCCTTGCCACGATACGCCGCACCGGCGCGGCCGAGGCCACCGCAGCCACACAAATGCCTGCGGGATTTCCCTTGGATTGCCCGGCCTACATCGGCGGCGCGAAGCCGTCGCGCCCGGCCGTGACGCGCAGCGCCGTGGGCGTGCCGTTCTTGTCCTGCGCATTCACCATGACCTTGGCGCCGGGCACGAGCAGTGCGTCGGTGCCGGGGCGGAAGGTGACCACCGGTGCGTCCGGCGGCACGATGACGGTCTTCTCGCCGCCCTTGTAGGTCAGGCGCAGTTGCTGCCCGCCGCGCACCGACTTCGGCGCCGCGGCCAGGTCGGCGACGGTGGCGTTGGTCATGGTGCTGTCGGGCAGCAGGTCCCAGGGCCTGTGGCCTTCGCCCGTGCCGCGCGCGGCCTCGGGGAACACCACCACTTCAATGGCCTTCTGCGTGCCGTCGGCCTGCGGCATGGCGGCGGTGCCGATGAAGCTGCCGCGCTTGATGTCGGACAGCTTGATGCGGTAGACCTCCGACACCGGCATGTCGGCCGGGCGCGCAAGGCTGACGACCTCGCCGCCGCGGTCCTGCACCACGAGGGTCTTGGCGTCGACGCGCACGATGGTGCCGCGGATGCGCACCGGGTCTGCGTTCTGCGCGGCGGCAAGCACCGGCGCACCTGCCGTGGCGACGAGCGCGGCCGTGGCCAGCAGGGCCGAGGAAATTCTGGATTGCGTGAGCGACATGAGCAGGGCTTCCGTGGTTGGGTGCGCGCCAATGTACGCCTGTGCGGCAGAACGCGCTTTCCGTGATGTGGGATACCCGAGCGATTGGCGGGCCGGGGCGCCGCGTCTACAATCCGCCGTTCCGAGGAGCGTTGCAGCGCCGTCAGGCGTGAGGCTCGGACCACATCGCAACCACGCTCATCCGCTGTTCTCGCGGTGAGTCATTTTTCTGTCAGACCCCTCGAGCGCAGTGGCATCTTTCAAACCAGTTTTGGAGTTCTCATGAGCGCTGTTCTCAAGCCCGCCCCCGTTTTCACCGCCGACCAGGCGATTGCCGACCTGTCTCTCGCCGCCTGGGGCCGCAAGGAAATCCGCATCGCGGAAACCGAAATGCCCGGCCTGATGGCCATCCGCCAGGAGTTCGCCAAGGGCCAGGCGCTCAAGGGCGCGCGCATCACGGGCTCGATCCACATGACCATTCAAACGGCCGTGCTGATCGAGACGCTGCAAGCCCTGGGCGCCGAAGTGCGCTGGGCCTCGTGCAACATCTTCTCGACGCAGGACCATGCCGCCGCCGCCATTGCCGCCGCCGGCACGCCGGTGTTCGCGATCAAGGGCGAGTCGCTGACCGACTACTGGGACTACACGCACGCCATCTTCGACTTCGGCCCCAAGGGTTCGAAGGGCGAAGGCCCGAACATGATCCTGGACGACGGCGGCGACGCCACGCTGCTGATGCACCTGGGCCAGCGCGCCGAGAAGGACCTGGGCGTGCTCGACAACCCGACCAGCGAAGAAGAACGCATCCTCTACGCCGCCATCAAGGCCAAGCTGGCCGTGGACAGCACCTGGTACACCCGCAAGGCCGCCGAGATCATCGGCGTGACCGAAGAGACCACCACCGGCGTGCACCGCCTGAACGAAATGTCCGCCAAGGGCACGCTGCAGTTCCGCGCCATCAACGTGAACGACTCGGTCACCAAGAGCAAGTTCGACAACCTGTACGGCTGCCGCGAATCGCTGGTGGACGGCATCAAGCGCGCGACCGACGTGATGATCGCCGGCAAGGTGGCTTGCGTGGCCGGTTACGGCGACGTGGGCAAGGGCTCGGCCCAGGCCCTGCGCGCACTGAGCGCCCAGGTGTGGGTCACCGAAATCGACCCGATCAACGCCCTGCAGGCCGCCATGGAAGGCTACAAGGTCGTGACGATGGAATACGCCGCCGACAAGGCCGACATCTTCGTGACGACCACCGGCAACAAGGACGTCATCACGCACGACACCATGGCCGCCATGAAGGACCAGGCCATCGTCTGCAACATCGGCCACTTCGACAACGAGATCGACGTCGCGTCGATCGAGAAGTACGAGTGGGAAGAAATCAAGCCCCAGGTCGACCACATCACCTTCCCGGACGGCAAGAAGATCATCCTGCTGGCCAAGGGCCGCCTGGTGAACCTGGGCTGTGGCACGGGCCACCCGAGCTTCGTGATGTCGTCGTCGTTCGCCAACCAGACCATCGCCCAGATCGAGCTGTTCACCAAGCCCGAAGCCTACGAGGCCGGCAAGGTCTACGTGCTGCCCAAGCACCTGGACGAAAAGGTGGCGCGCCTGCACCTGAAGAAGGTCGGCGCCATGCTGACCGAGCTGACCGACTCGCAGGCCGCCTACATCGGCGTGAGCAAGAACGGCCCGTACAAGCCAGACACGTACCGGTACTGATCGCACGATGAAAAACCTTCGTGCTTCGCACTGCGGTGCGAGCTTGCTTGGGGCGGCCCGGCGCTTCGCTCATGCGCGCTGATCAACTGTTGGTAGAGCGCGGCATGGCCGCGTCACGTTCGCAGGCCGTGCGGCTCATTGCCGGCGGCATGCGCTGGCGCGACGCGGGCACGAGCGACGCATGGCGCCCGGTCGTCAAGAACAAGGACGAAGTGCCCGAATCGGCCGAGCTCGAGCTGGCCGATGCGGCCGAGGCCCGGTACGTGTCGCGCGGCGGGCTCAAGCTCGAAGGCGCGCTGGCGGTGAGCGGTGTCGATCCGGCCGGCAAGCTGTGCCTGGACGTCGGCCAGTCGACCGGCGGCTTCACCGATTGCCTGCTGCAGCGCGGCGCTGCGAAGGTGGTCGGCGTGGACGTCGGCCATGGGCAACTGCATGCGAAGTTGCGCGAGGACGAGCGCGTGGTGGCCATCGAAGGCGTCAATGCGCGTGCGCTGTCGGCGGACGACCTGCGGGAAGAGCAGGAAGAGGGTGACGAGAGCGTCGAGGCCGAGGCGAGCGAGTCGAGTGAAGCCTCCGCCGACCTGCGCTTCGACCTGATCGTGGGCGACCTGTCGTTCATTTCGCTCACGCTGGTGCTGCCGGCCGTGGTCGAGTTCCTGGCCGACGACGGCCAGTTGCTGATGCTGGTCAAGCCGCAGTTCGAACTGCAGCCAGGGCAGGTCGGCAAGGGCGGCATCGTGCGCGACGAATCGATGTATGCGGTGGTCGAGAAGCGCCTGCACGACGCCTGCGAGGCGCTCGGCCTGCGCGTGCTGCGCTGGTTCGACAGCCCGATCGCCGGGGGCGACGGCAACCGCGAGTTTTTCATTCACGCCGTGCGCGCTGCCAAGGCGAGCGACGGTTCTTAAGGAGACGCAGGTGCGCCTTCCGCTGAGTTTCGAATTCTTTCCGACCAAGACGCCCGAAGGCGCGGTCAAGCTGCGCGCCGCGCGCCAGCAGCTGTATGTGCGCAAGCCGCAGTTCTGCTCGGTCACCTACGGCGCGGGCGGCTCCACGCACCAGGGTACTTTCGCCGCGGTGCAGGAGATCCTGTCCGAAGGTGTGGACGCGGCGAGCCACTTCTCGTGCATCGGCGCCACGCGCGCCACGGTGCGCGAGCAGCTCGGCGAGCTGAAGGCCATGGGCGTGAGGCGCCTGGTGGCGCTGCGCGGCGACCTTCCCAGCGGCTACGGCATCGGCGGCGAATTTCAGTACGCGAGCGACCTCGTGGCCTTCATCCGCGAGGAAACCGGGCGCGACTTCCACATCGAGGTGGCCTGCTACCCCGAGATCCATCCGCAGGCCCGCACGCCCGAATCCGACCTGCAGGCCTTTGCCGCGAAGGTGAAGGCGGGCGCCGATTCGGCGATCACTCAGTACTTCTTCACGGCCGACGCGTACTTCCGCTTCGTCGACGACGCCCGCAAGCTGGGGCTCGACACCCCGATCGTGCCGGGCATCATGCCGATCACCAGTTCGACGCAGCTCATGCGCTTTTCGGACGCCTGCGGCGCCGAGATCCCGCGCTGGGTGCGCCTGCGGCTGCAGGCCTACGGCGACGACATCGCATCGATCAAGGCCTTCGGCCTGGACGTGGTGACCGACCTGTGCACGCGCCTGCGCGACGGCGGTGCGCCGTCGCTGCATTTCTACACGATGAACCAGTCGGCGGCGACGCTGGCTGTGCTGGAGCGCCTCGATTGAGAGGGGGCTCGGCAGGCGCGGCCGCCTCGTTGCGCGGGGCGCTTCGCCTCGTCTTCGTGGCGGCAAGCTGCGCGCTCGCAGGCTGTGCGATGCCGCCAGCCACCGATGCCGAAGGCGGCAAGCTGCAGCCGCTGCCGCGCGCGCTGGCCGTGCCGCCCGGCGACGCGCCGCGCTCCAACGTGCCGTCGGTGCGCTATGACCTGGCTGTGTCCGGCGCGGGCGAGCTGACACCGGACGACGGCGTGCCCGGCGACACCGGCCCGCGCGACATCTTCGAGCGCGGCGGCGCCTCGTGGTACGGCATCCAGTTCCATCAGCGCAAGACCGCCAGCGGCGAGCGCTTCGACATGACCGCCATGACGGCGGCGCACAAGACCCTGCCTTTCAATACGCGCGTGTGCGTGCGCAGCCTCGTCAACGGCAGCGAGGTGCTGGTGCGCATCAACGACCGCGGCCCCTATGCGCTGGGCCGCGTGATCGACCTGAGCCGCGCCGCGGCCGACCGCATCGGCCTGACCGGCCTGGGCATCAAGCAGGTGGCGCTGACCGTGGTCGATCGCGACGGCATGCGCTGCGGCGGCTTGCCGGTGGAGGCGGGCGACGCGCAGGCGCCGGTGGCGTCGGCGGCCGAGCCGCCGCAGCGTGCCAGGGTGCAGGTGCCCGCGCGGCGCAAGGCGATCGTGCCGGCGCGCCAGCGCAGGTAGCTCAGGGAACGAAGCCTGCGGGGTTGGGGCTCAGCCGCCCGACTCGAGCGAGAAGGTCGCGTTGCGGTCCTGTCCCAGGCGCTCCGCCAGCTGGGGCAGCGCCGCCGCGAGCAGCGGCTTCAGCGTGAAGGGCGGATTGATCAGGAACATGCCGCTGGCCGGCAGGCCCGGGCGCTGCGTTTCGCCAGATGCGGCATCTTTGGTGATCTTGCTCGACTTGACCGTCAGCGTGGCGTGCAGCCACGACTTGCCGGCCTTGGTCGCCATCGTCTTGAGGCGGCGCGGCAGATCGTGCGCCTCGGGGCGCGGAATGATCGGGTACCAGACCGCGTAGGTGCCGGTGGCGAAGCGCTTGAGCGCCTCGGCAGCGAAGTCGAGCACGCGGCCGTAGTCGGTCTTCATCTCGTAGCTCGGGTCCATCAGCACCAGTGCGCGGCGCGAGGGCGGCGGCAGGAACTTGGTGGCGCTGCCGAAACCGTCTTCGTTCATCACGGCGATCTGCCGGCCGGCTTCGAGCTGGGCGATGTTGGCGTCCAGCGTGCGCGAGTCGGTCGGGTGCAGCTCGAACAGCTTGAGCTTGTCGTGGTCGCGCAGCAGGTGCTGCACGATGAACGGCGAGCCGGGGTAGACGCGGGCGCCGCCGTTGGGGTTGAAGTCGCTGATCACGCTCAGGTAGCGGGCGATGGCGTCGGCGAGCGGGGCTTCTGCCTCGGGTGCTACTTTTTTGGTAGCAGACTTCGCAGCAGGCGCGCGCGTTGCAGGCTCTTTTTTGCTCGAAAGAAGGCGCAGGATGCCTTCGGCAGCCTCGCCGCTGGTGCCCGCGTAGTCGCCGTCGAGGCGGTACAGGCCGGCGCCGGCGTGGGTGTCGACGACCGTCAGGGCTGCCTCTTTCTCAAGCAGGTGATCGAGCGTGGCAATCAGCACCGTGTGCTTGAGCACGTCGGCGTGGTTGCCGGCATGGAAGGCGTGGCGGTAACTGAACATAGGGTGGGAATGGTAACGGTGTTGGGGGGCACATATGCAAATTTGCCAGCGCAAGGCCATTCTTTATATAATCGAGGGCTTCGCAGCGTTTTTGTAGCCCCGCGGCGAAGTCTCCCGAACCGTCTTGCGGCGCGGGGGTCACCCACCTAAGAGATTCCCATCAGAGGAACGCCGACCGTGGAAAAGGGCTCGCCAAACCCTCTTTTCAAAGAGAAAAACTCATGACCAAAACGTTCAGCGCCAAGCCCGCTGACGTGACGCACGAGTGGTTTGTGATTGACGCGACCGACAAGGTCCTCGGACGAGTAGCCAGCGAAGTTGCTCTCCGTTTGCGCGGCAAACACAAGGCCATTTACACGCCTCACGTCGATACCGGTGACTTCATCGTCATCATCAACGCCGCGCAACTGCGCGTCACCGGCGCCAAGTCGATCGACAAGGTGTACTACCGTCACTCGGGCTACCCGGGCGGCATCAGTGCCACCAACTTCCGCGACATGCAATCCAAGTTCCCGGGCCGTGCCCTGGAAAAGGCCGTCAAGGGCATGCTGCCCAAGGGTCCGCTTGGCTACGCGATGATCAAGAAACTCAAGGTCTACGGTGGCGCTGAGCACCCGCATACCGCCCAACAGCCCAAAGTGCTGGAACTGTAAGGAGCCTTGAGAATGATTGGTGAATGGAACAATGGCACCGGCCGTCGCAAATCCAGCGTCGCCCGTGTGTTTCTGAAAAAAGGCACCGGCAAGATCACGGTCAACGGCAAGGACATCCAAGAGTTCTTCGGCCGTGAAACCTCGATCATGATCGCCAAGCAGCCTCTCGCGCTGACCAACAACCTCGAAGCTTTCGACGTGATGGTCAACGTGAACGGCGGCGGCGAATCGGGTCAAGCCGGCGCCACGCGCCACGGCATCACCCGTGCGCTGATCGACTACGACGCAACGCTCAAGCCCGTGCTGAGCCAAGCCGGCTTCGTGACGCGCGATGCGCGTGAAGTCGAGCGCAAGAAGGTCGGTCTGCACTCCGCCCGTCGCCGCAAGCAGTTCAGCAAGCGCTGATCTGTTCACTGCGAACACAAAGCCGCCTCCGGGCGGCTTTTTTATTAGAAGGGCCGCCTTCGGGCGGCTTTTTCGTTGCAGAGGCGCCCTGGGGCGTCTTCGACCCCACTTGCGTTGGGGTGCACGCCACACCCCACCTGCCGAAACTGCGTCATTGCAGTAGCATCGAAGTCATTGGCCGCTTGTTCGGCCCCAAGGAGTTATCACACCATGAGCGCCGTAGCCGAAAACATCCAGACCCAGATGCCAGAGCCCATCGTCTTCACCGACAGTGCGGCAGCCAAGGTGGCCGACCTGATCGCCGAAGAAGGCAATCCCGACCTGAAGCTGCGCGTGTTCGTGCAGGGTGGCGGCTGCTCCGGCTTCCAGTACGGTTTCACGTTCGATGAAATCACGAACGAAGACGACACCACCATGACCAAGAACGGCGTCTCGCTGCTGATCGACGCCATGAGCTACCAGTACCTGGTGGGCGCCGAGATCGACTACAAGGAAGACCTGCAGGGCGCCCAGTTCGTCATCAAGAACCCGAACGCCACCAGCACCTGCGGCTGCGGATCGAGCTTCTCGGCCTGATGCCCGGATGCTGCTGATCCAGCCTCCCCAGAAAGCCGCCTCCGGGCGGCTTTTTCGTTCCCGCTTCTTTTCCTCCGCTTGCCTATGACCTCCGAGGCTGAAACCGCCGCCGCGCCCGTGGACCCCGTGCGCAAGAGCCTGCTGTGGCTCGTCGCCGTCGGCTTCTTCATGCAGACGCTGGACGCCACCATCATCAACACGGCGCTGCCGGCGATGGCCGCGAGCCTCGGCGAGAGCCCGCTGCGCATGCAGTCGGTGGTGGTGGCCTACGCGCTCACCATGGCGATGCTGATCCCGGCCTCGGGCTGGATCGCCGACCGCTTCGGCACGCGGCGCATCTTCTTCTGCGCCATCGTGCTGTTCGCCGCCGGCTCGGTGCTGTGCGCGCTGTCGCACGGCCTGGGCCAGCTGGTGGCGGCGCGGGTGGTGCAGGGCCTGGGCGGCGCGCTGCTGCTGCCCGTGGGGCGCCTGGCGCTGCTGCGCACGGTGCCGCGCGGGGAGTTCCTCCAGGCGATGAGCTTCGTGGCCATTCCGGGCCTCATAGGTCCCTTGCTGGGCCCCACGCTGGGCGGCTGGCTGGTGCAGTACGCCTCGTGGCACTGGATCTTCCTGATCAACGTGCCCGTGGGGCTGCTGGGCTGCCTGGCCACGCTCAAGTACATGCCCGACCTGCGCGGCGTGGTGCAGAAGCGCTTCGACAGCGTGGGCTACGCCTTGCTGGCCTTCGGCATGGTGGCGATCTCGCTGGCGCTGGACGGCGTTTCAGAGCTGGGCCTGCGCCAGGGCGGTGTGATGGTGGTGCTGATCTTCGGCTTCGCCAGCATCGTCGCCTACTGGCTGCGCGCCTCGCGCACGCCCGAGCCGCTGTTCGCACCGTCGCTGTTCCATGTGCAGACGCTCAGCATCGGGCTCATCGGCAACCTGTTCTCGCGCCTGGGCAGCAGCTGCATGCCGTTCCTGGTGCCGCTGCTGCTGCAGGTGTCGATGGGCTACTCGCCGGTGCGCGCCGGGCTGATGATGTTGCCGATCGCGCTGGCCGGCATGGCCATGAAGCGCTTCGCCACGCCGCTGATCACGCGCCACGGCTACCGTCGCGTGCTGGTGGTCAACACCATCCTCGTGGGCTGCACCATGGCCAGCTTCGGCCTGACGGCGCCGGGCCAGCCGATGGCGCTGCACATACTGCAGCTGCTGGCCTTCGGCGCGGTCAATTCGCTGCAGTTCACCGCCATGAACACCATCACGCTGAAGGACCTGGACGGCAGCATGGCCAGCAGCGGCAACAGCCTGCTGTCGATGGTGCAGATGCTTGCCATGAGCCTGGGCGTGGCCGCCGCGGGCGCCACGCTGGCTGGCTACAACGGCATCTTCGGCACCGACTCGGCGGCGCACACGCTGGACGCGTTCCAGGCGACCTTCGCGAGCATGGGGCTGATCACAGTGGCCTCGGCGTTGATCTTCTGGCACCTGCCGTCGGAATCGCGGGCGGCGCACCCGGCGCAGCCGGAAGTGTCCGGCCAGGGCTGAAGCCAGCGGTTCAGGCGGGGTAGATCGCGCCCAGCACCCGCGCGCCGCGCGCGCCGGTCACGCTGGCGAGGTTGCCGGGCTCGCGCCGCACCGTGGCGCGCGCCAGCCAAGCAAAGGCCGCGGCCTCGACCTGCTGGGGCGGCAGTCCATGGTCGGTCGACGCCACCACGTCCACGCCTGGCAGCAGCGCGCGCAAGCGGCCGAGCAGGTGGTCGTTCAGTGCGCCGCCGCCGCAGACGATCAGCAGTTTGCTATCTTTTCCGTAGCGCAATACGTCCGCTGAACAAGCGTGAGCGGTCAATTCGGCCAATGTCGCCTGCACATCCGCGGGGTCCATCGCCGTGGTGCCGAGCTGCGCGGCCAGCCAGGTCGGGTTGAACAGGTCGCGCCCGGTGCTCTTGGGCGGCGTCCTGGCGAAGTACGCGTCGGCCAGCAGCAGCGCGAGCAGCTCGGGCAGCACCTGCCCGCTGGCGGCCCACTGGCCGCCACGGTCGAAGGGCTGGCCCTGGTAGGTCTGGCACCAGTGGTCCATCAGCGCGTTGCCGGGGCCGCAGTCGAAGCCGCGCACGACGGCGCCTTCGGGCGCGTTGGCGGCCGGCAGCAGGCTCAGGTTGGAGATGCCGCCGATGTTCAGCACCGCGACGGTCTCGTCCGGGCGGGCGAACAGGGCGCGGTGAAAGGCCGGCACCAGCGGCGCGCCTTGGCCGCCGGCGGCAAGGTCGCGGCTGCGGAAATCGCCGACCACGTCGATGCCGGTCAGTTCGGCGAGCAGGGAGGGGTTGTTGAGCTGGGTCGTGTAGCCGACCTCGTCGAACTCGAGCGGCCGGTGTCGCACGGTCTGGCCGTGCGCGCCGATGGCGGCGACGGCACCGGCGGCGACGCCGCTGTCCGCCAGCAGTTGCTCGACCACGCCGGCATAGGCCTTGGCCAGCCCGTTGCCGGCCAATGCTGCGCGGTGCAGTTCGTTGTCACCGGGCGTGTTCAGCGCCATGAGTTCCGCGCGCAGCGACACGGGAAACCCGGCCGTGGCGTAGGCCTTCACCGCGATGCGGCCGCCTGCGAAGTCGGCGAGCACGCCGTCCACGCCGTCGAGCGAGGTGCCCGACATCAGGCCGATGAAGAGTTCGGCGGCCATCCGTAGATCGGTGCTGAAAAGGCTCAGTCGGCGCTGGCCTGGATGACGGAGAAAGCCGCCGCCAGCTCGGTGCGCGCGCCCACGGCGATGCGCTCGAAGGCCGGACGCAGCGCCGCGGTGATCGGCGCGCCGCCTTCCTGCGCAATGGAAGCCGGGTCCTGGTAGACGCCGCCCACGCGGAACTCGAAGTGCAGGTGCGGGCCGGTGGCCCAGCCCGTGGAACCCACCGCGCCGATGGCCTGGCCCTGGCCGATGCTCTGGCCTGCCTTGACGTCGATGCGGCTCAGGTGCGCATACGCCGTCTGCTGGTTGTTGCGGTGGTTGATGATGACGATGTTGCCGTAGCCGTTCTGCGTGCCGGCAAAGTCGACCGTGCCGTCGCCGACCGAACGCACCGAGGTGCCCGTGGGCGCTGCGTAGTCGATGCCGTTGTGCTGGCGCCAGCTGTTCAAAATGGGGTGCATGCGCATCGCGAAACCGCTGGACACGCGCGAAAACTCGACCGGCGTCGCCAGGTAGGCCTTGCGCAGGCTGTCGCCGTTCGGGCGGTAGTAGCTGCCCTTCTGGTTGGCGCCCGAGGGCTGGAACCAGACGGCCTGATGGATTCGCCCGTTGTTCTCGAACTCGGCCGACAGCACGCGGCCGCTGCGCAGCGCCTGTCCGTCGGCCTCGAAGGTTTCGTAGACCACGGCAAAGCGGTCGCCCTTGCGCAGGGCGCGCACGTCGACGTCGCCCGCGAAGATGTCGGCCAGCTGGCTCGCCACCGCATCGGGAATGCGCGAATCGTCGGTGGCTGCAAACAGCGAGGTGCGGATGGTGCCGCTGGCCAGGCGCGTGCCGGGGGTGAGGGCGTCGCGCTCCGTCACGCCGGCGAAGCCGGTGGGCGTGCGCTCGATGACGAAGCGCTTGAAGCCGCCGTCGCCATCGGGAATCCAGCGGGCGCTGAGCTTCTTGAGCTGGTTTTCCTGCGTGGCTTCGGCCGTCACGGTGCGCCCGGCGCGTGAGAACAGGGCATTGCGGGCTTCGGCGTTGCCCCGCACGAAGGCGGTGGCGGTGGGGTCGGAGATGCCCAGGCGCTTCAGCAGCGCCTCGGCCGTGTCGCTCGAACGGGTGATGTCCGTGCGGAACAGCGTGAAGCTGAAGTTTTCCAGCGACGCGCCCTGGTCGGCGAACGACACGGGTGCCGTGGCTTCGAGGATCTGTTTCACCGGGAGGTCGGACGCGTCCGGACCGAGCGATGCCACTGCCAGGGTGCCGGCGCTCAGCAGGGCCGCCGCGATGACCGCGATGATCTGCTTGGGGTACGTCCGGAATGTATAGGCCACGCGAGAAGCAAGGAGCTCCTCGGCGGCAAGAATGCCGTTGATCAAACTTTGAATTCCAGCTCAGGTTCTGCAAAACCGTGCTGCAAGGCCCAGTACGTTCAGGGCGGCAGCAGACGGTGCGGAAGAAGCGCCGCTTAGAATCCGGCGCTTGAAAAGTCGGGCTGAGTATAGCTTCGGCACCCCCAAAGTCAGCTAAAAAAGCCCATGAACGCCGAATTTGTTACATCCAAAGCCCTCTCGAATAGTGTAGGACGCGCGCTCGAAATATCCCTCCGGGGCGCTTATGAGCTCTTGCCGCAGGACGAGTGGGTGCGCAAGCTGCAGCGCTCGGAAGCCACCGCAACCCCTCTGCGCATCAAGCTGGGGCTGGACCCGACGGCGCCCGACATCCACATCGGCCACACGGTGGTGCTCAACAAGATGCGCCAGCTGCAAGACCTGGGCCACCGGGTGATCTTCCTGATCGGCGACTTCACCAGCACCATCGGCGACCCCTCCGGCCGTAACAACACCCGCCCGCCGCTCACCCGCGAGCAGATCGAGGCCAACGCCCAGACGTACTACAAGCAGGCCAGCCTGGTGCTGGACCCCGAGAAGACCGAGATCCGCTACAACTCCGAATGGAGCGACCCGCTGGGCGCCCGCGGCATGATCCAGCTGGCCGCCAAGTACACCGTGGCCCGCATGATGGAGCGCGACGACTTCAACAAGCGCTTCAAGGCCGGGCAGTCGATCTCGGTGCACGAATTCCTCTACCCGCTGATGCAGGGCTACGACTCGGTGGCGCTCAAGAGCGACCTCGAACTCGGCGGCACGGACCAGAAGTTCAACCTGCTGGTCGGGCGCCATCTCCAGCAGGAGTACGGCCAGGAGCCGCAGTGCATCCTCACCATGCCGCTGCTGGAAGGCCTCGACGGCGTCGAGAAGATGTCCAAGAGCAAGAACAACTACATCGGCATCAGCGAAGACGCCAACACCATGTTCGCCAAGGTGCTGTCGATTTCCGACGACCTGATGTGGCGCTGGTACACGCTGCTGAGCTTCCAGTCGCTGGCGCAGATCGCGGCGCTGAAGGCCGAGATCGCGGGCGGGCGCAACCCGAAGGACGCCAAGGTGGCGCTGGCCAAGGAAATCACCGCGCGCTTCCACAGCGCCGCGGCCGCCGAAACCGCAGAGCAGGACTTCATCAACCGCAGCAAGGGCGGCGTGCCGGACGAGATCGCCGAGGTGTCGCTGTCGGGCGCCCCGCTGGGCATTGCCCAATTGCTGAAGCAGGCCAACCTGGCGGCTTCGGCGGGTGACGGCAACCGCCTGATCGAAGGCGGCGGCGTCCGGGTCGATTCGGTCGTGGTCAGCGACAAGGCGCTGAAGCTGCCGGCCGGTACCTATGTGGTGCAGGTCGGCAAGCGCAAGTTCGCGCGCGTGACGCTCAGCTGACCCGGGCGGTCGACAGACCGGTCAACGCACCTCGATGGTGACGCGCCGGTTGCGCGGCTCGTCCACCTCGTCGGCGGTCGGCACGGCCAGTTCGCGTTCACCGCGGCCCACGGCCTCGATGCGGTTGGCCGGGAACTGGCGCTCGACGAAGAGCTGCGCCACTTCCTGCGCCCGGCGGCGCGACAACTGGTCGTTCTGCTCGCCGGTGCCCTTGGTGTCGGTGTGGCCCGTGACCACGATGTCGCTGCCGCTGCGCGCCAGCGCCGCGGCCATGGCCTCGGTCATGACCTGCTGCGAGGCGGCCGTCAGCGTGGTGCCCCCGAGCTCGAAGTACACCGTGTAGCGCTGCGGAAGCGGCGGGCGCATGTCGAACAGCGGCTTGTTGTCGGCCTGGACCTTGGCCGGATCGGCCTGGTCGACGACCGGGGCGCCACGTGCCCCCACGGCAGCCGTGGCGCGCTGGTAGGGGGTGGAGAGCACCTCCTCCCCGTCCCTGGCGCGCACGACCACGGCGGAGGGCTTGCCGTCGGCCTGGGGCAGCAGCACTACCCGGGTGCCGGGCGTGGAGCAGGCGGCCAGCATGGCCACCAGTGCGGTCGTGAGCAGGGACTGGAATGCGCGGCGGGACTTCGGGGGCATCGCGTTCATGGCTGTCCGTCCGCCTGCACGATGAAGTCGGTGCCGCGGATGCCGATCGTGGCCGTCTGCGTCTCGACCCGCACGGCGTCGGGGTTCGTCTTGCCGATCAGGCCCGTGATCATGCGCATGGAGCCGCGCAGCAGCGACAGCAGCATGCCGCCTTCGTGCGTCGTGCCGTCGAAGTGGAACTCCTTCAGGTCCAGCCGCGACGACGGGCCGACCACCAGCGTGGTGTCGTCGCGCAGCACCACGGAAGCCGAGGAATCGGGGCCGGTCACGATGCGGTCGACGGCGCCGATGGCGTCACCGGGGTTGGCGGGGCGCGTGGCGCCCGAACCGTTGAGCAGTTGCACATTGCCGCGCACGGACTTCACGAAGCCCGCCTGGATGTCTGCCTTTGCAGCTGCCGGCACAGGGGCGGCTGCCGTTGAAACCTCCGCGGGCGCCGCCGGCGGCGGTGTCTGCGCTCGGGCCATCGCGGCCGAGCCGACAATGGCAAGACCGCACAGGGCGGCCAGCAAGTTTTTGATCATCTGAACCTGGTTCCTTTGCGAAAGAATGTGTCGCAATAGTCAGAAATATTAAGGCGAAGGCGTTACATATGGACACGGAGCCAATAATTCAGTCGCCTCCTGCGGCCTTTTACCGCTTTTCGCGTGGCGTATTGCCCAATTTCCCGATGGATTTCGCATGACGTTCTCACCCAAGGCACTGCTTCGTGTATCTGTGGCGGTCGCACTGCTCACCATCCTGCTCAAGGGCTACGCGGGCTACCTGACCAACTCGATGGGCCTCATCTCCGACGCGATGGAGTCCTTCGTCAACCTGGCCAGCGCCATGTTCGCGCTGGCCATGGTGACCATCGCGGAGCGTCCCGCCGACGACGACCACCCCTACGGCCACCACAAGGCAGAGTACTTCTCTTCGGGCTTCGAAGGCATCCTGATCGTGGGCGCGGCCATCGCGATCCTCTGGGTCTCGGTGCAGCGCCTGCTGGCCCCGCAACCGCTCGAGCAGGTGGGCTGGGGCCTGGCGCTGTCGGTGGTCAGCTCGGGCTTCAACGCGGGGCTGGCCTTCGTGCTGTTCCGCGCGGCCCGCGTGCACCGCTCGATCGCGCTGGAGGCCGACGGGCGCCACCTGATGACCGACGTGTGGACGTCCGCGGCGGTGGTGATCGGCATCGTCGGCGTGCAGCTCAGCGGCTGGCTCTGGCTCGACCCGCTGCTGGCCATCGGCGTGGCGCTGAACATCGTGCGCGAGGGCGTCAAGCTGGTGTGGCGCTCGTCGCAGGGCCTGATGGACGAAGCCCTCGACCCCGAAACCCTCGCCACCGTGCGCGCCACGCTCGACACCTTCGTTGCCCGCGTGCCCGAAGGCCCGCGGCTGCGCTTCGACGACATGGTGACCCGCAGCGCCGGCCAGCGCCGTTTTGCCGACCTGCACATGCACGTGCCCGGCGACTGGACCCTGCTGCACGCAGCCCACATGCGCGACCAGCTCGAGCAGGCCCTGATGGACGCCGTGCCCGGCCTGCGCGTCACCATCCAGCTGCTGCCCCTCACCATGGAAGCCCGCGCCACCCAGGCCGGGGAACATCACCCTTCATGAAAGCTGTTCTGCAACGCGTGTCGAACGCACGCGTCGACATTGCCGGGCGCACCGTCGGCGCCATCGACGCGGGCCTGCTCGTGCTGCTGTGCGCCGAGCACGGCGACACCGACGCGCTGGCCGACCGCATGCTCGCCAAGATCCTCAAGCTGCGCATCTTTTCCGACGACGCCGGCAAGATGAACCGCAGCGTGCAGGACATCGGCGGCGGCCTGCTGGTGGTGAGCCAGTTCACGCTGGCGGCCGACGTGAGCGGCGGCAACCGCCCCAGCTTCACCCAAGCCGCGCCGCCCGACGAAGGGCGCCGGCTCTACGACTGCTTCGTGGCCCGGGCGCGCGCCGCGCACCCGGTGGTGGCCACCGGCGAGTTCGGCGCCGACATGCAGGTGCACCTGCTCAACGACGGCCCCGTCACCATCCCGCTGCAGATGACGGCGTAGCTGTCGATTCACCTGCCTATTTGCCGTACGGGCTGCGAATGCCCATCTCCGCAAGGATCTCGACTTCGTAGGCTTCCATCTCGTCGGCGTCGGCCTCGCTGGTCTCGTGGTCCCAGCCCTGCGCATGCAGCGTGCCGTGCACCAGCAGGTGCGCGTAGTGGTGGGCCAGGGTCTTGCGGTTTTCCTTCGCCTCGCGCGCCACCACCGGCGCGCACAGCACCAGGTCGGCCATCACCAGCGGGCTTTGCGCGTAGTCGAAGGTGAGCACGTTGGTCGCGTAGTCCTTGCCGCGAAACTCGCGGTTCAGGCGCTGGCCTTCGTCGGTATCGACGATGCGCACGGTGATCTCGCCGTCGATGTCCAGCGCATGGCGGATCCAGCGCGTCACGCTGTGGCGCGGCAGGGCGATGCGGTGGCGCTCCACGCCCTTGAAACGGCCGAACTGCAGCGACAGGGAAAGTGCGGGCAGCGCCATTTCAGTGCGTGCCGGTGTCGGCGCCCGAGCGCTTGCGCTGCCCGTCGTAGGCGTCGACGATCTTCGCCACCAGCGGATGCCGCACCACGTCCGCGCTCGTGAAGTGCGTGATGGCGATGCCGCTCACCCGCTTGAGCACGCGCTCGGCGTCGATCAGCCCGCTCAGCTGCTGCTTGGGCAGGTCGATCTGGCTCACGTCGCCCGTCACCACCGCGCGCGCGCCGAAGCCGATGCGCGTGAGGAACATCTTCATCTGCTCGGGCGTGGTGTTCTGCGCCTCGTCCAGGATCACGAAGGCGTTGTTCAGCGTGCGCCCGCGCATGAAGGCCAGCGGGGCAATTTCGAGTGCGTTGCGCTCGAAGGCCTTCTGCACCTTCTCGTAGCCCATCAGGTCGTACAGCGCGTCGTACAGCGGGCGCAGGTACGGGTCGATCTTCTGTGTCAGGTCGCCCGGCAGGAAGCCCAGCCGCTCGCCCGCTTCCACCGCCGGGCGCGTCAGCACGATGCGCTGCACCGACGCGCGCTCCAGCGCATCGACCGCGCAGGCCACCGCCAGGTAGGTCTTGCCGGTGCCGGCCGGACCGATGCCGAAGGTGATGTCGTGCCTGGCGATATTGTCCAGGTACAGCGCCTGCGTGGGCGTGCGCGCCCGCAGGTCGGCGCGGCGGGTGACCAGCATGGCCGCGTCGTCGTCGCCCTCGGTCATGGAGCCGTCGCCCGCCAGCGTGAGCTGCACCACGGCCGGGTCGATCGCGCGCTGGGCTATTTCGTAGAGCGCCTGCAGCACGTCCATGGCGCGGCGCGCCGGTGCCTTGGGGCCGTCGACCTTGAACTGCTCGTGGCGGTGGGCGATCTTCACGCCCAGGGCTTCCTCGATGCGGCGCAGGTGCGCGTCCAGCGGGCCGCACAGGTGGCCCAGGCGCGCGTTGTTCAGGGGGGTAAAGGTGTGTCGCAGAATCACGCCGGACATTTCAAGGAAAAAGGGCACCCATGATAGGCAAACTCACCGGCATCCTGGCCGAACGCAATCCGCCGCAGGTGGTGGTCGACTGCAACGGGGTCGGCTATGAGGTCGACGTGCCGATGAGCACGTTCTACAACCTGCCGAACCTCGGCGCGAAGGTGTCGCTGCTCACGCACTTCGTCGTGCGCGAGGACGCGCAGATTCTCTACGGCTTCGGCAGCGCCGAGGAGCGGGCGGCGTTCCGCCAGCTCATCAAGATCACCGGCGTGGGCCCGCGCATGGCGCTCGGGGTGCTCTCGGGCATGAGCGTGGGCGAGCTGGCACAGGCCATCACGCTGCAGGAGCTGGGCCGGCTGGTGAAGATCCCGGGCATCGGCAAGAAGACGGCCGAGCGCCTGCTGCTCGAGCTCAAGGGCAAGCTGGGCGCCGACATCGGCATGCCCGCGCATGCGGCCTCCGACGCGCAGGCCGACATCCTGCAGGCGCTGGTCGCGCTGGGCTACAGCGACAAGGAAGCCGCGCTCGCGCTCAAGGCGCTGCCGAAGGACGCGACGGTGAGCGACGGCATCAAGCTGGCGCTGAAGGCGCTGGCCAAGTGAATCTTCGCGGGCTTGGCTACGGCACCCACCAGTAGCGCAGCGCGTGAAAGTAGATCGGCGCCGCGAAGATCACCGAGTCCAGCCGGTCGAGCATGCCGCCGTGGCCTTCGATCATCGAACCCCAGTCCTTCACGCCGCGGTCGCGCTTGATGGCCGACATCACGAGCCCGCCGAAGAAGCCCATCAGGCAGATGGTCAGCGCCATCAGCGCGGCCTGCCACGGGTTGAAAGGCGTGGCCCAGTAGAGCGCGGCGCCCAGCGCGGTGGCGCTCGCCACGCCGCCGATCAGGCCTTCCCAGGTCTTGGAGGGCGACAGCTCGGGCGCCACCTTGCGCTTGCCGAAGAGCTTGCCCCACACGTACTGCAGCACGTCGCTGCCCTGCACCACGATGACGAGGAACGCGATCAGCAGCAGGTTGCGGCCTTCGAAGCCCGGAATCTGCAGCGTGAGCAGCGCGGGCACGTGGCTGATGCAGAACACGCACACCATCAGGCCCCACTGGATCTTGGAGGTGCGCTCCAGAAAGCGCTGCGTGTCGCCGCCCACGGCCGCCAGGATGGGCAGGATCAGGAAGGCGTACACCGGGATGTAGATCGAGTACAGGCCGTACCAGTCGATCCAGATCAGGAAGTACTGCCCCGGCAGCGCCACGAAGAAGGCCAGCGCAATCGCCCCGTGGTCGCCGCGCCGCGTGTAGGCCAGGCTGATGAACTCGCGCAGCGCGTAGAAAGAAATCAGATAGAACAGCACGATCACGCCGCCCTTGCCGAAGGCGAAGGCCAGGCCGATGACCGCCACCATCACCCACCACGCGTTGACGCGCGAGTTGAGGTTGTCGATGACCGAGTGCGGCTGGCCGTGCGCCACGCGCCACTTCAGCACCGCGCCGATGGCCGAGGCCAGCACCAGCACGCCGAAGACGCCGCCGAAGAGCTCGAGCGTGGTCAGCGCGAAGGGAGAGAGGTCGATCATGCGGCGGTCCCTCCGTTCTGCTCGGTGCGGTCGTATTCGGGCCGCATGTCGAGCATGGCGGCGCGCGCGCGGGCCAGGAACGACACCTTGTCTTCGCCCTCGGCCAGCGTGATCGGCGCGCCGAAGCGCACCGTGCAGGCCAGCGGAATCGGCACCAGCACGCCCTTGGGCAGCACGCGCTTGAGGTTCTCGATCCATACCGGCACCAGCCGCACCTGGGGGCAGGCGCGCGCCAGGTGAAAGAGCCCGCTCTTCAGCGGCAGCAGGATGTCGTCGCCCGTGTTGCGCGTGCCCTCGGGAAACATGATGAGCGAGTCGCCGCCCTCCAGCGCCTCCTTCATCTGGTCGACCGGGTTGCCGCCCTGGCCCGAACCGTCGCGCCGGATCATCAGCGCGTTGAACACGTCGCGGCCGATGAAGTTGCGCAGCTTCGAGGCCTCCCAGTAGTCCTGCCCCGCGACCGGCCGCGTGAGCGCACGCAGGTCGGGCGGCAGCGTGGCCCACAGCAGCACGAAGTCGCCGTGGCTGGTGTGGTTGGCGAAGTACAGCGTCTGCTCGGCTTTGGGGCTCGTGCCCGACCAGATGGCGCGCACGCCGGTCAGCAGTCCGGCCGCGCCGATGATGAGCTTGCCCGCCACGATGGCGAGCCCGCGCCGCAGCACGGTGCTGTGCGGCTTGTCGTTGTTCTTGTTGTCGTCGTCGGTCACGAGAGGTCCTGTGTCATCAAGGCGAGGAGAAACATGGCGCTCTGGCAGGCGACCACGATGGCGTGGCGCTGCAGGAGCTGGCGGGTGCCCTGCACGCGGTCGTCGAGCGGTCGCGTGGCTTGCTGCTGGGGTGCCGGTTCGCGCAGCCCCAGCGAAGAAAGCGCCGTGTCGAGCGCGTCCAGCGACGTGACGGTGCTGCGCGCGAGCCCGTCGAACAGCGCCTCGTCGAAGCGCAGGCGGAAGGCGAAGTAGCGCTCCAGCGCACCCAGCACGACGACCGCGCCGAATGCCATGGCCGAGGTGCTCGACAGCGAGCGCAAGGTCAGCGCGAGCACCAGCGCCGCGATGCACGTGAGCGCGAAGCCCCACAGGGCCAGCACCGCCGCGGCGCGCAGCAGGCTGTGCAGTGCGGCGCAGGTGGTGCGTTCGGTGTCAGTCATGGCGCGGTACCTCCGGCAGTTTCGAAAGAGGCTCCATCGGCGCCAGCGCAGCCGGCCATGCGCCGCGCAGCACGATCTGCGGCCTCACGCGCCGAACGGCGGCTTCGGCTTGCACGACATCGCCGACCGCGCCGTAGCGGCCCAGCCAGGCGATCACCGCCGCCGCGCTGCGCGAGAAGCCGAGCGCGCAGCACACCCACACCGGCGCGCCGTCGGCGTTGCGCCGCTGGCCCTCGATGACGGCCGCCGCGCGCTGCAGCCGCACCGTCGGCGGCACCGCCAGGTCGAGCAGCGGCACGCAGCGCGCCTGCGGCACGCCGGCCGGCAATTGCAGTTCGGCGCACAGGCTCACCAGCCGGGGCCGGCCGGCGGCCAGCCATTCGGCGCGGGTCGGCCGGCGGCCCAGCCGCAGGCCGGGCACCACCTCGACCGAGGCCGGCAGCTTGCGCGTCCACAGCCAGGCGTTGACGGCCGCGCCGAGCCGGTAGGGCGCGAACAGCCAGCGCGCCGCCCAGCCCATGCGGCCGTGACGGTTCATCTGGAAGCCGCGCGCGCCGAAACCGATGTAGTTGAGCGCCACCAGCGCGAGCGATGCGGCTGGCCAGCACAGCCACAGCGCGATGCCGCCGCCGTACAGCGCGCCCGCCAGGCACAGCGCCGCGCCCGCCGCATAGAACCCGGCCAGCTTCCAGCGCCGGGCGTCGTGCGTGCGCTGCCAGGCGCGCGGCATCGACACCACGCGCTCCAGCGGCCACAGCCACACGCAGAACAGGCCGAGCAGCGCGCCGGTCGGAATGTCGATGAAGTGGTGCTGCCACGTCGTGAGCACCGACGCGCAGATCGCGAAGGCCCACACATGCAGCACCAGCCGCGCCCACAGCGGCCGGATGAACTGCCGGTACCAGTCCCACAGGATCACGGCCAGCGCGATGTGCAGCGAGGGCGCCTGGTTGAACGGCTGGTCGAAGCCGCGCAGCGCGTTGAACAAAAAGGCCGGCGCGCCCTCGACCGGCGGCTGCCCGAAGCTGAAGTGCAGCGGCCACGCGATGAAGCAGGTGCAGGCCACGAGCGTGGCCGTGACCAGCCGCAGCGCATGCCGGTCGAGCGTGTGCCGGCTGCGCGCCAGGAACAGCGACAGTGCGTAGAAGACGTTGATGGTCCAGTACGGAAAGATGGTCCACGGCCAGAACGGTATCTGCCGCTCCCAGTCGAAGGCCATCGACGGCACGTTCGCGCGTGTGGTGGCCCACCAGTTGGCGAAGCCATAGGTTGCGTAGAACAGCGGCCCGAGAAACACCAGCCATGCGGCGGCGCGTTTCCAGGGGCGCTGCCTGAACCACGCTTTCATCTGCCCGTGCGCACCGCCAGCGATACCGTGAAGATGCCCCACTCGTCGACCCGCTGGTCGATCTTGCGGAAGCCCGCTTCTTCCACCAGCTGGTCCATCTCGACCTGGGTGCGGCGGCGCATGACCCAGGCCTCGCCCTGGCGGTGGCTGGTGAGGGCGCGCGCGATCATTTCGAGCTGCGGATGCCACGGCTGCCCGGTGTAGACGAGGTAGCCCCCGTCTTCCACCGCGTCGCCCACGCCCGCGAGCGAGCGGCGCACCATCTCGTTGTCGGGGAACAGCTCGTACAGGCCCGACACCACGGCCAGCGTGGGCCGCGGCATGACGCTGGCCAGGTTGATGCGGTCGAAGGCGTCGGCCTGCACGAACTGCGCGATGTCTTCCAGGCCCTTCTCGGCGATGAGCGCGCGGCCGTCGCGCACATTGATGTCGCTGTAGTCGCGCAGCAGGATCGAGGCGGCCTTCACCGGGCTGGCCAGCACCGCGTCGAGCACGTAGCGGCCGTGGCCGGCGGCGATGTCCATCACGCGCACCTCACGGTGCATTTCGGCCAGGCGTTCCATGGCGATGCGCAGCAGCTCCTCGACATGGACCTTGCGCTGGCGAATGCCGCGCCAGCCGATGGAGTTCAGGTAGGTGTTGTCGATGGAGCGGCCGATGGCCGAGCTGCCCTTGGGCTGGTTGCGGTACACGTAGTCGAGCGTGCTGCCCGAGTCGAAGCCGGTGTCATGCCCCAGCTTGATGCCGTCCGACATCGTGCCGCCCAGCTTCAGGCTGGCGCGCGTCACGGCCCAGTAGGCGCCGCGCGGCGACAGGGGCGACAGCGGCTCGGCCAGCGCGCGCGACTCGTCGGCCGTGTCGCCGCTCAGGTGCGCCTCGCGGCGGTCGACCGGCACGGCCGGTTCGTCGAAACGCTGCAGGATGAACTCGCGGATCTGCGCCACGGCGGGCGCGCGGTCTTTTTCGCCGAGCGTGTCGTGGAAGAAGCCCGGCAGCTCGGTTTTTGTCTTCACCGCGCTGCCCAGGCGCTCGAAGAACCGGTGCTGCGGCTTGTGGTGCACCACCCAGTCGGCACCCGAAATGAGCAGCTGCACCGGCAGCGTGATGGCGTTGGCGTCGGCCACCACGCGGTCGGCCGCCTCGTACAGGCCCAGCAGGATGTTGACCGCGATGGGGCGCGAGATGAGCGGGTCGCTCTCGTAGCTGGCGATGCGCGCGGGGTCGTGCGTGAGGAACTTCGCCTTCACGTAGCTGTTGACGAAGAACAGGCCGCGCAGCTTGTGCATCAACCCGAGCCCGGCGCGCGCGAACGGCACGTACAGCTTCACCTTGAAGGCCGGCGAGGCCAGCGTGAGGCCGCGCACCTTGGGCGCGTAGTCGTGCGCCCAGGTCGCGATCAGCACCGCGCCCACGCTCTGCGCGACCACGTGCATGTCTTGTTCGGGCACGCCGTGCGCGGTGGCGATGTGCTGCACGAAGGTCTGCACGTCGCGCACCGAGGTACCGAAGCTCGGGCTGTGGCCGCGCTGCCCGGGCGAGCGGCCGTGGCCGCGGGCGTCCCAGGCGTAGAAGTCGAAGTCGGGCAGGTTCAGCTCGTCGACCAGGTGCGCCATGCGCGCGCCGTGCTCGTGGCCGCGGTGGAACAGCAGCACGGCGCCGCGGCGCGTGGCGCCGGTGGCGGGCCAGCGCCGGTAGAACAGCGATTCGCCGTCGTGTGTCTGGAACTGACGTTCTTCGGGAACGCGTGAAGTGATGTCGGTCATTGAATCCCTGTGAGTTTTTTTATTGGTTTGTGCCGGATGGCGTCGGGTCAGCGCGGCGCGGCCGGCGTGGCTTCGGCTTCCGCCAGCGCCCGGCGGATGCGGTTGACGACGGTCCAGGCCACCAGCACGGCCAGCAGCGGCATCAGCCAGGCGGTCCAGCCCGGCAGCGGCCAGCCCAGCGCCACATAGAGGCCGAGCGCGCCGAACACGAAGGCCCGGTCGCTCTTGCCCAGCGGGCCGTCGTAGCGGCGCGAGGCGCCCACCGTCGGGCCCAGCGCGCCGGCGAATTCGCTCAGGCCCGCCAGCACGATCACCGTGCCGACCCAGAAGCCGCCGAACGGCGCCACCAGCGCGAAGGGCAGGTACAGCGAGGCGTCGGAGACCACGTCGGTCAGTTCGTTGAGGAAGGCGCCCAGCTTGCTCTGCTGATGGTGCTCGCGCGCCAGCATGCCGTCGATGGCGTTGAAGGCCATGCGCAGGAACATCCACAAGGGAATGAGCGCGAAGGCGGCCGGAGATGAAAAGGAGGGTGCCGCGAAGAAGAGCCAGAGCCCGAGCGCGACCGACACGACGCATGCCGCCATCGTCACCTGGTTGGCGGTGACGCCCATCGCATGCAGGCGGACCACCATCGGGCGCAGCAGGGCCTGGAAACGCGGCTTCACTTCGTAGATCGACACGTGCTGGCTTCCCCTCGTTTGTTATATGGCCGGAGCATTCTGCCAGTGTGGCAGGCACTAAACTCGTAGTCGAAGAACCCCTCTCAATGACCATCCAGACCGACGATTTCGCGCCCGCCCCCCAACGTGTGGTGTCCGCCGCGCCCGCCTCGCCCAATGAAGAGGCGATCGAGCGGGCCTTGCGTCCCAAGCTGCTCGACGAATACGTCGGCCAGGCCAAGGTGCGCGAGCAGCTCGAGATCTTCATCGGCGCGGCGCGCAAGCGCAAGGAAGCCCTCGACCACGTGCTGCTGTTCGGCCCGCCCGGCCTGGGCAAGACCACGCTGTCGCACATCATCGCGGCCGAACTGGGCGTGAACCTGCGCCAGACCTCCGGCCCGGTGCTGGAGAAGCCCAAGGACCTGGCGGCGCTCTTGACCAACCTGGAGCCCAACGACGTGCTCTTCATCGACGAGATCCACCGGCTGAGCCCGGTCGTCGAAGAAATCTTGTACCCCGCGCTGGAGGACTACCAGATCGACATCATGATCGGCGAGGGCCCCGCGGCGCGCAGCATCAAGCTCGACCTGCAGCCCTTCACGCTGGTGGGCGCCACCACCCGCGCCGGCATGCTGACCAACCCGCTGCGCGACCGCTTCGGCATCGTGGCGCGGCTGGAGTTCTACACGCCCGAAGAGCTCGCGCTCATCGTCACCCGCAGCGCGCGCCTGCTCAAGGTGGAAACCGACGCCACCGGCGGCTTCGAGATTGCCCGGCGTTCGCGCGGCACGCCCCGCATCGCCAACCGGCTGCTGCGCCGCGTGCGCGACTACGCCGAAGTGAAGGGCGACGGCCGCATCACCGAAGACATCGCGCACAAGGCGCTGGCCATGCTGGACGTCGATCCGCAGGGCTTCGACCTGATGGACCGCAAGCTGCTCGAGGCCGTGATCCACCGCTTCGACGGCGGCCCGGTGGGCCTGGACAACGTGGCCGCCAGCATCGGCGAGGAGCGCGACACCATCGAGGACGTGATCGAGCCCTACCTCATTCAACAGGGCTACCTGCAGCGCACCCCGCGCGGTCGCATCGCCACGCTGGCGGCATACCGCCACCTGGGCGTGACGCCGCCGTCGAGCCGCGCCGAGGGGCAGGATCTTTTCGGAGTCTGAACAAACCATGCACACCCATGACCTGAGCGACTGGAAGCACGAGCACCACTTCGGCGCCGACACCGCCTCCGCCGAACGCAGCACGCGCCTGGTGATGTGGATCACCGCCGTGATGATGGTGATCGAAATCGGCGCGGGCTGGTGGTTCAACTCGATGGCGCTGCTGGCCGACGGCTGGCACATGAGTTCGCACGCGCTGGCCATCGGCCTGAGCGCCTTCGCCTATGCCGCCGCGCGGCGCTACGCACGCGACCCGCGCTTCGCCTTCGGCACCTGGAAGATCGAGGTGCTGGGCGGCTTTGCCAGTGCGCTGGTGCTGCTGGGCATCGCGGCGCTGATGGTGGTGGGCTCGCTGGAGCGGCTGTGGTCGCCCTCGGCCATCCATTACCCCGAGGCGATTTCGGTCGCGGTGCTGGGGCTCGTGGTGAACCTGGTCTGCGCGCGGCTGCTGGGCGGGGCGCATCACCACCCCCACGGGCATGACCACGACCATGGCCACGATCACGCCCACGGGCACGACGACCACGGGCACGACCTGAACCTGCGCTCCGCCTACATCCACGTCGTGGCCGATGCCGCCACCTCGGTGCTGGCCATCGCGGCGTTGCTGGGCGGCTGGTTCTACGGCTGGGCCTGGCTCGACCCGGCGATGGGCATCGTCGGCGCGGTGCTGGTGGCGGTGTGGGCCAAGGGGCTGCTGAAGGAAACGGGCAAGGTGCTGCTGGACCGCGAGATGGACCACCCCGTCACCGAAGAAATTCGCGAAGGCGTCGAGACGATGCTGGCGGCGTCGGAAACCCGCGTGGCCGACCTGCACGTGTGGCGCGTGGGGCGCGGCGCCTACGCCTGCGCGCTGACGGTGGTGACGCACTCGCTCACGCTGACGGCGGACGAGGTGCGGGCGTGCTTCTCGATGCACGAGGAAATCCGCCACTCGACGGTCGAGATCCAGCGCTGCGTCGATTAGGTCTTGGTTTTTGCTCCTTCCTCCTTTGGGGGAGGGAGCAAAGCAAAGTCAGGCGGCCGGACGCGCGTGCCGCACGATCAGTATCTGCGCCGCGTAATACGTCCCCAGCACCCACAGCGGCGCCAGCGGCAGCGGTGACACGAACCGATTCGTCGCCAGCAGCGCATCGCTCAGCATGAAGAAACACGCGCCCACCGCCACCCAGCGGGAGGGCGCATCGCGCAGCACCGCCGCGCGCCCGACGGCCTGCGCCGCCATGCAGGCGATCACCAGCACATACACCCCGACCGGCATCCGCAAGGCTGCGGGCAGCCCGCCCTGCCAGAGAAACGCGTACATCCCGGCGCCGATCAGCAGCGTCGCCGCCAGCACCCTGCGCCGCGGCAACGTGCCCACGCCGATGCGGAACAGCGCGATGTAGGCCAGGTGCGCCAGCAGGAAGCACACCAGCCCCGGCACGAACAGCTTCGCTGGACCCATCAGCAGCACGTCGCCCGCCAGCGAGCCGGCCAGCCCCGCCAGCAGCAGGCCGTCGAACGTCTTCACTCCACCGCTCGCCTTCGCCCGCCGCGCGGCGAAGAAGATGGCGATGGCCAGCGCCAGCGGCTTGCAGACGTGATGCAGCCCTTCGATGCCCAGCGCCGCACTCGCCGTGGCCAGCACGGCCGCCTCGACCAGCAGCACCTCGGTGACCGACATGCGCCCCTGCAACACCGCGCCGATGGCCCACAGGCTGGCTGTCAGCGCAGCCAGCCACACAGCAGCCTGAGGGAGTGGAACGGCATCGGAAAACCACAGGAACACCGCGACGCCCGCCAGCAACAGCACGAACTGCCCGCCGGCAAACCACTGCACGCCCCGGCTCACCTGGGGTTCGTAGCGCGTCACCTGCGCGATGTCGAAGGCCGGCTTCGGAAACCGCGCCGCCACGTCCGCCGGCCGCCAGCCGGGCGGCTTGAACCACACGCGCAGCTTGTCACCCCAGTTGCGCGCATGCCATGAATCCTTCGCCAGCGCCCAGTACACCTCGGCGTTGGCCCACAGCGGGTCCCAGCTGCGCAGCGCACCGCGCGTGCCGTACACACAGCGCTCGTCTTCCTCGCGAAAGGTGCCGAACAGCCGGTCCCACACGATCAGCACGCCGCCATAGTTGCGGTCGAGGTAGCTGTCGTTCACCGCGTGATGCACCCTGTGGTTCGACGGCGAGCAGAACCAGCGGTCGAACCAGCCCAGCTTGCCCACCTGCTCGGTGTGCACCCAGAACTGGTAGAGCAGGTCGATGAGCGCCACCACGCCGAAGACCAGCGGCGGCACGCCCGCCACCGCCATCGGCAGGTAGAAGAGCCAGCCGAACAGCGCGCCGCTCGACGTTTGCCGCAGCGCCGTCGACAGGTTGTAGTGCTGGCTCTGGTGGTGCACCACGTGCGCCGCCCACAGCACCGCCGACTCGTGCCCCATGCGGTGCAGCCAGTAGTAGCAGAAGTCGTAGAACACCAGCGCCAGCAGCCAGCCGTACCAGGTGGTCCAGAAGTCGCGCGCCGCCTCCTGCGGAAACAGCGCCACCGCCGCATACACCGCCGTGTAGATGCCGATGCGCAGCAGCCCCGTGAGCACCGCGCTGATCTGGCTGAGCATGCCCAGGCCGATGCTGTTGACCGCGTCGGCCAGGCGGTAGGTGTTCTGCCCGGTGCCGCGCCGCGCTCGCACGCGCCCCACCGCGAACTCGATCGCGATGAGAAGAAAGAACACGGGCGTTGCAAGAACGATGATCTGGCCGGGACGCATCGCGGCATTGTGGCGTTGCCCGCCGGCCACGCGTCACCGGGATGTCACGGGTATGCCATTGCGCCGTCATGCGTCAGTGGGAGCCTACTGGTCCATGCAACGCGACGACGCTTTCCTTCGCGCATGGCGCGACACCGCGACCCGGGCCCTCGATCCCGAGGACGATGATCCGGCACGCGAGCCGCTGCGGTTCCGCACGCTGTGGATCTCCGACCTGCACCTGGGCACGCCCGGCTGCCAGGCGCGGGCCGTGCTCGACTTCTTGAAGCACACCGAGTGCGAGACCCTGTTCCTGGTCGGCGACATCATCGACGGCTGGCAGCTCAAGCGGCACTGGTACTGGCCGCAGGCGCACAACGACGTGATCCAGAAGCTGCTGCGCAAGGCGCGCAAGGGCACGCGCGTGATCTTCATTCCGGGCAACCACGACGAGTTCGCCCGCAAGTACCTGCACCACAACTTCGGCGGCATCGACGTGGCCGACGAGTGGATCCACGAAACGGCCGACGGCCGCAAGCTGTGGATCATCCACGGCGACCTGTTCGACGGCGTCATTCAATGCGCCAAGTGGCTGGCCTATGTGGGCGACTCGCTCTACGAGTTCACGCTCAAGCTCAACCGCCACCTCAACTCGCTGCGCGCGCGCATGGGGCTGCCGTACTGGTCGCTGTCGAAGTACCTCAAGGGCAAGGTCAAGCGCGCCGTGAGCTACGTGGGCGACTTCGAGGCCGCGGTGGCACGCGAGGCCCGCAACCGCGGCGCGCAGGGCGTGGTGTGCGGCCACATCCACCACGCCGAGATGCGCGACATCGACGGCATTCTTTACTGCAACGACGGCGACTGGGTGGAAAGCCTGACGGCGCTGGCCGAGCATGCGGACGGCACGCTGGAAATCATCGACTGGGCGCAGCACATGCCGGTGGCGGCGAAGGCGGTGCCGCGGGAAGCTGTCGCGGCCTGAGCCGGCCTGGCGCTAGCTCTTGTTGCGAAACAGGCCGAGCGCGCTGGTGCAACCCGGCGCTTGGTCCATGTTCGGAATTGCATCCTGCGTTCCTTTGTATACGGCCCAAAGCACCGCCTGCGCGTCGAAGGCGCTCAGGTCCAGGCGCGTGACTTCGTTGATGACACTGTTGCAGAAGCTGTTCAGCGCCGCCTGGCGCTCCGAACCAGTTTTCGTCGAGAGCGCTACCAGTGACGTCTTGTACCAGGAGCGGCTCCCAAGGTAGGTCTCTATGCTGGAGATGTCGGGGTTGGACGGCACCAATCTGTAGTTGAGAATCTCTCCCATCGTCACCTCTTTGACAACTTCATTTTTCGCTGCGTTCATGTCTGCCGCACAGCGCGGCTGGACCGCGCTGCCGCACACGCGCCAATCCGCAAATATCGAGGGGCGTGGGTTCTCGAAAGTGATTCGCCAATTGCCGACTCGGACGGCGTTGGCGTAGTCGTCTTCGTTTTCAGGCAGGTTGAAGCGAACCAGCACCCCGGAAGACGCGATGCTCGCGACATCCTTGGGCCGCCACAGCCGCAGGTCGCGGTCGGTCCAATGTTCCTCGGTGATCGAGTTCGAGAACAGCTGGGAGATCGCGCTGTCGAGTGCCCTGGCTTCGTTCCTGGCGCTGTCTGCAGTCAAGCGCGTCATGACCAGTGGCGGATTGGCCAGCGCCTTTGAGATCTGCACTGCAACGCCCAAGGCGGCGGCAGCGCCGCGCGAAGCGTAGGTGTTGTCCACCTTCACCTGAAAATGGATCTGGGGAACAGACGCGCTACCGTCGCGCTTGACCAGGAAGAGCGGGAAGTTCAAGGCATCGTGATAGACCTTGCGGGTCCATTTTTCGCCGCTCGAGTTGCTCTGGTGGCCGATGGTGAGCAAAGGAATCACTTGGTCGAAAGAGCCGACCTTCACCGCCGCGGAAAAGTTGGCGGAAAACTCCTTGCCGACCAGAGCACGCACCGGCCAAGGGCGCGATTTGTAGCCAAGGGGCCGCGCTCCCGGCGCCTGTGTCAGGTTGTCCGAGGCGTCCGCGGTTGCGTTCGCCAGGACTTCGCTGCGAATGACAAGCCGCGTGTAGGCGCCCGCAAAATCCTTGCCGGCGCCTTTCGACTCGTCCCATTCGTCGCTGTAGGCAGACAGTGGGGTGACATCCAGGTAGGCGAGCTTGTTGCGATCCGGCTCTGAGCCGGGATCTTTGCCAGTCACCGCCACAGGAGCGACTCCGCCAGTGCCCGCGAAGGATTGGTAGCCAGGGGACATGCCCGTGCACGCGGGCAAAAGAACCACCATCGCCGATAGAAGGCCGATCCGGCCCGCCGAGCTTTTCATGTTCACGATCCCACCTCCAAGTCGTTGGAGCGCGACGGTAGAGGAATCGGCCTCGCTGTGCCCCCCATAAACAAGCGATGCGCGCAGGTTGGTACGTACCGGAGGGCGCGTCTTGGTGTCTTCGTCCGATCCGACGATGCCGCAAGCACGTTCCGGCGGCACACTGGTCGCCGGATTTCAACTGCGGACAACGGAGACCTCAACACCATGGCCTGGGCACTCACGGCGGCGGAGACCGCATTCCGCGACGAGGTTCGCGACTTCCTGGCGCGTGAACTCACGCCCGAACTGCGCGCCGCGGGCAGGCGCTGCTCGGGCATCTTCACCGACCACGAATTCGGCAACCGCTGGCACCGCATCCTCGCCACGCGCGGCTGGAGCGTGCCGAACTGGCCGGTGGCGCACGGCGGCACCGGCTGGACGCCGATGCAGCACTACCTCTTCGCCAGCGAACTGGCCGCCGCCGACGCACCGCCCCGCGCGCCCATGGGCCCCGGCATGGTCGCGCCGGTGATCATCGCCTTCGGCACCGAGGCGCAGAAGCGCGCCTGGCTGCCCGGCATCCGCTCGGGCGAGGACTACTGGTGCCAGGGCTACTCGGAGCCGCAGTCGGGCTCCGACCTGGCCTCGCTGCAGTGCAAGGCCGTGCGCGACGGTGAACACTACGTGCTGAACGGCACCAAGATCTGGACCACCCACGCGCAGTACGCCAACAAGATGTTCTGCCTGGTGCGCACCACCTCGGGCGGCAAGCCGCAGCAGGGCATCAGCTTCCTGTGCTTCGACCTGCCGGCGCCTGGCGTCACCATCCGTCCGATCATCAGCATCTCGGGCGACCACGAGCTCAACCAGGTGTTCTTCGACGACGTGCGCGTGCCGGCCGAAGGGCTCATCGGCGAAGAGAACCAGGGCTGGACCATCGCCAAGTACCTGCTGCAGCACGAGCGCGGCGGGGCCTGGGCGCCCATGCTGCGTGCGCGCCTGCGCCGGCTGGAGGCAGCGGCCGATGCGGCCTTCGGCGCGGCGGCACACGACGCACACGAGGCCCACGACATGGCGCTGCGCCTGGCCGACGCGGCCTGCGCCATCGACGCCATCGAGGCGACCGAGCTGCAATCGCTGCGCGCGCAGGCCCGCGGCGAGGCGCCGGGCATTCGCCCCTCCATGGGCAAGGTGCTGGGCTCCGAGCTGCGCCAGCGCCTGACCGAGCTCGGCGTGGAAATCGCCGCGCACTACGCCGCCGCCGACCTGCCACTGGACGACAGCCTGCGGGGCGAGCTGGCGATTCCCGAAGAGGCCGTGTTCTCCATGTCGGCGTACCTGAACGACCGCGCTGCATCCATCTATGCGGGCTCCAACGAGGTGCAGCGCAACATCATCGCCAGCAGCCTGCTGGCGAACTGAGATTTCAGCCATGAACATCCTCACCGAACAGGACGACACCCTCGCGATGCTGCGCGACAGCCTCGCGCGTTACCTCGACGACCGCCACGGCTTCGAGCAACGGCTGCATGCGCTGCGCCACGCCGAGCACGCACCGCCGCCGTTCTGGCAAGGCCTGGCGCGAGAGCTCGACCTGCTGGGCGCCGCATTGCCCGAAGCGCACGGCGGTCTCGGCGGCGGCATGCCGGCGCACCTGGCCCTGATGGAAACGCTGGGCGGCGCGCTCGCGGCCGAGCCCTACCTGTCGACCATGGTGATCGGCGCGGGCCTGCTGCAGCGCCACCCCGGCGCGCAGGCCGATGCGCTGCTCGCGCGCATCGTCGCCGGCCAGGCCGTGCTGGCCTTCGCGCACAGCGAGCCGCAAAGCCGGCACGACCGCGCCGATGTGCAGGCCGAACTCGCGCGAGAGGGCGATGGCTTCGTCCTGACCGGCCGCAAGTCCGTGGTGCATGCCGCGCCGTGGGCCAGCCACCTGGTCGTGAGCGCGCGCAGCGGCGCCGGCCTGTCGCTGCTCGTGGTGCCCAGCGGCACGCCCGGCGTGCGCCTGCGCGCCTACCCCACCCGCGACGGCGGCCGCGCCGCCGACATCGCCTTCGAGCGCGTGCGCCTGCCCGTGGACGCCCTGCTGGGCGACGAGGGCGGCGCGCTGCCGCAGATCGAGCAGGCCCACGACGAGGCCACGCTCGCCATCTGCGCCGAGGCCATCGGCGTCATGCGCCGCCTGATGCGCGACACGCTGGCCTACGTGCGCCAGCGCAAGCAGTTCGGCGTGCCGATCTCCAGCTTCCAGGTGCTGCAGCACCGCCTGGCCGACATGCACATGGCGCTGGAGCTGGCCGCCGCGCTCACCGCCAGCGTGGGCGAGGGGGTCGATGCCGCATCGCCGGTCGAGCGCGCGCGCGCTGTCTCGTCCGCCAAGGTGGCCGTCGCCAAGGCCTGCAAGGCCGTGGGGCAGGGTGCGGTGCAACTGCACGGCGGCATGGGCATGACCGAGGAACTGGCGGTGGGCCACTATGTGCGCCGTGCGACGCTCATCGAAGGCCAGTTCGGCTCCGCTGCCTGGCACCTGCGCCGCGTGGCGCAGCTTCGCACGGCCTGAGCGGCCCCCGGGCCCGCGCATTCGTCGCTTTCGACGATGCACCCCCGGCGCCCGCGCGCCAAGATGCCTCCCTACAGTGGCCGCCGTTGCGGTGCCCAAGGAGACACACATGCCAGGTCCGTTGCAGGGGTTGCGGGTGATCGAGATGGCGGGCATCGGCCCCGGGCCGTTCTGCGCGATGCTGTTCGCCGACATGGGCGCGGACGTCATTCGCATCGAGCGCCCCGGCACGCCGCCTGACGCGCACGACATCCTGGCGCGCGGGCGCAGCACGCTGCAGGTCGACCTGCGCGCGCAGGGCGCCTCGGCCTCGGTGCTGGACGCCATCGAGAAGGCCGACGTGCTGATCGAGGGCTTTCGGCCCGGCGTCATGGAGCGCCTGGGCCTGGGCCCCGCTCCGTGCCATGCGCGCAACCCGCGCCTGGTGTACGGCCGCATGACCGGCTGGGGCCAGCATGGGCCGCTGGCGCACGCCGCGGGCCACGACATCAACTACATCGCGCTGAGCGGCGCGCTGCACGCCATCGGCCGCGCGGGCGAGCCACCGGTGCCGCCGCTGAACTACGTGGGCGACTTCGGCGGCGGCGCGATGCTGCTGGCCTTCGGCATCCTGGCCGCGCTGCACGAGGCGAAGCAGTCGGGCCAGGGCCAGGTGATCGACGCCGCCATGACCGACGGCGCGGCGCTGCAGTCGGCCATGATGTACAGCCTGAAGTCGGCCGGCAGGTGGAGCAACCAGCGCGGCGAGAACATGCTCGACGGCGGCGCGCACTTCTACGACACCTATGCCTGCGCCGACGGCAAGTACGTGGCCGTGGGCGCCATCGAGCCGCAGTTCTACGCGCTCCTGCGCGAGCGCTGCGGCATCGCCGACGACCCCGCTTTCGACGCCCAGATGGACGCGGACCGCTGGCCGGTGCTCAAGCTGCGCATGGCCGACGTGTTCCGCACCCGCACGCGCGACGAATGGTGCGTGCTGCTCGAAGGCAGCGATGCCTGCTTCGCGCCCGTGCTCGACTGGGACGAGGCCCCCGCGCACCCGCACAACGTGGCGCGCGGCACCTTCGCCACCGTGGGCGGCGTGGTGCAGCCCGCGCCCGCGCCGCGCTTCAGCCGCACCGCGCCCGTGGTGCCGCCGGCCACGGCAAGCGACGACGGCCCCACCATGCTGCGCCGCTGGGGCGTGGCGGCGCACGCCGTGGCGCCGCTGGGCGCTGCCTGAACCACGACAAAGACGGAGACGACCCCCATGTTCCTCACCCAAGCGCTGCACAAGGGACGCCGAGAAAAGGCCAAGGCCACCGCCGTGGTCTGCGGCGGCACGCGGCTCGACTACACCGCTTTCACCGACCGCGTGGCGCGCCTGGGCGCGGCGCTGAAGCAGCTCGGCATGGCCCCCGGCGACCGGGTCGGCATGATGAGCCTCAACTCGCACCGCTTCGTCGAATACTTCTTCGGCACCTGGTGGGGCGGCGGCGTCATCAACCCCGTCAACATCCGCTGGAACCCGAAGGAGGTCGCGTACTCGCTGGACGACTGCGACACCCGCATCCTTCTGGTGGACGACCTGTTCGCGCCCATGGTGCCCGCGCTGCGCGGGCTGTCCAAGTCGCTGCGCACGGTGGTGTACTGCGGCAACGGCCCGGTGCCCGATGGCATGCAGGGCTACGAGGCCCTGCTGGCCGCCACCTCCCCCATCGACGATGCGCCGCACGGCGGCGACGAGCTTGCCGCCATCATGTACACCGGCGGCACCACCGGCCAGCCCAAGGGCGTGATGCTCACGCACGGCAGCCTGTGCATCAACGCGCTGGGCACGGTGGCCGCGCTGCCCCGCGACACGCAGGACGCCGTCGCCATCGTCGCCGCACCCATGTTCCATGTGGCCGGCTGCGGCATCGCGCTGCAGAGCGTGCTGCGGCTGGTGCCCATGCACGTGGTGCCGATGTTCGACGAGCTCGCGGTGCTGCAGACCCTGCAGTCGGCCCGCGTGACCGAGATGTTCCTGGTGCCGACCATGATCAAGCGCGTGATCGAGCACCCGCGCTTCGCCGAGTTCGACCTGTCGGCCCTGCGCCTGCTGTCCTACGGCGCGGCGCCCATCGACGCCGCGCTGCTCGACCAGGCCATGCGCGCCTTTCCGGGCACCGCGTTCGCGCAGGTGTACGGCATGACCGAGCTGTCGCCGGTGGTCACCGCGCTGCCGCCGCACTGCCACCTGCCCGGCCCCGACCGCGAGCGCCTGCTGCGCTCGGCCGGCGTGCCCATCTCGATCGCCGAGGTACGCATCGTGGACGGCGAAGACAACGAGGTGCCGGTCGGCCAGGTCGGCGAGATCGTCGCGCGCGGTCCCATGGTCATGAAGGGCTACTGGAACAAGCCGCAAGAGACCGAGGCGGCGCTGCGCGGCGGCTGGATGCACACCGGCGACGGCGGGCGCATGGACGAAGACGGCTTCGTCTACGTGGTCGACCGCATGAAGGACATGATCGTCAGCGGCGGGGAGAACGTGTATTCGGCCGAGGTCGAGAACGCCATCGCGCAGCTGCCGCAGGTGCTGATGTCCGCCGTGATCGGCGTGCCCGACGACACCTGGGGCGAGCGGGTGCACGCGGTGATCGTGCGGCGCGAAGGCATGGCGCTGGAGGCCGCGCAGGTCATGGCGCACTGCCGCGAATTCATCGCCAGCTACAAGTGCCCGCGCAGCGTGGAGTTTCGCGATGCGCTGCCGCTGTCGGCGGCCGGCAAGCTGCAGAAGTTTCAGCTGCGCGAGCCCTTCTGGGCGGGCAGGGAACGCCGCGTCGGCTGACCTTTACTTCGAATTTCTCTTTCCACGAATACAAGCAAGGACGACAACATGGCCCTCGATTTGCGCCGCTCCTGGAGCGACGAAGACCTCGACCTGTACCGCGACAACGTGGTGCGCTTCATCGAGACCGAGATGGTCCCCACCGACGAGGCGGCGCGCAAGCGCGGCCATGTCGGCCACGAGATCTGGCGCAAGGCCGGCTCGCTCGGCCTGCTGTGCGCGGACATCCCCGAAGAATTCGGCGGCGGCGGCGGCGACTTCCGCCACGAGGCCGTGTTCTACGAGGAGGCCGCGCGCCGCGGGCTGAACGGGATGAGCACCTCGGTGCATTCCATCGTGGCGCATTACTTCCTGAACCACGGCACCGACGCGCAGAAGCGCCGCTACCTGCCGCGGCTGGCGCGCGGCGAGCTGGTCGGCGCCATCGCCATGACCGAGCCCGGCGCCGGCTCCGACCTGCAGGGCGTGCGCACCCGTGCGGAGAAAGACGACGGGGGCTATCGCATCAACGGCTCCAAGACCTTCATCACCAACGGCTTCCTGGCCGGCGTGGTGCTGGTGGTGTGCAAGACCGACCCGGCGCAGGGTGCCAAGGGCACGTCGATCCTCATCGTGAAGACCGAAGGGTGCAAGGGCTTTCGCGTGGGCCGCGTGCTCGACAAGATCGGCATGAAGGCGCAGGACACGTCCGAACTCTTCTTCGACGACGTGCGCGTGAACGACGACGCGCTGCTGGGCGGCCAGGAAGGGCAGGGCTTCTTCCAGCTCATGAGCGACCTGCCGTACGAGCGCACCATCATCGGCCTGAGCGCGCTGGCCACCATGGAAGGCGCCTACCAGGCCACGCTGGACTACGTGCGCGACCGCAAGGCCTTCGGCAAGCCGATCGGCGAGTTCCAGAACACCGAGTTCAAGCTGGCCGAAATCGCCACGCAGATCAAGGTGGGCCGCGCCTTCATCGACCGCTGCGTGCAAGACCTGGTGGCCGGCCGGCTCGACACCGCCACCGCATCGATGGCCAAGCTGTGGGGCTCGGAAACGCAGGGCCGCGTGCTCGACGAGTGCCTGCAGCTCTTCGGCGGCTACGGTTTCATGAGCGAGTACATGGTGGCGCGCATGTACGCCGACGCGCGGGTGCAGCGCATCTACGGCGGCACCAACGAGATCATGAAAGAGGTGATTTCGCGGGCGCTGTGAACCCGCGTACCGGGTGCTTCAAGACAGCCGGCGGATCTCCGAGCGCGCAATCTCGCGGTGCGGGTACGACGGCGACAGGCCGATGAACTGCGTGTACTTCTCGCGCGCGGCGCCGGTGTCGCCCGCGTCTTCCAGCGCCAGCGCCTCGATGCTGACCTGCGTGAAGAGCCGGTTGGCATCGTCCTCGCGCGCCGAAGCGGCCAGCGCTCTGGGTTGCAGCTCGGGCGCTTGCGCATAGAGCTGCCGCTGCACTTCGAGCACCTCGATCAGCGCGCGGCCGATGCGCTGGATGTTCTGCGGCACGGGGTCGAGGTCCGACGTGCGGACTTCCGCCGCCGCCTGGTCGAGCAGGTGCGACGCCACGCGCAGCAATTGGTGAAGGGACTTGTGGGTCATGGAAGACCCGCCACCGGGGCGGGCTTGAAATGGGAGTCGGGCAGGCGATGGCTGCCCGGCTTCGCCGGGTCGGCGAAGCCGGGGCTGTACATCGCCATGGTCAGTGGGCGCGCTTGGCGCCGGGGGTGGAACTGGCGTCGGAGCGCCCGCGTGCGGTGCGGCCAACACCGTGGGGCATGTTCGACGTACTGCGTTGCACGTCGGCAGCGCTGCGGCTGCCGATGTCAGTGGGCTCCCTGACGCGTTCGAGGCGCGTTGGCACCCGTGTCCTGCAGCCATTCCGGCCCGAGACGCATGACCCTCCCGCCACGGCGTTCCCGTGGTCCACCCGCCTCACTGCCCGGGCCTCGCCTCGGAGGGTGTCGCCCCATGCGGGCGGCGTTCCTTGTGGAAGGGAATAGCGAGTGCGTCAACGGCGTTGCGGGTGTACATCAGCTTCTGCTCGAGCTGGCGCTCGCGCTCCTCGATGGCCATTTGCTTGGACCCTTCGGGGCCGTGCTCCTTGATGGAGAACGCCTTGCTCACGCTGCCCTTGCCGGCCGTGTAGGTGATGGCCAGCCAGTAGCCCGGGTGGCCGACGTTGGGCGACTTGAAATGCACGCCGCTCACGCCGCTGGAGTTGGTGCTGCGCTTGATTTCGGACTTCGAGCGCTTGGGCGAGCGCTGCTCGCCGCCGGCGGCCGCCGGCGTCGTGCGGATCATCTCTTCCGCCGGGTGCAGCCTGGCCAGCCCCGCCATGCGCTCCAGCTGGCGTTGCCGTTCCTCGATGGCCAGCGCCTGCGCGGCCTCGCCCACCATGTTCACGGCAAAGTCGGTGCGCAGGATCTCTTCCTGGCCGAGGTAAGTCTTCGCCACCCATGCGCGGACCTTGCCGCTGGACGCGACCTGGGCGAACACGCCGGACACGCCCGTGGTGTTGTTGATGCGAAGCTTCTCCGCCCGCGTGCGCCGCGGCAGGGGCGGCACGCTGCGCACGATGCCGTCGCGCCAGTCCTGTGCCTGCAGCAGGGCCTGCTCCTCGCTGCCGTAGCTGGCGCGGCCGAACTGCTTGAAGTAGCGGTTGCCGTTGCGCACGATCGACACCTCGAACCCCCAGGAACGAGGGTAGATGCCATACATGGCGGCCGGGTTGGGCATTCCTTTGGGCATGGTGGCTTGCGCTCGACGGCGCTCTCTGTTGAGGTGGCTCCCTTCCCGGCGGCTCTGGAACCTGGCCGGGCGCAACGCTCCTCCAACGCCGTGTGCCAGGGGCTATCGCGGCTGTTGGAAGTCTCTGATCTCTTGAGGGAATGCTAGGGATTGCGCCGTGCGGGCGGTATCACCGGAATCCGTAGTCGTGGGGCTTGCCTGTGAGTGAGGCCTAAGGGAATTCCCGGGGTGCGCTATCGGATCACACCCAGCTTGCGCGCAATGGCCACCGCCTGCGTCCGGCTCTTCGCGTCCAGCTTCATGTTGATGTTGCGCAGGTGCGTGCGCACCGTGCTGTCCGACACGAAAAGTTTCTCGGCCATCGCGTTGTTCGAGTAGCCCTCGGCCAGCAGCTGCAGCACGCGGATTTCCTTTCGCGTGAGCGGCTCCGCCATCGTGTCGCCGCTGGGCGCCTCGGCATCGCCGGCGGCCAGCGGCCCCACGGCCTGCAGCAGTCGCTGCAGGCAGTCTGCCAGGATCGGATCGTTGCTGCCGCCGCGCGAGCCTTCATGCTGCGCCGCCGCATACCGGTGCACCAGCGGCCCGACCGCCGGCCCCTCGTCCAATATCAGCCGCATGAAGCCTTCCTGGCTCGCGGTCTGCAGCACCTCGCCGATTTCGTCGATGGCCGCGGCCATGTCGCCGGTGCGTTGCAGCGCCAGCGCGCGCAGCACCTTCAGCGACAGCGCGCGCCGGTTGCGGGCCGAGGCCAGCGCGGCGTGCAGCTCGGCGTCGATCACGCCCAGCGCGGCGCACGCGTCGCCGAACGCGATGTTCCAGCGCGCGCGGGCCAGCGCCAGGTAGTCGAGGTCGTGCGCGGGCAGGCGCTGGCGCCGTTCGCGCGACCACAGCGCGGGGTCGTCGGCGCGCAGCAGTTCGTCGTGCGACGCGGGCCCGTTGCCCTGCAGCAGCAGCATGCGCGAGCGCTCCAGCTTGGCACCGGCCACCACGCGCGGCAGCTGGCGGTGGTGGCCCAGGTATTCGAGCTCGGTCAGGGCCTGGAAGGCCGCGTCGATGTCGCCGGCATGGAACGCAATGCGCGAGCGCATCACGTGGCTCAGGATCATGTGGTCGGGCAGGCCCACGTCGCGCGCCAGCGGCAGGTACACGTTCAGCAGGTGCTCGGCCTGCACGAGCTGGTTGGTCTCGTACACGGCGCCCGCGTACAGCACGCCCGCCCAGGCGTTGCCGTGGCTGTGGTTGTAAGACACGGCATGGGTCGAATCCACGGCCATGCGCAGCCGCGCGGTGGCTTGCCGCAGTCGGCCTTCCTGCAGGTCGAACAGGCCGGCCAGCGACTCGGTGTACATGCGGTTGAAGGCGCTGTCGCCCTGTTCGCGCCGCGCCACCTCGAGCATGCGGCGCGCCTCGTGCGGGTCGCCGCGCACGGCCAGGATGTGGGCCATGGCGTTGAGCAGCACGCTGTCGGCAAAGGCCAGGCCGGTGGGCAGGCGCGCCATGGCAGCGCGCCCGGCCTCGTAGGCCTCGTCGTGCCGGTCCTGCATGGCCAGCAGCAGCGGCACCAGCGTGTGGGCGCTCGCGCGCACCGCGGCGATGGGGCTGTCGAGGCAGCCCGACGCGTCGAGCTGGCGCATCGCGTCCCACGGGCCGTGCGTGAAGCAGGTGGCCCACAGCGCGATGGGCTGCAGGAACGGGTGTTCGCGCAGCTGGTGTTCCGCAATGGCCGCGAACCAGCGCGCCAGCATGCGCATGCGGCCCTGTTCGAGGAACCGCGCGGCATGGCTGTCGAGCAGGCTCAGCGCATACGGGTGGTCGCCGCCTTCGATGGCGTGGTCGATGGCCGGCACGGGGCGGCCGTTCGATTCGTACCAGCCCGAGGCCGCCAGGTGCAGGCGCGCCAGTTCGCCGGGTTGCTCGCGCAACAGCTGCGCGCGCAAAAAGTCGGCGAACAGGCTGTGATAGCGCCAAGCATCGCCGCCGCCCTTGCCATCACCCTTGCCTTCGTTGTCGCTGCCAACCACGCGCGTGACGAACAGGTTCGACGCGGCCAGCCGCTCGAGGATGGCCGCGCAATCGGCGCGCGGGCACAGCGCCTGGCACACCGATGCATCGAGCTGCCGCAGCACGCTGGTGCGCAGCAGGAAGTCGCGCACGTCCTGCGGCTGGTGCGCGAGCACGTCTTCGGCCAGGTAGTCGGCCACGGCGCGGTCGGAGCCCGAGAAGCGTTCGACAAAGCCGGTCTCGGTGCCGTGGCGTTCCAGTGCCATCGACGCGAGCCACAGCGCGGCCACCCAGCCTTCGGTCTTGCGGTGCAGCTGCGCGAGCATGTCGGCGGGCAGCGCGCCTGCTGCTTGTGCCATGCGCAGGCTGAAGAAGGCGCTGGTTTCCTCGAGGCTGAAGCGCAGGCGGTCGGTGTCGATCTCCATCAGCTGCCCGCGCGCGCGCAGCCGCCCCAGGCCCAGGTCGGGCAGGCTGCGCGAGCCGATCACGATCTGCCCGCGCCGCGGCAGGTGCTCGACGATCTCGCGCACCAGGCCCAGCACGGCCGGCTCCTGCACGCGCTCGAAGTCGTCCAGGAACAGGGTGAAGGGCGAGTCGTGCGCGGCCAGCGCCGCCACCGCGTCGAACGGCCCGTGCGGGCCGGGCGTGCGCGGTGCTTCCACGCCCAGCCGCTGCACGGCCTCGGCCAGGCAGTGGAGGAAACGTGAGACATCGTTGTCGGCCAGGTCGAGCGTGAGCCATGCGGTGGCGATGCCCTGCGCCTCCATGCGCCCGCGCATCTGCGCCATGGCGGTGGTCTTGCCGAAGCCGGCCGGCGCGCGCACCAGCACCAGCTTCACGGCCGCCGCGGCCATGCCGTCGCCGAGCGCGTTGCGCGGCACCTGCGCGGCGACGAAGGCGGGCGGGTTGAGCTTGGTTTCAAGCACCCGGGGAATGGGGGGCGTGGCGGCGGTGAGGGGTGTGGGGGACTGCATGCGGGGCGGCTGAAATCCCGTCGTTTCCGACGATGCGTGCGGGCGATTCTGCTTCCTAAACTGACCTGGACGAACCCGCACAAACCCCGCCAGACTCCCCAAGGACATTCACAGATGCAACTCGATTCCAGCATTGCCGCCGTCGTCACCGGCGGCGCCTCGGGCCTGGGCGCCGCCACCGCACGCCGCCTGGCCAGCCACGGCGTGAAGGTCGCGCTGTTCGACCTGAATTCGCAACAGGGCGAGGCCCTGGCGAAAGAACTCGGCGGGGTGTTCTGCAAGGTCGACGTCACCTCCGACGAACAGGTGGACGCCGCCTTCGCCAAGGCCCGCGCGGCGCACGGGCAGGAGCGCGTGCTGGTCAACTGCGCGGGCACCGGCAACGCGGTGAAGACCGCGAGCCGCGACAAGGCCACGGGCGAGATCAAGCACTTTCCGCTCGCCAACTTCGACCGCATCATCCAGATCAACCTGGTGGGCACCTTTCGCTGCATCGCCAAGTCGGCCGCCGGCATGCTCACGCTCGATGCGCTGGAAGACGGCGAGCGCGGCGCCATCGTCAACACGGCGTCCGTTGCCGCGCAGGACGGGCAGATGGGCCAGGCGGCCTACACCGCGTCGAAGGCCGGCATCGTCGGCATGACGCTGCCCATTGCGCGCGACCTCATGGGCGAAGGCATTCGCGTGAACACCATCCTGCCGGGCATCTTCGACACGCCGCTGCTGCAGGGCGCGCCCGACAACGTGAAGGCCGCGCTGGCTGCGTCGGTGCCCTTCCCCAAGCGGCTGGGCAACCCGGCGGAGTACGCGACGCTGGCGGAGCTGATGATCACCAACGGCTACTTCAACGGCGAGAGCGTGCGGCTGGACGGCGGCATTCGCATGGCGCCGCGCTGAGAGCCTGGAGTTTGACCGCGGGCTGTGTCCGGCAGGCGCTGGCGGGCGTCGTGCAACACGAAGGGGCAATGCCAACATAATCGGCCCTCATGGAAGCATCGCCGTCCATCCTCGACCCCCGCTCCGTCATCGTGCTGGCCGGCGTCATGGGCCTGATGATGGCGCTCGTGGTGTTCTTCATGCGCCGCAGCTACCCGCCGAGCATTCGCGGGCTGGGTGAGTGGGCGCTGGCGCCGCTGGTGGCCTTCGCAAGCACCCTGCTGTTCGCGGCGCGCGACTTCCTGCCGGACTTCGTCACCGTCGTCGTCGCCAACTTCGTGCTGTTCCAGGCCTGCATCCTTTACTACGCAGGCAGCCAGAAGTTCCTGCTGGGGCGCAGCGACACCCGGGGCTGGACGCTGTTGAACGGCTTTCTCGGGCTGGCCATGTTCTGGTTCAGCGCCATCAAGCCCGACTTCCAGGCGCGCCTGCTGCTGGTCACGCTGTCGGTGTCCGCGCTGTTCTTCTTTCATGCGCGGCTGTATATCCGCCACAAGGGCCGGGTGTTCGGCAAGCAGCTGATGACCGGCCTGCTGCTCGTGCAGTCGCTCGTGGCCGCGTTGCGCTTCGTGTCGGCCGTGGTGGGCATGGCGGGCAGCACGCTCATGGAGGGCAGCTGGATCCAGTCGCTCTACATCAGCATGTACTCGTTCACCGTGCTGCTGCTGTCCATCTCCGTCATCCTGATGGCCACGGACCGCGTGCACACCGAGTTCGAGTACCTGGCCTCGCGCGACCCGCTCACGGGCGCGCTCAACCGCCGCGCGCTGCTCGACGCCTGCAGCGCGGCCTTTGCCTCGGGCCGGCGGCGGGTGGCCTTGCTGATGGTGGACCTGGACCACTTCAAGGAGGTGAACGACCGCTTCGGCCACCTGATGGGCGACGCCGTGCTGCGCGAGGCCGTGAGCCGCATGCAGCGTGCCGTCGGCGATGCGGGCGTGCTCGGGCGCTACGGCGGCGAGGAGTTTGTCGTGCTGCTGCCCGACGCCGGCAAAGCCGAGGCGATGGCCATCGCCGCGCGGCTCAAGCAGGCCATCGACGAGCCGTTCGCGGCCGACTCGCAGATGGCCGTGGTCGGCACCATCGCCGTCAGCATCGGCGTGGCGGCGAGCGAAGACGGTACGCGCGTAGACGACGTGCTGGCCCGCGCCGACGCCGCGCTGTACCGCGCGAAGGCCATGGGGCGGGACCAGGTGATGGCGGCGGCCTGAGGCGCTCCCGGGGGCGATCTTCCTTCACGTCGATGGCAGCGACCTCTTCGCGCCGACCCGCACCGCGTCGCTCGCCAGCACGATCCCCGGCACCACCAGCGCCAATGCCGCCAGCACCGCACCGGTGACCGGCTCGTTCATCCAGCACGCCGCGCCCAGCGTGGTCAGCACCGGCACCGCCGCGGCCGACAGCGAGGCGCGCGACGCACCCAGCCGCGCGACCGCCACCATGTAGACCACCAGCCCCAGCAAGCCCGCGACCACGCCTTGCGCCGTGGCCTGCAGCGCCACGTCGGCCCATGGCGCGGTGAGCAGGCGCGGCGCACCGGCGAACGCCAGCACCGGCAGCAGGAGCAGCGCCGACCAGCCGTTCACGAATGCGGCGCCCTGCCACGGCGTGAGCCCGCAGTGCGCGAACGCGAGCGAGTGCATCGCCCACAGCATGGCCGCCGCCAGAAAGAGCAGGTCACCGCGCCAGCCGGGCGAGCTTCCTTGGAAGCTGCCCGCCGCGAACAGCACCATGCCCAGCGCGATGCAGCCCAGCCCCAGCAAGCGGATGCCGCCGACCTTCTGCCCCTTGTGAAGCCACGCGCCGACGGCCGTGAACAGCGGCAGGCTGCCCGCCATGAAGATGCCCATGTGGCTGGCCGGCGCCCATTGCGCGCCGGCCAGCACCAGCAACCCGAAGGGCAGGCCGCCGCCGACGACCAGCAGCACGCGCGCCAGGCGCGGGGCCTTGGGCGCGATGCGCCTGATGCCGAACCAGAGCGGCGCCAGCAGCAACGCCGGAATGCCGTAGCGCATCAGCGCCAGTTCCATCGGCCCGAGCGTGGTGGTCACGCCGTGGCGCGAGACGAGTTGCCATGCGCTGCCGACAAGGGCAGCGGCCAGCGCGGCGAGCAGGCCGGTGGAGAGAGTGCGATCCATCGCGGCGAGTCTCGCGACCGCGCCGCGCGGCGGCTATCAAATTCGTGCGGCCAGCGTGCGCCGGGCCTCGCCCAACGTGACACCCACCTCGCGCCGGAACACCGCGCCCAGGTGGCTCTGGCTGCAATAGCCGAGGTCGTGCGCGATGCCCGCGAGGTCGGCGTCGCCTTCCACCAGCCGCTCCATGGCCGCGGCGAGCCGCAGATGCTGGCGGTACTGGTGCAGGCTCAGCCCGGTCTGCTGCCGGAAGCTGCGCGCCAAATGAAACGGCGAGCGGGAGACGGCGTCGGCCACCTCGTGGAGGGACAGCCGCACCTCCCTGTCGGCGGTCTCCGCGAGCAGCCGCTTCGCGCGTGCGACGGCACCCGTCGATGGCCCCTGTCGGCGCGACATGCCGAGTTCATCGACCAGCGCGGCGATGGCGCCCGGACCCGCGCCGCCCGCGCGAAGCAGGCGTTGCGCCGCATGCACCCGGTACAGCACACCGGGCGACAGCAGGCAGAACAGGGGCGCCGCGTTCGCGCGAGGCACGGGGTGCCCGCTGACCACCATGCTGCGCCGCGCCTCGCGCGCTGCTTGGCGCAGTTGGTAGACCGTGGCGTCGCCGAAGTGCATGGCGGTCAGGCCGTCGACGAGCCAGGTGCTTTCGCCCGAACGCACGTCGAGCAGCGTGCGCCCCGTCGGAAAGATGATGCGGCGCGATGCCAGGGTGTAGGGCGCGCTCCAGTCGGCCCCTTCGTGCGCATGGGCGCGCACGTGCTCCACGGTGAATTCGTGTCCGGTGTAGAGAAGGGCGCGTTCCTGCGGCATGGGGCGTGCGGTGTTCGGCCGCATTTTGCGCGCCCGAAAGCCCGCAGGCCAGCCGTGTCGTCAAGCAAATGGAAACGGGCCTGCCATCGTTCCGATGTGGCTCACATGGCTCACCATGCCGTGCGCTTCGCTCCACAGATGCAGCATGCACCCCGGGCGGCCCATGCAGGACGCCGGTGCGGCATCGGGGGCCAGCCGCAGCGCAATTTCAGTCGTGCTGCTCGGGCACGTGCACACGACCGTGCCTGCCCAGCGCCGCAGCATCGTGCGGTGCACATGGCCGCACAGCACCAGTTCGATGTTGTCGAACGCGCGCAGCACGGCCGCAAGCGGCGCGGGGTTCATGTAGCGGTAGGTGTCCATGTACGGAATGCCGCTGACGAACGGCGGGTGGTGCAGCATCAGCAGCGTGGGCTTCGCGCGGTCGGCCTCCAGCGTGCGCTGCAGCCACGCGAGCCCTTGCGCATCGACATCGCCATGGTGAAGCCCCGGCACGCAGGAATCGAGCGCCACGATGCGCACCGGGTAATCGTCGATGCAGTAGTGCAGCGCGCCTTCGCCCGGCAGGTACGCGTGGTCCGCGAAGGCCGCGCGAAAGTTCTCGCGGTGGTCGTGGTTGCCGGGAATCACGAGGTAGGGAAGGGTCAGCTTCGCCAGCAGGCGCCGCACCTGCGCGTATTCGGCGGGCCGGCCTTCGTCGACCAGGTCGCCCGTGAGCAGCACCAGGTCGGGCCGGTGGTCGAGCGCGTGCAGGTGGTCGATGGCGTCTTCGAACATGCGGTTCGAATCGGCCACGCCCTGGTAGAGCTGACCGGCGGGGCGGACATGGGGGTCGGAGATGTGGGCAATGAGCATGGACGCCTCGGGTTTTCAGTGCGGCAAGCAGGTTTCGTTCCCTTCACGCGTTCGACCGCGCTCAATCGTCCGTTCCGACGATGCGGCGCGCGGCGGCCGCTGCCTACGATGCAGCGCGTTTCGCGCCCAAAAAAGGAGACAGGCCATGTTTGGATTGATGCAAGACCGCCCGCTGCTGATTTCGTCGCTCATCGACCATGCGGCCACCTTCCACCCGCACGCCGAGGTCGTGGGCCGCTCCGTCGAAGGCCCGCTGCACCGCACAAACTACGGCGAGATACAGCGCCGCGCCAAACAGGTGGCCCACGCGATGAAGGCGCTCGACATCCAGCCCGGCGACCGCGTGGGCACGCTCGCATGGAACACCTGGCGCCACCTGGCGCTGTACTTCGGTGTCTCTGGTGCGGGCGCGGTGCTGCACACCGTGAACCCGCGGCTCTTTCCGGAGCAGATCGACTACATCGTCAACCACGCCGAAGACAAGGTGCTGTTCTTCGACGCCAATTTCGCACCCCTGGTCGAGAAGCTCGCGCCGCAGCTGAAGACGGTGCGCGCCTTCATCGCCATGACCGACCGCGCGCACATGCCCGCCATCAACGTGCCCAACCTGCTGTGCTACGACGAACTGGTGGGCACGCAGAGCGAGATGTACGCGTGGCCCGAATTCGACGAGCGCACGGCCTCCTCGCTTTGCTACACCTCGGGCACCACCGGCAACCCGAAGGGCGTGCTGTATTCGCACCGCTCGACCGTGCTGCACTCGCTGATGGAATGCGCGCCCGACACCTTCGGCGTCAACTCGCAGATGACGCTGTTGCTCGCCGTGCCCATGTTCCACGCCAATGCATGGGGCATGCCGTATGCGGCGGCCATGGCCGGCGCCAAGCTGGTCATGCCCGGCCCGCACATGGACGGCCAGAGCCTGTACGAGCTGATGCGCGATGAGAAGGTCGGCTTCTCGCAGGCGGTGCCCACCATCTGGCTGATGCTGTTCCAGTATTTCGATGCGCACCCCGAGATCGACACGCGTGCCATCGGCCTGAAGCGCATCGGCGTGGGCGGCGCGGCCACGCCGCGCAGCATGATCGAGCGCTTCGAGCGCGACTTCGGCGCCGACTTCGTGCAGGGCTGGGGCATGACCGAGACCAGCCCCATCGGCGTGATCGGCAACCTGCTGCCCAAGCACCTGTCGATGCCGAAGGAAGAGCAACTGCGCGTGAAGATGCGCCAGGGCCGCGGCGTGTGGGGCGTGGCGCTGAAGATCGTCGGCGAGGACGGCCAGCGCCTGCCGCACGACGGCAAGGCCTTCGGCCACTTGCACGTGCGCGGGCCCTGGATCGCGAGCGGCTACTTCAAGGGCGAGGGCGGCTCGGTGCTCGACGCAGAGGGGTTTTTTCCGACCGGCGACGTCGCCAACATCGACGAGGACGGCTATGTGCAGCTGGTCGACCGCGCGAAGGACGTGATCAAGTCGGGCGGCGAATGGATTTCTTCCATCGACCTGGAGAACGCCGCGAGCGCGCACCCGGCGGTGGCCGAGGCGGCGGTGATCGGCATCGCGCATCCGAAGTGGCAGGAGCGGCCGCTGCTCATCGTGGTGAAGCGTGCGGGCGCCGAAGTGACGCGCGAGGAACTGCTCGCTTTTCTTTCAGCGCGCGTGGCGAAGTGGTGGCTGCCCGACGACGTGGCTTTCGTCGACAGCCTGCCGCATACAGCCACCGGCAAGTTGCTGAAGACGAAGTTGCGCGAGCAGTTCAAGGGTTACGTGGCTGCGACGTCTCTTTGACAGTTCAATGACTTGTTCGATTTTTCTGTGGACAACTCTGTGGGTTGTGCGGGGAGGCGAGCCGGCGAAGCCACGGCTGGCGTGGGTTTCCACCACGTTGCCTGTTGAATAGGCAGTACCCCGGCAAGGGTCGAAAAGACGGTTATCGCGGCGTGAGGAATGCAAGAAAGCGTGTTAGTGCGCTGGCGGCTTCCGGTTGCGTTGATCGACAAGTTGCAGCCGACATCGAAGCGCAGTGCCCGAACTATTTGCCCCGCCCCAGTTGCGCGCGCCCCAGCGGCGTGATGCGCTTCACGATCGCCAGTTCCTGCGGCGTGCCGCTCCCCTTCCAGATCAACGCGGCGCTGATCGACGCATCGACATAGCCGGCCTGCTTCAATGCCTCGACGCAGTTGATCTCCTCGTGGTCTTCCACGCGAAGCGGGAACGCCGCGCCTTTGATGCGGCGCAGGTAGTCGAGCGGCTCCATGCTCTTGTTGTCGATCGTCTGCGTCGGTGCTTCGCTGCGACCTGCGCGCATCTTCTCGATCTCGGTATGCCCGTCGTCGGTGATGCAGATGATCAGCGCCGCCTGCGCGAGCCGGTAGTTGCCCCCCGGGTCGAACGCGGGGTCGATGGCGGCCTCGATGAGGCCGGTCGCTTTCAGCACGGACACGCGCCTGACGTCTTGCGCGTCGGTCACGTGCATGGGCAAGCGGACATGCTCCAAACGGAGAAGGTAAGTAAGCGGCACCTGAGATCCCTGTCTGCGCCTCCACTCTGCGTCGATCCCGCTCTGAGCCGCCCAGCCGAAGCAAGGCCTCCATCCACGAGACCGCCCGCTCCTCCCCCGGACAACCCATGCGCCTGGTCGAAACCACCCCGCAAGGGGCGGCTGCCGAGTAGGCGTGAATTGTGTATATTTGTTATCAATTGCCTATTTTGTAGGCAAATTGATTCACCGCTATCCCCAGAACTGGGTATATCCAGGTACCTTTGCACGCTTTCAGTGCTTCATTCGCATGGTCTTGTGACCTCTCGGTCATGGCCAGCGGGTGGGTCCTTGGCGTCGCCGGCTCAGTGCTTGTGCTCGCCGTGCCCGGTCGCCGGCTGCGCGGACGCATTGAGCGCGCGCACCGGCGCCTTCACCTCGACGGTTTCGCGCTTGCCGTCCTTGCCTTCGAACACCAGCGTGAGCGGCACGGTGTCGCCTTCCTTCACCTGCTGCTTGAGGTCGAGCAGCATCACGTGATAGCCGCCGGGCTTGAGCTCGACGGCCTTGCCGGCGGGCACGTCGAGCGCGGGAATCTGCCGCATGCGCATCACGTTGTCCTGCATGGCCATCTCGTGCACTTCGACGAGGGGCGTGACGCTCGAGCTGGCCGACACCAGCCGCGTGTCTTTCGCGGCACTGATCTGCATGAACGCGCCGGTGGCCTTTTGCTGCGGCACGGTGGCGCGCACCCAGGCGTCCTTGACGGTGACCTGGGCGTGGGCATTGGCAGCGAGCAGGGCGGCCGAAGCGATGAGGATGCGTGTGATGGGTTTCATGAAGGAGGCTCCTTGGTTTTGAAATGAAGGTCAGGCCGATGCGGCCTCGAGGATCTGGCGAAGGTCTTGCGCGCACTCTTGCGCGCTCTGCTCGTGGCGCAGCACGAGGCGGATTTTTCCCTTCGGGTCGAACACGTAGCTGAAGGCCGAGTGGTCCATGGTGTACGACGAGCCGGTGGGCACTTTCTTGTAGAAGACCTTGAAGGCCTTGGCGGTCTCCGCGGTTCTTTGCAGGTCGCCGTACAGGCCGATGAAGCTCGCGTCGAAGGCCTGGGTGTAGGCCTTGAGCACCACGGGCAGGTCGCGCTCGGGGTCGACGGTGACGAAGATCACCTGCAGGCGCTCACCGTCCGCGCCGAGCAGCCGCTTGATCTCGGCCGCGCGCACGAGCGCGGTGGGGCACACGTCGGGACATTGGGTGAAGCCGAAGAACATCATCACGGCCTTGCCCTTGAAGTCGGCGAGCGTGCGCTCGCGGCCATCGGGGTCGGTCAGGCGGAAGTCCTGCGCGTAGCTGGCGCCGGTGATGTCGACGCCGTTGTAGCTGGCGGGCAGCACCTTGTCGCAGGCTGCGAGGGTGAGCGCGGCGAGGCCGCCGCCGGCCAGCAGCCAACGGCGCCGCGTGGAGTGGGGTGTGGGGGTCATTGAAGGAAAACTCTCTTTGCGGCACCGCTGCGGGCGCCGTCGCATGACAGGAGCGCGCGCGATGCGCCTCGCCCCGAGGCCGCATCGCATGCGCACGAACCGAAGAAGCGTCAGGAGAGCGAAGGAGGTCCGCGCGCCGGCATGGGCGCCGCGGTGGCCGCGGCGATGCGCGCGGACGGAATCGGCTGCACCGCGTGGGACAGCGGCAGGGGCGTGGGCAGCGTGACGGTGGGCGTCGCGGGCGGGGCGCCTGCGAGCACGCACAACGGGCAGTCCATGTGGCCGGCGCCCAGCTCTTGCGCGCCGTCGTCGGTGTGCACGACGGCCTTGACCGAGCCGGAGGCCGAGCACACCAGTTCCAGGGTCTGCGGATGCACCACCGGCGAGGCGATGGCCGCGCCGAGCGACAGCGCGAACCACAGCAAGACCCAACGGATCAGGCTCGCACCCGGACGCCGCAGGCCGGCATGGGGCGCTGTGGGGTTTGGTGCGGCGTGTGGGGGCATCGGCGCGGATTATCGGCCAGCGGCCGTCCGGCAATGAAAAAAGCCTTGCAAGTCGTTGACCTGCAAGGCTTTTATTGTTGGTGGCTCTTCACGGATTCGAACCGCGGACCTGTGGATTATGATTCCATCGCTCTAACCGACTGAGCTAAAGAGCCGTTCGGTGCTGTTCAGCACCAAGCCCAAAATTATAGCCCAGCATTCGGGCTCATTTCAACCACCCGCGGGCAACTTGCCCAATTCCTCGGAAACCAGGCGCACGATCAGCGTGTCCAGCGTCTGCAGCGAGTAGTTGCCGACGTCGTGCGCGGTCTGCGTTCCGGGGCCGCTCGCAGGGTTCGCCGCCTCCTTGTACGTCAGGAAAACGAAGCGTCCGCCGGTGTACTGTGCAATCTGCCGCTGGATGTATTCGCCCTGCCTGTCGAGCCCCGACGCACCCACGCCCAGCACCTTGATGCCCTTGCCCAGCGCGGCCACCATGTCGTCGTCGTACTGGGGGCCGCCGTAGTCCAGGTGCGGCGGCGCGTCGGCCAGCAGCACCACGAGGCGGGTGGTGCCGTTGCCGCGCCAGCTGAGTTGGTGGACGGTTTCGTTCAACGCCTCGTTCATGGCCTCGGGGTAGTCGCCGCCGCCCGCGGCCTGCAGCTTGTCGAGCACGCCCTGGAAGGCGTCGAGGTCGTTGGTGAAGTCGTGGCGGCGCACCAGGAAGTCGTCGTTGCGGTCGCGGTACGCCACCAGGCCGAAGCAGGTGTCGGGGCGGCTCGGCAGGCGCGCGACCTGGTCGGCGATGGTGCGCAGCGTGGTCTTGAGCCGGGCGATCTCGTCGTCCATGGAGCCGGTGGCGTCGATGAGAAAGACCAGGTCGAGCTGCGCGCGCTTCGGCAGGGCGCCGGGCTGTTCGAGCACCACGTCGAGCGCGTTCTTCTGGCCGCGCTGCAAAAAGGCGGTGCTCTGGCGGCCGTTCTTGCGCACGGTGACTTCGTACACCGGGCTGCGCGCGGTGTCGAAGGCGTTGGGATGCAGCCAGGCCCGCCCGCCCGCATCGGTGCGGGCCCACATGGCGGCGCCGCTCGCAGCCTGCACGGCCACTTCGGCGTCGGGCACGACCGCGCCGCGCGCGTCGCGCACCTGCAGCAGGTAGCGCGCGCTGATGTCGCGCTCGCGGTGCACGACCTGCGTGCGGTTGCGAAAGGCGAGGTACTCGCCGAAGTCGGCGTTGTCGTCGACCATGCCGGCGGTGACGGGTTCGTTGGCAGTGCGCGGGGCCTGGGCCGGCGGTTGGAGGGCGATGCGCGGCGCGGCAGGGGAGGCAGGAGCGGGCAAGGCGACGGCGGCGGGCCCAGCTTCGGCGATCGGCGCGGCGGGCGCCACGGACGCAGGCAATTCGCCGCGGGCGCCGGTGTAGGCCGCCGAAGGCGACGACTTGCGCAATGCATGCGGCGCGGGCGCCTCATCGGCGAGCGCCCGTCTTTCGCGGCTTTCGCTTCTTTCAAGCCGCGCGGCGCGCGGCAGGCCCGGCGTCTCGTGCGTCTGGATCGGCCGCGCGCAGTTCGTGGCGGACGGCGCCTCGAAGTTCGGCACGGCCTGCGTCACCTGCACGCGGCTGTCTGGCGCTGGCGTTGGCCACCGCACGCCGGAGGGAGCGGTCGAAACCGCGAGGGGCTCGGTGGCACCGCAGGCCGTGAGCAGCAGCTGGGCGCACAGCAGCACGACGAGCGGGCGGCGAAATCGGGGAGCGAAAGGCTGGGTCATGGAAGGACTCCGGGTGGTTGGATGCAGGCTGATACGGCGGCCCATCGGCAACGGGGTTAGACCCGTGTCATCTTTTTTTGCCCGCCCGAACCCCGATGCCTTCGGCCGCCCGTACAAGCCCGGGTGAGAATCCCTCGATGTCCGCGCTTTTCCGCGCCCCTTCCGCCAACAACGCCCCCGAGCGCCAGGCCATGCCCGACGACCAGCTGATGCTGGCCTACGCGCAAGGCGACGCCGCCGCGTTCGACGTGCTCTACGCGCGCCACGAAGGCGGGCTGTTCCGCTTCGTCAAGCGGCTGCTGGGTGCGCGGCTCGTGGCGCAGGCCGACGAGGTGTTCCAGGACACCTGGGTGCGCATCATCTCGGCGCGCGAGAGCTTCTCGCCGCAGGGCGCGACCTGGCGCACCTGGGCCTTCACCATCGCCCACAACCTGGCCATGGACCGCCTGCGCGTGAGCGGGCGCGAAGTGACGCTCGACGCGCATGCGGACGACGACGGCGACGCCGTGCCCACGCTGGAGCGCGGCGTGCGTGGCGCGCTCGATGCGGCCGCGCACCCGTCGGCCGAAGAGCTCGCGTTCTGGCGCGCCGCCGGCCGCCGCCTGCTGGCCTGCCTCGACGAACTGCCGGCCGACCAGCGCGCGGCCTTCCTGCTGCACCATGAAGACGGGCTGACCGTCGAGGCGCTGGCCGCGAGCCTGGAGATCGGCTTCGAGACCGTGCGCAGCCGGCTGCGCTACGGGTTGCAGAAACTGCGCGGCTGCATGGCGCGCTACCTGTCGGTGCTGGAGCAACGGGCATGAGCGGCAACCGCACCGGGTTCGACGAAGACGGCGACCTGCGCGACCCGGCCTTGCGCCGCGCGCTCGACCACGCCCCCGACCGCGATGCGGCGCCGCACCCGCGCACGCGCGACGCGATCCTGAAGATGGCGCACAACCTGGCCGCGGCACCGGTCTCGGCAACGGGCGCCGCCGCCAACAGCGCGCGTGCGGCGCCGTGGTGGCGTCGCCTGTTCGGCGGCGATGGAGCGCCGCGTTCGCGCATGCCGTGGAATGCGGCCTTCGCCACGGTGCTGGTGGCCGCGTTCGTCACGGTGATGTGGCGCAGCGAGCCCGTGCCCGATGCGCGGCTCGATGGCGAGGCGCGTGTCGGCGGGGCCGCGGCGCCCGCGGCCAAAGCACCTGCGGTACCTGTAGCACCTGTCACGCCCGAACCCGTGCCGCCGCCGCCGGTGGAGGCACAGCAGGCGCCGGCCGCTCCGGCCCAGGCTGCGCCCGCGGCCGAACAGCGCGCCGACGTGCTGCGTGATTCATCTTCCGCCAAGGAAACCGCTCGTGCCCAGCCGGCGCGCAAACAGGCGGCTCCGGCGCCCGTCGTACCGGCACCTGTCGCGCCTTCTGCGCCCCCCCCCGTCGTGGCCGAGCCCTCCGTGTCCGCACCTGCACAAGACGAACGTCGTGAGGAGCGCGTGGAAAGCGAACGCCGCCGCGCCTTCGCGCCGCCCGCGCCCGCTGCATCCGTCGCGCCGCCGCCTGCCATCGCTGCTGCGCCGCTCTCGCGCCCGTCGCAGGATGCTTCGGCCCTCGCCCGGGGCGGCGCCGATGCGGATGCCACCGGTGCCTTGCGCGACGCCGCGCCGCGCGCAGCCGCCAAGGCCGCGCCGTCCCGCGCCGCTGCGCCGCCGTTCGCCGCACTGGAGCGATGGACGTCGTTGAGCTTCACACGCTCGGGCGCCGAGGTGCGTCGCGAACGTGGTGATGTCGAAGGGTTGCCCGCACTGGTGGGCGCGGTGGCGCGTTCAGCCACGGCACCCGGCGCATCGATGGACGCACCGGTCGAGGCGCGCCTGGCGCTCTACCGAGGCGACGCACTCATCGCCGTGCTCGAGATCGCCGGAGACCAGGTGCGCTGGACGCCGCAGCCCGGCGGCGCCGCGCGGGTCGGCACGCCGCCCGCCCAGGCGCTCGATGCATTGAGATCGGTACTGACGCGCTGAACGACGCGCCGTCCGACGCTTCGATCAGGCGTTCTTGAAGTCCGGTGCGCGCTTGTTCAGGAAGGCGTCCATGCCTTCCTTCTGGTCGAGGGTGGCGAACAGCGCGTGGAACAGCCGGCGCTCGAACATCACGCCGTCGCTCAGGCCGCTCTCGAAGGCGCGGTTGACCGACTCCTTGGCCGCCATCACCGACACCTGCGAGTAGCCGCAGATGATCAGCGCCGCGCCCAGCGCCTCGTCGGCGAGCTTCTCGAACGGCACCACGCGGCTCACGAGGCCGGCGCGCTCGGCTTCGGCGGCGTCCATCATGCGGGCGGTGAGCACCATGTCCATGGCCTTGCTCTTGCCCACCGCGCGCGGCAGGCGCTGCGTGCCGCCGGCGCCGGGAATCACGCCGATCTTGATTTCGGGCTGGCCGAACTTGGCGTTGTCGGCCGCGATGATGAAGTCGCACATCATCGCCAGCTCGCAGCCGCCGCCCAGTGCGAAGCCGGCCACCGCGCCGATCACCGGCTTGCGGATGGAGCGGATGCTTTCCCAGTTGCGCGTGATGTAGTCGCCCTTGTACGTGTCGATGAAGCTGTACTTGGCCATGGCGGCGATGTCGGCGCCCGCGGCGAACGCGCGCTCGCTGCCCGTGAGGATGATGCAGCCGATGGCGTCGTCCGCGTCGAAGGCCTTCAGGGCCTGGCCCAGCTCGGTCATGAGCGCGTCGTTCAGCGCGTTCAGGGCCTTGGGGCGGTTGAGGGTGATGATGCCGACCTTGCCTGCTTCGGTGCGTACTTCGATGTTTTCGTAGCTCATGGTGTCTCCGGGAGTGGGTGTCTGGGGATCGGTGGAACGGGGTAAAAAGCGCGCTTCACTATACCCAGCATGCCGGCGGGCCGCACGTGTGCGCACAGCCGCGAGAGGGCGTCAAATTTCGCAGCGATGCCCTGCCTGAGCCGCAGGGACTCCCTTCGCACAGGTGGCGTCGCGCGCCGACTTTCCCTAGAGTCCGCGCCCATGACATCCAACTACGCCTACCTGTTCGTGGCCATCGTGGCCGAAGTGATCGCCACCAGTTTCCTGAAGGGCTCCGACGGTTTTTCGAAGCTCTGGCCCTCGCTGGCTGCAGTGGCCGGCTACGCGGTCGCCTTCTTCTTTCTCTCGCTGACGCTGCGCACCATTCCAACGGGCATCGCCTATGCGATCTGGTCGGGTGTGGGCATCGTGCTGGTTTCGCTGGTCGGCTGGCTGTGGTTCGGCCAGAAGCTCGACGGGCCGGCCATTGCGGGGCTGGCGATGATCATCGCGGGCGTCGTGGTGGTCAACGTGTTCTCCAAGTCGGTTTCGCACTGACCGGCATTCAGCCATCAGTTGAGAATTATTCTCATCTAGAATGCCCGCCATGGAGTTGCCGATGCAAGAACATGCCGTGTTGCTGCGGGCCTATGCCCGCGTGCAGGAGCGATGCTCGCGCCTGCTGGTCGAGCAGGCCGCGCGGGTCGAAAGGCTCGAGGCGCAGATCGTCCGGCTGCGCGGCGCGCTGGTGGCGCGCGACTCGGCCATTGCCATCGTGCGCGAGGAGCTGGCCGTGCGCGCTGCCGTGGGCGGGGCGCTGCCCAAGCGGCTGAACACCTTGCTGTCGCCGGGCAGGCGCCGCCGTGTGATGGCGCCGCCGCCGCCGCAGATGCCGGCCGACCTGCGCGAAAAGGCGGTGCTGTGTGTGGGCCAGGAAGACGAGGCGCCGTCGCTCGCACGGCAACTGGTCGAGATTGCCGGCGGCCGCTACCTGCACCACAACGGCGGCGACAACGCGGACGACCCCGCGCTGGAAGCCAGCCTGCGCGCGGCCGACCTCGTGATCTGCCAGACCGGCTGCGTGAGCCACGGCGCCTACTGGCGTGTGCAGGACCACTGCCGGCGCACCGGCAAGCCTTGCGTGCTGGTCGGCGAGCCGCAGCCGATGCGCTTTGTGCGGCACCCTGCCGCCGCAGAAAACGCCTAGCCCTGTCCCTTCAGCCAGCCCGCCACCTTCGTGGCGTCGTGCGCAAACAGGCGCCAGGTGGTCACGCCGGCCGGCAGCACCAGCGGCAGCCTGATCAGCTTGCGGTCGCGCGCCACGATGGCCGTGAACTTCGTCGTATCTCCCAGGTACAGCGCCAGGTCGTCGAGCTTGGCGATGCGCCAGGCCTGCGCCGGGCGCTGCTGGCCCCGCTTCGCGACGGCGGGCAGCTCGATGCCGATCCACTCGTCGTTCGCGGAAAAGCCCGCCTTCTCGGCCGCGCCGCCGCGCAGCACCACCTTCACCTGCACGCTGCCGCCGGCTTCGGCCACGCGCAGGCCGAGCACCTGGGCCTGCTGCGAAGGGTCTTCCAGCGTGGCCACGCCGTGCGTGCGCAGCAGCGGCGCGAGCGGAAGCTCCTCGGTCGAATGCACCCAGCGCGCCAGCTCGGCGGCGTATGAGCGGCCGCCCACTGCCTCCAGCGCGGCGGCGATGTCCGCCTCGCTGATCGGGCCGCCGTTGCCGCTGTGCGTCCACAGGTGGCGCATGACGTCGTCCAGCGTGCCCTTGCCTTCGTGGCGCAGCGTGAGGTCGAAGCACAACGCCACCAGTGCGCCCTTGGTGTAGTAGCTCACCGTGCTGTTGGGCGTCTGCTCGTCCTGGCGGTAGTACTTGACCCAGGCGTCGAAGCTGGCGTCGGCCACCGGCTGCACCAGCCGGCCCGGCGTCTGCATGACCTGGTTGAGCGTCTTGTTCAGCAGGCGCAGGTAGGCGGCGTCGTCGATGCGCCCGGCGCGGCGCAGCAGCAGGTCGTCGTAGTAGCTGGTGAAGCCCTCGAAGAACCACAGCAGCTGCGTGTAGTTCTCGCCGCCGTAGTCGTAGCGCGCGAACTCGGCCGGCCGCAGGCGCTTGACGTTCCAGGTGTGAAAGTACTCGTGGCTGATCAGGCCCATCAGCACGGTGTAGCCCTCGGGCTGCTTCTTGGCGCCGCGCTGCGGCAGGTCGCGGCGGTTGCAGATGAGCGCGGTGGAATGGCGGTGTTCGAGCCCGCCGTATCCGTCGTCCACCGCGTTGAGCATGAACACGTACCGGTCGATCGGCAGCTTGGGCCCGCCCCGCTTGCCGGCCTTGTCGCCGTGCCAGAAGCGCATTTCGGCTTCGCAGATGGCCAGGGTGTCGGCAATGAGTTTCTCGCCGTCGAACGAGGCGGCGGCGCCCGCGATCACGAAGCGGTGCGGCACGCCGCAGGCCTCGAACTCGGCGCTCCAGAAGGCGCCCAGCTCGACCGGGCTGTCGGCCAGTTCGTCGTAGCCCGCGGCCCGGTAGCTGCCGAAGCCGTGCCTGTCGGTCTTGACCGGCACGAGCGCGGTGGCGCAAGACCAGCGCGTGGCGTCGGCGGCCAGCGCGGGTGCGACGATGTCCAGCGCGTGCGGCGCATCGGTCTGGCCCTCCACGCGCAGGCACAGGCTGGTGCCGTTGAAGAAGCCGCGCTCGGCGTCGAGCCAGGCGGTGCGCACCGAGTTGTCGTATGCGCAGACCTGGTAGTGCAGCACCAGCGGCTGGCCGGGCGTGCATTCGACCCGCCAGCTGCATTTGTCCAGCTGCGTCAGCGCGGGCTTGCGGCGGCCCTGCGTGGCGCGCAGGCCCTGCAGGTTCTTGGAGAACTCGCGCACCAGGTAGCTGCCCGGAATCCACACCGGCAGTGTCAGGCGCTGCTGGGCGGCGGGGGCGTCGATGGTCAGCGTGACGCTGAACAGGTGCGCGTGCAGGTCGGCGCATTCGACGCGGTAGTGCACGCCCGCCCCGGGCGGCACGCCTGCCCCGGGCGCTGCAACGGCCGCGCGCCGCGATACGGTCTTCGTCGCCATCAGCTGGACGAGGCGGCGAGTTGCTTCTCGACCTGCTCTGCGGGAATGGCGCCGGGGGTGCGCGTGCCGTCGCTGAAGATCAGCGTGGGCGTGCCGGTGATGTTGTACTTGCGGCCGAACTCGACGTTGCGCTGCAGCGCCGTCACGTCGCAGCTGTTCGCCGCGGCGGCGGGCTTGGCGCTGGCTTCCATCCAGTCGCCCCAGGCCTTGCCCTTGTCCTTGGCGCACCAGATGTCGCGCGACTTGGCGGTCGAATCGGGGCCGAGCACCGGGTACAGGAACAGGTACACGGTGACGTTGTCGACCGTCTTCATGTCCTTCTCGAAGCGCTTGCAGTAGCCGCAGTTCGGGTCTTCGAACACCGCCAGCTTGCGCTTGCCGTTGCCGCGCACGATCTTGATCGAGTCTTTCAGCGGCAACTGGTCGAAGGCGACGGCGGTGAGCTTCTCGACGCGCTCCTCGGTGAGGTTCTTGCGCGTCTTCACGTCGATCAGGTTGCCCTGTATCAGGTAGTTGCCCTGCTCGTCGGTGTAGAAGATCTGCGAGCCGTTCACGCGCACTTCGTACAGGCCCGGCACCGGCGCCTTCGACACCTCGTCGATGGCCGGGAACTGCGGAATGCGCAAGGGCAGGTTCTTGCGGATCTCGGCTTCGCCGGCGGTGGCGGCCACGACCGCGCCCAGCGTGCAGGCGGCGAGAAGGAGGTTGCGTGCGAGTGTCATCGGGGAAGTCCGTTGGTTCGATTCGAAAAGAGGGTCAGGCCTTCAGGCCCATGGCTTGCGCCGTGATCCAGTGCTTCACCAGGCGCGTGCGGTCGAAACCGCGCATGCCCCAGTTGCGCAATGCAGGAAGTGGACCCAGGTTGTGCGAGAAAAGTTGCTGCAACCCGTCGGTGGCCAGGCTCATCTGCAGCACGTCGGCGCGGCGCTCGCGCTCGTAGCGGCGCAGCAGGCGCGCGTCGCCCACGCTGCGCCAGTAGTCGCGGTTCTTGATCACCTCGGCCAGCGCAGCCGCATCGGCCAGGCCCAGGTTCAGGCCCTGGCCCGCGAGCGGGTGCACGGTGTGGGCGGCGTCGCCGGCCAGCGCCCAGGAGCGGGTCGGCTGCCCGGGCATGGCGCCGGTCCAGCGGTCGGCAATGGCGCGGGCCAGCGGCCAGGCGCCGCGTTCGCTCGTGAGCCGCAGGGGGCCGAGCGCGTTGTGGCTGGCCTCGGTCACGGCGGCGTTGAATTCCTCGTCGCCCTGGGCCAGCAGGGCCGGGGCGCGCAACTGGTCGACCGACCACACCAGCGCGACCGTCTTGCCGTGCGTGCCGCCCAGCGGCAGCAGCGCGAGCACCTCGCCCTTGTCGCTGAACCACTGGCGCGCGATGCCGTCGTGCGACTGCTCGCCCTCCATGCGCGCCGCGATCGCGTGCTGCGGGTAGCACGTGACCTCGTAGCTCACGCCCAGCGCCTCGCGCGTGGTGCTGGCCTTGCCTTCGCACACCACGGTGAGCGGGGCGGCCACGGGCTCGGTGACGATCTCGATCAGGGGCTGGAAGCGCACCGCGTCGCTCAGTTGCTGCTCGAGCGCGGGCACGTCGACGATCCACGCCAGCGCATCGACCTTCTGGCGCGCGGCGCTGAACTGCACGCGGCCGCCTTCGTCGCCGTGCACCAGCATTTCGCGCACGGCCGTGGCGTGCACGGCGTCGGGCCAGGCACGCAGCGATTCGAGCAGCGCGCGGGAAGCGGTGTTGAGCGCGTAGGCGCGGATGTCCTGCTTGCCCTGCGCGGCCGGGGGCACGACCAGCGCGACGCGCACACGCTCGCGCGCGAGCAGCAGGGCCAGCGTGCGGCCGACGATGCCGGCGCCACGAATGCAAACTTCTGGGGGGAGGGCCATGAAATCATTGTAAGAACATGGCCGCCCGGCCATGCCCGGTGTCTTTCCCCGGAGCAGTGAAGGTCTTCCGGCTGCCACGATGCGGGACAATTGCCGCCGCATTCCAAGGAACCCCCACCGTGTCCCAGCCCGCTTTCGACCTCGAAGCCACCATCGCGCGCCTGTTCATCTACCCGGTCAAGTCCTGTGCCGGCGTCGAGCTCCCCGAAATGCTGCTGACCGAGACCGGCCTGGAGTTCGACCGCGCCTGGATGGTGGTCGACGCCCAGGGCGACTTCGTCACCCAGCGGCAGCTGCCGCGCATGGCGCTGGTCCGTCCGCAGATGAAGTTCATGGAAGTGGTGCTGCGCGCGCCCGGCATGCTGGCGCTGCACCTGGCCTTCGACCGGGTCGAGCAACCGGTGCGCGTGCGCGTGTGGAAGGACGAGGTGGCGGCCTACGACATGGGCGACATCGCGGCCCAATGGTTCAGCGACTTTCTCTCGGAACCCGGCAAGCCGCAGACGCTGCGCCTGGTGCGCTTCGACCCCGAGCACAAGCGCCTGTCGAGCCTGAAGTGGACCGGCGGCGTCGAGGCGGAGAACCAGTTCGCCGACGGCTTTCCAGTGCTGGTGGCCAGCGAGGGCTCGCTGGCGGACCTGAACGAGCGGCTCGCCGCGGCCGGCCACGATGCTGTCGGCATCGAGCGCTTTCGCCCGAACATCGTGCTCGCGGGCATGGAGTCGCACGACGAGGACCGCGTCGACGCGCTGCACATCGCCACCAGCGAAGGCGAGGCCGAGCTGCGCCCCGTCAAGCCCTGCACCCGCTGCCCGATTCCGGACATCGACCCGGCCACCGCCCTGAGCAGCCCCGAAGTGGGCGACATGCTGCGCAGCTACCGCAAGGACCCGCGCGTGGACGGCGCCATCACCTTCGGCATGAACTGCATCGTGATCCAGGGCGTGGAGTACACGCTCAAGGTGGGGCAGGCCGTGGGCGCGAACTACAGGTTCGAGTAAATCGCCCCCGGCGGGCGCCTCAGAAGCTCACGCCGGCGATCAGGATGATGTTGGCGTAGGGCGTGCATTCGCCCGTGCGCACCACGGCGCGGGCCTTGGCGCTGCGGCGCTTGAATTCTTCGTGCGACACCGCTTGCGGCGCGATGCCGAGCGAGCGCGGGTACCAGCCAGGCAACTGCCCGGCGTCGCCCAGCGCCTCGCCGGCCACCACGATGCCTTCGACCTGCATCTCGGACAGCACGGCCGTCAGCACGTCGTCGAGCCGCGGCACGCCGCGCGCCACGGCCAGGTCGATGCGGCGCGGGCCGTCGGGAATGGGCAGGCCGGCGTCGCCGAGCACCAGCATGTCGCCATGGCCGAGCGAGGCGATCACCTGGGACAGTTCGGCATGCAGCAGGGCGGTGCGTTTCACAGCGCGGTCCAGTCGGGCGGCAGGGGGCTTTGCAGCACGGCGTCGCGCCGCGGAATGGAGGGTTGGGCGCCGGGCTGCTGGATGCACAGCGCCGCGGCGCGGATGCCCAGGCGCACGGCCTCGTCGAAGGACTGGCCTTCGCCCAGCGCCACGGCCAGCGCGCCCAGGAAGGTGTCGCCGGCGGCCGTGGTGTCGACCGCCTGCACTTTCGGCGCGGGATGGTGGCGCGCCCCGTCGGCATCGACCGCCACCGCGCCGCGCGCACCCAGCGTCACGACCACGCGCGCGATGCCCTTGGCGCGCAGCGCCCGGCCGGCTTGCGCGGCTTGCTGCGGCGTGTCGGCGGACTCGCCGCACAGCGCGTGCGCCTCGATCTCGTTGACCACCAGCGTGTCGATCTGCGGCCACAGCGGCTGCGCGATCGGCTGCACCGGCGACGGGTTCAGCAGCACCTTGCAGCCCGCGCCGTGCGCCACCGCGATGGCGCGCGAGACCTGGTCCATCGGCGTCTCGAACTGCGTCACCAGGAAGGCGGCGCCCTGCACCTGCTGCTTCAGGGCGGTCTCGTCGAGCGCGACGTGGGCGTTGGCGCCGGGAATCATCACGATGCGGTTCTGGCCGCTGTCCTCCACCAGGATCAGCGCGGTGCCGGTCGGCTCACCGGCCACCGTGCGCAGCGCCGTGGTGTCGATGCCGTCGCTGCGCAAGGCGTCGCGCAGGGCCGCGCCGTGCGCGTCGTCGCCCACGCAGCCGATCATCTGCACCCGGGCGCCTTCGCGCGCGCAGCTCACGGCCTGGTTGGCGCCCTTGCCGCCGGGAATGGTGGCGATCGAATGGCCCAGCAGGGTTTCGCCCGCGGCCGGCGCGTGCGGCACGCGCAGCACCAGGTCCATGTTGAGGCTGCCGAGCACCACGATGCGCGGCGGCGGGTTGCTGCGGGAGGAAGGCTTCGAAGGCACTGGGGTCACGGGGTGCGGGACTTTCGGCTGGGCGTGGAAGAGGTTGAAGAGGTGGACGACGAGGAAGGCGTGTTGTCCGCCGGCACGGTCGCTTCGCGAAAGCTCGCGTGGCGTGCCGTGGAGGCGCGCACGCGCAGCTCGGGCTGCAGCACCACCTTGCGCGCGTCGCGCCGCTTGCCGCTCACGCGTTCGAGCAGCATGTCGACCGCCAGCGCGCCGATGCGCTCCTTGGGCTGCGCCACGGTGGTGAGCGGGGGGCTCATGTAGGCCGAGAGTTCGATGTCGTCGAAGCCCACGATCGACAGCTCGTCGGGCACGCGCACACCGCTTTCATGCGCCGCGCGCAGCGCGCCGATGGCCATCAGGTCGTTGCAGACGAACACGGCCGAGGGCTTGCGCTCGGTGCGAAGAATGGCGTGCATGGCCTCGTAGCCGCCCTGGCTGGTGAAGCCGCCGCGCCACAGCAGCGCGTCGGCATCGGCGATGTCGGGGGTGGCGCCGCTCTCGGCCAGCGCCATGCGCCAGCCTTCGACGCGCTGCTCGCTCGGCATAACGCCCACCGGCCCGCCGATGCAGGCGATGCGCCTGTGGCCCAGCGACAGCAGGTGCCGCACCGCGAGCAGGCCGCCCTGCATGTGCGCGGTTTCCACCAGGTCGCAGGCCGGGTCGTCGATCTCGCGGTCGACCAGCACGGTCGGCATGCGCAGGCCGTGCAGCTGCTTGGCCAGGGAGTCGCTGTCGTCGGTGCCGGTGCCCGCGCCGGTCGACACCACGATCAGCCCGTCAATGCGGCGCTCGGCCAGCACCTTCAGGTACATGCTCTGGCGCTGCGGCTCGTCGTCGGTGTTGCACAGCACCAGCGTGTAGCCCGCGCCGAAGCAGCGGTCTTCCACGATGCGCACGATCTCCGCGAAGTAGGGGTTCGAGCTGTTGGGAATCAGCATGCCCAGCGTCGAGGTGGTGTTGCTCTTCAGGCTGCGCGCCATGGCGTTGGGCACGTAGCCCAGCTCGCGAATGGCCAGTTCCACGCGCTCGCGCACCTTGGGGCTCACGTGGCGCGTGTCGTTGACCACGTGCGACACGGTGGTGACGGAGACTTCCGCCTGCAGTGCGACGTCCTTGATGGTGGCCATGGCTGTGTCGGGTTCCTGGGTGGTGAGGGGTAGGGCGTCGTCAGGCCAGGCGGCGGTCGGCCCGGCGCTGGCGCAGGGTGTCGATGATGACGGCCACCACGATCACGGCGCCCGTGATGATGCGTTTGCTCGGCTCGCTCGCGCCCACTTGCGCCAGCCCGGCTTCGAGCACCGCGATGATCAGCACGCCGAAGAAGGTGTTGATCACCGAGCCGCGCCCGCCCATGAGGCTGGTGCCGCCGATGACCACGGCCGCGATCACCTGCAACTCGATGCCGACGCCGGCATTCGGGTCGGCCGCCTCGAGCCGCGCCGACTGCATCAGCCCCGCGAGCCCGGCCAGCAGGCCGGTGACGGCGAACACGATGATGCGGATGGGGCGCGGGTCCACGCCCGCCAGGCGCATCGCTTCCTCGTTGGTGCCTATGCCCACCACGTACCGGCCGAACACCGTGCGCGTGAGCACCAGCTGCCCGACCGCCACCAGCACCACCGCCAGCACGAAGGCCGCCGAGATGCCGCCGATCCAAGGCGCGGCCAGGCCCGAGATGGCGTCGCCCACGTACTGCGTGCGCGAGTCGGTCACCAGGTAGGCGCCGCCGCGCACCGCTTCGAGCATGCCCAGCGAGACGATGAAGCTCGGCAGCCGCCAGGCCACCGACACCGCGCCCGTGACCGTGCCGCACAGCAGGCCGGTGACGAGGCCGAGCACCGCGGCGACAGGCACCGAGAGCTTCCATTCGAGGATGGCGGCGGCGGTGACCGCCGCGCTGAGCGCCAGCACCGAGCCAACCGAGAGGTCGATGCCCGCGATGATCAGCACGAAGGTCATGCCCACCGCCATCACGGCCAGCGCCGGAATCTCGTTGGCGATCGAGACGAAGGTGTCGCGTGTGAGGAAGTATTCGCTCATCGAGCCGAACAGCGCGATCATGCCGACGAGCACGACCGTGAGGCCCAGGTAGGTGCCCAGCTGGCCCTTGAGGGCGGACTGCGCGGAAGGCTTGGCGGGAGTCGGGGAAGCGGCAGCGGTCATGGTGTGGGGGCGGTGGCCTGGACGTTGTCGGTGGGGGCTGAAGCAGCGGTGGCGGGGGCGGCGGCGCGCCCGGTGGCGTCGCTGAATGCGGCGGCCAGCAGCGACTGCTCGCTCCATTCGCCGCGTTCGAACACCGCGACCAGCCGGCCCGCGCTCATCACGCCGATGCGGTCGCACATGGCCATCAGTTCGCGCAGGTCGCTGGACACCATGAGCAGCGCGCGGCCGGCGTCGGTCATGCGGTCGAGTTCGGCATAGAGGTCGGCGCGCGCGCCCACGTCCACGCCACGCGTGGGCTCGTCCAGCAGCAGCACCTTGCATTCGCGGTGCAGCCAGCGCGCGAACACCACCTTCTGCTGGTTGCCGCCGCTGAGCGTGGCCACTGGTTGCTCGATGCTGCGCGAGCGAATGCGCAGCAGTTCCACCAGGCGCTGCGCCATGCCGCGCTCCTTGGCGCGCAGCAGCCAGCCGCAGCGCGAGACGGCGCCCAGGTCGCTCAAGGTGGCGTTGACGCGGATCGGCTGCGTCAGCAGCAGCCCCTGCGATTTACGGTCTTCGGTGACCAGGCCGATGCCGGCGCGTATGGCCTGCATCGGCGAGCGCCAGCCTTTGCGCACATGCTGCGTGGGCTGGCCCTTCTCATGCAGCGTGATCTCGCCGCGGTCCGCGCGGTCGGCGCCGAACAGCAGGCGCACCAGTTCGGTCCGGCCCGAGCCGACCAGGCCGGCCAGGCCCATGACTTCGCCCGCGCGCAGATCGATGTCGACATCGCGCACCACCTGCGCCCGGCCGAGGCCGCGCGCGCTCAGCAGCACGGGTCCGGCCGTGCGGCGGGCCCGGCCTTCGTGCTCGTGCACCGCGCGCCCGACCATGCGCTGCACCAGCTCGGATTCGCGCACGCCGGCCATCGCGCGCACATCGACCAGCCGGCCGTCGCGCAGCACCGCCACGCGGTCGGCGATGCGCTGCAGTTCCTCGAGCCGGTGCGACACGTAGACGATGGCCACGCCGCGCGCCTTCAGCAGGTCGATCTGCTCGAACAGGTGCGAGGTTTCGCGCGGGGTGAGCATGGCGGTGGGCTCGTCGAGCACCAGCACGCGCGTGTCGTCCTGCAGGTTGCGGGCAATCTCGACCATCTGCTGCTGGCCGATGCCCAGCCGCGCCACGGGCGTGGCCGGGTCGATGTTCTGCATGCCGATCTTGGCCAGTTGCCGCGCGGCCAGCTCGTGCAGCTTGCCGCGGCGGATCCAGCCGGTCTTGTGGGGCAGGCGGTCGAGCAGCAGGTTCTCGGCCACCGACAGCGTGGTGACGAGGCCGAGCTCCTGCATGACCATGCGAACGCCCAGGCGCTCGGCGTCGCGCCGCGAGGCGGGCGCGAAGGGTTGGCCGTCGAGCAGCATCTGCCCGCGCGTGGGCTGCACCAGGCCGCACACCATCTTCGACAGCGTGCTCTTGCCGGCGCCGTTCTCGCCCGTGAGGGCCAGCACTTCGCCAGCGTGCAGCACGAGCGAGACGTCGTCCAGCACCGGCGCCGCGTAGTCCTTGCCGAGCGCACTCAGCGAGAGCACGGGAGCGGGTGGACCGGATTGGATGGCAGGCGCGTTCAACGTCTTCGCTCTCTCGCTTTACTTGGCGTCTTTGGTGACCAGCACCACGTCGGTCTTCACCGCAGCGGGCATTTCCGACTGCTTCTTCTTGTCGGCGATGGCCTTCAGCGCGGTCTCGATGCCGAACACGGCCTGCTTGGCGGCGAACTGGTCGGCCGTGGCGAGCACGCGCCCGTCGGCCAGCATCGGCTTGATGGCGCCGATGTTGTCGTAGCCCACCACCAGCACCTTGCCGGTCTTGCCCGCGGCCTTGACGGCAGCCACTGCCCCCAGCGCCATGCTGTCGTTGCCGGCCAGCAGCGCCTTCAGGTCGGGGTGCTCGCGCATCATGCCGGCGGCCACCGTGTTGCCCTTGTCGATTTCCCACTGGCCGGACTGCACGCCCACCACCGTCACGCCGGCGGCCTTCATGGCGTCTTGATAGCCCAGGGTGCGCTGCTGCGCATTGAAGGTGGTCGACACGCCTTCGATGATGCCGACCTTGTCGCCCGCCTTCAGGTCCTTGGCGAGTGCGTCGCCCACCAGCTTGGCGCCGGTGCGGTTGTCGGGGCCGACGAAGGGCACCTGGATGCCCTTTTCCTTCAGCGCGGCGGCGTCGAGCTGGTTGTCGATGTTGACTACCAGGATGCCCTTGTCGATGGCCGCCTTGATGACGGGCACCAGCGCCTTCGAATCGGCCGGCGCGATGACCAGCGCGTTGATTTTCTGCGCCACCATCTGCTCGACCATCTTGATCTGGGCGGCGGTGTCGGTCTCGTCCTTGATGCCGTTGGCGACAAGCGTGTATTCCGAGGCATGCGCCTTCTGGTGCGCCTTGGCGCCGTCTTCCATGGTGCGGAAGAATTCATTGGCCAGCGACTTCATGACCAGCGCGACCTTGGGCTTGTCCTGCGCGAAGGCGGGCGTGGCGGCGATGGCGCCCAGAAGGGTGAGCGCGGCGGCGCTTTGCAGGGTGCGACGGGTGAACTTCATGGTGTGTCTCCTGAGGGGGTTGAGCGGTACGCCGGTCTGTGCCGGGGATGTCGATATTACCCAACGAAAACGTTTGCGCAAACGTTTGCTAATCGGGTTTAACCCTCGCTCGGTGTTCTCCATGAGTTAGGGCGCCGCGCACGGCCGCCCGAAGCGGCCGCCCTGCCCCCGGAAGGGGGTGGGAGAAGCGACACGAAGTGCGCGCAGCCTGGGGGAGAACCGGGACGGCCTAAAATGCCCGGCTACCCAAGAGGACCCCCCATGAGTTTGCAATGCGGCATCGTCGGCCTGCCCAACGTCGGTAAATCCACCCTTTTCAACGCGCTGACCAAGGCCGGCATTGCGGCGGAAAACTATCCGTTTTGCACCATCGAGCCCAATGTGGGCGTGGTGGAAGTGCCCGATCCGCGGCTGGCCGCTCTGAGCGAGATCGTGACGCCCGAGCGTGTGGTGCCCGCCATCGTCGAGTTCGTCGACATCGCCGGCCTGGTGGCCGGTGCCAGCACCGGCGAAGGCCTGGGCAACAAGTTTCTCGCGCACATCCGCGAAACCGACGCCACGGTGAACGTGGTGCGCTGCTTCGACGACGACAACGTGATCCACGTGGCCGGCAAGGTCGACCCCATTTCGGACATCGAAGTGATCCAGACCGAGCTTTGCCTGGCCGACCTGGCCACGGTCGAGAAGGCACTGCACCGCCACACCAAGGTCGCGCGTTCGGGCGACAAGGAAGCACAGAAGCTCGTCGCGCTGCTCGAGCGTTGCCAGGCCTCGCTGAACGAGAACATTCCGGTGCGCGCGCTTTCTTTCACCAAGGAAGAGCAGCCGCTGGTGAAGACCTTTACGCTGATCACCGCCAAGCCCGCGATGTTCGTGGGCAACGTGGCCGAAGACGGCTTCGAGAACAACCCCTACCTCGACCGCCTTCGCGAATACGCCACCAAGCAGGGCGCGCCCGTGGTCGCCATCTGCGCCAAGATCGAAGCCGACCTGTCCGAGATGGACGACGAGGACAAGAAGATGTTCCTCGCCGAAATCGGCCAGGACGAACCGGGCCTGAACCGCCTGATCCGCGCGGCCTACAAGCTGCTGGGCCTGCAGACCTACTTCACCGCCGGCGTGAAGGAAGTGCGCGCCTGGACCATCCACATCGGCGACACCGGCCCGCAAGCCGCCGGCGTGATCCACGGCGACTTCGAGAAGGGCTACATCCGCGCCCAGACCATCGCTTTCGAGGACTACATCGCCTTCAAGGGCGAGCAGGGCGCCAAGGACGCGGGGAAGATGCGTTCGGAAGGCAAGGAATACGTCGTGAAGGATGGCGACGTGATGAACTTCCTGTTCAGCTCCTGAGATCCTGAACGAAATGCCCCGCCGATGAGCTATCCGAAGATCGTCGTCATCGCGGGCCCCAACGGCGCTGGAAAAACCACTTTTGCCCGCGCTTTTCTCCCGCAGGAAGCGCAGACCCAGCGATTCATCAATGCCGACCTCATCGCTGCGGGGCTGTCGCCCTTCGCGCCGGAGGCCGAAGCGATCAAGGCTGGCCGGCTGATGCTGGACGAGATTGCTGCATGCGTTCGGCGCAGGGAGAGCTTCGCCTTCGAGACCACGCTGTCAGGGCTGGGCTATTTGCGCCACATCGGCGAATGGCGCAAGGCCGGCTACCACGTGAGCCTTTTCTTTCTGGCGCTTCCGACCGCGGAATTTGCTGTTGCGCGCGTGGCCGAACGTGTACGGCAGGGCGGCCACCGCATCCCTGAGGATGTAATTCGCCGGCGCTTCGAAGCGGGACGTCGAAACTTCGACGAACGTTACCGCGGTGCCGTAGATGCCTGGGCGCTGTACGACAACGCCGGCGAAGAGCCGGCGCTCATTGAATGGGGAGAAACACCGTGACCGATGAACAATTCGTGCAAGCCAAGGACAAGGATCTGGCCGCTTCACTGATCGCGATCCGGCGCGCAGCGCAGCAGGCGCGCGAAGCCGCGGTGCGTACCAACACCGCCATCGTCGTGCAGCGTGGCGGGAAGCCGGTTCGCATCACCGCCGAAGAACTGCGCAAGGCCGGCGTGAAGTAACGCCGTTGCGGGCGCTCGAGGAGGCGCCCACGCTTGTTTGTTGGGTAGACTGCGCGCGCCCGAATCTCACGATTCCTCCTCCACAAGGCCCGCCCTCCATGCTCACCGTCCACCACCTCAACAACTCGCGCTCGCAGCGCGTGCTCTGGCTGCTCGAAGAGCTGAACCTGCCCTACGAAATCGTTCATTACGAGCGCGATTCGCAAACCATGTTGGCGCCCGCTTCGCTGCGGGCCGTGCATCCGCTGGGCAAATCGCCTGTGGTCACGACGGACGACGGACTCACGCTCGCGGAATCGGGCGCGATCGTCGAGACGGTCATCGAGCGCTACGGCAATGGCCGTCTCGCGCCTGCCGCCGGCACGCCCGAGGCGCTGCGCTACCGCTACTGGCTGCACTTCGCCGAAGGCACGGCCATGTCGCCGCTGCTGCTGAAGCTGGTGTTCGACCGCATCGAGACCGCCAGGATGCCGTTCTTCGCGAAGCCGATCGCCAAGGCCATCGCGGCCAAGGCCAAGGGCGCGTTCATCAACCCGAACATCGCGGGCCAGCTGAACTTCATGGAGGCCGAACTCGGCAAGAGCGAATGGTTTGCCGGCAACGAGTTCAGCGGCGCCGACATCCAGATGAGCTTCCCGGTGGAAGCCTCGCAGGCGCGCGGCGGGCTCGATGCGAAGCGGCCGAAGCTGATGGCGTACTTGGAGCGCATTCATGCGCGTCCCGCATACAAGCGCGCGCTCGAACGCGGCGGCCCCTACGGGCTGCTGAGCTGATCAGAAGATCTGCATCAGCGCCAGCGTCATGGTGATGTAGCGCAGGAACTTGCCGATGGCCATGTAGGCCACGCAGGGCCAGAACGGTAGCTTGAGCCAGCCCGCCACCGCGCACAGCGGATCGCCCACCAGCGGCAGCCAGCTGAGCAGGCAGGCCTTCGGGCCCAGCCGCTCCAGCCAGCCCAAAACTCGCACATGGTGTTTCGAATGCGAGTATTTGTCCGCCACCTTGTGCGCGCCGTAGCCCATCCACCAGTCGACCGCACCGCCCAGCGTGTTGCCGACGGTCGCCACCGCGATGGCCGGCCAGAACATGTCGGGGTTGAGCTTGAGCAGCCCGAACAGAAACGGCTCCGAGCCCACCGGCAGCAGCGTGGCAGAGACGAACGCGGCCACGAACAACGTCGAGAGACCGTACTGCGGCAGCGCCAGCAGCGCCATGAGGGAGTCGAGCCAGGCTTGCATAAGGTGGGGTAGAGCCCGCGCAGTATAGGCAGCGCTCACGTCGCACCCGCGTCGGAGAAAGCCCCGCGAAGCACCCGTATTTACACGGGTACCCAGGGCGCAAATCGTTTCAGTCGCTGAAATGCGGCGTGGCTACAATCGTGCCTCATTTTTCAGCAGCCGAACGCGCACCGCTCCCCTTCCAAATGACCTTGCAGATCGGCACCCACACGCTGGAAAACCGCCTGTTCGTCGCGCCCATGGCCGGCGTGACGGACCGGCCCTTCCGCATGCTGTGCCGCGAACTCGGCGCGGGCTATGCGGTCAGCGAGATGGTCACCTCGCGCAAGGAGCTCTGGGGCACGCTGAAGACCTCGCGCCGCGCCAACCACGACGGCGAGCCCGGCCCCATCGCGGTGCAGATCGCCGGCACCGACGCGGCCATGATGGCCGAGGCCACGGTCTACAACATCGAGCGCGGTGCGCAGATCATCGACATCAACATGGGTTGCCCGGCCAAGAAGGTCTGCAACAAGTGGGCGGGTTCGGCGCTGATGCGCGACGAGCCGCTGGCGCTGGAGATCGTTCAGGCCGTGGTCGATGCGGCGCGGCCTTTCAACGTGCCGGTCACGCTGAAGATGCGCACCGGCTGGAGCCACGACCAGCGCAACGCGGTGAAGCTGGCGCGCGACTTCGAATCGGCCGGCGTGCAGATGCTCACCGTGCACGGCCGCACGCGCGAGCAGGGCTACAAGGGCCATGCCGAGTACGACACCATCGCGGCAGTGAAGGCCGCGGTGCGCGTGCCGGTGGTGGCCAACGGCGACATCCGTTCGCCCGAAAAGGCGCGCGACGTGCTCGCGGCCACCGGCGCCGACGCGGTGATGATCGGGCGCGCCGCGCAAGGCCGGCCATGGATCTTCCGCGAGATCGCGCACTTCCTGGAAACGGGCACGCACCGTGCACCGCCGCTGGTGGCGGAAGTGCGCCGCTTGCTGCTCGACCACCTCGTGGAGCACTATGCGCTGTACGGCGACTACAGCGGCGTGCGCACCGCGCGCAAGCACATCGGCTGGTACGTGAAGACCTTGCCCGACGGCGAGTCGTTCCGCGCGCGAATGAACACCATCGAGGACTGCGCCAAACAGCTGCGCGCGGTCGGCGACTATTTCGACGGGCTGGCGGACCGCATGGAACGCATGCCCGTACAAGACGAGGCGGACGAGGAACTGTCCGGTGAAGAGGAGGCGGCTTGCGCCGTCGATTGAGAGAGAGAAGAGAAGAAAAGCAATGAGCAAGAAACACATCGAGGACTGCGTGCGCACCAGTCTTGACAGCTACTTTCGCGATCTGCGCGGCACCGAACCCGACGGCATGTACGAGATGCTCGTGCGCGTGGTCGAGAAACCCCTGCTCGACGTCGTCATGACGCGCGCCGAGGGCAACCAGTCGAAGGCCGCGCAATGGTTGGGCCTGAATCGCAACACCCTTCGCAAGAAGCTGGTCGAACACAAACTTTTGAAATAACTCCACGGCACATCCATGGCTCAGACTGCACTCATCTCCGTTTCCGACAAGACCGGCGTTCTCGAATTCGCCCAGGCGCTGCATGCGCTGGGCATCAAGCTGCTGTCCACCGGCGGCACCGCCAGGCTGCTGGCCGATGCGGGCCTTCCGGTGACCGAAGTCGCCGACCACACCGGCTTTCCCGAAATGCTCGACGGCCGCGTGAAGACGCTGCACCCGAAGATCCACGGCGGCCTGCTGGCGCGCCGCGACCTGCCCGCACACGTGGCGGCCATCAAGGAACACGGCATCGACACCATCGACCTGCTGGTGGTCAACCTGTACCCGTTCGAAGCCACCGTGGCCCAACCCGGCTGCACGCTGGAAGACGCCATCGAGAACATCGACATCGGTGGTCCGGCCATGGTGCGCAGCGCGGCCAAGAACTGGAAGGACGTGGGCGTGCTGACCGACGCGTCGCAGTACGCGGTGGCGCTTGCGGAACTGAAGGCCGGGGGCAAGCTCAGCGACAAGACCAAGTTCGCGTTCGCTGTGGCTGCGTTCAACCGCATCGCGGACTACGACGGCGCCATCAGCGACTACCTCTCGGCCATCGACTTCGACGCCAGCATCGGCCAGGCCGCGCCCACGCGCTCGCTGTTCCCGGCGCAAAGCAACGGCCGCTTCGTGAAGGTTCAAGACCTGCGCTACGGCGAGAACCCGCACCAGCAGGCCGCGTTCTACCGCGACCTGTACCCTGCGCCGGGTTCGCTGGTGTCGGCCAGGCAATTGCAGGGCAAGGAGCTCAGCTACAACAACATCGCCGACGCGGACGCCGCGTGGGAATGCGTGAAGAGCTTCGACACGTACGCCGAAGGCGGACTGGCCCAGTCCGCGGCCTGCGTGATCGTCAAGCACGCCAATCCGTGCGGCGTGGCGGTGGGCAAGGACGCGGCCGAGGCCTACGGCAAGGCCTTCAAGACCGACCCGACCTCGGCCTTCGGCGGCATCATCGCCTTCAACCGCCCGGTGGACGGCGCCACCGCGCAAGAAATCGCCAAGCAGTTCGTCGAAGTGCTGATGGCGCCGGGCTACACGCCCGAGGCGCTCGAGGTGTTCCAGGCCACCAAGGCGAAGCTCAATGTGCGCGTGCTCGAAATCGCATTGCCCAAGGGCGGCGCAAGCGATTGGGACAACGGCCGCAACGCCATGGACGTGAAGCGCGTCGGCTCGGGCCTGCTGATCCAGACCGCCGACAACCACGAGCTCGCGGCCAGCGACCTGAAGGTGGTCAGCAAGAAGCAGCCCACGCCGCAGCAGCTGCAAGACCTGCTGTTCGCATGGAAGGTGGCCAAGTACGTGAAGAGCAACGCGATCGTGTTTTGCGCCAACGGCATGACGATGGGCGTGGGCGCCGGGCAGATGAGCCGCCTCGACTCCGCGCGCATCGCCAGCATCAAGGCCGAGCACGCGGGCCTGTCGCTGAAGGACACGGCCGTGGCCAGCGACGCCTTCTTCCCGTTCCGCGACGGCCTCGACGTGGTGGTGGATGCGGGCGCGAGCTGCGTCATCCAGCCGGGCGGCTCGATGCGCGACCAGGAAGTGATCGACGCGGCCGACGAGCGCGGCGTGGTGATGGTGCTGTCGGGCGTGCGTCACTTCCGTCATTGAACGGAAGTGCGGTTCGGTGCCTGCTTATTCGTGGCTGCCGAACCGGTACTTCAGCTGGAAGGTGATGGCACCGTACAGCCGGTTTTTTATCGTCGGCACGTAGGCGATGTTCAGGCCCCAGTTCCTGCCTTCGATGGCCGCCGTCGGAAGGATGGCCGGAAACCAGTTGCCGTTGCGGTAGTTGGGGTAGCCGTCGAAGCCGCCCACCACCGCGCCGAACTTCACGCCGTAGAACTCGAAGGGCAGCACGTACAGCCCGACGGAGTTCGACTGCCGGCGGTCGCTGTTGCGGAAGGTGCCCGCCGTGACGCGGTAGGTGTCGCTCAGCGGGTACTCGAAGCCGAAGCCCTGGTTGACGTTCTCCAGGCCCTTGCCGCCGTCGAAGTGCGCCGAATAGAAACCCGGGTTGACCCAGATGTTCTTCGGGTCGAAGGCGGACTGCGCAAGCGTCAGGCCGGGTAGAAGAAGAGCGAGAAAAGCGGAAAGGGCAACACTCGCTACCGGCAGCAGGCGCTGGGCGTTCATGGACTAAGCATTCTGAAAATCTCTCGTGCCGCTTCTATGGTGGCTGCGATATCTTCCTCCCCGTGCGGTGCGCTCACGAAGCCTGCTTCGCAGAGCGCCGGGCCAATGTACATGCCGCAATCGCGAAAACGATGACATCGTTCAGGCGGGCCGCGCCAGGTACTTCCCTGGCTGAGGATGCGCAGAGCCCGCTCCTGTCCACCGCGATCCCGGGATTGCCGGAGTTGTCGGTGCCCATGGGCTTGCGCCACGGGCTGCCCACGGGTGTGCAACTCGTGAGCGACCGCTTCCGGGAAGACCTGTAGACCTGTGCCGGGCCGCGGCCGACGTGCTCGAAGCCGAGGCCGGCACGTTGGCCGCGACCGACCCCGCCTGAGCGGGGAGCGCGTCAGCGCTTGCTGAAGATCTCGCGCGCCGCCGCGATGGTGGCTGCGATGTCGTCCTCGCTGTGCGCGGCGCTCACGAAGCCTGCTTCGTAGAGTGCCGGCGCGATGTAGACGCCGCGGTCGAGCAGGCCGTGGAACAGCGCATTGAACTGTGCGTTGTCGGTGGTCATCACGGTCGCGTAGTTCTGCGGCAGCTCGTTCATGAGGAAGAAGCCGAACATGCCGCCTTCGCTGTCGGCGTTGAAGGGCTGGCCTTCGGCGGCCGCCGCGGCCTTCAGGCCGTCGACCAGCGAGCGCGTCTTCTTGCCGAGCGCTTCGTAGAAGCCGGGCTTGGCAATCTCCTTCAGCGTGGCCAGGCCGCAGGCCGTGGCCACCGGGTTACCCGACAGCGTGCCGGCCTGGTAGACCGGGCCCTGCGGCGCGAGCTGCTCCATCACGGCGCGTGGGCCGCCGAACGCCGCCAGCGGCATGCCGCCGCCGATGACCTTGCCCAGCACCGTGAGGTCGGGCTTGACGCCCAGCACGCCCTGCGCGCCGTGCAGGCCCACGCGAAAGCCGGTCATCACTTCGTCGAAGATCAGCAGCGCGCCGTGCTGTGTGCAAAGGTCGCGGCAACGCTTGGCGAATTCGGGCGTGGCGCGCACGAAGTTCATGTTGCCGGCAATGGCTTCGATCATCAGGCAGGCGATGTCGTTGCCGTGCAGCGAGAAGGCCTCTTCGAGCTGCTGCAGGTTGTTGTATTCGAGCACGATCGTGTGCTGCACCACCTCGGGCGGCACGCCGGCCGAGGTCGGGTTGCCGAAGGTGGCGAGGCCGGAGCCGGCCTTCACCAGCAGCGCGTCGGCGTGGCCGTGGTAGCAGCCTTCGAACTTGATGATGCTCTTGCGCCCGGTGGCACCGCGCGCCAGGCGCAGCGCGCTCATGGCGGCCTCGGTGCCGGAGCTCACGAGCCGCACCATCTCCATGGACGGCACCAGCGCGAGGATGGCTTCGGCCAGTTCGATCTCGCGTTCGGTCGGCGCTCCGTACGAGAAGCCTTCGAGCACTGCCTTTTGCACCGCCTCGACCACCGCGGGGTGGCCGTGGCCCAGGATCATCGGGCCCCAGGAGCCGATGTAGTCGATGTAGCGCTTGTCGTTGGCGTCCCAGAAGTAGGCGCCTTGCGCCCGCTTGATGAAGCGGGGCGTGCCGCCCACGGCCTTGAAGGCGCGCACGGGCGAGTTCACGCCCCCGGGAATCACGGCGCGGGCGCGCTCGAAAAGAATGTCGTTTTGGTCAGTCATCGGTATCAGTGTCGGGTGTCGTGAGGGGGCAGGGCGAAGTCCTGCGGCACATCGGGTTCGTCGTCCTCGTCTTCGTCGTCCTCGGGCTCGGCCCAGAACAGCCGGTCGGGCAGCACGTGGCCCATGCCGGGGCGAAAGCCCGCGTCCAGGCAGCGGTCCATGTAGGCCAGCGCTTCGGACGTGGCGGCCACCAGGTCGGTGCCGCTGGCCAGCAGCGCGGCCAGCGCGGCCGACAGGGTGTCGCCGGCGCCGGCGAAGACGGCTTCGAGCCGTTCGTACTTTTCACTGACCATCACCGACTGCGGCGAGGCCAGCACGTTGTCGATGAACTGCTCGGGCAGCACCATGCCGGTCACCAGCGTATAGGGCACGCCGAACTCGCCGGCGGCCTTGGCGATGTCGCGCGCGCCGGGCGGGCGCTCGCCGCTCCAGTCCGGCAGCAGCCAGCGCCACAGGGTGCTGTGGTTTCCGACCAACACCGTTGTCTGAGGCAAAACCAGCTCGCGAAATGCGTCCAGGTAGGGCTCGATCAGGTTCTCGTCCCACCACGACAGGTTGGGCATGTAGGCCACCACCGGCACCTCGGGGTAGTCGGCGGCGGTCTCGGCGATGGTGCTCAGCGCCTCGGGGGAGCCGACAAAGCCGACCTTGATCAGCTGGACCTCCACGTCCTCCAGGATGGCGCGTGCCTGCTCGGCGATGGCCTCTTCGTCGAAAGGAAAGTGGTCGAAGATCTCGGCCGTGTCCCGGGCATAGGCGCCTGTCACGACGGGCAGGACGTGTGCGCCCACCGACGCCATGGCCAGCGCGTCTGCGCCCAGGCCGCCCGCGCCGCTCGGGTCGCTGGCATTGAACACCAGCACGCAGGGGGGATTCAGGTCACGTTCGGACACCTCGTCGTCGTCCTGCGAGGGGTCGTTAAGATCGCCCGGTTTGCGGGCGTTCTCTGCTGGAAGTAAGTAGATGGTCATACGCCGTGCTGAATCCCCTGGATGGTGGCATAGGCGCGACGTTTACGGTCGGCCAGTGAGATACGCATAGATACACTCGTTGCATTTAATGAACAAGGACTTTAAGCTCCGATGAACACGAAAACTTGGATGTGCCTGATTTGTGGGTGGATCTATGACGAAGCGGTTGGTGTGCCAGAAGACGGCATCGCGGCAGGCACGGCCTGGGCCGATGTTCCGATGAACTGGACCTGTCCTGAGTGCGGTGCGCGCAAGGAAGACTTCGAAATGGTTGAAATCTGAAAGCATGGCATAGATAGAGCTACGCGGTCTGCGTCGATGTTCGGCGCGGCGGGCTCCCAAGTCTCATGAGCAGGAGCTTTTGCTATGGGCCCGAATGGATCCGGTTACAAGGTGCTTGTCATCGATGACAGCAACACCATCCGGCGCAGTGCCGAGATTTTTCTGAAGCAGGGCGGGCACGAGGTTCTTCTCGCGGAAGACGGCTTCGATGCGCTCTCCAAGGTGAACGACCACAAGCCGCATCTGATTTTCTGCGACATCCTGATGCCGCGGCTCGACGGCTACCAGACCTGCGCCATCATCAAGCGCAACGCCCATTTTTCCAACGTGCCGGTCGTCATGCTGTCGTCCAAGGACGGCGTGTTCGACAAGGCGCGCGGCCGCATGGTCGGCTCCCAGGATTACCTGACCAAGCCCTTCACCAAAGACCAGCTGCTGCAGGCCGTGCAGCAGTTTGGCATCGTTCAACAGGAAGCGCAGTAATGCCGATTCGAAAAATCCTCGTCGTCGACGACTCCAAGACGGAACTGATGTTCCTGTCCGACCTCCTCCAGAAGAACGGCTTTGCCGTCAAGACCGCCGAAAACGCCGACGATGCCATGCGCCGCCTCGAGGAGGAGCAGCCCGACCTGATCCTCATGGACGTCGTCATGCCCGGCCAGAACGGCTTCCAGCTCACGCGCGCCATTGCCCGCGACCCCAAGTACGCCGCCATTCCGATCATCCTGTGCACGAGCAAGAACCAGGAAACCGACCGCGTCTGGGGCATGCGCCAAGGCGCGCGCGACTACATCGTGAAGCCGGTCAACGCGGCCGACCTGATGTCCAAGATCAGCGCGCTGGTCTGAGCGAGAGACCGTCGAGTCCATGGCGAATCGCGATGCTCTGAGAGCCTTCCAGTCCCGGCTGGCGAGCCGCCTGCAGGCTGCTCGCACGACGGGCGTGGCGGCCACGTGGCTGGCGGTCGAGGCGGGGGAGGGCAAGTACCTCTTCCCGCTGGGACACGCCGGCGAAATCTTTCCCTGGACGCCGCCCCAGCCCGTGCCCTACACGGAACCCTGGTTCCTCGGCGTGGCCAACCTGCGCGGCGGCCTGTACGGCGTGGTGCAGCTGGCGGCCTTCGCCACCGGCGGCCCGCTCACGCAGGCCCCCACCGAGGCGGCGCGCATCCAGTCGCGGCTCGTTGCATTCAACGAGCTGCTCGAAGTCAACTGCGCTTTGCTGGTCGATCGACTGGCGGGGTTGCGTGGCGCGGAGGCCTTCACGGCTTCCGAAGCCCCCGGCGCAGACGCACCTGCCTGGCACGGGCATCTGTACACCGATGCGGCAGGAGAGCGCTGGCAGGAAATCAACCTGCAGGCGCTTTCGCAGCAACCCCAGTTTTTGAGTATTGGTGCGTAGTGCCTCGGCACACCGCACCCGAAACCACCTGAAGGACCGACCGTGAGCTCGATCGCCGACAAGTTCAAGAAATTACTGCCCGCCAACAACGGCAACGACAAGGCCGGCGTCGACGGCTCCGGCTCCACGCTGTCGATCGACAACGTCGATACGGTCCAGGTGCCGGACGAGAAAACCGTGCGCCTCGCCAGCAAGGGCAGCTCCTCCGCGCCCACGGACACCAGCTTCGGCGACCTCGACCTGCCGGGTGGCGGCAACGCCGCCAACGAGCCAGCGGCCGCAGTGATCGACCCCGCGCCCGCCGCCTCGGGTGGCAGCGCGGGTGCCAACCCGGCGAAGCAACAGCGCATCCTGGCCATCCTGCTGGCCGTGGTCGTGCTGCTGCTGCTGCTGGTGGCCGGCTCCGCCATTCTTCGCGCGGAACGCCTCGCCCAGCAGGTGGCGGCCACCGGCCAGTCGCTGATGCAGTCGCAGCGCCTTGCCAAGTCGATCTCGCAGGCCTTGGTCGGCAGCGCCTCGGCGTTCGTCGAAGTGAAGGAAAGCTCGGACGACCTGTCCCGCCGCGTGGCGGGCCTGACCAACGGCGACGACTCGCTGCGCCTCGAACGCGTGGGCAACCAGTACGACGAGGAGATGAACAAGATCAACCCTCTCGTCACCCGCGCCGATGCCAGCGCCAAGGCCGTGCTGGCCCAGCGCCAGATCCTGACGCAGGTCGGTGCCGCCTTGCGCGACATCAACCAGCAGTCGTCCACGCTGCTTGAAATGACGGAAACCGTCGCCTCGCTGAAGATGCAGCAGAACGCCACGCTGCCCGAAATCTCGGCCGCCGGCCAGCTGGTGATGCTCACGCAGCGCATCGGCAAGTCGACCAACGAGTTCTTCACGGTCGAGGGTGTGAACCCCGACGCCGTGTTCCTGCTCGGCAAGGACCTGAACACCTTCCAGGAAACCACCCGCGGCCTGCTCGACGGCAATGCGCAGCAGCGCTTCCCCGGCTCGCGCGACCCGCAGACGCGCGAGCAGCTCGAAGCCATCCTGAAGACCTACGAGCAGATGCGCACGCAGGCCTCGGCCATTCTGGGCAACCTGCAGGGCCTGGTGGCCGCGCGCGAAGCGCAGGCGTCGATCCTGACCGACAGCGAACCCCTGCGCAAATCGCTCGGCGACCTGCAGGACAAGCTCTCCGCACGCACCGGCCTGGGCGCCGGCACCATCGTGCTGCTGTTCGTGCTGTCGCTGGCCGCCCTGGCCCTGGCCGGTGCCATCGGTTTCGTGCAGGTGCGCGAAGGCCGCGAACGTGCCGTCGTCGCCGAACGCGAACGTCTGGCGGCGGAACAGGCCTCCGACGAAGCCGGCCGCGTGAACAACGCCAACCAGGCCGCCATTCTTCGGCTGATGAACGAACTGCAGACAGTGGCCGAAGGCGACCTGACGCAGGAAGCCACCGTGACCGAGGACATCACCGGCGCCATCGCCGACTCGGTGAACTACACGGTGGAAGAATTGCGCCTGCTGGTGGGCAACGTGCAGAACACGGCCACCCGCGTGGCGCAGACGACGTCGCAGGTGGAAAGCACCTCGACCGAACTGCTCGCCGCCTCGACCGAACAGCTGCGCGAGATTCGCGAAACCGGCCAGTCGGTGCTGACCATGGCCGAGCGAATCAACGGCGTGTCTTCGCAGGCGCAAGAGTCCGCCACGGTGGCGCGCCAGTCGCTGCAAGCCGCGTCCTCGGGTCTGCAGGCCGTGCAGAACGCCATCGGCGGCATGAACTCCATCCGCGACCAGATCCAGGAAACCTCCAAGCGCATCAAGCGCCTGGGCGAGTCGTCGCAAGAGATTGGCGAAATCACCGAGCTGATCTCGGACATTACCGAACAGACCAACGTGCTGGCGCTGAACGCCGCCATCCAGGCCGCGTCCGCCGGTGAAGCCGGCCGCGGCTTCTCGGTGGTGGCCGAAGAAGTGCAGCGTCTGGCCGAACGCTCCGCCGACGCCACGCGCCAGATTTCCGCACTGGTGAAAGCCATTCAGACCGACACCCAGGATGCGGTGGGCGCCATGGAGCGCTCCACGCAGGGTGTGGTCGAAGGGGCCAAGCTGTCCGACAACGCCGGTACCGCGCTGACCGAGATTGACCGCGTGTCGCGCCGCCTGGCCGACCTGATCGAGCAGATTTCGCAATCCGCCTCCCGCGAAGCCGATTCGGCCAACGTGGTGGCAGCGAACATCCAGCACATTTTTGCGGTGACGGAACAGACCGGCGAAGGCACGCGTACCACGGCCCAGCAGGTGCGCGAGCTCTCGCAGATGGCGGAAGAACTGCGCCGCTCCGTTGCCCGTTTCAAGATTGCCTGACCTCAGATAGATAAGAACGGCGAGCACCCAACGTGTCGATCCAAACCCCTGCCACGGCCCCTCTTGCCGGCACCTTGCCGGCCACCGAAGACCTGGGGCCGCTGGCCTGGGTGCTGGGAGAAATCCAGAAATCCCTCGACGGTGTGAGCAAGTCGTTGCGGCGCTTCGTGCGCGACGTGGGCACCGCCGCCGAGCCCGAGAGCGGCCCGCTGCAAATGGCCCGCCTGCAACTGCACCAGGCCGTCGGCGCGCTGCAGATGGTGGGCCACCCCTCGCCCGCGCTGGTGCTCGGCGCCATCGAGTTCGCGGTGCAGGGCTTCATTGCCGAACCGCAGCGTTGCACCGACGCCGCCGTGCTCAAGATCGAACGCGCCGGCTTCGCCGTCACCGATTTCCTCAACGCCCTGCTGGGCGGCAAGTCGGTGTCGTCGGTGGCGCTGTTCCCGCAGTACCGGGACGTGCTGGAACTGGTCGGCAACGAGCGTGTGCACCCGGCCGACCTCTGGAGCACCGCATGGCGCTGGGTCGAGGTCAAGCCCGCACTGACGCAGGCCGCGATCGCGTATGAACCGTCCGTGCGCTCGCGGCTGGACCGCGAGGTGCTGCAGCTCGTCAAGACCGGCGACGTGCACGCCGCGCGGCGGTTGCATGCGCTGTGCCTGGGGCTCGGGCGCGGTGCGCTGCTGCCCCGCGTCGCCAGCTTCTGGACCCTGGCCGCGGCCTTCTTCGAGGCCCTGGCCGCCGGCCTGATCGTCCCCGATTCCTACGTCAAGCGCGCCGCTTCGCGCGTGCTGCTGCAGTACGCCACGCTCGCGCGCGGCGACAGCGTGGTGTCCGACCGCCTGGGCCAGGACCTGCTGTTCTTCTGCGCGCAGGCCGTGCCCGCCGACGGCGACGACACCGCCACGCTGCGCGCCGTGCGCAGCGCCTGGGGTATCGCCGGCGAGCCGCACATCGACTACAACGCCGAACAGTTCGGCCGCTTCGATCCGCTGGTGCTGCAACAGGCGCGCAAGCGCATCGAGACCGCCAAGGAAATGTGGTCGGCGCTCTCGGGCGGCGACATCACCCGCACCCGCCAGGTGGCCGACACCTTCGCGCAACTGGGCGAGTCGCTGCACAAGCTGCATCCGCCGAGCCAGCCGATGGTGCAGGCGCTGACCCACGCGGTCGAAGCGTCCCTGCGCTCGGGCCAGGCGCCCGGCACCGAACTCGCGATGGAAGTCGCCACCTCGGTGCTGTACCTGGAAGCCGCGCTCGAAGACCTCGACCCGAGCGACCCGCAGCTCACCTCCCGCACCCTGCTGCTCGCCGGGCGCATCGAACGCGTGCGCGAAGGCGGCCATTCCGAGCCGCTCGAGCCGTGGATGGAAGACCTGTACCGCCGCGTGAGCGACCGCCAGACCATGGGCACCGTGGTCGACGAGCTGCGCAGCCACCTGAGCGAACTCGAGAAGTCGCTCGACCAGTATTTCCGCCGGCCCGCCGAAAAGGGCCTGCTGCGCACCGTGCCCACGCAACTCATGCAGATGCGCGGCGTGTTCTCCGTGCTCGGCCTCGACCAGGCCGCGCTCACCGTGCAGCGCATGCGCGACGACGTCGAGGCGATGCTCGTCAGCACTTCGCCCGCCGAGGAAATGGCCGGCTTCGACGCGCTGGGCAACAACCTGGGCGCGCTGGGCTTCCTGATCGACATGCTGGGCTACCAGCCCGCGCTGGCCAAGCGCCTGTTCGTGTTCGACGCGCAAGCCGGCGAACTCAAGCCGCTCATGGGCCGCCAGGCCACCGACAGCACGGCCACCGACAGCGCCGCGCCCAGCCAGCCCCCGGCAGCCGAAGCCGTGCTCAGCATCGAGGAAGTCGACGCCCAGATCGCGTCGAAGCTCGCTGCGCTGGCCACGCCCAACCGCAAGGCCAAGGTCTCGCCGATCGAGGAATTCAGCAACAAGGCCGACAGCTGGACGAACAAGATATCCGGCCCCTCGGCGCTGCCCGACACCGAGGTCACCGAGCTCGAAGAAGACGACCTGCAGAACATCTTCCTGGACGAAGCCCGCGAAGTGGTCGAGGCCGGTCTGGCCGCCATTGCCGAACTCGCCAGCTACCCGGACGACACCGAAGAACTCACGATCCTGCGTCGCGCTTTCCACACGCTCAAGGGCAGCTCGCGCATGGTCGGCCTCACCGACTTCGGCGACGCCGCCTGGTCGCTCGAACAGGTGGTCAACACCTGGCTGGCCGAGCAGCGCGCCGCCACGCCCGAGCTGCTGTCGGGCACCGAAAGAACGCTGAAGGAGTTCAGCCAGTGGGTCGAATCCATTGCTGCGGGCGAAGCCCACGGCTGGCAGGCCTCGCAGTTCAGCCGCGTGGCCAACGCGCTGCTGGCGGGCGAGCCCGTGCCGCCGCCGGTGCGCCTGGCCGATGCGCAGGCCCTGGCGGTCGCCGCGCGCCATATCGCGGCGGAAACGCCCGCGCCTGCGCCCTCGTTGCCACCTGTGGCCTCGTTGCCGCCGCTGCCCACCACCCTGCCAGACCTGCCCGATCTGTCGCTGACCGAGGACGCGCCTGCGTCCGCCCCGGTTGCCGCACCGGCCGCTCCCGCAGAACCTGAAGCGTTCGAGACCGTCGCCTGGGACGAGCCCGAGAAGCCCGCCGCCCTCGAAGCCGACGACGACTTTGCCTCGACCGACTTCCTGGACTTCGATTCGAAGCAGACGACCGAACCTGCACCGCTGCTCAGCCTGCCCAGCGGCGACGAGTTCGATTTCCTGGCGCACGCAAGGAAGCCCGCGCGCTCTGAGCCCGTGGCCGTCCAGCCCGTGGTTCAGCCCGTTCCGGAATCCGAGCCCGAACCCGAGCCCGAGCTCATCGACGCGGCGCCCGAGGTCATCGAAGCGACCCTCCCGGCCGAGACGGCCCTGCCCGACTTCGACTGGGAGCCCGAGTCGCTGACGGTCCAGGCCGCCGAGCCCGAAGTCACCGAGGCCGCCCAGCCGCCGGGCGACGAGCCCGCGCAAGCGCAAGCGTCCGTCGAGCCGATCGACGAAGCGCCTGTCGAAGCGCCCGAACCGTTGCTGGCCATCGAGCCAGAACCCGAGCCGGAATCCGAACCCGAGGCCGCACCGGCGGTCGCCGAAGTGGCCGTGCCCATCCTCAAGGTGCCGCCAGAACCCGTCGAAGCGCAGATCCTCGCCGCCGAAGAAGCGCCTGAACCGTTGCTTGCGGCCGTGCCCGCCACGCCTGTCGAGCCGGTCACGCAAGAAATCGCCGTGGCATCCGGCGCCGAAGACCAGGTCAAGGTCATCGGCCCGCTGCGCATCGGCATCGCGCTCTACAACGTCTACCTCAACGAGGCCGACGAGTGGTCGCGCCAATTGGCCACCGACGTGGGCGAGTGGGCGCTCGAATCGCACGAACGCCTGCCCGACTCGACCGTGGCGATGGCCCATTCGCTGGCCGGCAGTTCGGCCACCGTGGGTTTCCACAGCCTGTCGGGCATGGCCCGCCTGCTCGAAGCCGCGCTGCAGCACCTGCAGATGCAAGGCAGCGGCACGCGTGAACAGGGCCTGGTGCTGGTCGCCGCGGCCGACGAGCTGCGTCGCCTGCTGCACCAGTTCGCGGTCGGCTTCCTGCGCGACCCGGCCGAAGGCACGCTGCAGGCGCTGCGCGACATTGCCGCCGCGCCCATGCCCACCGAAGTCGCCATGCGCGCCGAAGTCCGGCCGCCGCAACAGGTGGTGGTGCACGACAGCGTGGCCGACGTGGCGCTGGACGATTCCGAAGACGCCATCGACCTGGCCGACGCGGTCGACATCGACCTGTTCCCGATCTTCGAGGAAGAGGCCGCCGATCTGCTGCCGCAATTGGGCGAAGCCCTGCGCCAGTGGGCGCACCACCCCGACGACAGCGCGCCGCGCGCGTCGGTGCTGCGCACGCTGCACACGCTCAAGGGCAGTGCGCGGCTGGCCGGCGCCATGCGTCTGGGCGAGCGCGCCCACCGCATGGAGTCCGAGATCGAAGTGCTGGGTTCCCAGGGCGCCGAACGCGCCGACATCGAGAAACTGCTCGCGCGCCTCGACGCCCTGCAGGCCACCTTCGATGCGCTGCGCGAGGCGGACGACGCCACGCAGGTCGAGCTGGCGCAGATCGTCGCCTCCGCAACCGCTTCCGTACCGGCCGCCCAGCTGGTGCAGGTGGCGCACGACGCGCCGGTACCGGCCAACGACGAAACGGCCGCTGCGCCGGCGGCCGATGCAGGCGATGCCGCCGGCACCGACGCCACCGCGCCGGCCATGCTGCAACCGCGCCCGGCGCCGGCCATGCTGCAGCCCCTGCGCACCGCGACCGGCCAGGCCGTGCGCATCCGCACCCAGCTGCTCGACCGCCTGGTCGCGCAGACCGGCGAGGTCATCATCACGCGCTCGCGCCTGGAGGCCGAACTGGGCCAGCTGCGCGGCTCGCTCGCCGACCTCACGGGCAACCTGGACCGCCTGCGCCAGCAGCTGCGCGACATCGAAGTGCAGGCCGAAAGCCAGATGCAGTCCCGCCTGGCGCAAGCCAAGGACTCGCAGCAGAGCTTCGACCCGCTGGAGTTCGACCGCTTCACCCGCGTGCAGGAACTCACGCGCATGATGGCCGAGTCGGTGAACGACGTGGCCACCGTGCAGCGCACGCTGCAAAAGACGGTGCAGGCCACGGAAGACGACCTGAGCGTGCAGGCGCGCCAGACGCGCGAACTGCAGCGCGGCCTGCTGCGCACGCGCATGGTGGAGTTCGAAGGCATTTCCGACCGCCTGTACCGCGTGGTGCGCCAGGCCTCCAAGGACACCGGCAAGCAGGTGCGCCTGGACATCGTCGGCGGCTCCATCGAGATGGACCGCGGCGTGCTGGAACGCATGACGCCCGCCTTCGAGCACCTGCTGCGCAACTGCGTGGCGCACGGCATCGAGAGCGCGCAGGCACGCGAGCAGGCCGGCAAGGATGCCAGCGGCCTGATCGTCATCGAGCTGCACCATGAGGGCAACGACGTCTCGGTGAGCTTCCGCGACGACGGCGCCGGCCTCGACCACCAACGCATTGCCGAGCGTGCCCGCACGCTGGGCCTGCTCGGCCACGACCAGGAACTGTCGCCCGAAGAGGCCACCGAGCTGATCTTCAAGCCCGGCTTCTCGACCGCCGGCCAGGTGTCCGAGCTGGCCGGGCGCGGCATCGGCATGGACGTGGTGCGCTCGCAGATCGCGGCCATCGGCGGACGCATCGAAACGCACAGCACTGCCGGCCAGGGCACCACCTTCAAGCTGGTGCTGCCGCTGACCACCGCGGTGACGCACGTGGTGATGCTGCGCGCGGGCGAGGTGTCGATCGGCGTGCCGTCGAACCTGGTCGAACTGGTTCAGCGTGTGAACGCCACCGACCTGCAGTCGGCCTACCGGCAGAACAGCCATCCGTTCGGCAGCGAACAGGTGCCGTTCTACTGGGCCGGCGCGCTGCTGCAGCACTCCACCCGCAGCGAACAGGTGGCCAGCAGGAGCAACACCCTGGTCGTGGTGCGAAGCGCGGCGCAACGCGTGGCGCTGCACGTGGACGAAGTGCTGGGCAACCAGGAAGTCGTGGTGAAGAACCTCGGCCCGCAGCTTGCGCGGCTGCCCGGCCTGGCCGGCATCTCGGTGCTGGCCTCGGGCGCGGTGGCGCTGATCTACAACCCGGTGGCGCTGGCCGCGGTGCACGGCGAGTTGGCGCGCGAGCGCCAGGCCGCTGCGCTCGCTGCGCCGGCCCATGCCGAGGGCGATGCGCCGCAAGCGCCGGTGGCCCTGGCGCCGGTGGTGCCGCAGGTGCCGCTGGTGCTGGTGGTGGACGACTCCATCACCGTGCGCCGCGTCACGCAGCGCCTGCTGCAGCGCGAAGGCTATCGCGTGTCGCTCGCGGCCGACGGCCTGCAGGCGCTCGAGCGGCTCCAGCAGGAGCGCCCGGCGGTGGTGCTGTCGGACATCGAGATGCCGCGCATGGACGGCTTCGACCTGGCCCGCAACATCCGCGCCGACGCGGCCCTGGCCGAGCTGCCGATCATCATGATCACCTCGCGCATCGCCGAGAAGCACCGCGACTACGCGCGCACGCTGGGCGTGAACCACTACCTGGGCAAGCCTTACTCGGAAGAGGAACTGCTGCGACTGGTGCGTGCGTACACGAGCGAGCCGGCGCTGGCCGCCGCGGCCTGACGCCGGCCGGCGAGCATCGACCAGACAAAAGGGGCCGCGAGGCCCCTTTGTCATTGCTGCGGCGATGGCTTCCGCGGGCTTACTTCTGCACGGCTTTTGCCCGCGCCACCCCGTAGCGCTGCAGCGTCTTCTCGCGGGCCTCGGGGTGGTCCACCACCGGGGTCGGATAGGTGTCGCCCAGCTTGATGCCGGCGGCTGCCAGCTCCACCGGCGAGGCCGTCCATGGCGAATGGATGGCCGCGTTCGACAGCCCTGCCAGCTGCGGCAGGTAGCGGCGGATGAACTTGCCCTCGGGGTCGAAGCGCTCGCTCTGCGTCACCGGATTGAAGATGCGGAAGTAGGGCTGCGCGTCGCAGCCGCTGGAGCTGGCCCATTGCCAGCCGCCGTTGTTGGAGGCCAGCTCGAAGTCGTTCAGGTGCGTGGCGAAGTAGGCCTCGCCGCGCCGCCAGTCCAGCCCCAGGTCCTTGCACAGGAAGCTTGCCACCACCATGCGCAGGCGGTTGTGCATGTAGCCGCTCTGGTTGATCTGCAGCATGGCCGCGTCCACCAGCGGATAGCCGGTGCGGCCCTCGCACCAGGCCTCGAACAGCTGGTCGGCGTGCTTGCCGTGGTGCCATTGGATCTTGTCGTACTCGGGGCGAAAACTCTTCGATTCGCCCTCTTTGTGCACATGCGGAAAGTGCATGAGGATCTGGAAATAGAAGTCGCGCCAGATCAGCTCGCTCAGCCAGGTCGCCGCGCCCGGGTTGCCCTGCAGCGAGAGCTGGTGCGCCACGCTGGCCAGCTGGCGTATCGACACCGTGCCGAAGCGCAGGTGAACGCCCATGTAGCTGGGCCCGCGCACCGCCGGGAAGTTGCGCGCGTCTTCGTAGCGGTCGATGCGCTCGAAAAAATCTTCGAACAGCGCGCCCGCGCCCTGGGTGCCGGTGGGAATCTCCAGCGCCGAGAGGTTGGTCTTCTCGAAGCCGATGTCGCGCAGCGCGGGCACCGGCTCTCCGTAGGCCTGGGGGGAGGGCACCAGCGCGTCGGCGTGGCTGCGCACCGGGTACGGCTTGAGGAAGAAGGAGTCGACCTTGGCCAGCCAGGCCCGCTTGTACGGCGTGAACACCGTGTACGGCTGGCCGGTCTTGGTCATGACCTCGTCGCGGTCGAAGACGGTGGCGTCCTTGTAGGTGTGGAAGGTCACGCCGGCATTGGCCAGCGCGCCGAACACCTTGGCGTCGCGCTCCAGCGCATCGGGCTCGTCGTCGCGGTTCGCGAACACGGCCTGCACGTCGAGTTCGCGGGCCAGCGCTGGAATCTCCTGCGCCGCCACGGCGTGCCGCACGATCAGCCCGCCGCCGAGGGCGCGCAGCTCGGCTTCGAGCGCCACCAGCGATTCGCGGATGAACTCGACCCGCCGGTCGGCGCTGGGCAGCAGGTCCAGGATCGTCTTGTCGAAGACGAAAACGCACACCACCTGGCGGCAGGCGCGAAGGGCACGGTAGAGGGCGGCGTTGTCGTCCACGCGCAGATCGCGGCGGAACCACATGAGCCCTTTGGGGTAAGTCTTGTCGACGGCCAGTAAAATCGGAGGCATATGGCTACCGATTCTGCCCCGATGAACCTCACGCATCACTTTTTGATAGCGATGCCCGGGATGGAAGACAAAACTTTCAACCGCAGCGTCGTCTATCTCTGCGAACACAGCGAGCGCGGCGCGCTCGGCCTGGTGATCAACAAACCCAGCGACATCAACCTCAAGGTGCTGTTCGAAAAAATCGAGCTGCACCTGTCCCGCCCCGAGCTGGGCGAGGCCCCCGTCTTCCAGGGCGGCCCGGTGCAGACCGAGCGCGGCTTCGTGCTGCACGAGCCGGTCTTCACGCAGGCCGAGAAGCCCGAGGAGTCGGTCTACGCCTCGACCATGACCATTCCCGGCGGGCTCGAGATGACCACCTCCAAGGACGTGCTGGAGGCCCTGGCCACCGGCGCCGGCCCGCGCAAGGTGCTGGTCTCGCTGGGCTATTCGGCCTGGGGCGAGGGCCAGCTGGAGTCCGAACTGGCCGAGAACAGCTGGCTCACCGTGGGCGCCGACCCGGCCGTGATCTTCGACACCCCGGTCGAGCAGCGCTACGACAGGGCGCTGCTGCTGCTGGGCCTGGAGGCCTGGAAGCTCTCGCCCGACGCGGGGCACGCTTGAGCGCCGTGGTCATGCCTGACGTGCCCGATCCCGTTCCCGTTGCCTCCGCCGTTCCCGCCCCCGCCGTCGTTCCCGCCCATTTCCAGACCTTCCTGGCCTTCGACTTCGGCCTGAAGCGCACCGGCGTGGCCAGCGGCAACCGGCTGCTGCAAAGCGCCACGCCGCAGGCCACCATCAAGGCCGAGGGCGATGCCCGCTTCGCGCACGTCGAGGCGCGCATCAAGGAATGGCAGCCCGACGCCCTGGTGATCGGCGTGCCCTGCCACCCCGACGGCGCCCCGCACGAGAACACCCGCCGCGCGCAGAAGTTCGCGCGCCAGTTGCGCGGGCGTTTCAATCTCCAGGTGTTCGAGGTCGACGAGCGCTACAGCACCACCGAGGCCCTGTCCTCCGGCGCGCGAGATGCCGATGCCGCCTCTGCCTGCATCATCCTGGAGCAATTTTTGAGGAGTCTCCCTTGAGTTCCATTTCCGCGATCCCCGATGCCGAAGCCCTCTACAAAGAGTTGCTGAACGGCGTGAAGACGCTCATGCGCCCCGAGACCAGGCTGGTCGGCATCACCTCCGGCGGTGCCTGGCTGGTCGAGCGGATGCAGAAGGACCTGGGCCTGCCCGGCGTGCCCGGCGTCATCTCCTCGGCCATGCACCGCGACGACTTCGCGCGCCGCGGCCTCTCGGCCAGCGCGCAGACCGCGCTGCCCTTCGACGTGAACGGATGCGACGTGCTGCTGCTCGACGACGTGCTCTACACCGGGCGCACCATCCGCGCGGTGCTCAACGAGCTGTTCGACTTCGGCCGCCCCGCCTGCGTGCGCCTGGCCGTGCTGGTCGACCGCGGCGGTCGCGAACTGCCGGTAGCGGCCGATTTCGCGGCCACCACGCTCACGCTCCCCGACACCCAACTGCTGGCCCTGGCCCGCGCCGAAGACGGCGCCTTCAGCCTGAAAGTGGAGGACAACAACTGATGCTCTACAAGCGAAACCCGCAGCTCAACAAGCACGGCGAGCTGATCCACCTGCTGTCCATCGAAGGCCTGCCCAAGGACATCGTCACGCACATCCTGGACACCGCCGCCAACTTCACCAGCGTGAGCGACCGCGAGGTGAAGAAGGTGCCGCTCCTGCGCGGCAAGAGCGTGTTCAACCTGTTCTTCGAGAACAGCACGCGCACCCGCACCACCTTCGAGATCGCGGCCAAGCGCCTGAGCGCCGACGTCATCAACCTCGACATCGCGCGCTCCTCGGCCACCAAGGGCGAGTCGCTGCTGGACACCATCGCCAACCTGAGCGCCATGGCCGCCGACCTGTTCGTGGTGCGCCACAGCGAGTCGGGCGCGCCCTACCTCATCGCGCAGCACGTGGCGCCGCACGTGCACGTGGTGAACGCGGGCGACGGCCGCCACGCGCACCCCACGCAGGGGCTGCTCGACATGTACACCATCCGCCACTACAAGAAAGACTTTGCGAACCTCACGGTCGCCATCGTCGGCGACGTGCTGCATTCGCGCGTGGCGCGCTCCGACATCCATGCGCTCACCACGCTGGGCTGCGCCGAAGTGCGCGTGGTCGGCCCCAAGACGCTGGTGCCCGCCGACATGGCCGGCATGGGCGTGCGCGTGTGCCACACGCTCGAAGAGGGCATCAAGGACTGCGACGTCGTCATCATGCTGCGCCTGCAGAACGAGCGCATGAGCGGCGCGCTGCTGCCGTCCTCGCAGGAGTTCTTCAAGACCTTCGGCCTCACGCCGGAGAAGCTGCAACTAGCCAAGCCCGATGCCATCGTGATGCACCCCGGCCCCATCAACCGCGGCGTGGAGATCGACTCCGCCGTGGTCGACGGCAAGCAGAGCGTGATCCTTCCGCAGGTCACCTTCGGCATCGCGGTCCGCATGGCAGTAATGAGCATCGTGGCGGGCAACGAAGCATGAAAACCACACTGATCACCCACGGCCGCGTCGTCGATCCCGCATCCGGCATCGACAAGCAGGCCGACATCGCCCTGGCCGACGGAAAGATCGTCGGCGTCGGCAACACGCCGGCCGGCTTCAAGGCAGATCGCACCATCGATGCCACGGGCTGCATCGTCGCCCCCGGCCTGGTCGACCTGGCCGCGCGCCTGCGCGAACCCGGCTACGAACACGAAGGAATGCTGGAGAGCGAAATGGCCGCGGCCATTGCCGGCGGCGTCACCAGCCTGGTGTGCCCGCCCGACACCGACCCCGTGCTCGACGAGCCCGGCCTGGTCGAGATGCTCAAGTTCCGCGCCGAGAAGCTGCAGGGCGCGCGCCTGTTCCCGCTGGGCGCGCTCACGCGCAACCTGGCCGGCGGCGTGCTCACCGAAATGGCCGAGCTCACCGAGGCCGGCTGCATCGGCTTCAGCCAGGCCGACGTGCCGCTGGCCGACACGCAGGTGCTGCAGCGCGCGCTGTCTTACGCCAGCACCTTCGGCTACACCGTGTGGCTGCGCCCGCAGGACCGCGACCTGGGCAAGGGCGTCGCGGCCAGCGGCCCGCTGGCCACGCGGCTGGGCCTGGGCGGCGTGCCGGTGTCGGCGGAAACCATTGCCATCTTCACCATCGTCGAGCTCATGAAGAGCACCGGCGCGCGCGTGCACCTGTGCCGCATATCGAGTGCCCGCGGCGTGGCGCTGGTGCGCGAAGCCAAGGCGCAGGGCCTGCCGCTCACGTGCGACGTCAGCATCAACTCGCTGCATCTGGTGGACACCGACATCGGCTACTTCGACAGCCGCGCGCGCCTGAACCCGCCGCTGCGCCAGCAGGGCGACCGCGATGCGCTCTCTGCCGGCCTGGCCGACGGCACCATCGACGCGCTGGTGTCCGACCACACGCCGGTCGAGGCCGACGCCAAGACCCTGCCGTTCGCCGAAGCAGAGCCGGGCGCGACCGGGCTCGAACTGCTGCTGCCGCTGGCGCTGCAGTGGGGCGAGCGCAGCGGTGCCGGCGTGGCGCGCGCCATCGAGGTCATCACCTCGGCGCCGGCACGCCTGCTCGCCGCGGCCGACGCGGGCACCGGCATCGGCCGGCTGGCCGAGGGTGGCGTGGCCGACCTGTGCATCTTCGACCCCGCACTCGAATGGCAGGTGCAGCCCGACGCGCTCAAGAGCCAGGGCAAGCACACGCCGTTCGCCGGCTATCCGCTGCAGGGCCGCGCGCGCCACACGCTGGTGGCCGGGCGCGTGGTGCACGGCTAGACACACGCCCACCCACCACCCACCCACAGGCACGCACGACGCCCCATGGTCCATTCACTGAAAGCCTGCTGGCGCCTGTTGCATGCGGTGGTGCATGCGCTGGCGGGGTGGTGGACGATCCGCTTCGCCTTTCCCGGCCTGCCGCAGCAGGAGCGCAATGCGCGCGTGCAGGCGTGGTCCAGGCGCATGCTCGAGATCATGGGCATCACGCTCAAGGTGCAGGGCACGCCGCCGCCCGAGGGGCCGGTGCTGCTCATCTGCAACCACCTGTCGTGGCTCGACATCACCTGCATCCACGCGGCGCGCCATGTGCGCTTCGTGTCGAAGTCCGACGTCAAGGGCTGGCCGCTGATCGGCACGCTCTCCACCGGCTCGGGCACGCTCTACATCGAGCGTGAGCGCCGCCGCGACGCGCTGCGCGTGGTGCACCACATGACCGAGGCGCTGCGCAACGGCGACCTGATCGGCGTGTTCCCCGAAGGCACCACCAGCGACGGCCGCGGCCTGCTGCCGTTCCACGCCAACCTGCTGCAGGCCGCCATTTCTTCCGGCGCGCCCGTGCTGCCCGCGGCGCTGCGCTTTGCCGACGCCTCCACCGGCGAGACCAGCCAGGCCCCGCGCTACATCGACGACGACAGCCTGGCCGGCTCGCTGTGGAACACGCTGCGCGCGCCGCCGCTGCTGGCCATCGTGCGCTTCGGCGAACCGCAGGAATCGCTCGGCCGCGAGCGCCGCGTCTGGGCGCAGTCGCTGCATGAAGACGTGCAGCAGCTGCGCCGCGAGCCGCACTGATACGGCTGACCCCCGCCGGCATAAAAAAAGCGCCTCCGAAGAGGCGCTGAACGACGCCGAGGCGCCGTGAGGAGGAACCGCAATTGCAGTTCGAGCAAAAACCGGTGGGTCAGAAAACGCCGAAGACCTTCAGGGCGATGATCACGATCAACGGCACGCCGCACAGCCAAAGAATGATGCTTTTCATGATCGAGGTCTCCTGAAGTAGTGAGCCTTCAGGTTCACCTCGCCGGCGGCCGCCGCGTGCAAGATAAGGCAAACCACGCGCGTGAGCGCGTGCCTACATGGCTGTGCGCTCAGGCCTGCTCGCCTGTCGGCACGAAGCCCAGGCGGCGCGAGATTTCCAGCGCGCAGGCCTTCAGCGGCGCCGCCACGCGGCCTTCCCATTCACGGTCGAACGTCGCCTCGGGCCCCATGGCCGTGATGCCCAGCACCAGGTTGTTGGTGGAGTCGAACACCGGCGCGCAGAAGGCGTCGATGCCCGGAATCGGCTGGCCCAGGGTGCGCGACATGCCGTGCAGCCGCGTCTCGGCCAGCAGCGCCTCGATTTCCGCGCGCGATAGCTCGGTGGTGGAGCCCCGGCCGTCCGCCGGGCGCGCGCGCGCCAGGTCGTCGAGCATCATTTTCTCGACCACCTTCGGCGGCAGATAAGCGGCAAACAGCCGCCCCGTGGCCGTGTAGGCCAGCGACATCACGGTGCCCGTGCGCAGGTTCACGTGCAGCGGATGAATGGGCTCTTCCAGCCGCACCACGGTCGGGCCGAAGTTGCCCCAGACGGCCACCGCAATGCTTTGTTCGGTTTCCGAGGCGAGCGCCTCGATGAGCGGCGAGGCTTCCTTGATCGGGTCGAGCCGCTGCAGCTTGGCCAGCCCCAGTTGCAGGGCCAGCGGGCCGAGTTCGTAGCGCCCGGCGCTGTCCTGAACGACGAAGCCGACCTTCAGGAAGCTGACCAGGTACGGGTGCGCCTTGCCCACCGGAACGCCCGCCGACTTGCCCAGGTCGCGCAGCGCCATGGGCGCCACATGCCGCCCGAGGGCGACCAGCAGCTGGGTTCCGATTTCGATCGACTGAATGCCACGTCTTGGCTTTTCCATGGGGCGCCCGGCGTGGGGAATGAGAGTGGGGGCGAGTATAGCCATCAGGGTTTCTACTGATATTGTCACGATCAATCGACGATGACTGATCGTCTGATAGTAACTAAACGACTTGACCATATCAATGTCGCTGCCTACACTCCGCCGCAACTTAAGACGTACACCAACAGAGGCAAGACAGGCAGATGGAACAGAACACTTTTGAATGCGACGTGCTGGTGGTCGGCAGCGGCGCGTCGGGCATGTCCACCGCCATCACGGCGGCGTCGCAGGGGTTGAAGGTGCTGGTCGTCGACAAGGAGCCGCGCTTCGGCGGCACCACCGCGCGCTCGGGCGGCTGGCTGTGGATTCCGGGCACGCGCCTGGCCACGGAGCAGGGCATTCATGAGCCCGAGGGCGCCGCGCTCGCCTACATGCGGCACGAGACCACCACGCACTTCGACGCGGCGCGCGTCGGCGCCTTCCTCGACATGGGGCCCAAGGCCATCGACTTCTTCACGCGCAACACCTGCGTGCAGTTCGACATGCCGCCCGTGTTCCCCGACTACCACGCCGAGGCGCCCGGCGGCCAGCCGGGCGGCCGCTCGATGGTCACGCGCCCGTTCGACGGCCGCGAGCTCGGCGCGCGCGTCAAGCAGCTCGCGCCGCCGCTGCCCGAGCTCACCGTGTTCGGAATGATGTTGGGCTCGGGCCCCGAGATCAAACACTTCATGCGGGCCTTCAAGTCGCCCACCTCGTTCTGGTACGTCACCAAGCGGCTGACCCGCCACTTCCTGGACGTGCTCGGCCACGGCCGCGGCATGACGCTGACCAACGGCAACGCGCTGGCCGGCCGGCTGGCCAAGGCCGCCATGGACCTGGACATTCCCGTGTGGCTCTCCTCGCCCGTGAAGAAGCTCGTGGTCGAGTACGACGGCGTTTCGGGCGCCGTGGTGGAGCACGAGGGCAAGACGATGCGCATCGTGGCCAGGCGCGGCGTGGTGCTGGCCTGCGGCGGCTTTCCGTTCGACGTGGAGCGCCGCAAGCAGCTGTTCCCGCATGCGCCCACCGGCAAGGAGCACTACTCGCCTTCGCCTTCCACCAACACCGGCGACGGCCTGCGGCTGGCCGAGGCCGTGGGCGGCCGCGTCGACGGCACCATTCCGCACGCCGCCGCGTGGGTGCCGGCCTCGGTCACCACGCGCCCCGACGGCACCCAGGGCGTGATGCCCCACTTCATCGACCGCGCCAAGCCCGGCGTGATCGCGGTCACGCCCAAGGGCAAGCGCTTTGCGAACGAAGGCAACTCGTACCACGACTTCGTGCAATCGATGGTCAAGGCCTGTGAAACCGACGGCGAGCCCGAGGTCACCGCCTGGCTGCTGTGCGACCACAAGGCGCTGCGCAACTACGGCTTGGGCTGCGTCGCGCCGGCACCGCTGCCCATCGGGCGCCACCTGAAGAGCGGGTACCTGAAGCGCGGCGCGAGCATCACCGAGCTGGCGAAGCAGATCGGAATCGCGCCCGGCGTGCTCGAGGCCACGGTGAGCGAGTTCAACAAGGCCGCGGCCACCGGCGACGACCCGATCTTCGGCAAGGGCAGCAAGGCCTACAACCGCTACCAGGGCGACGCCAACGTCACGCCCAACCCGTGCGTGGCGCCGCTGGACAACGGCCCGTACTACGCCATCAGGCTGGTGGTCGGCGACATCGGCACCTTCGCCGGCCTGGTCACCGACGAGAAGACCCGCGTGCTCGACGCTGACCGCCAACCCATCAAGGGCCTGTACGCCGTGGGCAACGACGCGGCCAGCGTCATGGGCGGCAACTACCCCGGCGCGGGCATCACGCTCGGCCCGGCGCTGACCTTCGGCTACGTCGCGGGCCTGGAGCTCGCGCAGGCCGAAGCGCTGGCGACGGTGCAGCTGCAGGTCGAACAGCGCGAAGCCGTGCCGCTGGCCCGCAAGGCCTGACGCCTTTTCGTTCACATCCATCAGATACAGGAGCCGCCGATGGCCTTTCCCGCAAACGTCGCCCCCCGCCTGCTCGAAGGCCGTCTCGCCTTCATCACCGGTGCCGGCCAGGGCAACGGCCGCGCCCTGGCGCTGGGCCTGGCGCAGGCCGGCGCCCGGGTGGTCGTCACCGACATGAACGACGCCACCGTGCGCGAGACCGCGCAGTTGGTGCGCGCTGAAGGCGGCGAGGCCTGGTCGTTCGTGCTCGACGTCACCGTGCCCGAGGCCTGCCATGCGCTCGCCGAGCGCGTGGCCCGGGAGATCGGCCACGTCGATCTGCTGGTCAACAACGCCGGCATCATCATTCGCGAGAACACCAGCAGCCCGAACGCCGCGGCCAACTGGAAGAAGACCATCGACGTGAACGTGCACGGCACCTTCAACACCACGCTGGCCTTCATTCCGGTGCTCAAGCAGACGAAGGGCTCGATCGTCAACATCGCCTCCATCGCGGCCTACGCGGGGCAGGCCGCCAGCCTGGGCTACGCGCCCTCGAAGGGCGCCATCAAGATGCTCACCCAGTCGCTCGCGCAAGAGCTGGCCCCGGCCGGCGTGCGCGTGAATGCGCTGGCCCCCGGCGTCATCGAGACGCCCATGACCGCCGCCACGCGCGAGAACCCGGCGCGCCTCGAATCGTTCATGACGCGCATTCCCATGGGCCGCGTCGGCCAGACCGAAGACCTCGTGGGCCCGGTGATCTTCCTGGCCAGCGACATGTCGCGCTACGTCACCGGCATCGTGCTGCCGGTGGACGGCGGCTTTCTCGCCGTCTGAGCTCGCCCGCACCTTTGCGCGTCCGCTTTCGCTTTCGCTTCCCCGTCAGTCAACCTCAGGAGACAAAAAATGAAAACCATCCGTCCGTACAAGACGCTGTTCGCAGCTGCTGCATTCGCCGCCTTCACCGCCGGTGCCGCGGCGCAGGACATCAAGGTCGGCTACAACGGCGACCTGTCCGCCTCGCCCTCGGCGCAGAGCGGCCAGGCCGCGGTGCTGGGCATGGAAGCGGCCATTGCCGACATCAACGCCGCCGGCGGCGTGCTCGGCAAGAAGCTGGCGCTGGTCACGCGCGACGACGTGTCGGCGCCGCCCAAGTCGATCCAGAACATGAGCGACCTGGTCGACAACGAGAAGGTGGTCGCGGTGTTCGGCCCCACCAACTCGGGCAACGCCATGGCGTGGAAGCACATCGCCAACCAGAAGAAGATTCCCGTGCTGGGCAACGTGGGCTCGGGCACCGACATCACCAAGCCCATGAGCCCGGGCGCCGACAACTACATGTTCCGCGTGTCCATGGTCGACCGCGAGCAGGTCGCCGCGCTCATGGCCTACGTGAAGAAGAACGCCGCCGCCTCCAAGGTGGTGGGCCTGATGGCCGAGACCACCGGCTACGGCCAGGGCGGCCTGAAGGACATGGAAGAAATCGCCAAGCTGCAGGACATCAAGATCGCGGCCACCGAGCGCTTCGGCGTCGGCGACACCGACATGACCTCGCAGCTCAGCAAGATGAAGGCCGCCAACGTCGACACCGTGGTGGTGTGGGCCCAGGGCACGCCCATCGCGCAGCTGGTGCGCAGCATGGAGAAGATCAACTACTTCCCGCTGACGCTCACCTCGTGGGCGGCCGACAACATCACCTTCTACGACGCGGCCGGCAAGGCGCTGGCCGAAAAGCCGATCTTCATGCGCACCGTGAGCGAAACCCGCACGCCCGCGCAGCAGAAGCTGTTCGACCGCATCGGCAGCAAGCTGAAGGCCCCGGGCTCGTTCTCGTTCGCGCTGCACGGCTACGACTCGATGCAGATCCTCGCGCAGGCCATGAAGCAGGCCAACAGCACCGAAGGCTCGGCCGTGCGCGTGGCGCTCGAAGACCTGAAGACGCCCGTGCAGGGCGTGCTGAAGACCTACGACAAGCCCTTCAGCAAGACCAACCACGAAGCCCTGACCGCGAAAGACCTGGTGTGGATCCGCTGGAAGGACGGCAAGCTGCTGCCCTACACCGACGCGCTGATCGGCGGCCTCAACGCCGCCGACTTCAAGCAGTAAGGCCGCCCCAAGAAGATTCGAGAAGAGACACACACCATGGTTGTAGCGCTCCTGCAGGCGCTCATCAGCGGGCTCGCCGTCGGCGGTGCCTATGCGCTGGTGGCGCTGGGTTTCAGCATCACGTTCACGACGACCAAGACGCTGAACTTTTCGCACGGCGAGTTCGTCTCGGCCGGCGCGTTCATCGGCATGAGCGCACTGTTCCTGGTGCTGGGCAAGCCCTTCGACTCCACCACCTTCGGCGACGCCGTGCCCGGCGCGGGCGCACAGCTGTTCGCGCTGGTGGCGGCGCTGGGCGTGATGGGCTTTCTGGGCTGGCTGCTCTATGTGCTGGGCGTGCGCCCCTTCGCGGGCCGCCCCGGCATGGCCTGGGTCATGAGCACGCTGGGCTTCGGCGTGATCCTGCAGAGCGTGGGCCTGGCCATCTGGGGCCCCAAGCCCGTGGTGGTGCCCGCGCCCGTGGGCGACGCCGTGATCCGCATGTTCGGCGTGGGCGTGCGCCCGCAGGAGCTGCTCACGCTGGGCGTGGCGGTGGTCGTGATGTTCGGCTTCGACCGCGTCATGAACCGCACCATGGTCGGCAAGGCCATGCGCGCGGTCGCGCAGAACGGCAACGTCGCCAGCCTGATGGGCATCAACACCAACGCCATGATGATCGGCGCCTTCGTCGTCAGCTCGGCGCTGGCGGGGCTGTCGGGCTTTCTGCTGGCGCCCATTGCGCAGGCCTCGCTCTTCATGGGGCTGACCGTGGGGCTCAAGGGCTTCTCCGGCGCGATGATCGGGGGCTTGAGCAATCCGCGCGGCTGCGTCATCGGCGGCTTCCTGCTCGGCGTGCTGGAGTCGATGGTCAACCTGTGGCAGGCGCAGTGGCGCGAGGTGGCGGTGTTCGCGCTGGTCATCCTGGTGCTGGCCTTCAGGCCCACGGGCCTGTTCGGCCGCTCGACGGTGGAGAAGGTATGAGCGGCACGACGGGAACCACGGGCCCGACAGGCATGAATCGCTTCGCCCACCCCGCCGGCGTGGTGCTGGTGGCCGCCGCCCTGTGCGGCGGCGCCTCGCTGCTCGGCAACGACTACTACCTGCGCATCGCCTTCATGATGTGCGTCTACTACCTGTGCGCCGCCGGCATGAACGTGCTGGTCGGCTACGCGGGGCAGAAGTCGCTCGGGCAGGCGGGCCTCTTCGCGGCGGGCGCCTACGGCGTGGCGCTGCTGACCTCGCGCACCGACATGAACCCGTGGCTCGCGCTCGCGCTGGCCGCCGTCATCTCGGGCGTGTGCGGCGTGCTCATCGCGCTGCCGTCGCTGCGCGTGAAGGGCCCGTACCTGGCCATGGTCACGCTGGCTTTCGGCATCGTGGTGGAAAAGCTCGTGGGCGAATGGACCGACGTGTTCGGCGGCGCACAGGGCATCTACGGCATTCGCCCGCTCACCTGGAAGGGCGCGCCGCTGGACACCACGCAGTGGGTCATCCTGGGCATCGTGCTGTGCGCGGCCCTGCACCTGCTGCTGCGCAACCTGCTGGGCGGGCGCTTCGGGCGCGCGCTGCTGTCGCTGCAGGCGGACGAGATCGCGTCTTCGTCGGTGGGCGTGCGCGTGTACCGCGCCAAGGTCATGGCCTTCGTGGTCGCGGCCGTCACCTGCGGCATCGCGGGGGCGCTGGTGGCGCAGCAGAACCAGTACATCAACTCCGACTTCATCACCTTCCACCTGTCGATCTTCATCCTGCTGCTGGTGCTGTTCGGCGGCGCGGGCTCGATGTACGGGCCGCTGGTGGGCGCGGTGCTGCTCACGCTGACCGACGCGCTGCTGGCGCGCTGGCCGTCGGCGCAGCACTTTCTCTACGGCTTCTTGCTGCTGTTCGCGCTGTACGTCATGCCGGGCGGCGTGGTGGGCCTGTTCGACAAGTGGTTCATGCGCTCGCGCCACCGCGGCGAGGACGCGGGCGCGCACGGCGTGCCCGGGCAGATCGGCCCCGGCGGCGAAGGCGAGCTGCTGGTGGTGCAGGGCGTGACCAAGTCGTACGGCGGCGTGAAGCCCGCGCAGGACGTGTCGTTCCGCCTGCAGCGCGGCCACATCCATGCGCTCATCGGGCCCAACGGTGCGGGCAAGAGCACCATGATCAACATGCTCACCGGCGTGATTGCGCCCGACGCGGGCTCCATCCGTTTCCTGGGCCAGGACATCGTGGGCCGCCCTGCGCACACCATCTGCTGCATGGGCATGGGCCGCACCTTCCAGAACCTGCGGCTGTTCGCCGACCTGTCGGTGCTCGACAACGTGATGCTGGGCCGGCACAGCCGCATGAGCAACGGCTTTCTCTCGTCGCTGCTGGCATGGCCCACGGCGGGCAGGCAGGAGCGCGCCACGCGCGAGCGCGCATTGCAATTGCTCGACCTGGTCGACCTCGGCCACCTGGCGCACTGGCCCGCCGGCAGCCTGCCCTACGGCCTGCAGCGCCGCGTGGAACTGGCGCGCGCGCTGGCCACCGAGCCGCAGCTGCTGCTGCTGGACGAACCGGCCGCCGGCCTGAACCCGCAGGAAACCGCCGAGCTGGGCGTGCTGCTGCTGCGCGTGGGCAAGTGCGGCGTGTCGATCCTGATGGTGGAGCACCACATGGACCTGGTGATGTCGATATCGGACCACGTGATCGTGCTCGACTACGGCATCAAGATCGCCGAGGGCAAGCCCGCCGAAGTGCAGTCGAACCCGCGCGTGGTCGAGGCCTACCTGGGTGTCGACGACGAAGAGCCGCAGGCGCAAACGCCGCAAGCCCCACACGCCGTGCCCGCCTGAGCGAAGGACCGAAACCATCATGTTGAAAATCGAATCGGTGAAGGTCTCCTACGGCGCCATCGAGGCCGTCAAGGGCGTGAGCCTGGAAGTGCGCGCGGGCGAGGTCGTCACCATCATCGGCGCCAACGGCGCCGGCAAGAGCACGCTGCTGAAAAGCATCGTCGGCCTGGAGCCCGTGGCCGAAGGCCGCGTGCTCATCGACGGCAACGACTGCACCCGCGTGCCCGCGCACCAGCGCGTGGGCCTGGGCGTGGCGCTGTCGCCCGAAGGCCGGGGCGTGTTTCCCGACCAGACGGTGCGCGAGAACCTCATGCTCGGCGCCTACTCGCGCCGCGGCGACAAGGCCTTTGTCGACCGCGCCATCGAGCGCGAGTTCGCGCGCTTTCCGCGCCTGAAGGAGCGCCAGCACCAGCCCTCGGGCACGCTGTCGGGCGGCGAGCAGCAGATGCTGGCCATTGCCCGCGCGCTCATGAGCGAGCCGCGCCTGCTGCTGCTGGACGAACCCTCGCTGGGCCTGGCGCCGCTCATCATCAAGGACATCTTCGACGCCATCCGCCAGCTGCGCAGCTCGGGCCTCACCATCCTGCTGGTGGAGCAGATGGCCAAGCAGGCGCTGGGCGTGGCCGACCGCGCCTACGTGCTCGAAACCGGCCGCATCACGCTCGAAGGCTCCGGCCGCGAGCTGCTCGACAACCCCAAGGTGAAGGCCGCGTACCTCGGCACGCACTGACCCATCGCCTGCCATTCAACTTTCAAAGGACACGCACATGACCGCACCCGCCACCAAGAAATTCGCCAGCCAGGCCGACCTCGAAGAAAAGAAGGTCTCCTTCACCCGCCTTTCCGAAAACGCCTACGCCTACACGGCCGAAGGCGACCCCAACACCGGCATCTTCATCGGCGACGAGGCCGTGATGGTGGTCGACACGCAGGCCACGCCCGCCATGGCGCAGGACGTGATCCGCCGCATCCGCGAAGTCACGCCGCTGCCCATCAAGTACGTGCTGCTGAGCCATTACCACGCGGTGCGCGTGCTGGGCGCGTCGGCGTACTTCAAGGAAGGCGCCGAGCAGATCATTGCCAGCCGCGACACCTACGACCTGATCGTGGAGCGCGGCGAGCAGGACAAGGCCAGCGAAATCGGCCGCTTCCCGCGCCTGTTCCGCAACGTCGAGTCGGTGCCCGCCGGCCTCACCTGGCCCACCATGACCTTCGACGGCACCCTGAGCGTGTGGCTGGGCAAGAAGCTCGAAGTGAAGATCGCGCAGGTGGGCCGCGGCCACACCAAGGGCGACACCATCGCCTACCTCGAAGACCAGAAGATCTGCTTCGCGGGCGACCTCGTCGAATACCAGAGCACGGCGTACGCGGGCGACTGCTACTTCCGCGACTGGCCCACCACGCTGGACCGTCTCGCGGGCTTCGGCTTCGAGAAGCTGGTGCCCGGCCGCGGCGCCGCGCTGGAGAACGCGAGCGACGTGCGCAAGGCCATTGCATCGACACGCGCCTTCATCTCCGACGTGTACACGCTGGTCAACAACGGCGTGGCCCAAGGCAAGACGCTGAACGTGATCTACAAGGAAACCGTGGCCGCGCTGCGCCCCACGTATGGCCACTGGGTCATCTTCGACCACTGCATGCCCTTCGACGTGACCCGTGCCTACGACGAGGCCACCGGCCATGTGAACCCGCGCATCTGGACGGCGGAGCGCGACATCGAGATGTGGAACGCCCTCGAAAGCTGAGGTGAACCGCCCTGCGCCCGCATCGGGCGCCACGCCCGCCGCGGTGCAGGGCTGGATGCTGCTGGCGATGGTGCTGTGGGGCGTGAACGTGTCGGCCGTGAAGGCGCTCACCGCGTCCTTCGAGCCGCTGACGCTCGCCGCGCTGCGCATGGCGGTGGCCTGCGTGGCGCTCAGCGCCGTCGTGCTGTGGCGGCGCGGCGGCCTGCCCGCGATCGGCGCGCGGCAGTTCGCGGCGCTCACGGGTTGCGCGTTCCTGATGGTGTACGTCAACCAGATCCTGTTCGCGCAGGGGCTGCAGCGCTCCACCGCCACCAACGGCGCGCTCATCATGGCGCTGAGCCCGCTGGTGTCGGCGCTGATGGCCGCGCTGGTGTTCGGCGAGCGCTTCACGCCGCGCCGCATGCTGGGCGTGGCGCTGGGCTTCGCGGGTGTGGTCGCGGTGGTGCTGAGCCACCCCGGCGCGGGCCTGTCGAGCGCGGGTGTCGGCGACCTGATGCTTGCGCTGTCGGTCGCGAGCTTCGCGGTCGGCGGCGTCGGCGTGCAGCGGCTGGCGCGGCAGGTCGATCCGCTGTCGATCAGCTGGTTCATCTACGTGATCGGCACGCTCATGCTGGTGGTGCACGCCCTGCTCGGGCCGTCGCGGCTGGGCACCGCGCAGCTGTTTCCCGGCGCATGGCCGTGGGCGCTGGTGCTGTTTTCGGGCATTGCCGCCACCGCGGCGGGCAACCTGATCTGGAACCGCGCCATCTCCGTCATCGGCGTGGCGCGCACCGCCGTGTTTCTTTACTGGGTGCCGGTGTTCGGCGTGGGCTTCGCGGCATTGCTGCTCGGCGAAACGCTGACGTGGTGGCACCTGTTCGGCTTTGCCGCGGTGATGACGGGCACTTGGCTCGGCACCCGGCCCAATCCTTGATCCGACCTGATCCTGATGGCTTCGAAGATGTCCGACTCCCTTCCCCTGCTGTTCCGGCCCCTGCAACTGCGCGCGCTCACGCTCGCCAACCGCGTCGTCATTTCGCCGATGTGCCAGCACGCCGCCGAGCGCGGCCACGCCACGCCGTGGCACATGGTGCACCTGGGCAAGTTCGCGCTGGGCGGCGCGGGGCTCATCCTCACCGAGAGCACCGCCGTCGATCCGCGCGGGCGCATCGGCACGGCCGACCTCGGGCTGTGGAAAGACAGCCAGATCGCGCCGCTGAAAGCCGTGGTCGATTTCGTGCATGCGCAGGGCGGCGCCATCGGCGTGCAGCTTGCGCACGCGGGGCGCAAGTCGGGCAGTGAGCCGCTGTGGGAGGGCGGGGCGGCCTTGGGCGATGCGCGCATGGCCGCCGACGAAGAGCCGTGGGAGCGCCTGGGCCCGAGCGCGCTGGCGGCCGGCCCCGGCTGGTCGGCGCCGCGCGCGCTCGACGCCGAGGGCATCGACGCGGTCGTGCAGCACTTCGTCGATGCGACGGTGCGCGCGGACCAGGCGGGCTTCGACGTGGTCGAGCTGCACTTCGGCCACGGCTACCTGGTTGCCAGCTTTTTGTCGCCCAACGCCAACCACCGCGACGATGCGCACGGCGGCAGCCGCGAGAACCGCATGCGGCTCGCGCTGCAGATCGCGCGGCGCGTGCGTGCAGCCTGGCCCGCGGGCAAGCCGCTGTTCTGCCGGCTGTCGGCGGTCGACGGCACGCCCGACGGCTGGAACCTCGACGACTCGGTGGTGCTGGCGCGCGAACTCCAGCGCTGCGGCGTGGACGTGATCGACTGTTCGTCGGGCGGCCTCACCGAAGAGACACGCGCCTTGCCCGTGCCGCGCGGGCTGGGCTTTCAGGTGCCGTTTTCGGAGCGCATCCGGCGCGAGGCGCAGGTGCCCACGCAGGCGGTCGGAATGATCGTCGATGCGCAACAGGCCGAGGCCGTGCTGGCGGCAGGGCAGGCCGACCTGATCGCGCTGGGCCGCGAGGCGCTGTTCGACCCCTACTGGGCGCACCACGCGGCCGCCGCGCTCGGCGCCGACCCCGGCTTCGAGCGCTGGCCCGTGCGCCACGGCGTATGGCTGGCCAAGCGCGCGCCGGGCCTGGCACGCGCACGCGCCGAGGCCGAGACCGAGGCACTGCGCAACAAGGAGACAGGCGAATGACCGAACCGACGACCCTGCGCATGGGCCTGATCCGCAAGAAACCCGCGTGGACCGGGGAGGCCTTTCGCAAGCACTGGCGCGACAGCCACGGCCCGCTGGTCGCGCGACTGCCCACGTTGCGCGCCTACCGGCAGAACCTGGTGGTCGACCGCCTGCAGCGCGGCATCGACTTTGCGCGCGGGCCTTGGGACTTCGACGGCTTCTCGCAGCTGCGCTTCGATGCGGCAGCCCAGGCCGGCGACGCTTTCGACCACGGCGAGCTTGCCGCGGCCATCCGCGCCGATGAAGCGCATTTTCTGGGCGGCCTGCACATCGTGAGCGTCGCGCAGACCGAAGTCATCGCGCTGCCGCCGAAGCCCGAAGGCCTGCTCAAGCGCATCTCGCTGCTGCGCCGCCCGGTCGCGCAAACCGAAGAAGACTTTCGCCGCGAATGGAAGGTGCATGCCGACCATGTGCGCCGCATGCCCGGCGTGAGCGGCTACCGGCAGAACGTGGTGACCGCGCGCGAGTTCGACAAGGGCACGCCCTGCGGCCACGCCGAGCTGCCGATCGACGGCATCGTCGAGCTGTGGTTCGAGAACACCGACACGCTGAACGCCGCGTTCGCCTCGCTGCCGGGGCAGGTGACCATGGCGCATGCGCGCACCTTCCTGGCGGAGATCACGGCCTTCGTGGTGGACGAGCACCGCGTGGTGTAGCGACGCCCCTGCCGTCGGGGCTCGACAACACCGAGGCGCGCAAGGCCCGAGTCTTCTCTCTGGGCAGTCCGTGGGCCTCTTCAGGCCGGCAACCAGGGGGTTTGCCGCAGGCGCACCGCGCGAGCCTGCGGGCCCGTGCCGGGGCCGTGGCGTTGGGGCACCCGCTCGGCCTGCGCGCCCGCATCGTCGGGCAGCACGAACTGGCTGATGAGCGTGTCCAGGTTGCGCGCCTGCTCGCGCAGCCCTTGCGACGCGGCGGCCGATTCCTCGACCATGGCCGAGTTCTGCTGCGTCATCTGGTCCAGCCGGGTGACGGCGGTGTTGATCTGCCCGATGTCCTGCATCTGCGACTGCGTGGCCGCCGTGATGGCGCCCACCGTGTCCGCGACTTGGCCGATCGACGCCACGATGCGGCCCATGGTCCGGCCCGCGCTGTCGGCCAGCACCGTGCCGGCCTCGATGCGCTGCACCGAGTTGTCGATCAGGGCCTTGATCTCGCGCGCCGCCGCCGCCGAGCGCGTGGCCAGCATCCGCACCTCCGACGCCACCACCGCGAAGCCGCGCCCCGCGTCGCCCGCGCGCGCCGCCTCGACCGCGGCGTTGAGCGCCAGGATGTTCGTCTGGAACGCGATGCCGTCGATCACGCCCGTGATGTCCGCCACCTCGTGCGATGCGCGGTGAATGTCCTGCATGGTGCTCACCACCTGCGACACCACCTCGCCGCCCTGCGCCGCCACCGCGGCCGCCGTGGCGGCCAGCTGTTCGGCGCGGTGGGCGGCCTCGCTCGAGTGCTGCACGTTGCGCATCACCTGCTCCAGTGCCGCGGCCGTCTGCTGCAGGCTGGTGGCGGCGTCTTCGGTGCGCACCGACAGGTCTGCGTTGCCCTGCGCCATTTCGCCGGCGGCCATGCGCACGTTGTGCACCGACTCGCGCACGCGCAGCACCAGCTCGCGCAGCGCGCCTTGCATCGCGCCCAGCGCCAGCAGCATCTGGCCGGCCTCGTCGCGCGTGTGGCCCTCGATGTTCTGGCGCAGGTCGAGGCTGGCCACGCGTTCGGCGGTTTCGTTGGCGGCGCGAATGGGCCGGCTGATGCTGCGCACCAGCCACTGGGCCAGCGCCGCGCCCAGCAGCAGGGCGGCGGCGCTGAACAGCACCAGCGCCAGCCGCGCCGAGGCGCTCAGTTCGGCGATGTGCGCGCCGGCCGCGTCGATGGCCTCGCGCTGGGCCTGCGCCAGGCCGGCCACCGCGGCCAGCAGCGCGGCCGAGCTGGGCTGGAAGCGCTGCGCATACACGTTGCGGATGCGCTCGGTCAGGCCCGAGTCGCGCGCGGCCACCAGTTCTTTCACGGCCGCCGCAAAGTCCTTGGCCGCGGCGTCGGCCTGCGCGAGCAGTGCGCGGTCGGCGTCGGTCTGCAGGCGCTGGCCCACCTGCTGCAGCAGCGCGTCGTACTTCTGCGCCGTCGCCTGGATGTCGGCCGAGAGAATCTCGCCCACCTCGGGCTCGGAGCTCAGCGCCATGGCCTTGTAGCGCTCGGCGTTGATGGCCTGCAGCCGGTAGGCGTCGACCACCAGCCGCTCGGACACGCCGTGCTCCTGAATGGCCACGCGCGTGGCCTCGTCCACCTTGGCCAGCGACCAGATGCCGATGCCCGAACCCGCCAGGGTCAGCAGCAGCACCACGCCGAATGTGCCCAGCAGGCGGCGGCCGAGCGTGTTGCGGGGGCGGGGGCGGGGAGTGCGGGTGTCGATGGTCACGGGCAGGACCCCGCGGCGTTGACCGGGGGCAGTGATGAAGCAGGGAGGTTTCCCGCCACGCATTACAGCGGCGCCGTGTGACCGGGCATTGACTGCTTCGGCCCCGTGCGTTGGGTTGCGTTCACCGCCCCGCTGCGGCGCCGCGGCGCCACCTTGCTCTCAGAAGTTCTGCAAGGTGTCCAGCTGCACCTGCGTCAGCCCGCGCTGGTACACGACGTCGGTGCGAAAACTGGCCGCGATGGCTGCGGCCTGTGTGTCCACGTCGGTGGCGCGGGCCGTGGTGTCGGTGGCGCCGATCCACGTGTTCGCTCCCGTCAGGATCACGAAGTTGGCCAGCGTGACCGTGCCGCCGGCCGGCACCGTGATGTTGAACCGCATGTCGACCCTGTTGCTGCCGTCCGAGGTGTTGAGTGCCGACGCGGACGTGAAGTCGACCGCGTCCGCCGAGCCGAAGACAAAGCCTGCGTCGCGGCCCCCGCCCATGCCGTCCCACACCGTCAGCCCCTTCTGCGGCGCGCCCGGCGTCGGGTAGATGACGCCCGCGCCGTACGAGCCCAGGAAGCTGGTGTACGTCGCCACCGCCGTGACGGACGATGCGCCGGGGTTGTGGAACGTGTCCGTCAGCCGCGCCCACAGCAGGTTGGGCTGCGCGTAGAACGTGCGCTGAACCTCCAGCCCGCGCAACGTGCGCATGCCCGAGCGGATGTTCTGCGCGACCCTGGCCTGCGACACCGTCCAGCCCGCAAGGCCCGCGCTGAAGTCGCCGTTGACGATGAACTCCCTGGCGCGCGGCGCGGAGTCGCTCACGGTCACGTCGTCGATGCTGGTGCCGATGCCGCGGCCCGATTGCTCGAACGACAGCACGATCACCCGGCCCGTGTAGGCCGTGATCCAGGCGAAGCCCCAGGTGCCCACCGGGCCGTTGCTGTCGACCCTGTAGAGCGTGCTGAGCAGGGTGCCGCCTGTGTCGCGCAAGACCACCTGCATGAAAGTGTCCTCGTCGTTGAAGTTGCGCAGCAGCGTGCTGCCGTACATGCCGCTCCAGCTGGCGTTCACCCGGCCCGTGGCCAGTCTCAGGTCGATGGTCTGCTGCAGGCGCGCGTCCGGCACGGCGTGCAGGAACGCCGTGTCGTCGTTCGCCATGAACGGCGGGTCCGTGGTGATCGACACCACCTTCAGGCCGTCGGCTGCGGTCATCTCCGGGCCCAGCGCCGTCAGCTCGGCGAAGGTCTGGTCACCGTTGAAACCTGCGGAGCGGCTGCCCACCTTCACGCTCAGCGACAGGGCGCCTGCGAACTGGTCGTTCGAGCCCGACTGGATGCCGAAGTAGGGGTTCAGGTCCCAGAAGTTGGCCTGCCCGGGACCGACGCTGCGGTCGTTGTCGCGGTTGGCGATGCACTGCGCAAAGGTCGTCGAGGCGGGCAGCGATGTGGGCGTTGCCAGCTCGGGGCCGGCGGGCGGCGCCGGTGGCGCGGGCACGGGCGGGTTCACTGCGGGCGGGTTGGGCACGGGTGCGTCGGGCGCCGGCGCGGAAGGTGCCGCAGGTGCCGCAGGAAGGGCACCGGGTGGCGGCGGGGCTGCGTCGATCGGCGGAAAAAACACGCCCCCGGCGCCGCCGCCCCCGCTACCTCCGCAGCCGCTCACTACCGCCACGCCCACTGCCGTGAGCGCAAATCGTCTTCGGTCCATGATCCATCTCCTCGTTGATTTTTCGACGGCGGCTCCATCGCGGCGCGCCGAAGCGGCGAGCGCGAACGATGCCGTCTCCGTGAATGAGGAAAAGGCGAAGCAGGGAACCGCGTGGGTTGGCACCACAGCGTGTGCGGGCCGATTGGAGCGGCTTTGGCGCTGTCGGGACATCGCTGGAACAGGGGAGGGCGAAGCAGCCGACGGCCACAGCCGAGCGATGTGGGTGGCGACCCGAGTTTGATAAATTTCTTCAAACCATCACATCCATTTCCCCGGCCCGCACGTAGTTTTGCAAGAGGCGTGCGACATGCCGGGAAGCAGTGCGGCACGGCGTGACCGCGCAAGGCCAGCCCAGGCGGGTCGAAGCCATTGAAAAGCAAGCGCAAATTTCAACGATCCGAAAAACATGAGAGCTGCGATCACGTCCGCGGGACGGATTTTTTTTGTTCTGGTGGAGGGCGAGGCCGCCACCGTGCGCGACTACATGGTTGCCGCCCAGGTCTACCTGTCGCTGCTCGAAGAGCAGTTCGACAACGCGCTCGACCTGATCTCGTCGTTCAGGGCCGCCATGGCCGAGGCCGCCGATGGCCCGGGCCCTATGAGCGACGAACAGCTGGAGTCGGCCAAGCGATGGCTCTACGCGCACGAACACGCGGACCGCGTCGCCAGGCCCCAGCTGAGCAAGCCGCGGGAGCAGCGTTTTGTGTTCCGGCTCGGGGCGCGCGAGACGGCGGCAGCCATCGACTAGGGCTCGGCGCCGCGGGGGCGGCCGCCTCCGCGAATAGCCCGTTCATGGGATTGACGCTGCATGTGCCGCAGCGACACTGGGCCGAGAAAAAAATCAACCCATGGGCTCGCCCACGCCCCTTGCGGCGGGCGGTCCCCGAGCCTTTCCCACGTTTTGACTTCACCCCCCATTTCCGTCGACCTGCAGGGCGGCTGGTCTTGTTCGTTCCACTTCAAGCAGGGCGCCAGCGGCGGCTATGCCGGCGTGGCCGAGATCGCGCTGAATGGTTTTCGGCACGGGGAGCTGGTGATCATGGCGCAGCCCTCGCTCGACGCCGCCGTGGCGCGCGTGAAGCTGCGGGCCAGCCAGTTCGTGAGTGTGCGGTCTGAAAACGGGGCACACAAGCCGTGGCGGCAGCGGGCTTGAATGCGGGGCTCTGCGGGCCTCTGCGGCCTTGTGCGAGCCTTTTGCGGTCGATGAACTTCGGGTTCTGAAACTCCCCGACCCCTCGTTTTTCGAGACGGGACGGGGAGAGCCTTCAGGGCCATGAACCAAGGCGCGTGAAGGCTGCCGGGGCACCTACCGCTGTCGCGGCATGCAGACCTGAATCAGGTCCACCACTTCCTTCGCGAGTTCGGACGCCAGCCAGAACACGTTGTCGCGGTGCACGGGGCCCGCGTCTTCTCCGCCCGGCGTGCCGTTGCCGTGGCAGTAGCACAGCAGCGAATGGAGCTGGGTGCTCTTTTCCTCGAGCGCGGTCCAGGGGTCGGGGGGGTCTGCGGCGGGAGGTACGGGCGTGGAGGGGCGGGCTATATTTGGGGTAGCCATGGGGTGCTTCCGTTAGAGGTTTGGGCACTTCACTGGTTAGACGGCTGGGGTGTTCGTATCACCCCGGCCGTCGCCTTTTGATACCTCGCATTTGCGTCTTTGCCGGTGGGCAATCGACGACGCGCTGCGAGGCAGGCGGTTCGTTCGTTGATGTGCTCTCGAGGGTGATGCGCTCCTTGCCCTCGTAGTGAGGCTTCGGGTGATGAGGGCATTCACTGTAGAGACGAACGGCGCGATGCGGAAAATGGAAATGCCCAGTAGTTCTCGAAATGCGCGGGTAAGTGCCGCGTGATCGGGCGGGGTCACAAAGCCTGACTTTTGTAGACGGAACGAGGCCGTTGTTGCGCATGCTGCGGCCGCAGGGTTTGTGTTTCCGGCAACTCGCCGCGAGAAAGAATTCGCCATGCGCCTGGCGCTTGTCCTGCCGCAGCGGCGAACTATCCCTGCTCAGGCGGCAAGGGTGGCGTGACGCGCTCGTGAAACACTTTGCTGAAACAGCAGCCAGGCGAGACGGCGGCTGGGCAGCGTGAAGGCTCCCGCGGGAGCGTTTGTTCCTGGTGCGTCCAGAGGGAATCGAACCCCCATCTGGCCCTTAGGAGGGGCCCGTTCTATCCGTTGAACTATGGACGCGGTGTGTGGCCTGCGGTGGCAGGCGTTGCCCCATGGACGAAGACGTATTGGGGCAGACAGCGGCCCGCACTTTACCAGCTTGAGGCTGTCTTCCCCGCGCTTCAGTCGTACTTGACCGTGTAGATCAAGTCCACGCCGCTCGTCTGCCCCGCCTGCCCCCGCAGCGTGAGCCGCGTCGTCAGGTCGTAGAAGATGAAGATCGTGCCGAAGGCACCGCCCAGGCTGCGTTCGTAGGTCAGGTAGAAATCCTTCGACAGCCGCTTGCCCAGCGTCACGGCGGACTCTTTCAGGTCGCCGCCGCTGCCCGGGCCCTTGAAGCCGAGTTCGTCCAGCCCGAAGCGGCTGGCCAGGCTGCCGCCGCTGCCACTGCCGCCGATCTTGCCGATGAGCGACAGCGCGGCCTGCTGCAGCAGCGCCGACTCGCCGCCGCTGGTGGCCGACGCGCGGCCCAGGATCACCCATGACAGCGTTTCGGCGTCCGACAGCGCGGGCTCCGAATACAGCTTCACGCGCGGCGACTGCGCACTGCCCGTGATCTGCACGCCCGCGCGCTGCGACAGGTTCGGGCGAATCGCCAGGATGTCGAGCGCCGGGTTGTCGAACGGCCCGTTGAAGCGCGCCACGCCGGTCTCCACGTCGAGCTGCTGGCCGTAGGCACGGTACTGGCCCTTCACGGTCTTCACCTCGCCGGTGATGCGCGGCGGGGCATTGAGCTTGGTGCTGCGGATTTCCAGGTCGCCTTCCAGCCGCGTGGTGATGCCGCGGCCCTGCACCGCGAAGTCGTCGCCCAGGTCGAAGTTGACGACGATGTCCGGCGGCTTCAGGGTCTGCGCGGTCGGTGCCTTGGCGTCCTGGGCCGCCTGTGCGTCGGCGCGGGCGGCTTCGCGCTTTGCCGCCTCGGCGGCCTCGCGGTCCTTGGCGGCGGAACGCACGACCACGTCGCTGCCCAGGCTGGGCGCGGTCTCGTCGGGCAGGATGATGACGGCGCGGTCGGTGCGCAGCTTGCCGCGCACGCTGAACTGGCCGTTGTCCAGCCTGGCCTGCAGGTCGCCCGAGAGCGTGACCTGCCTGTCGGTGCGCACCAGCACGCGCAGCGCGCGCAACTGGCCTTGCAGGGCCATGCGAATGCCCGACGCGGTGCCGCTGGCGGGGCCCCAGTTCATGCTACCGCTGGCCGAGAGGGTGCCGCCGTCGGCGCGGGCCTCGCTGGCCGCGGTGCTGCGGTTGCCGCTTTGGCCGGCGATGCGCGCGGAACTGCCGGCGCCGCCCTTCAGGGTGAATTCGGTGATCTGCACGCTGTCGCCGTTCAGCGTGGCGCGCAGCCGGCCGTCGCGCAGGTCCAGCCCTTCGACCGGTGCGCGCAGCGCGAGCTTGTCGGCGCCCAGCGTGCCGTTCCAGCGCGGCACGGCGCGGTTGCCCGACAGGGTGGCGCTGGCGTCCAGCGTGCCGGCTATGCGCCAGCCCGGCGGCGCCAGCATCGACCACACGCCCAGGTTGGGCAGCGCGGCCTTGATGGTGCCGCCCAGCGGTGCGTCGGGCGCCCACTGCCAGCCGCCCGCGCGCTGCTGCACGCGGGTGTTGATGTCGGCGTTGATCTTGCCGGCGCGCTCGCTGTCCCAGGCGAGGGTGGCGCGCACGGCGTCGCCCTCGGCGTCGAGCCGCAGCTCGGCCTGGCGCAGGCCGGCCGGGGTGCTGGGCGCCTCGCCATTGGCGGTGGCCGCGTTCATGGTGCGTTCGCTGGCGGTGCCCGTGCCGGTGCTGACGATGTGCGTCACCAGCGCGGCCTCGCCGGCCTGCACACGGATGTCGCCGCTCTGGCGCGCGATGCGCACCTTGGCGCGCAGGGCGTCGGCGGCGTCGATGTCCCAGTCGCCGTCGAACATCAGGTCGCCGCTGATGCCGTATTCGCCCAGCGTGGTGTTGGCGCCCAGCGCGCCGGCCCAGGCCATGGGCAGGCCCTTGAGTTCGCCCTTCGACTGCAGGCGGAACACGCGGTTGGGCGCCGCGCCGCTCTGGCTGAAGCGCAGCGGCTGCCAGTCGATGCGCACGGTGCCGGGCACGGGGCCGCGCAGCGTGGCCGCGGCGGCGGAGGCCTCCACGTCCAGGCGGGGCGCGTTGCCGCTGGTGCTGCGGATGGTGGCCGTCACTTCGCGGCTCAGTTCCACCACCCACGGGTCGCCGGGGCGGGCGCTGTCTTGTGCCTGCAGCTTCAGGCTGGCCAGCGCGGCACGCCATTGGCCGGGGCCCGAAATGCCGCCGCTGGCGCGGGTGTCGATGTTGATCTTCTGCGTGCCGGTGGCGGCTTCGCCCTTCAGGGTGAGCGTGGCCTGCGCCAGGCTGCCGGAAAGGTCGGCGCGCAGGTCGCGCAGTTGCACGTTGGTGGCCGTGCCGCTGGTGCCGCCGGTGCCGGCAGATGGGCCCGCGGATGTGCCTGCAGAGGGGGCCGCAGGCAACGTCAGGTCGAGACGCGGGACGCCGAGCACGGCCTTCAGGCTCGGTTCGGTGATGCCGCGCTGCGCGGGGGCGTTGGCGTTCTCCAGCCGGCGCTGAATGGTCTGCCAGCCGCCTTGCCAGCTGGCGTCCAGCCTGGCCGAGCCCTTGGCGCTGGCGCCGGCGAACACGCCCGACAGCCCCGGCAGGCCTTGCACCCAGCGCTGCATGGTGTCGGCGTCGTCGATGCTGGCCTTGATGTCGCCGCCGCCCGATGTCTGGGCGATGCGGCCTTCCACCTGCGCGCTGCCGCCGGGCAGCACCAGGGCGAGCTTGCCGCTGGCGGCCTGCTCGGCCACGCGCACCTGCAGCTTGCCGTCGATGCTGGCGCGCTGGGCTTCGATGCGCAGCGTGCGCAGGTCGAGCACCTGGTCTTTCCACTGGCCCTGGGCCAGCGCGCGGTCGAGCGCGAAGCCGGGCAGGGCCTTGCTGCCCGCGCCGCCTTCGGCGCGCAGCGCGGCGTCGAAGGTGATGGTGCTTTCCTTCTGTTCGGCCTTGAGCGTGCCGCTGACCGGCGCGCCCGAAAGCTCGGTGTACAGCGCGCCGGGCCGCACGCCGCGCACGGTGGCCTGGGCCTGCCAGGGCAAGGGCGCGGGGCTCCACTGGCCGGCCGCGTCGATGCGCCCGCCGCCCGCGCGCACGGTGGCTTCGGGAAGGGTCCAGTGGGTGCCGTCGAAGCCGACCTTGGCCTGCACCTGTTCGACGGGCAGTTTCTGTTCGTCCCACGGGCCGGGCAGGGCGTTGCGGATGTCGGCCGAGGCCTTCCATGCGGCGGGGCCGGTGTCGGCGTCGGGTTGCAGCGCGACGGTGCCGGTCAGCTGCGTCTGCGGCGCGCCGGGCCACAGGCTCGATGCATCGACGTTGCGCAGGTCGGCCTTGGCGTCGATCACCGGCTGCGGCAGCCACGGGGCGATCTGTGCCTGCAGCGTGGCTTCCATCGGCGCGTCGGCGTTCTCTTCGGCGGGCTTGAGTTCGGCCGCCACCTGCAGCCGCGCGCCGGTGCCGGCGAGCGTGCCCTTCACGGTGGCTGTGGCCACCACGTCGATGTGGTGGTCCTCGGCCAGCGGCGCCTTCACGCGGCCGTCGAGCGAAGCGTCGATGGCCATGGGCGCGGGGCCCTGCAGCTTCACGCGGGCGCCGTAGTGGCCGTCGGCAATGTCCACGCCCTTGATCTCCAGCGCGTGCTCGGAGGCCTTGTTGTAGCTATAGGTGCCCGACAGGTTGAGCGCCTGCAGCACGGGCGGCCCGGCCCAGCGCACTTCGTCGATGCGAAAGGGCAGTTCGACCTCCACCGGCAGCACGATCTGTTCGAGCGGCTTCGCGGGCTCGGTGCTCGGCGCGCCGCGCTTCTCGATGAGCACCTGCTTCGCATGCACTTCGCCGAGCTGCACCTTGCGCCGGAACAGCGGGGCCAGTTGCCAGCCGATGGTGGCGTCGTTCACCTCGACGGCGATGCTCTCGCTCTGGTACTTGAGCCAGCCGATGTGGCCGCCGGTGCGCAGCGAGCCGCTCACGTCGCGGCTCTCCAGGGTCTGGCCGGCCGGCAGCCGTTGCGCGGCCTGCGCGAGCGCGAAGGCCAACGAGGTGTTGGAGCCCAGGTACCACCACGCGCCCGCGGCCAGCAGCATCACCAACAGCAGCAAGCCGGCCACGGTCCAGCCCAGGGCGCGCATCGCGCGGCGCGCGCGCGAGCGGCGCACGGCGGGCGGCACGGGCGGGGGCGTCGGCATCGGCGTGGGGTCGGCGTCTGTCTGCATCGGAAAAATCAGAAGGTGAAGCCGAGGCGAAAGTGCAGGCGGAACTTCTTCGTGTCCACGCCGTAGGCCAGGTCGGCCTGCACCGGCCCCACGGGGCTGCGCCAGCGCGCGCCCACGCCCACGCCCACCTTGGGCTTGAGCTCGCCGGGCTTGTCGGCCACGGCGCCGGCGTCGACGAACATCACGCTCTCCCAGGCGGTGAGCTTGTTGTTGTAGACGAAGGGGCGCTGCCACTCGACGCTGGCCACGCCCAGGTAGCGGCCCGCCACGGTCTGGCCGTCGGCGCGCACGGTGCCGATCTGCTTGTAGCTGTAGCCGCGCACGGTGGTGTCGCCGCCGGTCAGGAACATCAGCGTGGAGGGAATCTGCGCGCTGTCTTTCGCGGACACGGCACCGGCTTCCACGCGCAGCTGCAGCCGGCTGCGGCGCGCGCGGCTTTCCTTGTCTTCGGCCCCGCCCAGCGGCACCACACCGAGCCAGCGCGCGTAGGTGCGCGTGAACGGCACCTGCTCGCCGGTGAGGGTGTAGCCCGCGGCCACTTCCAGCGCCAGGCCGTAGCCGCGCGAGGGGGCCGCGTTGTCGTCGAAGTAGCGCCCGGTCCAGCCCCAGTTGGCGGTGACGGCCGAGGCCGAGGGCGGCGCGTCGATGCCGCGGTTCTGCGCGTAGTCGTACTGCAGGAAGTAGCTGCGGTCGATGTGGTCGCTCGACTTGCTGCGCCCGCCGCGCAAGCGGCCGCTGTCGACCACGTAGCTGCCCGACTGCTCGCTCTTGAGCTCGGCGCCGGTGAACCATTGCCAGCCGCGGTCATCGGGAATGGCCTTGAGCTCGGTGCTCAGCGACTTGATGTCGCTGTCGACCGACAGCCGCGAGACGGCGCGCCAGCCCAGCAGCGGCACCTGGTTGTGAATGTGGTCCAGCGACAGGCGCGGGCCGTTGTCGGTGGTGAAGCCCACGCCGGCCACCACCTTCTGCAGCGGCGCTTCGCGCAGCTGCGCGATGACGGGCGCGGCCAGCGGGTTGCCGCTTTCGGTGTCGAGCGTGAGGAACACCGAGTCGTAGTAGCCGCTGCTGGCCAGGCGCTGCTGCGCGTCGAGCAGCTTCTGCTGGTCGTAGTCCTGGCCGCTGGGCAGGCGCGCGATGCGGCGTGCGCCGTCGGGGTCGTAGCGCTGGATGCCGCGCAGCACCAGCGGGCCGAACTTGTAGGCCGGGCCGGACTGGTAGGTGGCGCTCAGGCGCGCCTCGTGGCGGTCGGCATCGACCTCGGCGCGGCTGACCTCGATGTTGCCGGTGGGGAAACGCTTGGCCGTGAGGCTGCGCAGCGCGGTGGTCTTGGCCTCGTCCCAGGCGCCCTGGGTGAAGGGCAGGCCTGCGCGCAGGGCCCAGTTGGTGCGAATGGCGTCGCGCTGCGCCTCGGCGCTCGCGTCATCGGCGATGGGGCCGGCATAGCTGATCTGCACGTTGCTCACCTGGGCGATGTCGCCCGGCGCCACGGTGATGACGATCTCGCGCGGGGCCTTGGTGCCTTGCGGCGTCTCGACGAGATCGAGCGTCAGCGTGGGCGTGAAGTAGCCCAGGGTGCCGAGCAGTTCGCGCGCATTGGCCTCCGCGGCCACCATGAGGCGGGAGATTTCGGTGGCGCCCAGGTCGTCGAGCTCGCGGTAGCGCTGGATTTCGAGGTGCAGCTTGAGGTAGTCGCGCACGTCTTCGGGGCCCCGCACGTCGACGGTGAAGGCGTCGCGCTTGTCCGCCTTGGCCTTTTCGTCCTTGCCCTCGTCGTCGGCGGCCGAATCGCTGCGCACGAGGCCCGCCACGGGCTGGCCCTCGGCCGGGTCCTTGTCTTTTTTCGGCAGCAGGCTGCAGCCTTGCAAAAGCAGGACGCCTGAAAAAAACAAAGCCGGCCACCACGCCGGCGAAGAAACGGATACCGCCCTGACCATGGGCGGATTCTGACAGCAAGCACCGGCCGTTCCCGAAGGCCCTGGCAGATCGCCGGCTTCGTCCTACCCGAAGGGCGTTACTTGGAGAGCATCCGCATAGCCTCTTCGAGGCCGCGCAAGGTCAGCGGGTACATGCGGTTGGACATGAGCTGCTGCATCACCGCGATGCTCTGGCGGTACTGCCACACGCCCTGCGGTTCGGGGTTGATCCACGCGAACTTGGGGAAGGTGTGCGTGAGGCGCTGGATCCACTCGGCGCCGGCCTCTTCGTTGTTGTATTCGACGCTGCCGCCCGGTTGCAATATTTCGTAAGGGCTCATCGTGGCGTCGCCCACGAAGATGAGCTTGTAGTCCTTGTTGTACTTGCGCAGGATGTCCCAGGTGGCGAACTTCTCGGAGAAGCGGCGCTTGTTGTTCTTCCACATGAAGTCGTACACGCAGTTGTGGAAGTAGAAGAACTCCAGGTGCTTGAACTCGGTCTTCACGGCCGAGAACAGCTCTTCTACCCGTGCGATGTGCTCGTCCATGGTGCCGCCCACGTCCATCAGCAGCAGCACCTTCACGTTGTTGTGGCGCTCGGGCCGCATCTTGATGTCGAGGTAGCCGGCGTTGGCCGCGGTCGAGTGGATGGTGTCGTCCAGGTCCAGTTCTTCGACGTTGCCTTCGCGCGCGAACTTGCGCAGGCGGCGCAGCGCCACCTTGATGTTGCGCGTGCCCAGCTCCTGCGTGTCGTCGTAGTCCTTGTAGGCGCGCTGGTCCCACACCTTCACCGCGCTCTTGTTCTTGCCCGCGCCGCCGATGCGGATGCCCTGCGGGTTGTAGCCGCCGTTGCCGAAGGGCGAGGTGCCCCCGGTGCCGATCCACTTGCTGCCGCCCTCGTGGCGTTCCTTCTGCTCCTCGAAGCGCTTCTTGAGCGTTTCCATGAGCTCGTCCCAGCCCATCTTCTCGATCTTGGCTTTTTCCTCGGCCGTGAACTCGCGCTCCAGCGTCTTCTTGAGCCAGTCGAGCGGCACGTCCTTGGTGAAGTCGGTGAGCATCTCCACGCCCTTGAAGTAGGCGGCGAAGGCGCGGTCGAACTTGTCGTAGTGCTTCTCGTCCTTCACGAGCGCGGTGCGCGAGAGGTAGTAGAAGTCGTCGATGCCGTAGGCGCCGTCGGAGTTGGGCCCCACCACGTCGGCCTTCAGGGCCTCCAGCAGCACGAGGTATTCCTTGACGGACACGGGCAGCTTGGCCGAGCGCAGGGTGTAGAAGAAGTCGATGAGCATGGTCAGATTCCCGGCCAGTGCGCGGGGCTCTGGCGAAAGTGCAGACAGGCGACGATCATGACTTCGTCGTTCCGGATCCGATAGTGCAGGCCATAGGGGAACTTGCGCAGCTTGAACCACCGAAAGGGCGCGCGCGTCTCGGGAAATTGAAGTGGGTCGCGCATCAGGATTTCCTGCGCTGCTGCGACAACGGAAAGAAACTCGGCGCCAAGGCCGGTACGACGGGATTCATACCATTCGAAAGCCAGTTCGATTTCTCGTGCGGCGGCTGGCTCGAACTTGAGGCCGAAACTCACAAGCGCACGCCCAGCTTGTCGGCGATCTGCTGCAGCGTGAGTTCGTGACCTGGATTGGCGTCGTTCCAGGCGGCACGATGCTGCAGCTCGGCATGGACTTCATCGCTGATGGCGGGGACGAGTGCCTGGTCGATGCTGTCCCACAGATCTTCGACGAGCTGCAGTTTTTCGTGCGTGCCAAGATGGCTCAGATCGTTCAGTACGGCGTTCACGGGTTCTCTCCGAGGCGATGAGCGCGATTTTGCTCAGGAGCGCGAGGGCGCGCCAGCGTGCTTGTCGAGCAGGTACAGCAGTTGGGCGCGCACCTCGGGCCACTCGCCCGCGCGCAGGCTGTACATGACGGTGTCGCGGATGGTGCCGTCGCGGCGCATCGCGTTGCCGCGGATCACGCCGTCCTTCTTCGCGCCCAGCCGCTCGATGGCGCGCTGCGAGGCGAAGTTGAAGTTGTCGGTGCGCCAGCCCACCACGTGGCAGCCCAGCGCGTCGAACGCATGCGTGAGCATCAGCAGCTTGCAGGTGGTGTTGACGTGCGTGCGCTGGCAGCGCGCGGCGTACCACGTGTAGCCGATTTCCACGCGCTTCACCGCGGGCAGCATGTCGTGGAAGCTGGTGCTGCCGAGCACGGTGCCGGTGGCTTCGTCGGTCACGGCGAAGGCGAAGCGGTCGGCGGTTTTCAGCGCGGTGTCTATGTAGGCGCGCGTGTCCTGCGGCTCGGGCACGGAGGTGACGCGCAGCCTCCAAAGCTCGCCGTCGGCGGCCGCGGCGCCCAGGCCTTCTTCATGCGCGAGGGACAGTGGCACCAGCGCAATGCCGAGGGCCTTCAGCGTGACGGGTTCGACGAAAGCCATCTTCAAAACTCTTTGGGTGATTTTTCAGCCGTGCACTCTTCAGCCGCGCGGGTTGCCGTACTTGCGCACGTACCAGGCGCGTGCCAGTTGCACCCCGCCGCCGCCGCCCAGGCCGATCAGCAGGATGCCGAAGATCTCGCGGTTGCCGTAGCCGGCGGCGCCGAAGGCATCGAGCCCCAGCAGCAGGCCCAGCCCGCGGCCGAGCAGCGCACCCACCACGAACAGCACGGCCTGGGCGATGCCCAGCTTCATCAGTTGCCCGGTGGGGTGCGGCGTGCGGCTCATGGGCTCGGTGGCTCAGCGGTTGTTGCGTTGCATGAAGACGAGCTTCTCGAAGAGCGTCACGTCCTGTTCGTTCTTCAGCAGCGCACCCACCAGAGGCGGCACGGCGACCTTGTCTTCCTTGCTTTGCAGCGCCTCGAGCGGAATGTCTTCGGCCACCAGCAGCTTGAGCCAGTCGAGCAGCTCGGAGGTCGAGGGCTTCTTCTTCAGGCCCGGCAGGTTGCGCACGTCATAGAAGGTCTTCATGGCGGCGGTGAGCAGTTCCTGCTTCAGGCCGGGGAAGTGCACGGCGACGATGCTCTTCATCGTCTCGGCGTCGGGGAACTTGATGTAGTGAAAGAAGCAGCGGCGCAGGAAGGCGTCGGGCAGTTCCTTCTCGTTGTTGGAGGTGATGAACACCACCGGGCGGTGCTTGGCGCGGATGAGTTCGCGCGTTTCGTAGCAGTAGAACTCCATGCGGTCGATTTCGCGCAGCAGGTCGTTCGGGAATTCGATGTCGGCCTTGTCGATCTCGTCGATCAGCAACGCCACCGGCTGCTCGGCCGTGAAGGCCTGCCACAGCACGCCCTTGATGATGTAGTTCTGGATGTCCTTCACGCGCTCGCCGCCGTCGACGTCTTTCAGTTGCGAGTCGCGCAGGCGGCTCACGGCGTCGTATTCGTACAGGCCCTGCTGCGCCTTGGTGGTCGACTTGATGTGCCACTGCAGCAGCGGCAGGCCGAGCGACTGGGCCACTTCCTCGGCCAGCATGGTCTTGCCCGTGCCGGGCTCGCCCTTGACGAGCAGCGGACGTTGGAGGGTGATGGCCGCGTTGACCGCGAGCATCAGGTCCCGCGTGGCGACGTAGTTGTCTGAGCCCTGGAATTTCATGAGTGAGACGGAAGCTGGGGGTGGAGAAAAGAACACACTCGACACGCGTTGTGCAGCCTCAGGGTTGGCCTGCACAGGGATCCGGGGGACCCCTGCATATAATCGAACGCTGATTCGAAAAACTGTACTCTCCACGAGATTGTGCGCGCAAAATGAACAAGTTGTTGACCACGATGTTTGCCCTTGGTGTCGCTTGCGTGACGCTCTCGGCCCAAGCCCAGCAAGTCGCTGGCAAGGCCCAGGACGGGGCGAAGAAGGTGCAAATGTGCGTGGGCTGCCACGGCATCATCGGCTACCAGGCCAGCTTCCCCGAGATTCACAAGGTGCCCATGATCGCGGGGCAAAGCGCCACGTACATCACGTCCGCGCTCACCGCGTACAAGGGCGGCGACCGCAAGCACCCCACCATGCGCGCCATTGCCGACTCGCTCACCGAGCAGGACATTGCCGACCTCGCGGCCTACTACAGCCAGCTCGGCCTGAAGGACGGCGGCGCCCCGCCCGCCGCGCTGGCCAAGGCCACGCCGGCCAACGTCGAGGGGCTCATCACCCGCAACGCCGACAACAGCTGCACCAAGTGCCACGGCGCCAACTTCAACACGCCCAACGACGGCACCGTGCCCAAGCTGGCCGGCCAGCATGCCGACTACCTGTTCGTCGCGCTCAAGTCGTACCGCGTGAAGAACAACGCGCACCTGGGCCGCTCCAACGCGGTGATGGGCCAGCAGGTCGAAGAGAAGAAGTTCACCACCGCCGAGCTGAAGACGCTGGCCACCTACATCAGCTCGCTGCCCGGCGAACTGAAGACGGTGCCCGAATCGCGCATTCACCACCGCGTCGACTGACCACGCGTTCCAACGCACATCAAAAAGCCCGCTCGCAGCGGGTTTTTTTGTGCCTCGGGTTTTCCCCGAGTCCTGCGCGAATCAGACGTCGAAGAACGCCGTCTCGTCCGCGCCCTGCATGCGGATGTCGAAGCGGTAGCTCACCGCGCCGCCTTGCACCACGCGTTCTGCAATCAGCGTGTGGCGACGATCGGCCGGCACGCTCTGCAGCACGTCGTCGGTCGCGTTGGCCGCGGCCTCGTCGCCGAAGTACACGCGCGTGAACGCATGCAGCAGCAGGCCGCGCATCAGCACGATCACGTTGATGTGCGGCGCCTCGCCGTGCGACTGCGCGCCGGGCTTGACGGTGTGGAACACGAAGCGGTTGCCTTCGGTGGTGCCGGTGCCTGCACGCCCGAACGCGCGAAAGCCGATGGCGCGTGCCTCTTCGGGCGTCTGCGGGTAGCGGCCTTCGCCGTCGGGCTGGCTGATTTCGACCAGCGCGTCGTTGATCGGGTTGCCGTCGCCGTCGATCACGCGGCCTTCCAGGCGAATGCGCTCGCCGCTGGCGTTGTCCAGCGCGAGCACCGCGTCGAAGGGCTGGTCGAAGTCGTAGCCGTACTGCGTGGCGGTGAGCCCGTAGGCGAAGTAGGGGCCCACGGTCTGCGAGGGGGTCTGGCCGAAGTCGGCTTCCTGTGCGGTCATCAATGACATGGTGTGTGTCCTTCTTCCGTTCTTGTGCTCAGCGGTTTTCGAAAGGGGTTTCGTCGGCGCCGCGCAGCACGATGTCGAACTGGTAGCCCAGCGCGTAGCCCTCTTCGGTGATGTCGAGGCTGAAGTCGGCAATCAGCCGGTTGCGGTAGCGCTCGGGCGTGCCGGTGACCATCGGGTCGTACTGCAGCAGCGGGTCGCCGGGAAAGTACATCTGCGTGACCAGCCGGCTCGCAAAGCTCTGGCCGAACAGCGACATGTGGATGTGCTGCGGACGCCAGGCGTTCGGGTGATTGCCCCACGGGTACGCGCCGGGCTTGATGGTGAGGAAGCGGTAGCGGCCTTCGCTGTCGGTCAGGCAACGGCCCGCGCCCAGGAAGTTGGGGTCCAGCGGGGCGTCGTGCTGGTCGACCTTGTGCACGTAGCGGCCCGACGCATTGGCCTGCCACAGCTCGACCAGCGTGTGGGCCACGGGGCGGCGGTGCTCGTCGAGCACCTGGCCGGTGAGGATCATGCGTTCGCCCAGCGGCTCGCCGTTCTTGCGCGCGTTGCGCGTGAGGTCGTGGTCGAGTTCACCGATGCTGTCGTGGCCGTACACCGGCTGCTGCAGTTCGCCGAGCGAGGCCTTCAGCGGAATCAGCGGCTTCTGCGGGCCGCGCTTCATGGTGGACTTGTAGCCCGGGTAGACGTAGCTGGGGTGGGCTTCCCAGTCGCGCGGGGTGAGGACGGGCGTGGGGCCCGCGAGATCTTGGGTCTTGGTCAGCATGAACGTTGTCTCCTGTCGTGGGACGAATCCGGAAACCGCCACTTTAGAAGCGCCGTTCGATGATGTAAATTGAAGATTGATGCGTTCTCCATAACCAGAAGTAATTGAAGACCCCTACCGCCATTCGCGACCTCCGCCAGGACTTCCTGCGCAACGTGCAGCTGCGCCACCTGCGCTGCTTCGTGGCCGTGGCGCAGGAGCGCCACCTGGCGCGCGCCGCCGAGCGGCTGGCGCTGAGCCAGCCGGCGGTGTCCAAGACGCTTTCGGAGCTGGAGGGCATCGTCGGCACGCGGCTGGTGGAGCGCAGCAACGCCGGCCGTCGCGGCGTGCAGGGGCTCACGGCCGCCGGCGAGCAGCTGCTGGCCCACGCCTTGCGGGTGCTGGAGGCGCTCGACGCCAGCGCGCAGGCGGTGGCGCCGGCCGAGGGCGGCCGCATCGAGCGCCTGCGCATCGGCGCGCTGCCCAGCGTGGCCCCGGCCCTGCTGCCGCTGGCGCTGGTCCGGCTGCGCCACGGCTGGCCGCAGGCGCAGATCGTGGTGAAGAGCGCGGCCAACGCCGCACTGCTGGACGAACTGCGCGCCGGCGAGCTCGACCTGGTGGTCGGTCGCATGAGCGACCCGCGCCTCATGGGCGGCCTGAGCTTCGAGCTGCTGCAGACCGAGCCGCTGGTGTTCGCCGTGCGCGCGGGCCACCCGCTGGCGCTGAAAGCCGCGTCGGTGCAGGCGGTGCTGGGCTACCCGCTGGTGGTGTACGGCGAGGGCACCATCCCGCGCCACAACACCGAGAGCTTCTTGTCGGCGCGCGGCCTCGTGCTGCCGACCAACGCGCTGCAGACGCTCGACGTGGCCGTGGCGCGCGCGCTGGTGGCGGTGTCCGACGCGGTGTGGATCACGCCGCTGGGCGCCGCGCGCGGCGAGCTGGTGGAAGGGCGCATGGTGCGCCTGCGCATCGATACCGCCGGCACCGAGGAGCCGGTGGGCTTGTTGCAGCGCAGCGATGCGGAGCCTTCGGCGCTGCGTCTGGCCATGGCCGCGCTGTTGCGCGAGACGGCGAAGCAGCAGGGGGCGTTGCCGCCGAAGGCCCGCAAGCCGCCTCGGGGGTAGCTAGTCTTTGGTGGCCCGGCGCTGCACGCAGGCCACGTAGCCGTCGCCATCGGGCGGGCGGCCCGCGCGCTGGCTCTCCCACATCATCTGGCCCAGGCATTCCATCGCCTCGTGGTGCGCATGCAGCAGCGAGCCGCGGCGCGCGGACAGCAGCTCGACGGCCTGGCGGATGCCGCGCGGCTGATCGATGGAGCACTGCTCGCTGATCGACAGGTGCATCGAAAGATGGAGGAACGGGTTCTCGCGGCCGTTCGCGCCGTCGTACACCCGCGCCACCGCCGCGTCGGCGTCGGCCAGGTCCTCGTGGTACTCGGGGTGCGCGTCGATCCAGCCGGCGGCGATGGTCTCGAGGGCTTCCATCGGCAGGCCCTGGCGGTGCTTGGCGTACACGTCGCAGAAGAAGCGGCGTACGTCTTCCTGGGAGGGATTGAACATGTGGAGATAAAGAAAGAAGAGAAAAAGCGAAGAAGCGACGAAGAGGGTGTGCGGCGTGCGGAAAAAAGTGGCGCCGGAAAAGCCGCCTTGTCAGCCGCGTCGCAAGCCGCTTCAGGGCCGCAGGATGTGTCGGACGTTCCGGGTACAGAGCGTTACATCGTTACGTAACGAAACGCTGAATGAGGTACTTCCAGCCTCTTTTCACGGCCCCGTGTAAACCCGTGTTTTTTCAAAAATACCTATAAAAATCAACAACTTGAAAGCGAGGCCACGCGGCTGGAAAAAGGCCGGAAAAACGAGGCACGCATGTTGCCCCTGTAGAGACATCTTTTCTCACAGAGGCTGCCATGACCGCTCAACAAGCATCGACCCTTTCGACCGAAGGATTTGCCGCCGCTGGCGCAGCTCCTGTGGTTCTCGCTCAAGCCACCGTCACTCCGCTGGGCGCCCCCGCCTCGCTGAGTTCGGCGGCACCCGCCGCAGCTGGCCCGACCAGCGTCGGCACATTATCGAATGCCACGCCCGGCGTTGCAGTGATGCGCGACGGTGTCAGCATTCCCGTCGATGGCAATCAGACGCTGTTGCCCGGCGACCGCGTGATCGTGCCGCAGGACGGCCATGCCAACGTGCTCTTCCCCGGCTCGGCCACCAACAAGGCACCGCTGGCCGGTGTGTTCACCGGCGGCACCGACGCCACCATCGGCTCGACCAAGCTGCCCGGCGGCCTCGAACAAGTGAACGTGGACGTCGCCTCGGGCGACCTGCAGGTGACCCCGCCGGACAGCGACGCCGACGCCGCCGCCCTGGCCGTCACCAAGAAGCTCGCGGCCGGCAGCGGCATCGGGCTGGGTGAATTCGCACTGGGCGCCCTGGGCGCGGCCGCCCTGGGCGCCGCGCTCGGCGGCGGCGGCGGTGGCGGCAGCGACAGCGCGTTCCCCGTGCTCGTCGGCTCGGGCGATCCGACCACGCCCACGGTCCCGACGACACCGACCACGCCGGAGTCCGATGCGGACGCCGATTCGGATGCGGACGCCGATGCGGATGCAGACGCAGATGGTGATGCAGACGCCGATGCCGATGCAGACGCCGACGCCGATGCCGATGCCGATGCCGATGCCGACGCAGATGCAGACGCAGATGCCGATGCCGATGCCGATGCCGATGCCGATGCCGATGCCGATGCAGATGCCGATGCCGATGCCGATGCCGATGCCGATGCAGATGCCGACGCTGACGCTGACGCTGACGCTGACGCAGATGCAGATGCAGATGCAGATGCAGATGCAGATGCAGATGCAGATGCAGATGCAGATGCAGATGCAGATGCCGACGCAGACGCAGACGGCGACCACCTCCTCGATCCAGGCGACGGCCTCGTCCATCACGTCATCGACGACGTCAGCGCCGCGCTCGGCCTCGGCGGTGCGCTCACGCCGGTCACCCACGTGGTCGACGGCCTGACCGATGTGGTCGACGACGTGCTGGCCCCGCTGCTCGGCGAGACCTTTACCGAGAACAACCCCAACCAGTTCGACCCGATCGACAACACCGTCGGCAGCGTCACTCATCTGCTGGGCGGCGCCCTGAGCCCCGCGCTCGACAACCTGCTGGGCGCCGGCGGCACCGCCGCCATCCTCGGCTCGGCGCTGCATCAGGTCGACTACCTGACCGACGCGCTGGACAACGGCCTGACCAACCTGGTCGGCGACCACGGCATCGTCAGCGGCCTGACCGATGCGCTCGGCCTCGGCGGCGTCACCGACCAGCTGGTCGGCGAGAACGGCGCCCTTGGCGGCCTGCTGAACAACGCGCTGGGCCAGAACAGCCTCGTGGCCGGCCTGCTGGCCGACAACGGCCTGGTCGGCGGCCTGCTGGGTGAAGACGGCCTCGTCGGCGGTCTGCTCGCCGAAGACGGCGCGCTGGGCGGCTTGCTGGGCAACGTGCTGGGCCATGACGGCGTCGTGGGCGGCCTGCTTGGCGACGACGGTGCGCTGGGCGGCCTGGTGGGTGGCGCACTGGGTGAAGGCGGCCTGCTGGGCGGCCTGCTCGGCGACGACAGCGCCCTAGGCGGCCTGCTGGGTGACGACGGCCTCGTGGGCGGCCTGCTCGGCGGCGACGGCGCCCTGGCCAGCGTGCTCGGCAGCGACGGCCTCACGGGCCAGTTGCTCGGTCACGGCGGCCTGGTCGACAGCCTGCTCGGCCAGGACGGTGCGATCTCCGGCCTCATCGCCGGCAGCCCGCTGGGCGGCCTGCTCGGCGGCGACGACGGGCTGCTGGGCGGCGCGGTCGGTGGCCTGCTGGGTGACAACGGCATCGTGGGCGGCTTGCTCGGCGACGACGGCGCGCTCGGCGGCCTGCTGAGCAACGACGGCGTGCTGGGCGGCCTGCTGGGGGACAACGGCCCGGTCGGCGGTCTCCTGGGCAATGAAGGTCCCGTCGGCGGCCTGCTCGGCAACGGCGGCTTGCTGGGCGGCCTGCTGGGCGACAACGGCCCGGTCGGCGGCCTGCTCGGCAGCGACGGCCCCGTGGGTGGCCTGTTGGGCGACAACGGCCTGCTCGGCGGTTTGCTGGGCGGCGACGGCCCGCTGGGCAGCGTGCTCGGCGGCAGCGGCAGCGGCCTGCTCGGCCCCGACGGTCTCGTGGGCGGCGTGCTGGGCAACGAAGGCCCGGTCGGCGGCCTGCTGGGTGACGACGGCCTGCTGGGTGGCCTGCTCGGCGGTGTGGTGGGCGGCATCGGCGGTGGCGGCACCCCCGGCACCGGCGCGGCGCTGCTCGATCCGGTCGATGGCGTGGTCGGCAACCTGGTCGACGGCCTGAACACCGGCGTGCTGGGCGGCCTCGGCCTGGGCAACGTGCTCGGCCCGGTGGTCGGCCTCACCGACAGCGTGACCGACACGGTCGACGGCCTGCTGGGCCCGGTGCTCGGCACCAGCTTCACGCCGAACGACCCCAACGTGCTCGACCCGGTCGACGGCCTCGTGGGCCAGGTGACGAGCGGCGCGGGCGGCCTGGTGAGCCCGCTGACCGACCAGCTGCTCGGCACGGGAACGACGAGCGCGCTGCTGAATGGCGTCACGACGCAGGTCGACTATCTGACGGACGGCGTGGCCAATCTCGTGTCCGGCGACGGCGTGCTGGGTGGTGTGCTCGGCGGCGACGGTGGCCTCCTGGGCGGCGTGCTCGGCGGCGACGGTGGCCTCCTGGGCGGCGTGCTCGGCGGCGACGGTGGCCTCCTGGGCGGCGTGCTCGGTGGTGACGGTGGCCTCCTGGGCGGCGTGCTCGGCGGCGACGGCGGCCTCCTGGGCGGTGTGCTCGGCAGCGACGGCCTCGTCGGCGGCCTGCTTGGTGGCGACCTGCTCGGTGGCCTGACCGGCGACGGCGGTCTCCTCGGCGGCGTGCTTGGCGGCGACGGTGGTCTGCTGGGTGGTGTGCTCGGCGGCGACGGCGGCCTTCTGGGTGGTGTGCTCGGCAGCGACGGCCTCGTCGGTGGCCTGCTCGGTGGCGACCTGCTCGGTGGCCTGACCGGTGACGGCGGTCTGCTCGGCGGCGTCCTCGGCGGCGACGGCGGTCTGCTCGGCGGCGTGCTGGGCGGCGACGGCGGTCTGCTCGGCGGCGTGCTGGGCGGCGACGGCGGTCTGCTCGGCGGCGCGCTCGGCGGCGACGGTGGTCTGCTCGGCGGCGTGCTGGGCGGCGACGGTGGTCTGCTCGGCGGCGTGCTCGGCGGCGACGGCGGTCTGCTCGGCGGCGTGCTGGGCGGCGACGGTGGTCTGCTCGGCGGCGTGCTGGGCGGCGATGGTGGTCTCCTCGGCGGCGTGCTGGGCGGCGATGGTGGTCTGCTCGGCGGCGTGCTTGGCGGTGACGGCGGTCTGCTCGGCGGCGTCCTCGGCAACGACGGCCTCGTCGGCAGCTTGCTCGGTGGCGTGACCGGTGGCGACACGGGTGGCCTGCTCGGCGGCGTGCTCGGCGGCGACGGTGGTCTCCTCGGCGGCGTGCTCGGCAATGAAGGCCTCGTCGGTGGCTTGCTCGGCGGCGCGACCGGTGGCGGCACCGGTGGCCTGCTCGACGGCGTGCTCGGCAACGAAGGCCTCGTCGGCAACCTGCTCGGCGGCGCGACCGGTGGCGGCACCGGCGGCCTGCTCGACGGCGTGCTCGGCAATGAAGGCCTCGTCGGCAGCCTGCTCGGCGGCCTGACCGGCGGCGCCAGCCCGGTGGCCAACATCCTGGCGCCCGTCACGGGCGGGACCGATGCGGTCTCGCCGGTTGTTTCCACCGTGACGCACGCGGCGTCCGAAGCGCTTGCGCCGGTGACCGACATCCTGGCCGGCTCCTCGGGTGCGTCGTCTCCGGTGACCGACCTGGTGGGCAGCGTCCAGCACGCAGTCGCACCGCTGCTGACCGATGTCGTGACGCCCATCACGAGCCTGGTCGACCACAGCCCGGCCGGCAGCACCGTGTCGCCCGTGACGAACATCCTGCACGGCCTGCTGGGCTGAACCAGAACATCGCAGGAAGGGTGAGGGAGTTGCAGCACCAGGGGCAGGCCACCACCGGCCTGCCCCGCAAAGGATCGATATGAAAAAGAATTTCCAGGCACTGGCCATCGTCGCCCTCGGCGCAGCCCTCGTGGGCTGCGTGGCCCCGAAGAGCGGCCGCGACGACGCGACCTACTACTACTCCAACAAGGCCAAATCGGCCGTGGCAAAGGTGGAGCCTGCACCGCCGCCGCCGGCGCAGAACGGCCCGGCCGGCGTGTCGAAGATCGTGTACTTCGACTTCGACAAATACAACATCAGGCCGCAGGACCGGCAGATCGTCGAGGCCCACGCGAGCTACATGAGGAACCGCTCGGCCAGCCGGGTGGTGATCGAAGGCAACACCGACCAGCGCGGCGGACGCGAATACAACCTCGCGCTCGGCCAGCGCCGTGCCGAGTCGGTGCAGCGCGCGCTCACGCAGCTCGGCGTGCCTGCAGAGCGCGTCGAGGCCATCAGCTGGGGCACGGAAAAACCCGCGTCGCTCGCCACCACCGAGGAGGGCTATCAGCTCAATCGCCGCGCCGAATTCAGCTACCGCTGAACCGGACGCACGCGATGACTTCGACGGCCGTTTCCGCACCGCGCGCACGCCATCAAAGCGAGAGCAGATGACGGGCGCGGCCGGACTCCCGCACTCGACCGGGGCCGAATGATGTCCTTCACAGACCAGCTCCACGCCTGCCACGAACGCCTGGTGTCGGTGTGCGCGGCGCTGCCGGCGCCGTACCCGGCGTTCACGCTGTTCTTCTCGATCGGCGACGGCTCGCAGCGTGCGCACGTGGTGCACGCGAGAGCCGCCGAATTCGAAACCGCCTGGCGCGAAGGCGCCGGGCGCGTGGAGCGATGGGTGCGCGAGCGCGGCATCGTCGCGCCGTGGCTGCGCATCGACTGGGTCGAGGGCGCGAGCCCGATGGACTGGGCCCAGTTCAAGACCCAGCTCACCGCCGTCAAGCGCAACTACTTTCGCCTCGGCCTGGCCTTCGACAAGGACTTCGCGCTCGCCTTCACCGAGCAGGAGCTCAACGCCAACGCCATGCTGTGCGGCGACTCGACCATTCCGCATTCGGTGGTGAACCCGCGCAACTTCGAGGTCTACAGCCAGACCCGCTTCGAAGGCATGCCGCCGCTGGACATGCCGCCGGACCAGCCGGTGTACCTGCTGGCCACGGTGGGCGTGTTTTGCCAGCCCGACGGCGTGGTGCACAAGCTCGTCGGCACGGGGCTCGACGCGGGGCGCCGGCAGTTGCCGGCGTTGAGCCCGCAGGCCGTGCTCGACCTGGTGCGCAGCGGCTCGTCGTACCTGGCGCGCCAGGTGCACAGCGACGGCCTCTTCGTGTACGGCTACTTCCCATGCTTCGACCGCCGCATTCCGACCTACGACGCGATGCGCCATGCCAGCGCGCTCCACGCCATGCTCGAGGCGTGGGAGCTCACGCGCGACGAAACGCTGCGCGCGGCCATCGACCGCGCGCTCGACCATCTCACCACCGCGCTGATCCGCGACTACACGCTGGCGGACGGGCGCGCCGTGGCGTTCCTGGTCGACACCGGCGGCGAGATCAAGCTCGGCGGCAACGCGGCCTGCGTGCTCGCGCTGGTGAAGTACTGCGAGCTGATGGACACGCGCCACTGGCTGGCGCTGCTGGAGAAGCTCGCCCTGGGCATGGTGTCGCTGCAAGACCCGGCCACCGGCCGCTTCAACCACGTGCTGCATGCGAACGACCTCACGGTCAAGCAGGCCTCGCGCACCATCTACTACGACGGCGAGGCGGCCTTCGGGCTCATGCGGCTGTACGGCCTCACGCGCGAGCCGCAATGGCTGGCCGCGGTGGAGAAGGCCTTCGACCACTTCATTGCCAGCCAGCACTGGCAGGCGCACGACCACTGGCTGAGCTGCTGCGTCAACGAACTCACGCGCTGGAGCCCGCAGGAGAAGTACTTTCGCTTCGGGATGCAGAACGTGGCGGGGTACCTCGACTTCGTGCTCGACCGCAAGACCACCTTCCCGACGCTGCTCGAGCTCATGCTGGCCGCTCAGCAGATGCTGCAGCGGCTCGAAGGCATGCCCGCGATGCGGCACCTGCTCGACGAGCTCGACATCGAGAAGTTCTATCGCGCGCTCGACTACCGCGCGCACTACCTGCTCAACGGCTTCTTCTGGCCCGAGGTGGCGATGTACTTCCGCCGGCCGTCGAGCGTGGTGGGCGCGTTCTTCATCCGCCATCACTCGTTTCGCGTGCGCATCGACGACGTCGAGCAGTACGTGTCCGGCCTTGCGGCGTACCACCGCTACCTGGTCGAGCGCCGCGCGTTGCCGGCGGCGAACGGCAGCGGGGGCGGTGGCGTGAATGCCGGCATGGGCGGCATCGGCGGCGGACGCGACGACGGCCCCGCATGGACCGCGAGCGAGATGGCGCGCGTCACCGGCGGCGAATGGGTGGTCAGGCCCGACGACGGCTGGCGCGCCACCGGCGTGGCGCAGCGTTCCTACATGCGCAAGGGCCGCGTCGTGTTCGACCACCAGACGCGCGCGTCGAAGACGCCGCTGGCGGCCGTCACGCTCAAGGGCGTGCTGCAGCCGGCCGCCGCCGTGCTGTGCACCGACCCCAAGCCGCACCTGGACAAGCGCGTGCCGGTGCTCAAGGTCGACAACGTGCTGCAGGCCGTGCTGCAACTGGGCGACCATGCGCGCGCCGAGTTCACGGGCCGCGTGTGCGGTGTGCTCGGAAGCGGCACGGCGGGCGGGGCATCGAGCGCAACATCCAGCGGCGCATCGAGCGGCACCGTGGCCGCAATGCTGGCCGGCGCGCTCACCGTATGGGGCGAAGTCGGCCTGCCCGAGGGCAACGTCAGCCTGCCTTCGGGCATTGCATGGAACATGACCTGCATGCCGCGGCACGCCGCCTACTGGGTGCTGGAGATGGGCAGCGCGCAAATGCCTGCTTCGGCCCAGCTCGTGCGGCCTTCGCTGATGGTGGTGACGGGGTTGTCGGTGGCGTCGCAGAAACTGCGCGCCCCTTCGGACGCGGCCGCGCGCATGGACGCCCGCGTCTTCCAGTCGATGGCCCCGGGCGACAGCGTGGTGCTGAACCGCGACATGCCCGAGTTCGCGACCTTCGCCGAAGCAGCGGCGGTGCGGCAACTGCAGGTCCTCACCTACGGCGAGCACAGGGACGCCGACGTGCGCCTGCTCGCGTTCGACCATGGCGAGGTGCAGGCGCTGGTGGCGGGCGAGCCCTTTCAGCTGCGGCTGAACGCGCCGGGGCGCCACATGGGCGCGAGCGCCGTCGCCGCGCTCGCGGCCTTGCAGGCGCTGCGCCTGCCGCTGGGCGCCGCGGTCGAACCCTTCGCGCACTTCGAACCGCCGGGCGGACGCGGTGCGCTGCACACCATTCACATCGGCGGCGGCAGCTTCAAGCTGATCGACGAGACCTACGACGCCAACCCGAGCTCGATGCGCGCGGCGCTCGAGATGCTGTCGCAGGCGCCCTGCGAGCCGGCGCGCCGCGTGGCGATCCTGGGCGACATGCAGGAGCTCGGCCCCGCCGCCCAACGCCATCACCTCGACCTGGAGGCCGAACTGCTGGCCTCGCAGCCCGACCGCGTGCTGCTGTGCGGTCCGATGATGCGCGCGCTGCATGCGCGCATTCGCACCAAGGTGCGCTCGCACTGGTTCGTCGATGTGTCCGATCTGTCGACCGCGCTCGGTGGACTCCTGCAGCCAGGCGACTGGGTGCTCGCGAAGAGTTCCGCCGGCATCGGCCTGTCCCGGCTCGCCCGGGTTTTGAAAGCACTGCCATGAGATGGAACGCGCTTGCGCAACCGACCTTCGAACACAGCTTCGAACATCGCGTCGAACATGAGGCCGCGGCGCCGCTTCAGCAGCCGAACCGCTGGTGGCTGGGCTGGCTCCAGCTGCTGTTCGCATGGGTGCTCTGCATGCTGCTGTGCGCCAACATCGCGTTGGCGTTCGCCGAGGGTCTGCCCCAGTCAACGAAAGCAGTCAGGTCAGGGAAACCGGTCGGTTGCGCGGTCACGGGAAGCCCCGCGCAACACGGACCGGTGCGCGCGGAGCGGGCCGGTCCGGTGAAGGGGCACACATCGCCGTGCTGAAGTGCACAAGATGTGAAATTTTGCCTTGTAACAATCGGGTAACAGTTAATAATGACGCAGGCGTCATTGCCCGACGGATCGGCCCTTTCCCATGATCAAGTTTCTCTTGCCCAGCCAGCTGGTCGCCGACAAACCCGAAGAGCCCGGAGCCAGTCCTTATGCCGGTGCTTTGAACGCGGCGTTTCGCGATGCGTATCCGCTCGTGAAGAGCGCCGCGTGGCGCTCGCTGCCCATCAGCCTGTTCGGACTGCTGCCGTCGATCTTCCTGCTGCAGGTGTATGACCGCGTGCTCTCGCGCAGCGGCTTCTCCACGCTCGCCGCGCTGGTGAGCGGCATCCTGTTCTTCCTGTGCATCGAGTTCTGGCTGCGCACGCGCCGCTCGCGCATGCTGCGCAATGCCGGCGCCATCATCGACCACGGGGTGTCCGGTGCGTTGCTGCACTCCATGCTCGGGCGTCCGCTGCGTGCGCTGGAAGCGCGACCGGCCTCGGCCTGGCACCTGTACTTTCGCGACGTGGCCTCGGTGCGCGGCACCGTCACAGGCGGCCTCGCGCAATCGATCTTCGACCTGCCGATGGCCATCTTCGCGCTCATCGTGATCGGCATCGTCGCGCTGCCGGTGCTGCCGGTGGTGGCGCTGTTCCTGGCCGTGATGTCGTTCCTGGCGTGGTGGTGGGCCGACGAGGTGCGCTCCGGCCGCGTGGAGGAAGTGCAGCGCGGCCGCGGCCTGGAGCGCATGACGTCGGAGATCTGCAACGCGCGCGAAACCCTCAAGACGCAGGCCAACGACGGCCCGACCGTCGAGATGTGGCGCCAGACCTACAACGCCTGGCTCACCGAGAGCTTCAGCAAGAACGGCCAGATCGAAACCGCGCGCGACGGCACCACCGTGCTGCTCACCGTGTTCTCGGTGGTCGTGGTGACCGTTGGCGCCATCTCGGTCATGGAGCAATGGATGACCGTGGGCGGCCTCGTCGCCTCGAACATGCTGGCGTTGAAGGCGCTGCAGCCGGTGGCCGGGCTGGTGTCGAACTGGCGTTCGCTGGCCACCGCGAAGGAAGCCGCCAAGCGGCTCGAAACCGTGCTGGGCGAGCCGGTCGAAAAGCCGCCCACCGGCATGACCCTGCCGCAGCCGCTGGGCCGCATCACGCTGAGGGACGTGAGCTTCAGCTTCACCGAGACCGCGCAGCAGCCGGTGCTGGAAAACGTCGACCTCGACATCGGGCCCGGCGGGCTGCACGTGATCGTCGGACGCAACGGCGCGGGCAAGTCCACGCTGGTGAAGCTGCTGTCGGGCCTGTACAGCCCCACGCGCGGCATCATCAGCATCGGCGAGTACGACCTGTCGCAGTTCGGCCGCGAAGAGCTGTCGCGCTGGATCAGCTACCTGTCGCAAGAGGTCTACTGGTTCGGCGGTCCGCTCATCGACGTCATGCGCCGCACGGCGCCGGGCCAGAGCGACGAGCAGATCGTCGCGGCCTGCAGGCTCTCGGGCGCGCACGACTTCATTTCGCGGTTGCCCGACGGCTATCGCACCATCGTGGGCGAGGGCGGCACGGGCGTGTCGGTGGGCGAGCGGCGCAAGCTCGCGCTGGCCATGAGCTTCCTGCGCAAGCCCTCGGTGCTGGTGCTCGACGAGCCCAGCAACGACCTGGACTTTCAAAGCGAGCGCAACCTGCTCGCCACGCTGCTCGCGGTGGCCAAGGTGCGCACCGTGGTGGTGGTCACGCACTCGCTGCGCATCGTCTCGGCCGCCAGCGTGGTCTACCACGTGACCGGCCAGGGCAATGTGGAGCAGGGCTCGGCCGCGGAGATGGTGCCCAAGCTGTTCGGCGTGCGCAAGCCGCTGGTGGCGGTGGGCGATTCGGAAGACGGTGCGGCGGCCGCGGCCTCCCGCTCCATCGCGTGACAGCGCTCGGCACATGACGAGCGATCGAGGACGAGACTTGAAATCAGACCTGCCGCAGATTCTTCAGGACGAGAACGAGAAGCGCGCGGCGCGCAACTCACCGCAAGGTCGGCGCCGACAGTGGATCGTCGGCGGCCTCGTGGGCGTGCTGGCCCTGGTCGGCCTCGGCTTTCCCATGGAAACCGTGGTGGTGGCGCCGGGCCGCGTGATCCCGTCGGACCGCGTCAAGTCCATCCAGCATCTGGAGGGCGGCATCGTCAGCAACGTGCTGGTGAAGGAGGGCGACAAGGTCAAGGCGGGCCAGTCGCTGGTCGAGATCGACCTGGGCGGCAGCGGGCTCAACCTCGAAGAACTCACGGCGCGCTATTCGGCCACGCAGGCCACGCGCGTGCGTCTCATCGCCGAGAGCCGGGGCCAGCCGCTCAGCCGCGATTCGTTCGCCACCGACATCGACAAGGATGTGTTCGAAGGTGAGAGCGGGGCCTACCAGGCGCGCGCGCTCGAACAGCGCGGCGTGATGGCCGGCGCCGTGTCGGGCCTGGAGCAGGCGCGCAGCAAGAAGCTGGAGCAGGAAGCCAAGGTCAAGGGCCTGGGCGACCGGCTCGTGCTGATGCAGAAGGAGCTCGAAATCTCCGAGCAGCTGCTCAGCGAAAAACTCGTCGGCCAGGTCGAGGTGCTCGAGAAGCGGCGCCAGGCCGAGGGCGTGCGCAGCGAGCTCGCGGTGACGCGCCAGGGCGTGATTTCGGCCAACGCCGCCATCACCGAGGCGCAGGCCAAGATGGCCGAGGCCGAAGGCCGCTACCGCCGCCGCGCGTCGGACGAACTGGCCACCGTGGAGCGCCAGTTCGCCAGCCTGAGCGAAGACCTGGCGCGCGCGCGCACCCAGCGTTCGCGCACGGTGGTGAAGGCGCCGTCGGACGGCATCGTCAAGGGCCTGCGCAACTCCAGCCCGGGCTGGGTCGTGAAGCCCGGCGAGGCCATTCTGGAAGTGGTGCCCGACGAGGACGAGATCATGGTCGAGGCGCGGCTCAACCCGAACGACCGCGGCTTCATCGAGGTGGGCCAGCTGGCGCGCGTGAAGATCACCGCCTACGACTACCTGCGCTACGGCGCCGTCGACGGCAAGGTGAAACTGGTGGCGGCCGACGCCGACCGCGACCCGGCCGTTTCCAGCGGTGCGCCTTACTACCGGCTGCTCATCAGCATGTCGCAGTCGCACGTGGGCCGCAACGAGAACCGCATCACCGCGGGCATGGAGTCGGAGGTGGACCTGCGCGTGGGCACCGACCCGTTCATCTGGTACATCCTGCGGCCCGTGCTCAAGCTGCGGCGCGAAGCCTTCCGCGAACCATGAAGCAACGCCCATCGATCGACCGGCGCCGCGCAGGCCCCGGTGTTGTCTGCGCAGTGCTGTGCGTGAGCTTCGCGCTGCCTCCCGCTGCCCTGGCGCAGGAGCAACCGGCGCTGCAGGAAGCCGGCCCCGCGCTCATGCTCGCGCGACGGCTGTCGCCACCCTCGCTGGGCGCCACCACCTACACCCAGCAGGTGAAGCAGGCGCTCATCCTGCTGTCGCAAGACTACCCCGAGGTGCAGACCGCGCAGGCCACCGCCAACACCAGCAGCTACAGCGTGGACGCCGCCAGGCAGGCACGCTACCCGCGCTTCAAGCTCGGCACTTCGTCGGGCAACTACAACAGCGGCGCGGACAACGCCAAGACGCAGGGCTACACCGTGCTCACCGCCGAGGCCCGCGTGAGCCTGCTCGACGGCGGCGCCATGAACGCCGCGCAGCGCGCCGCCGAAGCCGCCAACCAGGCCGACGACGAGGCCGTGGTCACCACCTCGCAGAAGGTGGTGCTGGACGCGCTCACGGCCTACCTGCAGGTGCAGCGCTTCGATCTGAAGAAGCAGATTGCACACCGCGCCACCGAGGTGGTGGCCGAGCTGTCGAAGGCCGAGGCCCGCCGCGTGGCGCTGGGCGTGACCGGCGACAACGACCTCAACATGGCCGCCTCGCGGCGCGCCCTGGTGGCTGCGCGCGAGTCGGACTTTGCGGCCCAGCGCGACGAGGCGCTCGCCAAGTTCCGCAACTACTTCAAGTTCTCGCCCAACCCCGAGTCGCTGCCCGTGCTTGCCGCGCCCGCGCAGTGGCGCATTCCCTCGCAGGAAGAGGCGCTGCGCCGCGCCGAGGCGCGCAGCACCGAAATTGCCGAGGCCCAGGGCCGCATCGAGCGCGCCAGGGCGCTGGCCGACCAGCAGGACGCCAGCCTCTACCCGACGCTCGACGCCGTGCTCGTCAAAAGCAAGGACCCGCGCGGCGTGTCGCCGCAAGACCCGACGCGCGCCGCCTTCGAGCTCAACTGGAACTTCGGCAACGGCTTCGACCGGCAGCTGCGCCTGAAGTCTGCGCTGTCCGAAATCGCCAGCCAGGAGGCCAAGCTCGAAGGCGTGAAGCTCAACCTGTTCGAGCTCACCTCGGCGTCATGGTCGCGCACCGTGGCCGGGCGCGAACGCGAGCGGCAGCTGATGGAAGCCGTCAGCACCTCCGGCCAGGCCTTTCGCGGGCGCCGCCGCCTGATGGAGTTCGGCCGCGAGACCCTGCCCAAGGTGCTCGACGCGCAGCTGGACTACTACACGCTGCTGTTCGACTACATCGACGGCGTGTTCGACCTGCGCGTGTCCGAGCTGCGCCTGGCGCGCACCACCGGTGAACTGCGCATCGACCCCGCCGGCACCAACGGCTGGATCGACCGCCTCTTCGGCGCGCCGAGCCGCCAGGTGCTGACCGAAGACGGCTTGCTGGGCGCGCTGTGCATCTCGAGCAACACGGCGTGCGCAAGCGAGCCGGTGGCCGAGCGCACGGTCGGCGTGGGCGACGCCAGCGCGCCGCTGCGCAGGACCTTGCGACTGTCGACGCCCTGAGGTCAGGCGTCTTCGGGGATGCCGGGTTCGCCGTCCAGGATCTGGTACTTGCGCATTTTTTCCCATAGCACCTTGCGGCTGATGCCCAGGTGCTGCGCGGTGTCCTGGCGCTTCCAGTCGTTGATCTCCAGCGCCGCGATGATGCGGTTGCGCTCGCTGCTGTTCCAGCCCTTGCGCTCGCTGCTGCCGTCGAGCGCGACGCCGCCGCCGCCCGCGCCGTTGCGCTCCGCCGAGATGGCCACCGCGGGCGTGCCGCGCGTCAGCGCAATCGCGCGTTGGATCAGGTTCTGGTCCCAGCTGTGCAGCTGCCGCGCGATCACGCCCACGCGCTCCGCGAGGTTGCGCAGCTGGCGCACGTTGCCCGGAAAGTAGGTCTCGGCCACCGCGTCGCTCAGCCAGTGCGGGGTTTCGCCGAGCGCCTCGAGCTCGTCGCCGAGCACGTTGGTCAGCAGCGCCTTGAAGATCGCGATCTTGTCGACCTCGCCGCGCTCCTCGAGGCTGGGCACGTGCAGCTCGATCACCGCGAGCCGGTAGAACAGGTCGGCGCGAAACTCGCCGCTGGCCACCATCTCGCGAAGGTTGCGGTTGGTGGCCGCCACCAGGCGGAAGTCGACCCGTATCGGCGCCGTGGCGCCGAGCCGCGTCACCGCGCTGTCTTCCAGCACGCGCAGCAGCTTCACCTGCTGGTAGCGCGGCAGGTCGCCGATCTCGTCGAGGAACAGCGTGCCGCCCGTGGCCTGCTCGAAGTAGCCGCGGTGCGCGTGCACCGCGCCCGTGAACGAGCCCTTGTTGTGGCCGAAGAACAGAGACTCGAACAGCCCGTCGGGAATCGCGCCGCAGTTCACGGCCACGAACGCGCCCTTGCAGTAGTGCTGGTGCCCCAGGTGCAGCTGCTGCGCGATGCGCTCCTTGCCCACCCCGGTTTCGCCGCGCACCAGCACCGGGTGGTTGCAGTCGGCGAAGGCGCCCACTTCGGACAGCAGCGACTTCATCGCTTCGGAGTGCGCGACCAGCACGTCGGGCGCCTGCGGCGCCACGTCCCGCGCGCGCAGCTGGCGCACCAGCTTGGCGACCATCGTGCGCAGTTCGGCGCAGGTGAAGTCGTAGGGCAGCACGTGCAGGTATTCGGGCGGATACGTGCGCGAGTCGCGCTCACGCGAACCCGCGGCCACCCAGATCACGGGCATGCCCTGCAGCCGTTCGCTGGCCTGTGCAAGGCCACCGCCGTCGATGACGGTGACGCTGATGACTGCGACGCAGGGGCGAAGCGCCACGCCGCGCTCCGGTTCGGGGGTGGCCAGGCCGTCGGCCCGGATCACCTCCACGTCGAAGCTCGCCATGCACCGCGCGATGCGCTCGAGGATGTCGGCTTTGCCTTCGTAGACGAAGAGGTCGAGTTCGTCGAAATTTGGCGGGGAACTCATGCTAGTAGATGGCGGGCAGGGGCGAGAAAAAAACTCTTCGAAGATGTCGCATCAACTGGTGTTTGTCAGTAGACAAGGACGGCACCTCTGCTGCACGAAAGCCGGGCAGAAACTTCAGTTTTCGAAAGGTCGATACCCAGCAAGTTCAGCAACGAATTGAGCGCTGGGTCGAGCAGTGGCGAGAGTGCGTTCTTGATGACGGTCTGCAAAGTGTTGAGCAGGCCGCTGATGAGACTGAACGTGCCGCTCAGAAGGGTTCCGAGGACGCCGCTGTTGTTGCTCGCGTAAGGCTGCAACTGAATGCCACCCAATGTGGCCCCCAGGCTTCCCACGATGGACTGGGACGTTATGGCTTTATATGACGGATCAACTGCGCCATCGAAAGGGGGCGCGTCTATCTCCGGCAGGTTTTCAGGCGCAGGAGCGCGGTAGATGAGGGGGGTGCTGGTACTGGTGCCGCCGACAGACGAGTTGATCTGCAAGCCGAGTCCAGATATGACGTGCTTTGCACCGTTGGCCTGCCCAGCGACGAACGTGCCGCTTGCATCTTTCCACTTTGGACTGGAGCATCCAATTGAACCGAGAAGTATGTTGAGGATGCAGACGTCATAGCGCGCTTCTTGATAGCCAATCTCGACGACAGGAACCGGCGCGGCGGTAATGACTGGGTCGGAGGACGAAAACACCGTGTCGGAGACTTTGCCGATGTTCAACTGGGCGATGCTGGTGGTGGCTTGCACGCTGAGCGACTTGCTGTTGTCTTCGGCACAGGAGTGGTCCGTCACGTAGGCCGCGCCGTTGCCCGAACTGACGCTTATGTCAATGGGCGCTGGCAGGACGCTGGTGTAGATCACTTGAGAAATCGGGCAATTGCCGGCGCAGATGATCCCCCCTACAAGATTGGTCACGATGGTTCCAAGATTGAGTGTGGCCACCGAGTTCAGGAAACTGATGATCGGAGATAGCGCAGCAGTGACCGCCGATGTAATTTGACTGATGACATTGGTGAGGCTGCTAAGGTTCACCGAGATCAGCGTGCGGATCTGCGAAGTACGCACATAGATCTTGTTGGGGTCGGTGATTCCGGCGCCGGGGTCGATAAGGTTCGGATTGCCCACGGCGGAGACCTGTGGAGGTTCGACAATTTTTATTTTGACGCTTGCGGTAATGCCGGCCAATGAAGGGATATCGAGTGCGATGGCGGCGGCATTCTTTCCATTGGCAAGTTGGACAACACCGCTGACCAACTGAAACAGTTGCAGATCGCCTTTCAATCCTGCAGCGGTCGTCCCGGTTTCGATGTTGAGCAGATCGGCAACCTTAAGCATCGGCTTGATCGCTGAAATCTGTGCTGCAGCCTGTAGCTGCTGCAGTGCCGTGATCGTTGCCTGCGCGGTTTGCCCGCTTTTCTGAAGCGCGACGACCATGGCCTGAAGAAGCGTCCCGACGTCAGCCTGGGTGTTCAGAACCTGGTCGTAGCCACCCGCACTGATGGTGAGGGCAATCTTCAGTTGATCGAGGAAATCGAGGAGTTTGATGTCGCTGGTGAGCAGACCATTCCAGCCGAGCGCCGACACGTTGAGGCTGCCCCCGAGAAGTCCTCCAAAAATCGCGTTCAGAAGCGGGGACTTGGTGTCGTCGACGGCCACGAGCGTGTTGCGAATGGTGAGCGACGCCATTGGCTGTTGCTGAGCAGCAAGTGCTTCCACTGTGATGGGGCGTTGCTCATTGCCAGGTAGCGACGGAAGCAGGAGCGCCGGCCGCCGGGTAAGGGTGACATGAACGGCATTGAGCTTCTGTCCGATCCCGGGGGTGCCGAAGTGCAGAGGCGGGTCGCGCTTTTCGGAATCCCAGTGTCCGCAGACTACCTCTTGTGTCGTCACTGCATCGAGACCGATAGGAATGTTCGAATTTCCATTGATGACCGCAGCCTGTTGGGCAGCGCCGCAATCGGCTGGTCCCAGGGACTGGGCACCCGCGATCGCTGCGAGGTCTGCTGTCTTCTGGAGCTCTCTCTTCATGAAGAAGAGGTAGCCGAGTTCGGTTCCTACCAAAACAATCACCAGAAGACTCAAAGCAATGGTCGCATTGATGACCACAGACCCGAATTGCCGCCGTGCAGTTCTTTGATTTGAAGGACGCATTTCTTGTCCCTAGAAAGAGGGTCTGGCAGCTGTCGCTTTGCCTGACAAACGGTCCGGCATCCAACTCCCGGTGAGAGGAAGAGGTGGGAGCACCGGATTCGCGCGGTAGGGGTAAGTCACCTTCACCGTGACCAGCCCGGGTGAAAGATCTACGTCCGGCGGGGTTGCGATCAACGTCGCTCGGAGCCATGCCTCTTTCGAGGAAGACGCGCTGCCAGCAGAGGCAGGCGTGATCATCGACAGTGCCAGTGAACGGTAAACCGCTGTCTGTATATTTTTCTGCAGGTCAGCAGGCGCCGTGTTGTTGTTGGCGAGTTGGACGGCGCGCGCTCCGTCCTCCGCTGCCCTGGAGACAACTTGCTGAACGTAGAGAACACCACAAAACGTAATGAGACCGTAAACGCCCAGAAATAGCACACTGAAGACTACGGCGAACTCGATCGCGGCGACGCCTCGCTGTCGCCGTTGCCTGACATTGCTGCCCCACTTGAAACGATCGGTTTTCATAGTGACCTTCCATCAAGCAACATGCCGGCCTTGCCGGCGATCTGGCCGGGCAAGGCGAAGCTTGGTAGAGGGGGGAGCAGCGTTCCGATGTCACTTACCGTGACTGTGACCACCATCTGACAGCGGTTGTTCCAGTCGGGACCGCAGGTCGCAGCTTGGAGGCAGTCATCTGCCCCCGCCATGCATACGGTGGTTTGGATGTTCAATCTTGCTTTCAAGGCCACGGGCAACCAACTCGCACGCTGAGTTGCTACCGCACTTGCTGCTGCCTTGCGTGCCTCCAAATCGACTTGATAACGCAATCCGGCTCTTGCGCCTTCCTCTGCCGCGTTCTGCAACCCCATACGTGCCGTCAACAGAAACCCATAGCAAATGACCGCATAGAGCAGCGTGAAGACGATGACGAACACAAACGCGAACTCGATCGCATAGACGCCGCGTTGGCGGCGCCGGTGATTCACGGGCTTGCGCATGTATGACATTGGGTTCGCGATACGGCAGGGATTGCGCAGTCAGCGAGACCCGGACGAAGCTCCGCCCGCGCCGCTGTTGGACTTCGTCACTGTCGAGCCGAGGCGCTCAGGGATCGAAAATTCAAAGCTCTTGAGATAACGCTCATAGCTCCGGTTGGCGACAGTCCCGGCGATGGGACGGGGCGACGCTGAAGCAATCTCGCCGCTGCGTTGCCATGCAAGCAAACTCTGCGTGGCATCGCCGACCCGAAGCGGCTCCAAGTCGAACTCTTCCAGCTCGCTGGATTGCATTTCCGAGTCAGCACTTCTGCTCGAAGGCTCCGGCGCCTGTGTCGTCGCGATGGATTTGACGTCTGGCTCGCTGGCCTTCTGTTGCACCTGTGCAGCCGCGCTTGTGGTGGCGAGCAAGAGCACAGCGGTCAGAGCGCTGACAGGCAAGCTCAAGAATGCGCACAAAAATGTTTTGCTCATGGGATACCTCGTGAGGTCGAGTTCAATGAAAGAGGTGGGTCCGCGGACAAGCTCGGTGAACCAGCCTGGCTGGCAGTCCTGATGCTGATGGTTTCCGACCAACGGGACGGCTTGAGCGCGAGGGGCGAAATGATCGGTTCGTCACGACTGGATGCCAGCGAACCAGCAGGCACTCCAGCGGCAACAGGGGCGGCCGGGCGGCCAGGCAGGCGCATCTGCTGCGCGGCTTCTCGTATCGCGAGGCGTGTGGTTTCGGACATGCGATTTGCGTCCATCAGCGCCGTGGCTTGCTCCCGTTGCTGGGTCACTTCCAGGTAGAGCGCGAGATTGGCCTGTGCTTGGGTGCTGTCGGGTTTCAGTTGCAGCGCCTGCATGAGCGGCAACCGTGCTTCCTCGACCAGACCGGCGCGCAGGTTTGCGTAGCCCAGATCGCTGAGCAGCAATGGATCGGTCGGGGTACGACGTTGTGCCTGGGAAAGGTTGCGTGCTGCTTCAGCGTAGTCACCGCGCATTCCTGCCAGCAGTCCCAGGCCTCGGTAGCCTGCGCTCTCCAGCGGCGTACCGATCAGGCGTTTGTACGCAGCTTCCGCCGGGGCTGCCTGACCCGTCTGCCGCAGCGCTTCTGCGCGCACGCGCGTCGAATCCGGCGACACGCCCCAGCGCTGTTCAAGGGCATCGATGTGTGCAAGCGAAGCAAACCAGAGCGCTTGCTGCTGCATTTGCTCCACGAGTCGCAGATAGGTGGCTTGGGTGTCGACGGCTGCCCCCGCTTTTGTGTCTGCAGCGGCTTCCGCAGCCATGCGCTGTTGCGCGTCGGCACTGGCTGCATATTGGTCTTTGACGCTGGCACAACCTGAGATGACCAATGCGGCACCCGACAGACATGTTGAAACCAGGGTGAGGCGCGCAATGGCGAAAACAGTGAAGTTTTTCATTTGGCGGCGATTCCCAGTGAGCGGAAGACAGAAAGAAAAGCAGGTCCTGCCGTGACGATGATGAGTGCCGGCAGCAACGTGCTCACCATGACCGCGGTCATCTTCACGGTGATCTTTCCTATGCGTTCTTTCATCTCGGAGCGCCGGTGTTCGCGAAGTCGATCGCTGAAGACGCGCAGCGGTTCCTGGACGGCGCCGCCGTGCTTGTCGACTTGCACCAGAAGCGACACGAGGCCATTGAGGTTCTCGTTCTTGTGCAGCGTGGCGAGTCGTTGCAAGGAGTGTTCGCGGCTGCGGCCTTGGCTGTATTGGGCGTTCGCCAACGACAGCTCGTAGCCCAGAACACGCAGAACATGCGAGAAGTCGCTGGACATGATCTGCAGGCTTTGGTCCAGGCTGAGCCCTACGCCTTGCAGAAGACGCAGCAGGTCGATGAACAGCGGCAGTTCCTGTGCCGCGCGGTCTCTGCGTTTTGCAGCGACGCGACCGAGTATCCATTTGGGTGCCATGAAGCCGATCACGAATGCGGCGGCCAGCACCATGATCACGGTGCGTTGCGGATGCCCTTCGCTCCACACTGCATAGGTCAGCGAAGGGAGCAGGAAGGCGAACAGAACGCGGGTCACCAAAAAAATCAACTGTGTGCGCTTTGAGGACAGCCCGCACTGGTCAATGAGATTTCGGTCCTCGTCCGCGACCAGCGCACGGCCGAACCTGGAGTTGAGCCAGTGAAAAGGGAGGTCGACATCCGATTTCGTCGACGCTGGCTCGTCGGTAGCGACGTTGGGCGTTGTCACCGACACAGCTTGGTCAATTGCCCGGCCAATGACCTTTCCGCTGCGCGCACGCCGGAACTCGGCCGCTATCAGCGCGCCCGCACCGGCCATCAGGCCCAGAGCGAGAAGTCCAAGGCTCAGGGCTGCCAGTTGATTGGACGTGAATGTCATGTCAATCTCGCCAGGCGGTAGAGAAGTGCGGCGCCGAACAACTGAAACCCTGCTGCAAAAAGAACCATGTTGCGGCCGGTCTCGTCGTTCCACATTCCCATGAAATAACTGGGGTTGGTAATGATGAAGAACGCGCCGACGCCCACCGGCATCAAACCCAGAATCCACGCCGAGAGCCGCGTCTCGGACGACATTGCAATCAGTTCATGTTCGGCTTGTTCGCGGTCGCGCATGAAGTTGCCAACGCGCTCCAGCAGCAGGTCGGCGCGGCCGCCGTAGCGCACGCCAAGACCGAGGATCGACGCGAGAAGGAACATCTCTTCGACGCGCACATTGCTGGCAGTTTGATGCAGGGCACGGTCCAGATCCACGCCCGCGCGAACCAGCGATGCCGAGCGTTCAAGTTGACCTCGCAGGGGTGCGGACGTGGTGGCGATCGCCAGCTGGAATGCCGCTTGCGTGGAGTTGCCGATCGTGATCAACCGCACCATTGCGTCGATGTAGGCGGGCAGCTGGCTGACCAGCTTGCGGCGGAACTTCTGGAGCTTGAGCCATACGACAAAGGCCGCGGCGAGCACCAGAGCGAAGAGCGCACTCAACGCGGCCAACCAGCCGCCGAAAAGGCCGGCCAATGACGCAAGCGCCAAGATGGCGCCGATGGTCAAGGCAGCCGAGCGCGGCTCGATCACTCCGACCAGCCGGTCAGGGAGGGCCCGTTCCAGAAGTCCGGTGGGTGCAGATTTTGCCGCCGCGTTGGCCTCGCTTTCCAGCCATGGGTCTTTCATCACGCCAGCGACAAAGCCCTCGTTCGGCATATCTCGCAATGGTTTTGCTGCCGCCGCTGCGCCTGCTCCACTGGCCAGAATCTGCTGGTTCAGGTGCCGCTCCGTCGCTTGACGTACCTGTCGCGCCTTCGCCCATTGCCACAGCATCAGGCCCGCAGCCGCAAGCACCAGCGCAACGCAACCAACGACGAGCAGGCCTTCACGCACGGTTTTCTCCCTGTTGCGCGCGCGCCAGCGACTGCCTGAAGCGCGTGATCTTCGGCGAGTGCGGCGCAATGCCCAGCGACACCCAGCGGTCACGCTCTTCACCGTCGGGCGATGCAACAGGCTCGTAGCGATACAGCTCCTGCATGGCCACCACGTTGTCGTTCACGCCCGTCACCTCGCTCAGCGAAATGATGCGGCGCTGTCCGTTGGAAAGGCGCCCGATCTGCACGATGAAATCGATGGCGTTGGCAATCTGCCTGCGCAGGCTCACTTCGCTGCCCTGGTAGCCCGCGAAGCCCGCAAGCATCTCCAGACGGTAGAGGCACTCGCGCGGCGAGCTGGCATGGATGGTGCCCATCGAGCCTTCGTGGCCCGTGTTCATGGCCTGCATCATTTCGATCACTTCGGCGCCGCGCACTTCGCCCACCACGATGCGGTCGGGGCGCATGCGCAAGCTGTTGCGCAGCAGGTCGCGGATGGACACCACGCCCGTGCCGTCGAAGCCGCCAGGGCGGCTTTCGAGCCGCACCACGTGGCTGGTGCCCAGCGACAGTTCGGCCGTGTCTTCGATGGTGATCACACGTTCGCGCGCCGGAATGAAGCTGGCAAGCGCGTTGAGCAAGGAGGTCTTGCCCGAGCTGGTGCCCCCGCTCACAAGAATGTTGCAGCGCGCGCGCACGGCAATTTCCAGCAATTGCGCCATGCCTGCGTCGAAGGTGCCCAGCTTCACCAGGTCGGCCGGCGTGAGCGGCTCCTTGCGGAACTTGCGGATCGACACCGACAGCCCGTCGATGGCCAGCGGCTCGATGATCACGTTGATGCGCCCGCCGTCCGGCAGCCGCGCGTCGACCATCGGGTTCGACTCGTCCAGCCGACGCCCGAGCGGCGCGAGGATGCGCCGCACGATGCGCATCACGTGCTCGGAGTCGGCGAAGCGCACCGTCTCGCGCTCCAGCATGCCGTGGCGCGACACGTACACGTTCTGGTAGCCGTTGATCAGGATGTCTTCGACCGCCGGGTCGTTCAGCAGGTCTTCCAGCGGGCCGAAGCCCGCGAGCTCCTTCGTCAGCGCGTCGGAGATGAGCTGCATCTCGCGGTCGTTGATCGGCACGCGGCGAAGGCGCACGAAGCTGTCGACTTCCAGTTCGACGAACTGCTGGATAGAGGCACGCGACCAGCGCCCGAACTCCGCGCCCAGTTCTTCGATGCGGCTCAGCAGATGGTCATGCGTCCAGCTCTTGATGTCCTGGAACTGCTGGGAGTTGATGAACGCCTGGTCGTCGTCGGCAAATTCGATATCTGTGGACATGGGCCTCAACCTTCGTGTGAACTCTTCCACAGGCCGGTGACTTGCGACATGAGCGCAACCCAGCGTGGATCCTTGGCCGGTGGTTGGCCCGACTCCGACATGTACTCCTGGTGCAGCCCGCGCGCCAGACCGGTCACGGCCTGCGAGTACGCGTCGCTGCGCGAGGTGCGCACCAGCATCTCTCCGCGGCTTGCGGCCGCCAGCAGCTGGGTGCTGCGCGCGGGCAGCACATGGCGCAGCGGCAGCTCGAGCCGGTCGGCAATGTCCTTGGCGGACAGGCCGACGTGGCTGTCGAACTTGTTGACCACGAGCGACAGCCGTTCCGTCTCGATACCGCGCGCGCGCAGTTCCTTGAGCATGTTGGCCGTGGAGACGATCGCGCCGATGCTCTGGTCGCAGACGACCCAGCTGCGCTGTGCGGCCTGAACGGTCTGCGCGATGAAGTCGATCGTCGAGAAGCCGCCGAGGTCGGCGACCTGGAAGTCGAAGAAGTCGCCGAGCCGCTTGATCAGGGACACCGAGTCGGCATGCGAGATCTCGCGCACTTGCGCGAGGCTGGCGGGCAAGGGAAGAACGGCAACGCCGCTCGTGTGATGGGCCAGCGCGGTGTGCAGCAGCGTCTGGTCCAGCCGCCGCAGGTTGCGCACGCCGTCGACGAAGCTGAAGCCGCTCTGGGTGTCCAGATAAAGAAGCCCGTCGCGGGCCGGCAAGCCGAGATCGAGCAACGCGACCCCGCGGCGTGCGCTGCGACCCTGCGGGCGCGGCGGTGCCTGCGACAACATGTCGTTGAGCATCAGCGACAGGCTGGCAGCGAGCGTGGTCACGCCGATGCCCGACCGCGCGCCGAGCAGGGAGAGCGTGCATCCGCGCGTGCCGCCCTGAATGGTGCTGCGTCGGTCCAGCAGCTTGCGCAGCGTGCTGACGGCTTCGGCCGGCGGTTCGCCCATGTCGATGAAATCGTCCACGCCGGCGCGCAGTGCGGCAAGCATGGAAGCCGGCTCGGCCGAGACGCCCGCGGCCAGCACGGGCAGCGTCGGCCAGTCGCGTTTCAGGCGCTGGTGGAGTTCGCTGGCGGCGCCGGCGTTGTTCCCCGAGAAGTCGAGAAAGACCGCCACCGGGCCGAGCAGCGCGATGCGTTCGTCGATGGACTTGGTGTCGGGCGCGAGCACGACCACGGTCCCCAGCCGGCTGAGCGCGTCGGTCATCCACGTGATGTGGCTGCCGCTGGACGAGGCGAAAAGATAGGTCTCCGTGCCCGTCTCGGGAAGGTTGTCGCGTGGAGCGTTCATGGTGTCGGACACCGGCTGTGCTCGTTCTTGGTGGTCAACGCGAAAAGCCCGGCACGGTCGTGCCCGAGGCCGGCCCCAGCAGGTGCGCGCGCCATACAGGGCCGTCGCGCTGCTCCGCGCCGCCCGGCAGGTACGGTGCGAGATCGGTGCCGCGCGCGATCGGCTTCACCAGGTGCGGCGTGACGAGGATCACCAGTTCCTTCTCGCTCATCTGGTACTTGTTCTGCTTGAAGAAGGCGCCGAGCACAGGGATGTCGCCGAGCAGCGGAACCTTGTCGGCATTCGAGGTGGTGGTGCGGCTCACGAGGCCGCCGATGATGAAGCTTTCGCCGTCGCCGAGCTCCACGGTGGTGTCGGCGCGCCGCGTGCTGATGGCCGGGACCGCGACCCCGCCAATGCTCAGCGAGTTGGTGTAGTCGAGGTCGCTGGCCTCGGGCGCCACCTTGAGCACGATGCGGTCGTTCGACAGCACGGTGGGCGTGAGCGTGAGGCCGATGCCGAACGGCTTGTATTCGATGCTCGTCGTGCCCAGGCCTTGCGGTGCCGGCACTGGCAACTCGCCACCGGCCAGGAAGCTTGCGCTCTGGCCGGACAGGGCGACCAACGTGGGCTCGGCGAGCACGCGTGCCATGCCGTTGCCTTCGAGGAAGCCTACGTTCAGGCCGAGGCCGGCCTTGCCGAAGTTGAACAGCAGGCTGAAGGCCTGTGCGAGCGGGTTGTTGTATTCACCAGTGATTGCGCCGTTTGAGGCGAAAGACACGGAGCCCAGCGACGACGGCGTGAAGACACCGAAGCTGAAGCCGTTGGAGTTGGCACGGGTGCTGAAGATGTTGAGGCCGGCCTGCTTGAGCACGCTGCGGTTGAACTCGACGATCTTGACCTCGACCTGCACGGTGTTGCTTCGTACGTTGACGACGGACCGGTCGACGAGTGCTGTTTTCTCGCCGCCTGCAGCCATGGCTGCTTCGCGGGCGTCCTGGTGCGCTTCCATGCTGCTGAGTGAGCCGGTCAGCGCGGAGACACGGCGCCGCACTTCGAGTGCATACACCGTAGCGTTCGACTGGCCTTTTTCCCAGACCATGAGCGTTGTCCTGCCCGCGGCCTTGCCTGTGACGATGAGGCGCGCGGCCGGGGAGTTGGGCGATTGGCGGGTGAGCGAAACACCGGCAACCGTTTCATCGGCGAGGGCCATGCGCTCGATGCCCTTGGCAATCAGAAGTTCTTTCTGCGTGCCTGCATCGACCCGCAGTTGAAGCGCAGGACGCGAAGCCACTGTTTCCGCGTCGGCCGCCGTGGACACCATGGGCCATGCGCCCGGTGCCAGCAGACACAGCACTGCGAGTGTGGAGCGCAGAGGGCGTGCCGGAGCGGTTGCTTTCGCGCGAGGTGCGAGCTTCATCTTGTTCGTTTCCTGCATGGCATGCATGGTTTGCGCTGATCAGTAATTGACGGTTTCGCTGCGATCGCCGCGAATGACTTCGACCTGGAGTCCGCGTCGGGCGCTGCCGGTACTGGTCGTTGGCGCTCGCGCCCCAGCGATGGAAGGCACGCGTACGGCGCTCGGCTGACCACCCGTCACGAAGTCGGCTGCAGTGACGCCGGCTTGCGCGCGGTCCAGACCTTCGAGCGGCGATCGACGCTGCTCGCCCGCCTTTTGCGGCGCCGGTTGCAGGGCCGTGGGCAACTGGGCGAAGAGCTTCGGATCGGGTTCCGACATGTCGGTGGGATTGCGCAGCGCCAGCACCAGTCGGCCGCTGCTCTCGGCGAGCGTCAGGCGGTTGATGTCGTCCACTGGCACTGCGAGCACGGCGGTACGGGCCGGCTCCACACGCTGGGCTTGCGTCGCAGCGTTCTTGTCTGTCTTCGACGCAAGACCATCCACCGATACGCTGCCGTAGGCCAGTACGCGCTTGCGCGACAGAAGCAAACGGGCTTGGCTGCGATCAATGTCCTTGCCGTCGGATTTGAGCATCAGGAAGACGTCGACGAAGTCGCCCGGTTGCACTCTGTTTCCGACGCCCATCGTCTCATCGGCCTTGATGGCCACGGCACGTTCTCCTTCGGAAATGCGAAGAGCCAGGCCCGAGACCAGTTGGGCCTCCAGAAGCGGCGCACCTTCGCCCAGGTCGATCACCGGCACACGCCCGACAACAGGCGTTGCTTCTTGAAAAGCACCCGCAGGGTTGATCGTCAAACGCTCCACACGGAGCGCATCGGCTGGAATCGGCTGGCCGGCGTACAGCGGCTTGGCCGCGATAACCACGGCGAAGGTTTCGCTCTGCGCTGCTTTTGCCGCGGGAGCGGTCCCAGACGCAGGAACGGCTGCAACGGGCGGCGGGGCTTGGCGGCTCAGCAGCCATGCGTAGCCGCCGAGCGCCAGGGCCAGGAGCACAAGGATGGCTGCGATGATTTTGGTGAGATTGATCATGAACGGCGTGTCGAGGGTGAAGGATCGGGTGAGCTCTCAATGAGCAACTCGTGGTGACAGCGCGACTACCCGCTCTGTCGACCCCAAACCATCCAGACCACTGCGGCCAGCGCGAGATAGGCCGCATAGGGAATGAAGCGCACCCGCGTTGACGACGGATGGACAGCCGCCGATAACTGCGAGCTGAAAAGCATTTGCGAAAGCCTCGGGAAAACGGGCCAACGTTGAAGAACCAGCCAGAGCACGGCATGCAGGCCGGCCAGGATGCTGCCGATGATCCAGATGGGCAGGAGCGCCCCGAGGCCTACCCAAAGTCCAAGGGCACCGGCGAATTTCACGTCTCCGGCGCCCATGAGCCCGAAGGCATAAAAAAGCAGCAACGTGCCAAATGCGACGCCCGCTCCGAGCAAGGCGGTCTTCCAGCCGTTCTCGAATGGCCCACCCCCCGAAGCAAGCGTTGCGAGCGCCAAGACGGCGCCTGCAAGCGCGAGCCAGTTGGGAACACGGCGTTGTCTGAAGTCATAGGTGGCTATGAGGAGCAACCACATCAAATACACCGATGCTATTGCTTGAACGCGCACCTTATGTGGCAGCAATGGCCGTCTTGATGTTGGTCCAGATAGTGGTCAGTTTTGCTCCGATCCCGCCGGCACCGGTGATCGCGGTGATCATCACGACCGAAATGAGTCCGGCAATAATTCCATATTCAATTGCGGTCGCACCTTCTTCATCGCGCAAAAAACGAGTAATAGAGCTGAGCATGATTTCCCCTTTCGGAAGTGTTAACAAAGGCTGGCGATGTGAATGTTATCCCCAGTAACTCTGTGTATCAACACCACTTACCCCTAAGTTGCACCCACTTGCCGTGGTACGGGGAGAGACCAAACGGCCGATCGCAAGGCTCTTGCCAGCCGGAGCCAGGGCACGCCTGGTCAGCTGGTTGACAGTTCTGAAACGAAATCTTCCCTCTGTAGGCGATGTCCCACCTCCCATGAAGATGGGAGGGCACGTTACGTCACACGGAACGTCCAGAAGGGTCGTGTTACGGGGTAAACGTGTTACGTGTTACGTAGCACGGGGCCACAAAGGGCGAGATGTAACAGCTGAGAAAGCCAAAAATCATGCGCAAAAAGTCACGAATTCGGCGGGTGCCCGCGTCGTCTACAGGGCTTCAACGGGGCGTCAGCCGGGCCTCAGCCCAGGATTTCTTCGTGGAAGAGTTTCCACTCGCTGCCTTGGCGCAGCCAGTACTGGCGCCGTGAGCGCCCGCTCCTGTCGCCTTCGAAAACCTCACCAAAGGTAACCACCATGGTGTCGTCCCCGTCGCGCCAGTGAAGGTACGACAGGTCCTTGAGCTGCACGCGCTTGCCCTGCGCGTATTTGACTTCGTCGTCGATGGCCGAAATGCCTTCGGTCGCCTTTTTGCTGCTGCGCTGGAATTCGGGCAAATAGAATTTCTTCAATTGCGCTTCATTTCCGGCAGCCCGGGCTTCTTTCCAGCCATTGATTGCGCTGGCAATCGACTGGGTTTCTTTTTCGGCCTGCGGCTGCGAAATCCATTGCAGGCTGCGCGCGGTCACCACCGGGGTGGCGCCGATTTGCACCTTGCGCAAAAGCTGCTTCAGGTCGGGGTTGGCCATGACCACGCAGCCGTCGCTGGCCAGCGGCGCCCGGGCGAACTGCTGGGGCGGGGTGCCGTGCAGCCAGATGCCCCCGCCGGTGCGCCCGCGCCGCGCGTCGTACGGGTTGGGGTAGTTGATGGGCAAGGCGCCGGCGCCGTAGAAGTCTTTCAGCGACTTCGGGTCGAGGCTGCTGGTGATGTAGTACACGCCCAGCGGCGTGCGCGCATCGCCCTCGGCGAGCTTGTCGGTGCCCGACTTGCCCACCGAGATGTAGTAGTCGGCCGTGAGCTTCAGGCCCTTGTCGGTGTTCTCGAACAGGTACAGCCGCGAGCGCGAGGCGTCGACCGCGATGGCGTAGCGGCTGCGCGTGGAGAGCGCCAAAAACTGCGACGGCACGGTGTTCGGCGGCGGCCTGTCGCGCAGCGCCTGCAGGCGGCGCTTCGATTCCTCGTGCAGGTCGCTCATGGCGGGGTTGCCGCGCATTTTGGCGATGCTGGCGGTGTCGGGCAGCGCGTTCGTCGGCGGCACCTGCGCGGCGAGCAGGTCGCCGTAGACGAGTTGCGCCAGCTGGAAGTTCGGGTAGTCGCGCACGAGGTCGCGGGCCTTGGCCAGCGCGGGGCGGGCCTGGCCGCGACCGAACATCTCGTAGACCGCGATCAGGCGTGCTTCGGCGCCGCTGGCTTCCTGGATGGCGGCGGGTGCGCTCCGTCGCGCCGGTTTTGCTGCGGCCGACCGGGTGTCGGCGGCTGAGTTTTTTCTGCCTTTGATCTGGGCCTGGGCCTTTGCCGAGGCACCCTTGCCCTTGGCTTCCTTGGCGGAAGACCGTGCGCCCGCTGCGGCGCTGCTCGCGGGCCTGGCCTTGGCGGCGGCGCCGGTCTTCGCGCTGTTCGGCTTCGCGGTGCCCGATGCCAGCGCCGCGCCGGGCGTCGCCAGCATCAGCGCCGACGCGGTCATCAGCGCTGCGAGCAGGTGTCCGCTGCGCGGACGGAACAAAGGATTCTGAAGCCGGCCATGCCGGACGATGTCTGCCACTAGCCGCCGACGCTTTCCTTGCGAATGTGCCAATGATTGCCCGAGCGCTGCAGGTCCAGCGTCTTGCGGCTGGAAACGTTGAGGTTGTCGGCGCGATAGATCTGGCGGAACTTGGCGGTGGCCGACTGCTCGTCGACCTTGATGACGAGGTTCTCGATGTTCACGCTGATGCTGCTCTTGCCCACGATGCGCGCGCGACGGTCTTCTTCCCAGCCCTTGCGGCCCTGGCCGCCGGCGGGCGCGAAGTCGGGCCCGTAGGCGGCGAGGTAGCGGTCCATGTCCTGCCCGGCCCAGGCCGCGGCCCAGGCACGCACGGCCGATTCGACTTCCGCGTTTGCTGCCGCGCTGGCCGCCGGCGCGGGTGCCGGCGCTGGCGTGGCCTCGGGTGCCTTGGGCGCGGCGGCGACCGGCGCGGGTGCGGCCGCGACCTTGGCCGGCGGCGGTGCTGCAGGTACGGCAGGGGCGGGCGCAGGTGCCGGCGCAGCTTTGGCCGCCGGCGCGGGTGCGGGAGCAGGTACAGGCGCCGCAGAGGCGACCAGCGTCGTCGGCTTGCCGCCCGGCGGGGTCGGCGTGAAGAGCGTGCGGATCACCGCCAGCTTGGGCTGCACGGCCGTGTTGTTCTGGTCGAGCTGCAGCGCCTTGCTGTAGGCCTGGCTGGCCAGCCGTGCATACACGTCGCCGAGGTTTTCCTGGGCGGTGGCGTAGCTGGGGTTGGTGCGAATGGCGCTTTCGAGCGCGGCGCGCGCCTTGTCGAACTGGTTCTGGCTCGCGTAGATCACCGCCAGGTTGTTGTACGGCTCGGGCAGCTCGGGCGCGTCCTGCGTGAGCTGCGTGAAGGCGGCGATGGCCTCGGCGCGCTTGCCGGTGTCGAGCTGGATCACGGCCTTCAGGAAGCGCATTTGCGGGTCGCGCGGCTTGTCCTTGAGGAAGGCGTCGGCGCGGGTCATGGCCTCGTCGAGCTTGCCGGCCTGCATGAGTTTGTCGACGTCTTCATGCTCGACGGCCGCCAGGGCGGAAACCGACATGCCGCAGGCCGCGGCGGCCAGCACGAGGGCACGCACGGTGGGGGAGAAGCTGAAACGGGCGCGCGGCCAGGGGCTCTTGGGCATTGCGGACGAGACCTCGTAGGGGGGTGGTGATGCGGCAGGCATTGTAAGTGGGGTGGTTAACCTTCAGACACAGGGATAACTTCCTTTGGTGGCGTTTCGCCTCTACGCGATGCCCCCAGTGCCGCATTGCCCGCCCCCGCAGTACAGTGGCGCCGTGGATCGCCTCCAAAGCATTGAAACTTTCGTTCGTGTCGCGCAGACCCAGAGCTTTGCGGAAGCCGCACGCCAGCTGCGCGTGGCCAACTCGGTCGTCACCACCCGCGTCAAGCAGCTCGAGGAGTTCCTGGGCGCGCCGCTGTTCCACCGCAGCACGCGCGTGGTCCGCCTCAGCGACATGGGCCAGGCCTTCCTGCGCGACTGCACCGAGCTGGTGGGCCGTGCCAACGACATCGTCGACCAGATGCGCGACGCGCGCGGCACGCCGTCGGGCACACTGCGCGTGCATGCGCTCACGGGCATGGTGCTGGGGCGTTTCGCCTCGCTGCTGCGCGAGTTCCAGACCACCTACCCCGACATCCACCTCGAGCTGATCGTGAGCGACGCGGTGGCCGACCCGGTCAAGGCCGGTGTCGACTGCGCGTTGCAGATCTTCCCGGCGACCTCGCAGGAGCTGGTGTCGCGCCCGCTGTTCCCGGTGCGGCGCGTGCTGTGCGCCACGCCGGCCTACCTGGAGGCCCACGGCACGCCGGCCTCGCCGCGCGAGCTGCACCGCCACAAGCTGGGCCTGTACTCGGGCTACCCCACGCGCGACCGCTGGACCTTTCATCACCAGGGCGAGCAGATCACCATCTACCTGGCCGCCGCGCTGCTGACCAACAGCGTGCACCTGCTGCGCGAGTACGCGCTGGAGCACGCGGGCATCGTGTGCCTGCCGACGCTGGTGGCGGGCGACGCCATTGCACGCGGCGAACTGCGCGTGGTGCTGCCGGAGCACCAGCTGTCGTCGTTCTCGCTGAGCGCCGTGTACGCCGCCACCTCGCGCAATGCGCTGAAGCTGCGCCTGTTCATCGAGCACATCGCCACGCGCTTCACGCGGGTGCCGCCGTGGGACGCCACGCTGATCGAGCGCGGCCTGATCCCGGCCGAACTGATCGAGTTCAGCCGCTCCAGCGGCTGAGCCGCGAACGGGGGTAAACCCGGCCGATTGTTCGGAGACGCCGAACAATCCTCTTCCAAACTGGTCCCTACCGGCGGGGCCGGATGACTCCTAGAGTTCGCCCATCGCTGGAGACAACAGGAGACACCCCCATGACAGCCGCCGCTTCCGCCCCTTCCACCCCGTCCACTGCCTACAAGACCCGCTTCGGGTCGCTCAAGCACTTCGAGAAAGGCCACGTCGAACCCATCGACGACGACGTGCGCCACTACGCGTTTTCCAACTGCTTCGAGATCGCCAGCCTCAGCAAGCCCTACGAGAAGGTCGTGTTCGGCCAGAACCAGATCTACGTGCTGGAAACCCTGCGCGCCGAAGGCGCCTCGCCCTGGTTCACCTGCGCGCACGACGAGTTCGCGCTGGTGATGGACGGCGATGTCGAGGTGCACCTGGTGCAGCTCGACGCGGCGCAGACCGTGGCCGACAAGGAAAAGAACGGCGCCGTGCTCGTGAAGGGCGAACCGCAGGGCAGGAAGATGGGCTGGATGAAGCTCTCGCGCGGCCACCAGGGCCTGCTGCCGAAGAACACCGCCTACCAGTTCCGCAGCGCCGGCGAGCCGGGCGTGATCGTGCTGCAGAGCTGCAAGGGCGAGCTCTCGGTGGAGAAGTGGGCCGACATCTGCCAGACCCATTGACCGCATCGAACAGGAGCCCCGCACCATGAACGCCCCCGCAGAACTCGCCCGCGTGATCGCGTCGCAGCCCGACGCCACGCTCGGCTACAAGGACTTTTCGCTCGGCAGCTTCAGCTTTCGCCGCGACGAATACTTCGTGCACATCGGCTGGAAGACCCGCGACGGCCGACCCATGAGCCACACCATGGACGCCGGCAGCTACCTGCGCGCACTGATGCGCGACGTGGCCTGGGGCTTCTTCTACGGCTGGGTCAACTTCGACGACGTGTTCGGTACCGTCAACCACTACGAGTCGGTCGACCTGTACGCCGGGAGCTTCAACGGCACCATGAAGGACGCGGGCATCGACCTGCTGGAGAACTTTCCGACCGCGCAGATCCGCGCCACCTTCGAGGCCATGCTCGACGACTGGACCAACGAAGCCTTCGACCCCTTCGCCGCGCCGCAGGAAACAGGCTCGCCCTACGGCCGCAAGAGCGGCAACAACACCGCCAGGATCACCCGCGCCCGCGAACTCGCCAAGCGCTGCGTGGGCCTGAAGGGCGACCTCGACCTGCGCAGCGACGAACGCGGCGCACCGGTGAACCGCGCCTTCGCCGACGTGCCGCAAGGCCAGCCCGAGCTGCACCCCGAGCCCGGTTTCGAGAACGAGGTGCACGGCTTCAACCTCTTCGGCTTCCTGAGCCGCTCGCAGGTCACGTGGAACCCGAGCTTCACCTCGGTGGTCAAGCACAGCTACATGTGCCCGACGACCGAGGAGCACATCCTGCCGATCATTCACGGCAACGACCGCGTCGAGTGGTTCTTCCAGATGACCGACGAGATCCACTGGGATTGCGGCGACAAGAACACCGGCCGCCCGATGGCCCGCGTGATCATGAAGGCGGGCGACATGGCCGCCATGCCCGCCTACTGCCGGCACCAGGGCTTCAGCCCCAAGCGCTCGATGCTGCTGGTGTGGGAGAACGGGTCGCCGAGCCTGGTGCATGAGATCCAGAAGGGCGAGTCGCCGGAGATTCCCGTGCAGTTCTGAACTGCCTTTCTCCCTCCCCTTCCGGGGGAGGGTCGGGGTGGGGGCTCTCCAGGCCCGCGCCCTCTTTGAAGAAGCCCCCACCCCAGCCCTCCCCCAAAGGGGGAGGGAGAGGAACGCCCATGCCTGCTCCATCCATCCGCCACCAACTCTTCATCGACGGCCGCTTCGTCGACGCCGAATCCGGCGAGACCCTGGCCACGCTCAACCCGCACGACAACACGCCGATCGCCCATGTCGCGCTGGCCGGCAAGGCCGACGTCGACAAAGCCGTGGCCGCGGCGAAGCGTGCCTTCCCCAAGTGGAGCCGCATGGCCGCCGCAGACCGCGGCCGCATCCTGCTGAAGCTCGCCGACCTCATCGAGGCCAACGCAGAAGAACTCGCCCGACTGGAGTCGCTCGACACCGGCCACCCCATTCGCGACTCGCGCCGCCTCGACGTGCCGCGCACCGCCGCATGCTTTCGCTACTTCGGCGGCATGGCCGACAAGTTCCAGGGCGAGACCATTCCGGTGGAAGAAGGCTTTCTCAACTACACGCTGCGCGAGCCCGTGGGCGTCGTCGGGCAGATCGTGCCGTGGAACTTTCCGCTGATGTTCACCAGCTGGAAGATGGCGCCCGCGCTCGCGGCCGGCAACTGCATCGTGATGAAGCCGGCCGAAATCACGCCGCTCAGCTCGCTGCGCATCGCCGAGCTGATGGCCGAGGCGGGCCTGCCGCCCGGCGTGGTCAACATGCTGCCGGGCCTGGGCAGCGTGGCGGGCCAGTACATCGCCGAGCACCCGGAGATCGCCAAGATCGCCTTCACCGGCAGCACCGCCACCGGCCGGCGCATCGTGCAGGCCAGCGCGGGCAACCTGAAGAAGGTGCAGCTCGAGCTCGGCGGCAAGGGCCCCAACATCGTGTTCGAAGATGCGAACCTGCAAGCCGCCGTGAACGGCAGCGCGTGGGCCATCTTCCACAACCAGGGGCAGGCGTGCATCGCGGGCTCGCGGCTCATGTTGCACGAGAAGATCGCCGATGCGTTTTTGGAGCAGTTCATTCCGCTCGCCCAATCCATTCGCCTGGGCAACCCGCTCGACGACACCACCGAAATGGGGCCGCTCACCAGTGCCCAGCACCAGGAGCGCGTGCTGGGCTACGTGGAGGTGGCGAAAGGCGAGGGCGGTGAACTGCTCGCGGGTGGCAAGTCACCGGGTGGCGACCTGGCCAAGGGCTGCTACGTCGAGCCGACCGTGATGCGCGCCAGGTCGTACAAGGACCGCGTGGCGCAGGAAGAAGTCTTCGGCCCCTTCGTCACCGTGCTCACCTTCAAGAACGACGAAGAGGCGATGCAGATCGCCAACGGCACCGACTACGGCCTGGGTAGCGGCCTGTGGACCAACAACCTGCAACGCGCCCACAAAGTGGCGCGCGACCTGCACGCCGGCATGGTCTGGATCAACAGCTACAAGCGCGTGAACCCCGGCTCGCCCTTCGGCGGCGTCGGCCAGAGCGGCTACGGCCGCGAGATGGGGTTCGACGCGATGCGCGAATACACGCAGGTCAAAAGCGTGTGGGTGAACGTCGACGCGCAGATACCGCCGCACTTCGCACGCTGACCACCCCTGTCGGGCGGCACCACAAACACAAGAGACGGAGACAACCATGACATTCAATCGCAGACAGTTCACTCAGGCCACGGCCGCGCTGGTGGCATCGGGCACGGCACCGCTGGTGTTCGCGGCCGACACGCTCAAGATCGGCTACGTGTCGCCGCAGACCGGCCCGCTCGCGCCCTTCGGCGAGGCCGACAAATGGGTCATCGAGCAGATGAAGAGCGCGTTCAAGGACGGCATCAGCGTGGGCGGAAAAAAGTACGCGGTGCAGATCGTGCTGAAGGACAGCCAGTCGAACCCCAACCGCGCGGGCGAGGTGGCGAACGACCTCATCCTGAAAGACAAGGTCGCGCTGGTGCTCACGGCCGGCACGCCCGAAACCGCCAACCCGGTGAGCGACGCCTGCGAGCTCAACGAGGTGCCCTGCATCTCCAGCGTGGTGCCGTGGCAGCCGTGGTTCTTCGGCCGCAAGGGCGATCCGGCCAAGGGCTTCAACTGGACGTACCACATGTTCTGGGGCCTGGAAGACGTCATCGCCAGCTACACCAACGGCTGGAAGACGCTGGCCACCAACAAGAAGGTGGGCGGCCTGTTCCCGAACGACGGCGACGGCAACGCGTGGGGCGACAAGGAGCTGGGCTTTCCCAAGCCGCTCGCGGCGATGGGCTTCACGCTGACCGACCCGGGGCGCTTCCAGAACGGCACGCAGGACTTCAGCGCGCAGATCGCGGCGTTCAAGAGCGCGGGCGTGGAAATCGTCACCGGCGTGGTGATTCCGCCCGACGCCAAGACCTTCCTCACCCAGGCGCGGCAGCAGGGCTTCAAGCCGAAGATCATCACGCTGGGCAAGGCGCTGCTGTTCCCCGGCGCGATCGAGGCGCTGGGCGAGCTGGGCGACGGCCTGTCGACCGAGGTGTGGTGGAGCCCGTCGCACCCGTTCACGTCCAGCCTCACGCAGCAGAGCGCCAAGGCGCTGGCCGAGGCCTATGAGGCCGGCGTGAAGAAGCAGTGGACGCAGCCCATCGGCTTCGCGCATGCGCTGTTCGAGGTGGCGGCGAATGCGCTGTCGCGGTCGAAGTCGCTCAAGGCAAGCGACGTGCGCGACGCCGTGGCCTCGACGTCGATCAATTCCGTTGTCGGCCCGGTGAAGTGGGGCGGGCAAGGACCCTTCAAGAACGTCAGCAAGACGCCGCTGGTGCTCGGCCAGTGGGGCAAGGGCAAGAAGTACAAGGTCGAGCTCACCATCGTGAACAACGAGGCGGCCACGAACATTCCCACCGGCGGCACGCTGCGGCTGCTCTGAAAAGAACGCCATGGCACTGCTGGCACTGCATGGCGTGAGCAAGTCCTACGGCGCGCTCAAGGTCACCGACGGCATCACGCTCGCGGTCGCCGAGGGCGAGACGCTGGGCATTCTCGGGCCCAACGGCGCGGGGAAGACCACGCTGTTCAACCTGATCTCGGGCGATGCGCGCGTCGATGCGGGGCGCGTCGAGTACGCGGGGCGCGACGTGACGCGGCTCAAGCCGCACCAGCGCTGCCACGCGGGCATCGGCCGCAGCTACCAGGTGCCGCAGCCCTTCGGCAACATGAGCGTGTTCGAGAACCTCGTGACGGCCGCCTGCTTCGGCGGGCAGCAGACCGAGCGCGAGGCGTGGAAGACCGCGCATGAAGTGCTGGAGCAGACGGGGCTGATGGCGCATGCCAACAAGCCGGCCGGCGGGCTCACGCTGCTGGACCGCAAGCGGCTCGAGCTGGCGCGCGCGCTGGCGACGCGGCCGCAACTGCTGCTGCTCGACGAGATCGCGGGGGGGCTCACGGAGCCCGAGGCGGCGGTGCTTGTCGACGAACTCAAGCGCATCAAGGCGCGGGGCGTGACCATGATCTGGATCGAGCATGTGGTGCATGCGCTGCTGTCGCTGGCGGACCGGTTGTTCGTCATCAACTTCGGGCAGAAGCTGGCGGAGGGGGAGCCGCGTGCGGTGATGAACGATGCGGAAGTGCGGCGGGTGTACATGGGGATGGAGGCATGAGCGCGCCGTCTTGCCTCCGGTGTTGTTCCCTCTCCCGCTTGCGGGAGAGGCCCAGGGTGAGGGCGGCGGCGTTCGACGTGCTGCGTGCCTTGCCAGTGCCGCCGACCCTCACCCCAACCCTCTCCCCAAGGGGAGAGGGAGCAAGAAGGGAGGGGCCGTACAGATGAACTCGCCGCTGCTCGACACCCACACCCTCAAGGCCTTCTACGGCGACGCCCAGGCCCTGTTCGGCATCGACTTCACCCTGACGCAGGGCGAGCTCGTCGCCATCATCGGCGCCAACGGCGCGGGCAAGTCCACCTTCCTCAAGAGCCTCACGGGCCTGGTGCGCGCCCCCCTTGAAGCGATCCGCTTCAAGGGCGAACCCATCGGCGGTCTCGCACCGGGCGACATCGTGCGCCGTGGCCTCGCCATGGTCCCCGAGGGCCGCCGCCTGTTCCCCAGCCTCAGCGTCGAGGAGAACCTGCTCATGGGCGCCACCGCGAAGCGCAAGGGCCCGTGGAACCTGCAGCGCCTGTATGCCCTGTTCCCGATCCTTGCCGAGAAGCGCCAGCAGCCGGGCACGTCGCTGTCGGGCGGCCAGCAGCAGATGGTCGCACTCGGCCGCGCGCTCATGAGCAACCCCGAGGTGCTGCTGTGCGACGAGCTGTCGCTCGGCCTCGCGCCCATCGTCATCCGCGAGATCTACGCCGCCATGCCCACCATCACCGGCGAAGGCATGACCGTCGTCATCGTCGAGCAGGACGTGACCATGGCGCGCCAGGTCTCGCAGCGCATCTACTGCTTGCAGGAAGGCCGCGTGTCGCTCGAAGGAAAGTCGAGCGAGCTCACGCGCGAGCAGATCTCGCAGGCCTACTTCGGCATCGAGGCCGCCCATGCTTGAAACCCTCGTGCAAGGCGTGCTGCTCGGCGGCCTCTACACGCTGTTCGCGCTGGGCCAGTCGCTGATGTTCGGCGTCATGCGGCTCACCAACACCGCGCAGGGCGACTTCATCATCCTCGGGGCGTTCGCGGTCATCGCGGGTGTGTCGCTCGGCGGCGACGTGGCGCCCTGGCTGGTCGCGCTCGCGGTGTTGCCGGTGGCCTTCGGCTTCGGCTACGCGCTGCAGCGCTACGTGCTCAACGGCACGCTGGGCAAAGACCCATTGCCCTCGCTGGTCGTTACTTTCGGGCTGTCGATCGTCATCCAGAACCTGCTGCTCGAGCTGTTCTCGGCCGACCCGCGCGCTATCGAGACCGGCGGGCTCAACACGCAGGGCGTGGCGCTCGGCGATTCGCTCTCGCTCGGCGTGCTGCCGCTCATCGTGCTGGCCATCGCGGTCGTCGCAACGGGCGCGCTGCAATGGCTTTTCGCGCGCACGGCGCTGGGTCGGTCATTTCGCGCGGTGTCCGACGACCGCGAGATCGCCGAGCTCATGGGGCTCGACGCGAAGAAGGTCTACGCCTTTGCCACGGCCATCGCGTTCGTGCTCATCGCCATCGCAGGCGCCCTGCAGGGCATGCGCACCACCGTGTCGCCTTCGGACGGCCCGCTGCTGCTGCTCTTCGCCTTCGAGGCCGTGATCATCGGCGGCATGGGCTCCTTCTGGGGCACGCTGGCCGGCGCGATGATCCTCGGTGTCACGCAGCAGATCGGCTTTCGGCTCGACCCGGGCTGGGGCATCTGGGCCGGGCACATCGTGTTCCTGGTGGTGCTGGTGCTGCGCCCGCAGGGGCTGTTTCCCAAGACACGTGGATGAACACGCGGAAGAACCCGATGACGAACATGCCCCCGCCCCTCATCGCCGTCGAACGTGCCACCGCCGCGAGCCGCGCCGCGCTGGTCGTGGGCATCGCCCTGGTGCTCGTCGCGGCCAGCCTGCCGTTCTGGAGCGAGTCGAGCTGGATGCGCGAGTTCGTCGAAATTGCCTGCTACTTCATCTTCGCGATGATGTGGAACCTGCTCGCCGGCTACGGCGGCATGGTCAGCATCGGGCAGCAGGCCTTCTTCGGCTTCGGCGGCTACGTGATGCTGATGCTCGGCAACTTCGCGGGCCTCAACCCTTTCGTGGCGATACCGCTGGGCGCACTGGCCGCGGGGCTCGTTGCCATACCCGTGTCATTCGTCGCCTTTCGCCTGTCGGGCGGCTACTTCGCCATCGGCACCTGGGTGATCGCCGAGGTGTTCCGACTGAGCTTCGCCAACGTGTCGGCGGTGGGCGGCGGCTCGGGCACCACGCTCACCGCGCTGCGCGGCATCGACAAGGCCACGCGCGAAAGCACCACCTACTGGATGGCGCTGGCCTGCGTGGTCGCGGCCGTCGCGCTGGTGTACCTGTTCCTGCGCAGCAAGCGCGGGCTGGCGTTGCTGGCCATTCGCGACAACGAGGTGGCGGCCGAATCGCAGGGCATTCCGGTCGCGCGCATGAAGCTCGCGGTGTACGTGGTCGCGGCCTTCGGCGCGGGCCTGGCGGGCGCGCTGTACTTCGTGGGCAACCTGCGCATCAGCCCCGACGCGGCTTTCAGCGTCAACTGGACGGCCTTCGCCATCTTCATGGTGGTGATAGGCGGCATCGGCCGCATCGAGGGGCCGCTGGTGGGCGCGCTCATCTTCTGGGCGCTCAACAAGTTCCTGAGCGACTACGGCACGTGGTATTTGCTGGGCCTGGGCCTGCTCGCCATCCTGGTGACGCTGTTCTTCAAGCAGGGCCTGTGGGGCTACGCGCAGCAGCGCTGGGGCTGGTCGCTGTTTCCCACGCAGCGCAAATTGCTGCAGCACGCCCGGCCTCTGTGAGAGCTGCGTTGAAGCCTTCTGCCTGACTTGCGCGGCGCCGCCCGATCCCGTAACGTCTTGTAAGTGCTGCGGTCAGTTCGCCGTCAGCCTACGCACCGGCATTCGCCGGTGTTTCACTCTCTGGAGTCATCTTGACGATCACCAAACGCCGCCTGCTCGAAGGCGGCGCGGCAGCCGTTGCCGCCTCGCTGCTGGCGAAGGCCTCCTGGGCGCAGCGCGCCGCTTCCTCTTCCGCTTCTTTGCCCTCGTCTTCCAGCGGCGACATCGCCTGGCCGACCAAGCCCGTGCGCATCCTCGTGGGCTTTCCCGCTGGTGCATCGCCCGACCTCGCTGCCCGCGCCGTGGCCGAACCGCTGTCGAAACTGCTGCGCCAGCCGGTGGTGGTCGAGAACAAGCCCGGCGCCAGCGGCAACACCGTGGCCAACCTGGTGGCCAAGGCCACCGACGATCACACCATCGGCGCGCTGATCAACGGCAACCTCACCATCGCCAAGCTGCTCAACCCGTCGCTGCCCTTCGACCCCGAGAAAGACTTCGCCCCCGTCGGCCTCATCGGCACCGCGCCGCTGGTGCTGGTGGTGTCGGGCAGCGCCGAAGGCAAGACCGCGGCCGACCAGTTGCTGTGGGTGCGCAACCTCGGCAGCGCCGGCAAGTACGGCACGCCGGGCGTGGGCACTGTGGGCCATCTGGGCATGGAGCTCATCAAGAGCCGCGCCGCCATCACGGCGCAGCACAAGCCCTACACCGGCAACCCGCAGGTCATTGCCGGCCTGCTGGCCAACGAGGTCCAGCTGGCGCTGCTGCCGCCGGGCCTGGCCCTGCCGCACATCAAGTCGGGCAAGGTGAAGGCCATCGGCGTGACATCGCCCGAGCGCAGCGCGCTGGCGCAAGAGCTGCCCACCCTTCGCGACGCCGACGTGCGCGGCGCCGACCTGGAGATCTGGACCGCGCTGGCCGCGCCCGCCGGCATGAAGCCCGCCGCCGTTGCCAGGCTCAACGCGGCGCTGGTCGAAGTGATCAGCTCCAGCGACGTGAGCCAGGCCCTGCTCAAGACCGGCTGGCAGGCGCAGCCCGGTTCACCCGACACGCTGGCCAAGCGCATGCGCGCCGACACCACGCGCCTGGGCGGCGTGATCATCATGAAGGGCATTCACTCGAACAGCTGAGCGGTGTACCGCAGCTACAGCAGCTGCGACACCCGCTGCGCCGCGCTCACCAGCGCGGGCAGCATCGTCTCCTGCATCACCTTCGCGCTGGTGCGGTTGGCCTGCCCGCTGATGTTCAGCGCCGCCACCATGCGGCCCTGCTTGTTGACGATGGGCGCGGCCACGGAGATGAGGCCTTCTTCCAGTTCCTGGTTCACCAGGCACCACTGCTGCCTGCGGGCCTGCGCCACCTTGGCCATGAGCGCGTCGACGTCGGTCACGGTGTGCTTGGTCATGGCCTCGATGTTCGAGGCTTCGAGGCGCGCGCGCACCTCGTCGTCTTCAAGGTCGGCCAGCAGCAGGCGGCCCAGCGACGTGCAGTAGGCCGGCAGGCGCGAGCCCACGCCCAGGCTCATGCGCATGATCTTCTGCGTGGGCACGCGCAGCACGTAGACGATGTCGGTCGCGTCCAGCACGGCCGCCGAGCAAGACTCCTGCACCTGCTGCACCAGCGCCTCCATCACCGGCTCGGCGCGGTTCCAGATGGGCATGGACGACAGGTACGCGAACCCCAGGTCGAGGATGCGCGGCGTGAGCGTGAACAGCTTGCCGTCGGTCACCACGTAGCCCAGCGTCTGCAAGGTCAGCAGGATGCGGCGCGCGCCGGCGCGGGTGAGCCCGCTGCCGGCCGCCACCTCGCTGAGCGTCTGGTGCGGCGCACTGGCGCTGAACGAACGAATGACCTGCAGGCCGCGCGCGAACGACTGCACGTAGGTGTCGCCGGGGGCGGGTGTGTCGGCTTTGCCGATGGTTCCGGGTCGTGTCGCGTGGGTTGCCATGGTGAGCGTTCCTCTCTAGAATTCATTATACGAACAAATGTTCTTTAGACGAACAAATCGAGCCTTCGCAGAATCTGGCAGTTCGCAGGCTGCGGTTGGGTTTCTTCTTCTTTCCCCTCACCCGGAGACAAGCTTCATGATCAACAAGATCGCGCGCTCGGTCGCGGATGCCCTGGCAGGCATTCCAGACGGCGCCACGGTTCTCATCGGCGGCTTCGGCACCGCCGGCATTCCCAACGAACTCATCGACGGCCTCGTCGAGCAGGGCGCCCGCGACCTCACCGTCGTCAACAACAACGCGGGCAACGGCGAGACCGGCCTCGCGGCGCTGCTGAAGGCGGGCCGCGTGCGCAAGATCATCTGCAGCTTTCCGCGCCAGGCCGACAGCCAGGTGTTCGACGGGCTCTACCGCAGCGGCAAGCTCGAGCTGGAGCTCGTGCCCCAGGGCAACCTGGCCGAGCGCATTCGCGCCGCGGGCGCCGGCATCGGCGCCTTCTTCTGCCCCACCGGCTACGGCACGCAACTGGCGGGCAACCGCGAGACCCGCGAGATCGACGGCAAGCAGTACGTGCTGGAGTACCCCATTCACGGCGACGTGGCGCTCATCAAGGCCGAGCGCGGCGACCGCTGGGGCAACCTCGTGTATCGCAAGGCCGCGCGCAACTTCGGCCCGGTGATGGCCATGGCCTCGAAGAAGACGGTTGCCACCGTGCACGACATTGCCGAGCTCGGCACCCTCGACCCCGAGACCATCGTGACCCCGGGCATCTTCGTGCACCAGGTGGTGCGCATCGAACGCGTGGCGACCCAGGCCGGCGGTTTCAAGAAGGCAGCATGACCATGACTTACACCCGTCGCACCAAGGACCAACTGGCTGCCCGCGTCGCGCAGGACATCTTCGACGGCGCCGTCGTCAACCTCGGCATCGGCCAGCCCACGCTGGTGGCCAACCACCTGCCCCAGGGCCGCGAGGTCATCTTGCAGAGCGAGAACGGCATTCTCGGCATGGGCCCCGCGCCCGAGGCCGGCGAAGAAGACTACGACCTCATCAACGCCGGCAAGCAACCCGTCACGCTGCTGCCGGGCGGCTCGTTCTTTCACCACGCCGACAGCTTCGCGATGATGCGCGGCGGCCACCTCGACATCTGCGTGCTCGGCGCGTTCCAGGTCTCGGCCACCGGCGACCTTGCCAACTGGCACACCGGCGAGAAAGACGCCATTCCCGCCGTCGGCGGCGCGATGGACCTCGCCATCGGCGCCAAGCAGACCTGGGTGATGATGGATTTGCTCACCAAGCAGGGCGCAAGCAAGCTGGTGAAGGAATGCACCTACCCGCTGACCGGCATCGGCTGCGTGAAGCGCGTGTACTCCGACCTCGCGACGCTCGAATGCACGCCGCAAGGTTTGAAGCTCGTCGACCTCGTCGAAGGCCTCACCCGCGAAGAACTCGAGAAGCTCGTCGGCCTGCCGATCGCAGCCTGATTCCATTTCAAGACATCACAGAGACACACCATGACCAATCAAGCCTTCATCTGCGACGCCGTTCGCACCCCCTTCGGTCGCTACGGCGGTTCGCTCAGCAGCGTGCGCACCGACGACCTGGGCGCCGTGCCGCTGCGCGCGCTGATGGAACGCAACAAGAACGTCGACTGGCAGGCCGTGGGCGACGTGCTCTACGGCTGCGCCAACCAGGCCGGCGAAGACAACCGCAACGTCGCGCGCATGTCCGCGCTGCTGGCCGGCCTGCCGATCGAACTCGGCGGCGCCACCATCAACCGCCTGTGCGGCTCGGGCCTGGACGCCGTGGGCACCGCCGCACGCGCCATTCGCGCCGGTGAAGCCGGCCTCATGATCGCCGGCGGCGTCGAAAGCATGAGCCGCGCGCCCTTCGTCATGCCCAAGGCCGAGAGCGCCTTCAGCCGCAACAACGCCGTGTACGACACCACCATCGGCTGGCGCTTCGTCAACAAGCTCATGAAGGCGCAGTACGGCGTCGACTCCATGCCCGAGACGGCCGAGAACGTGGCCACCGACTACAAGATCGGCCGCGAGGCGCAAGACCTGATGGCGCTCAACTCGCAGCTGCGCGCCGTGGCCTCGCAGAAGTCGGGCTTCTTCGACGCTGAAATCGTGCCCGTGTCGGTGCCGCAAAAGAAGGGCGACGCCCTCGTCGTCGACAAGGACGAGCATCCGCGTGACACCACGCTGGAGGCGCTGGCCAAGCTCAAGCCCATCGTGCGCCCCGACGGCACCGTGACCGCCGGCAACGCCAGCGGCGTGAACGACGGCGCCTGCGCGCTGCTGCTGGCCGACGAAGCCAGCGCCGCCAGGCATGGCCTCACGCCGCGCGCCCGCGTGGTCGGCATGGCCACGGCCGGCGTCGCGCCGCGCGTGATGGGCATCGGCCCCGCGCCGGCCACGCAGAAGGTGCTGGCGCTGACCGGCCTGACCATCGACCAGATCGACGTCATCGAGCTGAACGAAGCCTTCGCCGCCCAAGGCCTGGCCGTGCTGCGCCTGCTGGGCCTGAAGGACGACGACGCCCGCGTGAACATCAACGGCGGCGCCATTGCGCTGGGCCATCCGCTGGGCGCCAGCGGTGCGCGCCTGGCCACCACCGCCATCAACCAGCTGCACAAGAGCGGCGGGCGCTATGCGCTGTGCACCATGTGCATCGGCGTGGGGCAGGGCATTGCGCTGATTCTCGAACGCGTCTGACGCGCAAGGCATGACCTTCCCCTCGCGCCGCGTCGTTGTTGCTTCTTCAACCACCCGGCGCGAGATGCTGCTGGGCATGCTGTCCGCAGCAGCCCTGCCGGCCTTCGCGCAGGGGCCGCAGGGCGACGCCACCAAACCCATCCGCATCGTCGTTCCCTTCGCCCCCGGCGGCGGCAACGACGTGTTCGCGCGCCAGATGGCCAAGGGCCTGGGCGAACTGCGCAAGCAGGCCGTCGTCGTCGACAACAAGCCCGGTGCCGGCGGTAACCTGGGCACCGGCGAAGTGGTGCGCAGCGCCGCCGACGGCGCCACCTTGCTGCTGGGCCACACCGGCACCGTGTCGATCAACCCCGCGCTCTACAAGGGCCTGAAGTTCGACCCCCGCAAAGACCTGGCGCCGGTCGCCATGTTCGCGTCGTCGGCCCTGGTGCTGGTGGTGCCCGCCAGCTCGAAGATCCGCACCCTCGCCGACCTGGTGAACGAGGCGAAGACGAAGCCCGGCGCCATCGACTACGCATCGAGCGGAAGCGGCACCGGCGGCCACCTGAGCGGCGAGTTCTTCGCCGAGCGCACCGGCACCAGGCTCACCCACATTCCCTACAAGGGCACCAACCCCGCGTTGACCGACCTCGCGGGCGGGCAGGTGCACATGATGTTCAGCGTGATCCCGCCCGCGCTGGCCTTGGTGAAGGGCGGCCGGCTGCGCGCCATTGCCGTCACCAGCGCCAAGCGGCTGCCTTCGTTGCCCGACGTGCCGACCGTGATGGAGTCGGGCTTGCCCGCGCTTGCGGATTTCGAGAGCACGCTGACCTACGGCATCCTCGCGCCGCGCGGCACGCCTGCCGCGTTCGTCAACGACCTGGCGGCGCAGATGCTGAAGGTGGCGGGGGAAAAGGAGTTTCAGTCGCGGCTGGACGTGGAAGGGGCCGTGCCGCTGCTGGGCGGGCCGGCTGAATATGCGGCGCTCATTGCCCGGGAGAGCGGGAAGTGGGCCGCGATCGTGAAGAGTTCTGGCGCGGTGGTGGAGTAGCCACTACAGCCGAAAAGCAAGAAGCCGCGAAAACCAATCGAAGAAACGCGGCCGGGAAAGTTTCAAACCAAGAGAACCGAAAGAAGAGGATCAGAGCATGAAGAAGACGAACACAACGCGCCGCAGCGTCGGCCTGGCCGCGCTCGCGCTCGCGCTCGCCACCGCCGCGCTGGTGCCCGGCACCGCATCGGCGCAGCAGCCACAGGCCTTTCCGACCAAGCCCGTGCGCATCATCACGCCGTTCCCCGTGGGCGGCGGCCCCGACGGCGTGGCGCGCATGGTGGCCGACAAGCTCTCGCGTGCCTGGGGCCAGCCGGTGGTGGTGGAGAACCGACCGGGCGGCAACGGCTTCATCGCCATCGACGCCTTCAAGCGCGGCGCCAAGGACGGCCACGACATCATCGTGCTCGACAACGTGCACCTGGCCGCGTACCCCGCGCTGTTCAAGAAGCTGCCCTACGACACCGCCAAGGACTTCGACGCGCTGCTGCCGCTGTTCAAGACCTACTTCTTCTTCACGGTCGCGACCAACAGCAGGTACAAGACCGTGGGCGACCTGATCGCCGACGCCAAGGCCAACCCCGGCAAGCTCGACTACGGCTCGTGGTCGGTCGGCAACCCGGTGCACCTGGGCTCCGAGCTCTTCGAGTCGGCCACCGGCACGCAGATGGAGCACGTCATCTACAAGGAGACCACGCAGCTGTACACGTCGGTGGCCACGGGCGAGCTGGCCTTTGCGCTGGGCAGCAGCGCCACGGCCGGGCCGCTGCAGCGTGCGAACAAGCTGCGCTTTCTGGCAGCGGCCGCGCCGCAGCGCGTGGCGGCGTTCCCCGATGTGCCGACGGTGTCGGAGTCGGGCGGTCCGAAGGGCTTCGAGGTGATCGGGTGGAACGCGATCGCGGTGCCCAAGGGCCTGCCTGCGTCGGTGACGGAGAAGATCAAGCGCGACATCGAGAAGGGCCTGGCCGAACCCGATGTGCTGGAGAAGTTCAAGAGCTTCGGGTACGAGCCGTTCCCGACGACGCGGCCGCAGTTCGATCAGTTCGTGGCGAGCGAGACGACGCGGTTCACGGATGTGATTCGCAAGGCCAACGTGTCGCTGGATTGATTGGGTAAAGTTGCATGTGCCGTGCCGCAGTTCATAAGCGACGTGACAGCGGATATCTGTTGAAGCGCTGCGCGAAAATCTAAAAGCTATGAAGATCGCAATATTGGTGAAAGAGTGGCCGCTAGCGACTTCAGGTGCGAATGTTTTCATGCACATGAAGTCATAATTTCATGTCGTAAATCATCTAGCCGGATCAATCCTCATATGGCCGAAGTGAAAGAAGCTCTTCCCGTCACGCCTACAGTCATTCAGTGGGCAAGGGAGCGTGCGGGATTTTCGATAGAAGATGCCAGCAAGGCTTTCAAGAAGATCGCTGCATGGGAGGCGGGTGAAGCAGCGCCCTCATACCCTCAACTGGAGCAGATGGCGGAAAAATTTAAGACGCCGGTCGCCGTCTTTTTCTTCCCTACCCCTCCCGATGTGCCAAGTGTCGAGAAGTCGTTCCGCACCCTTACGGCTGCAGATTTCGCCGCCATTCCGCGCACTGTTCGACTGTTTCTCAGGCGTGGGCAGGCCATGCAGCTAAATCTGGCGGAACTAAACGACGGCAAGAACCCGGCCCCTAGGCTCATCACGCGCGACATTAAAGTTTCATCCCAGACTTCGCTTGATGCACTCGCCTCAGAGATCCGCAAGTATCTCGGTGTCACCATTGAACAGCAGGCCAGCTGGAAAAGCACTGACAAGGCAATGGAAGCTTGGCGCGACGCTTTCGCCCGAGCAGGAATCTATGTTTTCAAGGACGCTTTCCACGCCAAGACCTACTTCGGTTTCTGTCTCTATGACGATCAGTTTCCAATCATCTACGTCAACAACAGCTGCCCGAAATCACGCCAAATATTCACGCTTTTTCACGAGCTAGGACATCTGCTTTTTCATACCAGCGGTATCGACGTTCTCGACGACGACTTCATTCATCATCTACCGGCGAACGAGCAGAAGATTGAAGTGATCTGCAATGGGTTGGCAGCGCGATTGCTGGTGCCTGACGATGTCTTCGAAAAACTAATGCAAAGCAGGGTGGCCGACCGTGACACCGCAGCACAGCTAGCCGCATATTTCAGCGTCAGCCGCGAGGTGATTTATCGCAAGTTGCTTGATCGCAAGCTGATCGATGCGGCCGAATACAGCGCAGCGGCAAAGTTCTGGGAGAGTCAGGTAAAGCCTGCCAAAGAGTCGAGTGGCAATTTCTATAACAGCCGCTATGCCTACCTCGGACCGCGATACATAGATCTAGCCTTCACCCGATATTACCAACATCGCTTCGACGATCTGCAACTAGCGGAGTACTTAAACCTTAAGCCGAAAAACCTGCAGACATTTGCAGAGAAGTTCGCGGGAGGTGGACTCTGATGTACGTCTTGGACACCAACGTCATTTCGCACCTACACAAGCACTACTACCGCTCGCGCTTCGTGTCTTTATGGAAGAATTTTGATGGATTGGTTGTAGCTGGCAAGATCACGTCGACGCGAGAGGCTTACAACGAGCTTCATGATGGCGCCGGTGCTGACACTGACTGGGCCAAGGACAATGCCAAAATTTTCGCCACACCGGACGCGAAGGAGGGAGCATTCGTCGCCAAAATCTACTCAGTGCCACACTTCCAGGCCAATATCGAGAGGCAGAAGATCATGCGTGGTGGACGCAACGCAGATGCCTTCATCATCGCTCGTGCGGCTGCTGTCGGCGGTACGGTTGTGACCAAGGAAAAGCTTAAGCCCAACGCCGTGAAAATCCCGAACATCTGCGAGTATTTCAAGGTTCCTTACCTAGATCTCGAAGGCTTCATGGAAAAGGAAAACTGGACCTTCTAACGGAGGCAAAAACTCTTGCCGTGCGCCTGTATTTGCCCATCGTTAAAATTGAAGATCGAACACGTTCAGTTCTTCTCTCTCGCTTTAGCCGCATATTTGATATTGCGCAAATTTTGATGTGGCAGCTTGGAATCAGTGGCAAGGTCACTTGGCGACTTCTCTCAACAATGGTGAGAAAGATACCGCTCCACCTGTTCTTAAAGTCCCCAGTCCCGTAACACGCAGGCACATAGCCCGCCCGGTGGGAAGCAGGGAAGAACCAACGCAGGAACAAGTATTTGGCTTCAATCCGCGCGGCTGAAATGGCGTTTATGCCTGCTGCTGGACCGCTGTGCGAAAAGGGCGAACGCTCGTCTCGCAAGGCTGCTTCTGCGATCTTCCCCAACCCTCCGGCAACGCATGCAGCACCGCCTTCGCATCGAGCGAGCCAATCGCCACCGAGGTGTCCGCCGGAATGCGCCCTTGCGCCAGCATCGCCTCGTAGCGCAAGGCGCACACGCGCAGAAAAGACGCGAAGTTGCCGACCTCGCCGCGCGCCGCGACCAGCTCGTCGTACAGCCGCTCGATGAGCTGCACCACGACCATGCCGTCGCGCTGCGCGATTTCCTCCAGCACCTGCCAGAACAGGTTCTCGAGCCGGATGCTGGTGACCACGCCGTGCAGCCGCACCGAGCGCGTGCGCGCGTCGTAGCTCTGCGGGTCGGCGCTGATGAAGACTTCGCACATGCGGCCTCCTGTGTGGGATGGTGGGCGACGCACGCACTGTAGCGCCGCCCACCGTTTCATCAATGTTCGATGCGCGTACCGAGCACCACCAGAAACTGCGCGAGCCACGCCGGGTGCGCGGGCCACGCAGGCGCGGTGACCAGGTTGCGGTCGGTCACGGCCTGGTCGACCGGAATGCCCATGTACTCGGCACCGGCCAGCTCCACCTCGACCTGGCACGCCGGGTACGCCGACACCTTGCGGCCCTTGAGCAGGCCCGTGGCCGCCAGCAGTTGCGCGCCGTGGCACACGGACGCCACGGGCTTGTCGGTCGCCAGAAAGTGCCTGGCGATCTCGACCACGCGGCTGTGCATGCGCAGGTACTCGGGCGCGCGGCCGCCGGGAATGACGAGCGCGTCGTAGGCCTCGGGCCGCACGTCGTCGAAGTTGGCGTTCAGCGTGAAGCGGTGGCCCGGTTTCTCGCTGTAGGTCTGCGCGCCCTCGAAGTCGTGGATGGCGGTGTGCACCCAGTCGCCGGCCTTCTTGTCGGGCGCCACCGCGTGCACCGTGTGGCCCACGGCGAGCAGGGTTTGAAAGGGCACCATGGTTTCGTAGTCTTCGGCGTAGTCGCCGCAGAGCATGAGGATCTTGCGAGCCATCTGTGTTGTCTCCTTCGAACGAGGTTGAAATGCGGCCCGGCGCTGGCGCGCGGGCCGTCGCCGCATTATTCGAAGGCGCAGGGCACAGCGGGTAGCAGCCGGCTGTGACGGTGAGTCGAGTGGGCAGACGCGCAAAAGACCCAGCGCACCAGACCGCGGCAGCTATCAGAAATTCGCCCGCGCTGCAGTGCGGGTGCAAGAGCCCGTTCGCGCCTGGGGCCGTCACGGATCTGCCTTTTGCCTTGACTAGCCTTGCTCAGGGTTTTCCCGCATCTCCGGGACGACTCCATCCAAACAGCCAGACAACTCACAGAAAAGACGAACCATGAAGACCACCCAACTCGCCCTCGCCGCCGCCGTCGCCTTGCTCGCCGTCGCTTCCGTCAACGCCCAGCAACGCACGCGCGAAGCTGTCGAAGCCGAAGCCATCGCCGCCGCGCATGCGCCGAACCAGAACGTCACGCGCGGCTCGCGCGGTGCCGACCCCTTCACCTCCACGGCCGATGCCGAGGCTGTCTACAAGCAAGCCGTGGACACGGCCCACGCGCCCAACCAGAACGTGACGCGCGGCTCGCGTGGCGCCGACCCGTTCACGTCGCAACGCGACCCGGCCCAGGTCTACCAGGAAGCCATGGCCACGGCCGCGGCACCCGACCAGAACGTGACCGGCGGCTCGCGCGTGAACAGCAAGGTCATCTCGACCATGCAGAACCCCGTGCTGCAGTCCGCACAAAGCAAGTAAACAAGTAAGTCGTCGAGCAAGCCGGGCGCCGGTCAACCTCGGCCCGGCCCGGGTCGGCCGCTGCGCAAGCGCCGCGCGGGCTCGGCCTGGTGCAGATAACCGGTGAAGGTGTCGGGTGGCGACGCGCCGGTCAGCCGCGTCATGATGCGGCCGACCTCGCCCCGGTGGTAGCCCGCATGGGTTACCACGTGCGCCAGCATTTCCTCGCGCGTCATGCGCCCCGGGCTTGCGTCGGTGAACGTGAACTCGATGGGCTGCGCCAGTGCTTCCGGGCCCAGGCTCGCGACATGGTCGATGTACCAGCCGTCCGTTTGCCTGACCGCCCGCGCCAGTTCTTCCAGCGGCGGTGCTTCCCGCTCGCCCGTGGCCGTGTACCCGTGCGGCACCTGCTGGAGATTGGCAACGAAGATGCGGTCCACGATGCAGGCGTGGTCGAAGACCAGCATCGCCGTGCGGTACGCATCGGGCGGGCCGCTTTGCTGCAGCGCGGCCAGGCCCGCCAGCAGGCCCTCGTCTGCCCAGGCCTTGTAGCGATACAACGAAGTCAGCAGCGTCTGCGCACTCATCACAATCTCCTCTTGAACAATGGAATGCACACTGCGCGTTTCATGACGATTCACCGCGAGCGTGCGGTCTCATTCTTGAGTGGAGCCTCGAACTTGGGTACTCGCATTCCCCCACAGCGCCGCACCATGCGCAAGACACCGCTGCAGCAGCGTTCGCGCGTCACGGTGGACACGATCGTCGAGGCCGCAACTCGCGTTCTGGCGCGCCGCGGATGGGCCCGCTTCACCACCAACGAGATCGCCGAGGTCGCCGGTGTCAGCGTCGGCTCGCTCTACCAGTACTTTCCGAACAAGCTGGCCCTTGCCGAGGCGATCCGGCAGCGCCACCTCGACGAAGTGCTTGTGGCGCTGGCGGGGCCCGGTGAAGAAGAACCCGTCACGCTCGAGCGGCGGGTGGCGCGCTTCGTCGACGGCGTCGTTGCCGCGCACTCGATCGACCAGGTGCTGCACCGCGTGCTGGTCGACGAGGTGCCGCTCGCGCCGCGCTCGACCTACCCGGAGTTCGAGGCGGAGTACCGGCGGCGTTACCGGGCGCTGGTGACCGAGAGCGCGGGGCCAAAGCCCGATGCCGATGCCGATGGCGACACCGCCGCCCGCATGCTTTCGTCGGCGGTCGAAGGGGCCGTGCATGCGGCGGCACGCCGTGGTGACCTGGCCGCGCCGGCCATGCGGAGCGAACTCGTCAGGCTGGTGCTGGCTTACCTGCGCGACCGCCGGCAGAGCCGCGAATGACCGGCGCGCCACGGCATCCTTGCGCCGCGGCTCGCGGGCGGGTCGGTAGACAGAATGCCCCGACAGTGAACACAATGCCGCCGGCCCTGTTCCCACTCTCCCCTGAAAGGTCATCGCGATGAAAAAAGTGCTCGTGCCCGTCTGTCTGGCCCTGGCCCAGATGATGGTCGTGTCGGTGGCGTCCGCGCAGTCTTCCGGCGAAGCGGACCCGTCCCAGGGAAAGGCCATGCCGTCGCCGCCCACCACGCGCGCAGAGCGCACCGAGGCGCGCAAGGAGCGCCGCGTTGAAGGCGCCGCCGCAGCGCGCGGACCGCAGATACAGGAGGGCGAGGTTCGCCCGACCACCGGGCCGAAGATGACAAGGGAGCAGCGGCGTGCCGCATCGGCCAAGCGCCGTGCCGCGAACCGCGAGGCCATGAAGGCGGGCCAGATGTCGCGCGGAGGCAGCGGCGACGCGCCTGAAAAGCAGAAGAAGCCCTGAGCCGCAGGGCTCGGGCGCCGGTCAAGGGCTCAGGCGCAGGCCCGGGCCGATCGCGACTGCAGCATCGCCAGCATTCGAGCCTCTTCCGCGTCGCGCAGGCTCTTGGCAGCGCGGTTGGCGGCATATGACACGTAGAGCGTCTCGATCGCCTTGCCCCAGCACTGCGGCGTCTGGTAGAAGCTGTCCGCGCTTCCGGGCACCGACGGCACGGCGTACCCGGCCTTGCGCAGGATGTTGGCTTTGTGTTCGGTGCTGAGCATGCGGTGGGCCTCGGTCGATGTTGCAGGCAACGATAGCCACGCCGCACGGCATGCGCCATTGGCTACATGACGTATCCGGATGTAGGCAAATGCCTCTGCGCAGGCACTTTTGCGCCTTGGCGCTACGCCAGAAGAATTAGGCCGCGTCGCGCGATTGCCACACCAGGGTGGCGGCGGCCAGGTCTTCCAGCGCACTGCCGACGGCCTTGAACACGGTGCGTTCGGTGTCGCTGGCCCGGCCACCGCGCTCGCCTCGGCACAGGCTGGCCAGCGTGCCTTGCACTTCTTGCGCACGCAGCGTGCCGGCCGCCATCGCGTCGAGCAGGTCGCCGGATTTCTGCAGCGCCTCGTCGGTGTCAACGAAGGTGCGCGCGCCAGCAAAGCACTGCACGTCGGCCTCGCGCATGGCGGGCGTGAAGCTGCCGATCAGGTCCAGGTGCGAGCCCGGCGCCAGCCAGTCGCCGCGCACCAGCGGCGCGGTGGCCAGCGTGGCGCAGCTCACGATGTCGGCCTGGCGCACGGCCGCTTCCAGGCCGGGCCCGGCAACGGCCTGTGCGTTCCAGCCCTCGGCGCGCCATTGCGCGGCCAGCCCCTCGGCGCCTTCGGGGCGGTGGTTCCACACCCGCACCTCGTCGATGGGCCGCACGCTCGCCTGCGCGGCCGGCAGCATGCGCGCGATGCGGCCGGTGCCCAGCACCAGCAGGCGGCGTGCATCCGGCCGCGCCAGAAACGACGCACCCAGCGCCGACGCGGCCGCCGTGCGGCGCGCGGTGATCTCGTTGCCGTCCATCATCGCCAGCGGCACGCCGGTGTGCGCGTCGTACAGCACGTAGGTCGCGTGCAGGCCGGGCAGGCCGTGCGCGCTGTTGCCCGGAAAGATGTTGATGGTCTTGATGCCCAGGAAGCCCGCGTCGCTCCACGCCGGCATGATGAGCACGGTGCCCTTGGTGGTGCTCTGCATGCCTTGGCCGCTGTCGTCTTGCGTGGCCGTCTCGATGCCGTGCACGTGGCGCGGCGGCACCTGGGCCTGGCCTGCGAAGGCGGCGCGCAGTGCGGGCACCAAGCGCTCGAAGCCCAGCGGGGCGCGCGTGGCGGCTTCGTCGAAGTGTTTCATCGTCATTGCTGCAAGGGGTGCAGGGCCGCGTCGAAGAAATCGATCAGCGCCTTGCGGTAGGCGTGGCCGAAGCGCTGCCCCGTCATCGGTTCCAGGTGGCCGGCGCCCGGCACTTCGATCAACCGCTTGGGCTCGCGCGCATCGGCCAGCAGGCGCCGCGAATGCTCGACGGGAATCACCTGGTCCGCCGTGCCGTGGATCAACAGCAGCGGAATGGGCGACACGGCCGCCACGTACTTCGACGCCGCGTACGTGTCGCTCACGAACAGGCCGGCGCCCTTGAACTTGTCGTTGGCGATCGACGAGTACGAATAGAAGGTCGACTCGATGGCCGCCGCCTTCACACCCGCGCGGTTGCCCGAGCCCACCACCGCGATGGCGTTGGTGCCGCCCAGGCTCTGGCCGAAGACGAAGAGCCGGTCGGGGTCGACGTCGGCGCGCGTGCGCACGTAGTTCAGCGCGGCGTTCGCGTCCTCGAACACGCCCTTGGGCTCTGGCTTGCCTTCGGACTGGCCGTAGCCGCGATAGTCGAACACCAGCACGTTGTAGTCCCGCTTCGGCAGCCAGGCCACGAAGCGCCAGTGCGTGCTCATGTTCTGCGCGTTGCCGTGGAAGTGCACGACGGTGCCCTTGGCCTCTTTCGGGTTCTGGCGGCCTTCCGCGGGCAGGAACCAGCCGCTCAGGCGCGTGCCGTCGGCGCTGGCGAACTGCACGCTCTCGTAGCGCACGCCGAGCGCATCGGGCGTTTCGTAGCGCACGCTGTCGGGGTAATAGAACATCGACTGCACGCAGCCCGCCAGCAGCAGCGGCAGCGTGCACAGCGCCAGCTTGCCGCACCAGCGGCGCACGGTGCCGCCCGTCATGGCTTTGCGCCCTGGCCTGCGGCGCGGTTCTCGGCGAGCATGTTGCAGAACAGCGCTCCCTGCTCGATGGCGTCGTCCAGCGCCACGTGCGTGTGCGGCAGCTTGTCGAACCAGCGGCGCGGCATCGCGCGCTTGGTGCTGTCGCGGTAGTCGAGCTTGAGCATGGCCATGGCGAAAGACTTCATGTCGAGCGCCGAATGGCTGAAAGGGCTCTCGCCCGCGAAGCGCATCAGGTACCAGTAGACGAACAGAAAGTCGAAGCCCGCCGGGTAGGCCACGAACACCGGCCGCGGCCTGGGGGCGCCGGGTGCCGCGGGCAGGCCATCGAGCCAGGCCACGTAGGCCTTCATGGCGTGCGCGGGGTCTTGCAGATCAGAGCGGCAGGCGGCCCAGGCCTCGGGCTGGGTCTGCCACCACGCGGCGGTCTTGGGGTCGGCCTCGGCGCCGGGCAGGGTGTGCAGGTTGGCGCTGAACGTGGAGACCAGTTGCTTGTCGGCGGTGTAGGCGGCCGAGCCGAAGCTGAGCATCGAGTGCGGGCCGGGGATGGGGCCGTCGGATTCGACGTCGGTGCTGATGTAGATCTCGGTCATGGTTTCAGTCGATGCGCACGGCTCAGGGCGTGGCTGGGGGCAGTCGGAACACATGCATGTCTTGCCAGCGCCCGCTCGAGTTTTCGATCAACGTGACTTCGGTGCAGGTCGCATGCACGGCGCCCGATGCAGCCAGCCGCGCCTGCAGTTCGACAGACGCTTCCTCCGCATGCCGCGCATCGCCATGGGCCACGGACAGATGTGGAATCACGCCTTCATGTTCGCCGCCGTAGGGCAGGAAGCCCGGAAAGGCCGCCACCAGCGCCAGCGTCATGGCGACGAAGGGCGCGGCCGGCTCCGGTGCCAGGTACGCGGTCTCGGGAAAGCGCCCGACCTTGCCCAGGGAGAACGCGAACGAAGGCGTGCGTTGCAGCGCGCGGTCCGCGCGCTCGATCACGTCGGCGGTGACCAGGGAAGGGTCCATGAACGGCACCAGCACCGTGATGTGCGCCGGCACCCCCAGCGCCACGGTGCGGTCGAAGCGGCGTCGCAGGTCCCCGGCCAGCGGCTCGGCCGCGGGCACTTTCACGACGAATGCGGAGATGGCCATCGGGTCGTAGGATAGCTAGTCTGCGTGAACGCAGACACCGGAGTGCTCTTCATGGCACGCATGCGCTTCATCGGTCCGGCTTTCTCCTTGAATGTCTGTCGCGTCGGTAGGGAGCGCCGACTCCGTCAGCGGCCGACCTGGTTCCAGTCGAGCCCGTGCTTGACGAGGTACTTGCGCAGCCGGTCCGCATCGTTCACCACGCTGCGCTGTTCGCGCGAGGCCTGGAAGAGCTCGCGGCCCGCATCGCTCAGGCTGCGAGACTGGCGGCACACGCGCACCACCGACTCGAGCTGCAGCCGGTCGAACAGGTCGAGCGCGGCGCTGCGCTCTTCACCGAGCAGCGCGTCCAGGTCGACATCGCCATCGCTCCCGCCCCATCCCTCATGCGCGGCCGCCGGCCCTTCGCGCTTCCACAGCCAGCGCAGCCGCGCGATCTCCGCCTCCACCAGCGCCACCGCAATGCGCCCGCCGTCGGCCAGCGTGGCCAGCCGCGTGACGCTGGCCGACAGGTCGCGAAAGTTGCCGCTCCACAGCGCCTCGGCGCTCTGCGCGAAGCGCAGGTAGGCCGCGCGCGCCTCGGCGTTGAAGCGCACCACGCGGTGGTTCTGCGTGGCGTGCAGGGCCAGCAGGTGGTCGATGTTGGGCTCGATGTCCTCGGGCCGCTGCGCGAGGCCGGGCAGGTCGTAGGTCCAGAGGTTGATGCGCGCGAACAGGTCTTCGCGAAAGCGCCCCTGCGCCACGTCGCGGCGCAGGTCGCGGTTGGTGCCGGCAATCAGTTGGAAGTCGCTTTCCACCTCCTTGTCGGCGCCCACGGGGAAGAAGCGCTTTTCTTCGATGGCCTTCAGCAGCATCGCCTGCTCGTCGGGCCCGAGCTCGCCGATCTCGTCGAGAAACAGGGCGCCCTGGTGCGCCGTGCGCAGCAGCCCGGGCCGGTCGCTGGCCGCGCCGGTGAACGCCCCCTTCTTGTGCCCGAACAGGGTGGAGGCCGCGCCGTCCCCGCGCAGCGTGGCGCAGTTCACTTCCACGAACGGCCCGCTCATCTGGTGGCGCGCCTGCTTCAGCTCGAACATGCGCCGCGCCAGAAAGGACTTGCCCGCGCCCGTCGGCCCCACCAGCAATATCGGCGCGCGCGAGCGCACGGCCACATGCTCGATTTCGTCGATCAGCGTGTTGAAGCGCACGTTGCGCGTGGCAATGCCGCTTTTCAGGAACGCGACCGCATCGCGCTGCTCCGCGCCGAAGCGCTGCGCGATCACGTCGTAGCGCGACAGGTCGAGGTCGATCAGCGTGCACTTGCCGGGCTCGCCTTCGCGCTGGCGCTTCGGCGGCGAGGTCTGCGCGAGCACGCCCGGCACCACGCGCGACTCCGACATCAGGAACATGCAGATCTGCGCCACGTGCGTGCCGGTGGTGATGTGCGTCCAGTACTGCTCGCGCTCGGTGTCGAAGGGGTAGGCGCGCGCCCAGTCGTACAGGCGCGTGTAGACCTCGCCGAAGTCCCACGGGTCGGCCAGCTCGATCTGCAACAGGTTGACGGTGGTCTCCGGCGACACCGACACGATGTCGGCCTTCACCACCTCGGCCAGCGCCTTGTGGCGCAGCGTGTAGAGCAGCTCCATGCGCGAGACGACCATGTCCTCGTGCTGCGCGAGCGAGACGGTGGGGCGCCACTTGTTCCAGCGGCCCGCGCCCTGGCCGGCGTCGAGCTGGGTGCCTAGAAAACCGATGACGACTGTTGGCTTCATGGATATAAAACTAGCTGAATTTATATGGACTATGGAAATAGTAGCGGCAGAACTTGATGTGGCGCCCGTGCGGGGAAAAGAAAATGTCTATGTATATCAATGACTTTCCTTGGTTCGAGCGTGGTTTCATGGCCGTTTTGCCACGCCTGGCACGCCTGCTGCAATAGAAGACTTGTCCGGATGCAGTTCATCCGCTCGAGGTGCCGCATCAAAGCGGCCCGGTGCCGCAGACCAGACCTGTCTTGGGTCGGCGGTATGCCGCGGCTGAACTGGCTGGCAGCTGAACTTGATTCAGTTCTGCTCATGGTTGAGCACCGTGCTGACCGCACGGCGTTGTGGGTTCGATTCCCGCGAAAAAACCCGGCGGTGCCTGCACCGCCATCTGACGGGGCGAAAGCCCCCCGCCCCGGCACACCGGAGCGTGCGGCGCAGGGCAAGGAGGCCCTGCGGGTGCGCGACACCGTGCCAAGCGCAGGCGGCTTGCGCACCGCGTGTGCGGCAAGGAACTGCGTGCAGTCATCGCGCGGCGGTGGGAGGTGACGGCGTTGCACACGCGACGCCGGGAGGCACTTGCCAGGCCGCGCGACCGCTGCACGACAGCCTGGCCTCCCGCTGTGCCCGCCGCCTGCCCTTTCGAGGGCCTGGATTGAATGACCGAACGAAACGAATCACAGAGCTGAACAAAGAGGAGAAAAAATGCTGGGTTTCAACAAATACACCATCAAGAAGAACGAACGCGCGCTGCTGCTGCGCAATGGCGACTTCGAGCAGCTGCTCGGCCCGGGAATGCACCGCGTGTTCGCGGGCTTCGACACCTTGAAGCTGGAGCGCTTCGCACTCGCTGAGCCGGTGTTCGAGCATGAACTGGCCGACTACTTCCTGGTGCGCGAACCCGAACTGGTGGCACGCGAGTTCGTGCAGGTGTCCCTTGGCGAAACGCAGGTCGGCCTGCGCCATGAAGACGGCGTGCTGGTGCAGATCCTGCCGCCTGCCACGCGCAAGTTGTATTGGCGCGGACTGCGCGAGCAGCGTGTCGAGGTGATCGACGTGGCGGCCGATGCGCGCCTGCCGGCCGAACTGCTGGCCAAGTTGCAGAGCGTGGCCCTGCGTCCGCGTGCGGTGCAGGGGCTCGAAGGCGTGCTGCTGGTGCAGGTGCCCGAGTTCCACGCCGGCGTGCTGACGCTCGAAGGGCAGATGCAGGCGATGCTGCCGCCGGGGAACCACGGTTTCTGGCGCTTCAACCGTCAGGTGGCGGTGACTTGCGTGGACCTGCGCTCGCAGATCGCCGAAGTGAGCGGGCAGGAAATACTGACCCGCGACAAGGTCGGGCTGCGGCTGAACCTGTCGGCGGTGTGGCGCTTCGTCGACGTGCGGCAGGCGATGGCCCAGATGCCGAAGCCGGCCGAGCATGTGTATCGCGAACTGCAGTTCGGCCTGCGCGCGGCCGTGGGCGAGCAAACGCTCGACGCGCTGCTGGAGAACAAGGCGGCCATCGACCAGACGGTGCTGGCGCAGGTGCGCGAGCGGCTGCAGGGTTCGGGCATTGCGCTGGAGAGCGTGGGCGTGAAGGACATCATCCTGCCGGGCGAGATGAAGACCATCCTCGCGCAGGTGGTGGAGGCCGAGAAGTCGGCCCAGGCCAACGTGATCCGCCGCCATGAGGAAACGTCGGCCACCCGGTCGCTGCTCAACACCGCCAAGTTGATGGAGGGCAACCCCATCGCGTTGCGGATGAAGGAACTCGAAACGCTGGAACGCGTGGCCGAGCGCATCGACAAGATCTCGGTGGTCGGTGGGTTGGACCAGGTGCTCAATGGATTGGTGACGCTGCGGCCGAACCCTTCCTGAGTCATGAAGAATAGACAGTCAGTCAGACAGAGAGAGAAAAGAAAAATGGAACAGAACTACAAGCTGCACGAAGTAGCCAACGGCGTGCCTGTGAAGATGTGGACGAACGGCGTACCCGTGGAAGACGAAGCGCAGAAGCAGCTCGAGAACGCCGCCCGCCTGCCCATCGTGTTCAAGCACATCGCGGCCATGCCCGACGTGCATTACGGCATCGGTGCGACCGTGGGTTCGGTCATACCGACCTTCAAGGCCATCATTCCCGCCGCGGTGGGTGTGGACATCGGTTGCGGAATGATGGCCTGCAAGACCACGCTCAACGCGCGCGACCTGCCCGACAACCTGGGCCCGCTGCGCTCGGCGATCGAGCGCGCCGTGCCGCACGGAAGCAACCCCAAGCGCATGGGCCGCGACAAGGGCTCGTGGGAAACGCCGCCCGACGAAACCGATGCGGCCTGGGCCACGCTGGTGGAAGAGTTCGACCTGATCTGCGAGGACTACCCGCGCATCAAGAACACCAACAACCACAAGCACCTGGGAACGCTGGGCACGGGCAACCACTTCATCGAGGTGTGCCTCGATGAAGCGGGCACCGTGTGGTTCATGCTGCACTCGGGATCGCGCGGCGTGGGCAACGCCATCGGCACGCACTTCATCGAACTGGCGAAGAAGGACGCCGAGCTGCACCAGCGCAACCTGCCCGACCAGGACCTGGCGTACTTCGAGGAAGGCGCCAAGTACTTCGGCGACTACGTGCGCGCGGTGGGCTGGGCCCAGAAGTTCGCGCGCGCCAACCGCGAAGTGATGATGCAGCGCGTGGTCGCGGCCGCGCGCAAAGTCATTACCAAGCCTTTCGAGGCGCACGTGGAAGTGGTGAACTGCCACCACAACTACGTGAGCCGCGAAACGCATTTCGGGCAAGACGTGTTCGTCACCCGCAAGGGCGCGGTGAGCGCCAAGGCCGGCGAGCTGGGGATCATCCCCGGCAGCATGGGCGCGAAGAGCTACATCGTGCGCGGCAAGGGCAACCCCGAGAGCTTCATGAGCTGCAGCCACGGCGCCGGCCGAAAGATGAGCCGAACGAAGGCGAAGAAGCTCTTCACCGTGGCCGACCAGATCGCCGCGACCGAAGGCGTGGAGTGCAGCAAGGACGCCGACGTGATCGACGAGATTCCGATGGCCTACAAGGACATCGACGCGGTGATGGCGGCGCAGCAGGACCTGGTGGAGGTCGTTTACACGCTCAAGCAGGTGGTGTGTGTGAAGGGGTGACGATGACGGCCGTGGCTAACGCCGCCGCAAGCGCGCCGATGCGCAGGGAGTGATTGAAGTGATGATGAAACTGACTTTTCTGGGAACCTCCGCAGGCACCCCCACGCGCCACCGCAACGTCTCCGGCCTTGCCGTGCAGACCGTGCTGAACGCCGACTGGTTTCTTGTCGACTGCGGCGAAGGCACGCAGCACCGGCTGCTGCAAACGCCGCTGTCCCTGCACGACATGGCCGCCGTCTGCATCACGCATGTGCACGGCGACCATTGCTATGGCCTGCCGGGCCTGCTCGCGAGCGCGGGCATGGGCAAGCGCACCAAGCCGCTGAAACTGATTGCGCCGCTGCCGGTGTGGCAATGGTTCCAAGCCACGCGCGCGCTGACCGACCTGCACCTGCCTTACGAGGTCGAGCATGTGGACGTCGAAGACCAGGCGCTGGTGTACGAGGCGCCCGGCGTGCGCATCGAGCGGCATGTGCTGCGCCACCGCGTGCCCAGCCACGCCTACCGCGTGCAGGTGCAGACCCGCCGCGCCCGGCTGATGGCCGATGCGCTCAGGGCCACCGGCCTGCCGCCCGGCCCCGCATGGCGCGCGCTGCAGACCGGCGAGGACGTGCCGTTCGACGGCAAAGTGCTGCGCAGCGCCGACTTCGCGGACACGCAGATCGCCATCGCAGCGGCCGTGCTGGGCGGCGACAACGCCGCGCCTGCGCTGCTGCACGACGCCTGCCAGGGCGCGCAGCTGCTGGTGCACGAGGCCACCTACACGCACGAGGTGCTCGACAAGGTCGGACCCGGTCCGATGCACAGTTCCGCGCGCCTGCTGGCCGAAGCCGCGCAGGCCGCCGGCGTGCCGAATCTGGTGCTCACGCATTTCAGCGCGCGGCACCAGAACGAAGAAGGCATGGCGGCGCTGATGGCCGAGACGCAGGCGCACTACGGCGGCCATGCGTTTCTGGCCGACGACCTGGATGTATTTGCGCTCGACAGCGCCGGCACGTTGACCGTGACGCGTGCGCGAGAAGAAAAAATGAAGATGGGAGAAGACCGATGAACGACAACGACGGCTCGGGACTGGATGCATTCCTTTGCGAGACCGTGCTGCGCTTCGATGCGGCAACGGCGGGGGCCACGGCGGTGGCAATGGCAACGGTTGCAGGCGAAGGAGGCCGCGCATGATCGAGCTCGACGGTTCGCAAGGCGAGGGCGGCGGACAGATCCTGCGCACCGGCCTTGCGCTGTCGGTGGCCACGGGCCAGCCGCTGGCCATCGACAAGATCCGCGCGGGCCGCGCCAAGCCCGGCCTCATGCGCCAGCACCTTGCGTGCGTGAACGCCGCCGCGGCCATCAGTGGTGCGCAGGTCGACGGGGCCGAGCTGGGCTCGCAGTCGCTGCGCTTCGTGCCCGGCCCGGTGCGCGCGGGCGACTACCGCTTTGCGATTGCCGGTGCGGGCAGCTGCATGCTGGTGCTGCAGACGGTGCTGCCGCCACTGCTGCTGGCCGGTGCGCAAAGCACGGTGCACCTCAGCGGCGGCACGCACAACCCGATGGCGCCGCCGTTCCACTTCCTGGAGCGCGCCTTCGCGCCGCTGGTGCGCCGCCTGGGTGCCGACCTGCAGCTCACGCTGCGGCGCTGCGGCTTCTACCCGGCCGGTGGCGGCGAGGTCGAGGCGGTCATCGTGCCGGCGGCCGGCGCGCTGCAGCCTTTCGACCTGATGGCGCGCGGCGCGCACCAGACGGGCTACGCGGAGTGCCTGGCACCCGGACTGCCGCGCCACGTATCGACGCGCGAGCTGCACACGCTCGGTGATGCGATGGGCTGGTCCGGCGAGCAACTGCGTCTGGGCGCGGTGCGCCAGAACGAGGGCCCGGGCAACGCGCTGCTGGCCACGCTGGCCTGTGAGCACGTCACCGAGGTGTTCACGGCCTTCGGCGAGAAGTCGCTGAGCGCCGAGCAGGTGGCGCACGGGCTGGTGAAGAAGGTGCGTGAATTCCAGAAGAGCGAGGCGGCGGTCGGTCCGCACCTGGCGGACCAGCTGGCGCTGTTGCTGGCGCTCGCTGCATGGCAGGGAAAGAAGGCCTGCGCCTTCACCTGCAGCGAGGTGACCGAGCACACGCGCACCAATTGCGCGGTGATCGAGCGCTTTCTGCCGGTGCGCTTCGACATCGCCGAAAGCAACACAGGTTCGACCGTGCAGGTCTCTCCAGCCTGATGCAATCAGCGTGGCTCTCCATTGAGTAACGCCCGGAATGAGCATAAATAGAAATAGGGTTTCCCGCATGCTTCATCTTGTTCACTCATCTGTTTCTGTCTATTCGAGAATTCGAGATGTCCTTGCCGAAGCCATCGAAGGCTGCCGAGAAACCGATCCCGAGTACGCACGCTTCTCTGGGCGACTCATGCAGTACTACTCTTCCAGATGCCAATCGGTGAACCTTCTGCTTCAAGAATGGAAACTTTGGGACTGCGACATATTGATGCGCTCCGCTCTTGAGTGCGTCACTCGCTTTCTTTTCGTAAGCGTTGCGGAGCCGTCAGAGCGGTCCCAAAGAATCATTGAGTACCAAGTGCTTTTGAGCGAAATCGAGGACATCCAGCGTTCTGAGAAGGCAAGGTCAGCCGTCAAGAACTTGCATGATGCTGAATCAGCCATGCTCATTGGCGGCGTGGTCCTAGACCCAGTCAGGGAAGCGGAACTTCGCTCTCGATGGCCCAAAACGAAACGGCAAGCGTTGAAGCAGAAGTGGTCTTTTTCTGAGATCGTTCGAGTACTCGAGAAAGTCGATGAGCCGACACTGGATCTCACTGGCTATGGCTCACTTTTGCATAGTTACGGGCTTAGTAGTCACCTCATCCACGCAGATCAGACTGCCATGGATCTCATGTACGACAGGGCGACTCGCGATCCAGGAGCGAAGCTGTTGCAAGAACGAGCTCACTTCGCCCGCCTTGCAGTCGCTCAGACTTCTCTATTTTTTCTATGCTGGCGTGCGATGGAACACGCAACCGGCGGAAATAGAAAAGAGAGATCCTTGGATGAAGCACTTGATGCTCTCCATCAGGAGAGCAATAAATATCACCAGGAGTTCGCCATGTCTCAAAAGCACATGTATGAAGCGAGCTCGTCGACCTGAACTGATGAGCAACAAGCAGAGTTTTTTCCCGTGGAAGGCGTGCCGAATAGTGCTCACCCGCTCGCTCAGGCAAGCGGCGTCGCGTTCGCATACAGCCGCAACAGCATCGCGCGCAAGGTCTTCACCTCCGCCGCGCTGAAGTCCGAGGTCGCCACGGCCTCGTAGTGCTGCGCGAGCGGAATCAGCTCCAGCGTCAGGGCCAGCCCGCGTTCGGTGAGCGCGATGCGCACCGCGCGCTTGTCGGTGTCGCACTTCTCGCGCGCCACCAGTTCATGCGTCGCCAGCCGGTCGACGATGCGCGACAGCGCCGACAGGTCGGTCGACGCATGCGTGGCCAGCTCCGACAGCGTTTGCCGCGGCGTGTGCTGCAGTGCCGCGCACACGCGCCATTCGCTCAGGGCCAGTCCGTAGGGCTTCAGCGCCTTCGCGAAGGCGTTGCCCATGCGGGCGCCGGCGCGGGCCAGAAGGAAGGGAATCGCCTTCTCGAGGTCGTGATCTTGGGGCAGGGTTTTCATCTAGACATGCTTGAACAATCAAGTATATAGTCCGCCGCAATTACTTGAATAATCAAGCAAATACGGAGACGATCATGAGCCTGAAGCCTTCACCAAGAGGCGCCGTTGCATGGGCCCTCGCGCTGTCTTTCATCGCGTCGGTGCCACCGGTGCATGCCCAGGGCGCAGCCGCCAGATGGCCCACGCAGGCGGTGCGCTTCGTGGTGCCGTTCCCCGCGGGCTCGGCGCCCGACGTGCTGATCCGCCATGTGGGTGCCAAGCTCGGCGAGAAGTGGGGGCAGGGCGTGATCGTCGACAACAAGCCCGGCGGCAGCGGCGTGATCGGCATGAACGCGATCCTGGCGGCGCAAAGCGACGGCTACACCTTCGGCTTCGTGCAGGGCTCGGCGATCTCGGTGGCGCCCAGCACCATCAAGGGCGTGACCTACGACTTCAACCGCGACTTCGTGCCGGTCACGCTCGCGGCCGTGGCGCCCTTCATGCTCGCGGTGCCGGCCAACTCGCCCTACAAGACGCTGGCCGACTTCATCGCCGCCGCACGTGCCAAGCCGCAGGGCGTCGAGGTGGCCGACAACGGCCGTGGCACCGCGCCGCACCTGGCTTCGGCATTGCTCGGCCTGCAGTCGGGCGCGCAGTTTCTCGAGGTGCACTACCCCGGCGGCGCGCAGGCCATGCAGGCCACGCTCGGCGGACAGACGCAGATGATGGTCGAGACCTACAACGTGGTCGCCGGCAACGTGCAGGGCGGGCGCATGCGCGTGCTCGCGAGCATGGGCGACCGCGTGGAGGCCGGGCTGGAGCTGTTCCCGCTCGCCAGCAAGACGGTGCCCGGCGCGGTGGCGCACGGCTGGTTCGCGGTGATCGCGAAGAAGGGCGTCGACCCGGTCGTGCTTGCGAAGCTCAACAAGGACATGAACGAGGCGCTGCTGCTGCCCGACGTGGTGGCCAAGTCGCGCGAGCTCGGCACCTACCCGCGCCCCGGCACCCCCGAACAGCTGGCGCGCTACATCGCCGACGACCGCAAGACCTGGCAGGACGTGCTGGACAAGCTGAACATCAAACCGGAGTGACAACCCCATGTCCCATATGACACCCATGAAGAACAAGATCGCGCTCGAAGAGCATTTCGCCATCGACCTGACCATTGCCGACTCGCAGGTCTATGCTCGCCCCGAGGTGTGGCAGGGCCTGAAGAGCAACCTGCTCGACTTCGAGCAGCAGCGCCTGGAGAAGATGGACGAGTGGGGCACCGAGCTGTCGATCCTCTCGCTCAACTCGCCGGCCGTGCAGGGCATTCCCGAGGCCAAGCGCGCCATCGAGGTGGCGCAACGTGCCAACGACGTGCTGGCCGAGCAGGTCAGGCGCCACCCCACGCGCTTCGGCGGTTTTGCCGCGCTGCCCATGCAAGACCCCGAGGCCGCCGCGCGCGAGCTGGAACGCTGCGTGACGCAACTGGGCTTTCATGGCTTCCTGTTCAACGGCTTCTCGCAGGTGGGCGACGCGCACACCGTCGTCTATTACGACGATGCGCGCTTCAACGACTTCTGGAAGACGGCCGCCGCGCTGAAGAAGCCTTTCTACATGCACCCGCGCGACCCGCTGCCGAGCCGCGAGCCCATCTACGACGGCGCGCACTGGCTCACCGGGCCGACCTGGGCCTTTGCGGTGGAGACCAGCATCCACGCGCTGCGCCTGATGTCCAGCGGCATGTTCGACCGCCACCCCGATCTGCAGATGATCCTCGGCCACTTCGGCGAGGGCCTTCCGTTCAACATCTGGCGCGTGGACCACATCCTGCGCAAGGGCCGCCGCGGCATGCCCTGCGACAAGGAAATCGGCGAGTACCTGCGCAGCAACGTGCACATCACCACCAGCGGCAACTTCCGCACGCCGACGCTGCTGTCGACCATGCTCGAGGTGGGCGCGGACCGCATCATGTATTCGGTCGACTACCCGTTCGAGAAGCACGAGGACGCGGCCCGCTGGTTCGACAGCTGCGAGATCAGCGAGAACGACCGCCAGAAGATCGGCCGCGACAACGCCCGCAAGCTCTTCGGATTGAAGTGACATGAGCGCAGTGAAAGACACCCGCCCCGTGCTCGTGGCCGGCGGCGGCATCGGCGGCCTGGCCGCCGCGCTGGCCCTGGTGCGCGAGGGCTACCGCGTGAAGGTGATCGAGCAGGCCGGGCACATCGGCGAGATCGGCGCGGGCATCCAGCTGAGCCCCAACGCCTTCGCGGCCTGCGACGCGCTGGGCGTGGGTGAGCACCTGCGCGCCAAGGCTGTGTACACCGAAGAGATGGTGATGTTCGACGCCATCGACGCGAAGCGCGTGGCGAGCATCTCGCTGTCGGGCGCGTTCCGCGAGCGCTTCGGCAACCCCTACGCGGTGATCCACCGCGCCGACATCCACGGCGCGCTGCTCGAAGGCGTGAAGGCCACGACCGACGGCATCGAGTTCCTCACGTCGACCAAGGTGGTGCACATCGAGCAAAACGACCGCGGCGTGACGCTCATCGACGCGCAGGGCGGCCGGCACCAAGGCCAGGCCGTGATCGGCTGCGACGGCGTGCGCTCGGCGGTGCGGCAGCAGTACGTGGGCGACAGCATTCGCGTGTCGGGCCATGTGGTGTTCCGCGCGGTGGTCGACACGGCGGAGTTTCCCGAGGCGCTGCGCTTCACCGCGCCCTGCATCTGGGTCGGCCCCAACTGCCACCTGGTGCACTACCCGCTGAAGGGCGGCGACAAGTTCAACATCGCCGTCACCTTCCACAGCGACCAGCCCGAGGAATGGGGCTCGATGGACGGCGACCCGGCCGAAGTGCAGCGCTACTTCGGCACCACCTGCGAGCAGGTGCGGCAACTGCTGCGCATTCCGAAGGCATGGAAGCGCTATTCCACGGCCGACCGCAACCCCATCGAACAATGGACCTTCGGCCGCGCCACGCTGCTGGGCGACGCCGCGCATCCGATGGTGCAGTACCTGGCGCAAGGCGCCTGCACGGCCTGCGAAGACGCAGTGACGCTGGGCCTCGCATTGCGCCGAGAAAAGGGCGACTGGCCCCGCGCACTCTCGCTGTACGAGCGCTCGCGTGTCGCACGCACGGCGCGCGTGGTGCTGTCGGCGCGTGAGATGGGGCGCATCTACCACGCCAAGGGCGCGGAGCGGCTGGTGCGCAACAGCATGTGGCAGGGCCGGCCGCAAGAGCGCTTCTACGACGCGCTCGAATGGCTCTACGGCTGGACGGCCGCCAACTGCCTCGACGAGGCCGTCGCGTGAAGATCCTGCCGCAATCTCTCGACGCCAGCGGTGGCGGCACCGCCGCCGCGGCCATCGACATTCCCGCGCTGATCGACAGCCACCCCGTGAGCAGTTTCCAGAAATGGATCCTGCTGCTGGTCGGCTGCGCGGTCGTCATGGACGGCTTTGACGTGCAGGCCATGGGCTTCGTCGCGCCCGCCATCGTCAAGGCCTGGGGCATCGACAAGGCCGTGCTCGGCCCGGTGTTCGGCGCCGGCCTGTTCGGCATGCTGGTCGGCTCGCTGGTGCTGAGCACCTGGGCCGACCGCATCGGACGTCGGCCCGTGCTGCTGGGTGCCACGGTGTTCTTCGCGCTGTGCATGCTGGCGACCACCCTCGTGCACACGCTCGACGAGCTGCTCGTGATGCGCTTCATCACCGGCATCGGCCTGGGCGGCATCATGGCCAACGCCAGTGCGCTGGCCAGCGAGTACAGCCCGCAGCGCCGGCGCGTCACGCTGATGATGTGGGTGTCGTGCGGCTTCACGGGCGGCGCGGTGTTGGGCGGTCTGGTGTCGGCCGTTCTCATTCCAATGGGCGGCTGGCAGGCGGTGTTCGTGTTCGGCGGCATCGTGCCGCTGGCGATCGCCGCGCTCATGTGGCGCTACATGCCCGAGTCGATGCAGTTCCTGGTGCTGCGCGGGCGCAAGCTCGACCGCGTGCACGGCTGGCTCGCCCGCATCGCGCCAGAGCAGCGCATCGGCCCCGACACCCGCTTCGTGGTGCACGAGGCCCGGCAGGACGGCGCGCCGGTGGCCGAGCTGTTCCGCGCAGGGCGCGGGCCCGCCACGCTGCTGCTGTGGGGCATCAACTTCATGAACCTGCTCAACCTGTTCTTCCTGGCGAACTGGCTGCCCACCATCGCGACCAGTGCCGGCTACAGCGGCGGCACGGCAGTGCTGGTCGGCACGCTGCTGCAGGTGGGCGGCGTGGTGGGCACGGTGGCGATGGGGCCGCTGATCGACCGCATCGGCTTCTACCGCGTGCTGGTGCCCGTCTTTGCGGTGGCGGTGGTGACCATCGCGGTCATCGGCCAGCCGGCAATGCCGCTGGCGCTGCTGCTCGCGGTGGTGACGGTGAGCGGCTTCTGCGTGGTGGGCGCGCAGCCCGCGCTCATCGCGCTGGCGTCGAGCGTGTACCCGACCACGGTGCGCGCCACCGGCATGGGCTGGAGCCTGGGCATCGGCCGTGCGGGGTCCATCGTGGGGCCGGTGCTGGCGGGCTGGCTCATCGGGCTGCACTGGACGACCGGTGCGCTCTTCATCGCGGCGGCCGTGCCGGCGTTGCTGTCGTGCGTGATGGTGCTGTGCATGGGGCGATTGAAATTCAACGGCGCTGCGGTGCGCCAGGGAGAAACGGCATGACGGCAACGACGAACCCTTCGCGCCACTGGATCCTGGCGGCCCGCGTGCTGATGGCGGTGATCTTTCTCGTGGCCGGCGTGCGCAAGCTCCTGACCTACGGCGCCACTCTCGGCTACTTCGCCAAGCTGGGCATTCCGATGGCCGAGGTGGTGCTGCCGCTGACCATCGCACTCGAAGTGGGCGGCGGGCTGCTGCTGGTCGCCGGCTGGCGCGTGCAATGGGTGGCGGGCGCGCTGGCGCTGTTCACGCTGGCCACTGCCTTCACCGCGCATGCGTTCTGGGCCGCCGATGCGGCGCAGTTCGCCGGCCAGCTCAACAACTTCCTGAAGAACGTGGCGATGGTCGGCGGCTTTCTGCTCCTCATGGCCCAGGCCGGCATGGGCGAGCGCAAGGCCGACTCGGCCACTTGAGCCGCAACTGGGCGGAAAACTCCTTTCCGCCCGTGGGGTTGAACCGGGTCCGGCGCCAGTGGAACACTCGCGTGGCCGCACGATCGCGTCCGAAGAAAGCCAGCACCATGCCTCTACAGCCCTTCATCTACAACAGCGTTGCCCAGCGGGTGGTGTTCGGTGCCGGGTCGCTGCAGCACCTGGCGCGCGAGATCGATGCGCTGGGCGCGCGGCGTGCCCTGGTGCTGTCCACGCCCGAGCAACGGCCGCAGGCCGAGCGCATCGCCGACATGCTGGGCGCGCACGCGGCCGGCGTGTTCGACCGCGCGGTGATGCACGTGCCCATCGAGACCGCGCGTGAAGCCCGCGCGGCGGCGCAGCGCCTGGGCGCCGACTGCGCGGTGGCCATCGGCGGCGGCTCGACCACGGGGCTGGGCAAGGCCATTGCGCTCGACTCGGGCCTGCCGATCCTGGCCATTCCGACCACCTACGCGGGCTCGGAAATGACGCCGATCTACGGCATCACCGAGGCCGGCATGAAGAAGACGGGAAAAGATTTCAAGGTGCTGCCGCGCACCGTCATCTACGACCCCGAGCTGTCGTTGACGCTGCCCGTGGGCATGAGCGTGACCAGCGGCATCAACGCCATCGCGCACGCGGCCGAAGGGCTCTACGCGGTCGATTCGAACCCGATCATGGACCTGATGGCGCAGGAAGGCATTGCCGCGCTGGGCCGCGCGCTGCCCGCCATCCGCGCCACGCCCCAGGACCTGGGCGCGCGCGGCGACGCGCTCTACGGCGCCTGGCTGTGCGGCACCGTGCTGGGCAACGTCGGCATGGCGCTGCACCACAAGCTGTGCCACACGCTGGGCGGCAGCTTCAACCTGCCGCATGCCGAGACGCACACCATCGTGCTGCCGCATGCGCTGGCCTACAACGCCGAGGCGGCGCCGCAGGCCATGGCGCGCATCGTCAAGGCGTTGGGCGGAATCAGCGCCGCACAGGCCGTGTACGACCTGGCGCGCGACAACGGCGCGCCGGTCGCGCTGCGCGATATCGGCATGAAGGAGTCCGATCTCGACCTGGCCTGCGCGCATGCGCTGCAGAACCAGTACCCCAACCCGCGCCCGCTGGAGCGCGATGCGATCCGTGCCTTGCTGCAGAACGCCTGGGAGGGTGTGCGGCCCTGATGCGTGGCAGGGCCGCGGGGCGTTTTACAGGCCGGCCTGGCGCGTGAAAGACACCGTCGGCTTGCTGTAGGCCGACGGCACCTGGTCGCGGTAGAACGCGCGGCGGTCCAGGCTTTGCAGCGGGTTGTGGGCGGCGGCAACAGCCTGTTCGCGCACGGCGTTGCGATCGAGCGTGGAGTTGACGGCCACGGTGCCTTCGGCGGCGCTGTCCGAATAGGGGTTGCCGGTGCGTGCGGCGGCCACGGCTTCGGCCTGCACGTCGGCACGGCTGGCGTACGACGTGACGGCGTGCACGCCTTCGTAGGTCTCGGCGTGTGCGCCGGCGGCACCCAGCAGGGCGAGGGCGGCGGCGGAGATGGCGATGAGTTGCCTGGTGTTCATGGTGAGAGTCCCTTGGTTGTCTCTGTGGGCGGCGGACATTCGTCGTTGCCACGGTATGCAGTGTGAAACCGCATCGTGGTTGGCGATGTGCGTTTGCGCACCGCTTTCGGCAAAGTCCCGGGACTACCCGGGGACTGTCGCGTGCGGTGCGTACAGCACCGCCAGCGGTTCGGAGCGGCCGCGCACGGCGAGCATCTCGGGCGGGCCCATGGCCCCGGCCACGCCCGCCTGCTCGGCCGCGAACAGCGACACCACGAGCCGCGATGCGGCCGTCTTCGAATGGTCCTGCAGCCGGCTCGCGGTGTTCACCACTTCGCCGATGGCGGTGAAGGTGGTGGTTTCCAGGTAGCCCACTTCGCCCACCGCCGCGCGCCCCGCGTGCAGGCCCATGCCGAACTCCAGCCGCTGGCCGAACTGCGCTTCGAAGCCTTCGCTCCATGCGTCCATGCGCTCGCCGATGAGTTCGGTCGCGCGCAGCGCCTGCCGGCAGGCCGTGGGGAGGTCGCCCTCGAGCCCGAAGATGGCCATCACGCTGTCGCCGATGAACTGGTTGGGCACGCCGCCGCTCTCGCGCACGGCGGCGCCCACGGTGGCGAAGTAGCGGTCGAGCACATAGGCCAGGTCGAAGGGCCACTGCCGCTCCGACAGGCCCGACCAGCGCCGCAGGTCGACGAACAGCACAGCCACGTCGCGCTCGCGCCCGAAGTTGCCCACCGGCGCGGGCCGGCCCTCGTTGGGCAGCGGCGCGAACAGCGGCGTCACCTCGATGTCGCCGCGCGGGCGCAGCTGGCAGGCCAGGCGCACATCGTTCGGCGCGCGCACCCGTTCCAGCGTGCGCTGTTCGTCGCGGCCTGGCTCCCCGATGTGCTCGGCCGCGCCCGCCACGCGCACGCGGCAAGTGGAGCAGCGCGCCCGCCCGCCGCAGATCGACACATGCGCTATGCCGTGCGAGCGGCTCGCCTCCAGCACGCTCCAGCCGCGCGGCACCTGCACCGTGCGGCCGGGGTAGCGCAGCACGACCGAAGGCTGGCGTGTCCAGCGCGCGAAGCCGTTGCGTCCCCAGCGCGCCGCCAGCAGGGCGAGCAGCGCCAGGCCGTAGAGCCACTTGATGTCGCTTTCAGCCGCGTTCAGCGCCTGGCCCTGCTCGGGCGTCGGCAGTACCGCCTGCGGCACGCCGGTCCACTGGAACTCGCGCCCCATCGACACGAAGCCCATCGCCGCCGTCACCGGCAGCACCACCGCCACGGCCAGCAGCAGGTGCGAGAAGCGCCGGTAGGCCGGTTGCGCCCGCAGCGCGAAGTGCAGGCCCAGGCAGCCGTGCGCCCAGGCCGCGAGCATCATGCCGAGCTGCGCGGCGGCGCCCCGCCAGTCCCACAGGCCCCAGACCACGCGCACATAGGAGCCCTCGATGCCGTAGGCCAGGTAGGCGCCGCGCATGGCCGTGAGGTGCGTGGCCAGCAGCAGCGGCAGCGCAAAGCCCAGCAGCACGCGCAGGCCTTCGAGCGGCGGCATGCGCAGCGTGCGGCGCTCCCACAGCGCGACGACGGCCAGCGCCAGGTGCGTGGCGGCCGCGCCGTACAGCAGCGCGGTGCCGGGCAGGCTGTGCCAGAACGTCTGCACGCCGCGCAGCACGGTCTCGGCCGCCGTGAACGAATAGATGCCCAGCGAATGGTTCAGCAGATGGAACGTGATGTAGGCCATCAGCACCAGGCCGCTCACCCAGCGGAGATTGCGCCGCGTGGGCGGTCTCAGTGAAAAAGGGGTGGGGCGGGAACGTCTGTCCATGAACGGGTTCGAAACGGCACCCGAGCATAATGCGCGCGCCCTCACCGACCCCTGGCATGGCCAAACCCGAACCCCCCTCTTCTTTCTCTTCTTCTTCCGCGTCTGTTCGCTCCAGCCTCGCGCTGCGCCATGTCGCGCTGCTCCAAGGCCTGCCCGACCAACGCCTGGACCTGCTGGCCCAGCAATGCCTGTGGCACAGCGTGGAGGCGGGCAAGCCCTTGCTGCTGCGCGCCGAGCAGCAGGGCGAGGTGTTCCTGCTGGTCTCGGGCCGGGTGCGGGTGACGACCTACTCGGCCAACGGCCGGCAGGTGACCTTTCGCGACTCCGAGGCCGGCGAGTATTTCGGCGACATCGCCGCCATCGACGGCGGACCGCGTTCCGCCGACGTGGTCACGCTGGAGCCCAGCGTGGTGGCCAGCCTGGACCGCACCGCCTTCATGGCGTTGCTGCGCGACGAGCCGCTGGTGGCCGAGCGCGTGATGCAGCGGCTGGCCTCGCTGGTGCGCCAGCTGTCGGAACGGGTGATCGACCTGAGCACCCTGGGCGTGCAGAACCGGCTGCATGCCGAACTGCTGCGCCTGGCCCGTGCCGCGGGCGCGCATGGCGAGGACGGCAACCAGGCCCGGCTCGACCCGGCGCCCAGGCACGCGGCGCTGGCCAGCCAGATCAGCACCAACCGCGAGCAGGTGACCCGCGAGCTCAACGTGCTGGTGCGCAGCGGCGTGCTGCGCAAGGACGACAAGGCCCTGCTGGTGGCCGACGTGGCCCGCCTGGAACTGATGGTGTCCCAGGTCAGGGGCGACGCCGGCTGAGCCGCAAGGCGCTCAGTGGCAACTCAGTTGTAGCGGCCGTTGCGTCCGCCGACGCTGAAGCGCCCCGCGCCCAGCAGCACCACGGTCAGCGCGCCGAACAGGTACAGGCCCTGCAGTTCGAGCGCCCAGCCGCCTTGCTTGCCCAGCGCGAACAGGTCGGCCATGTGCACCAGGCCGAAGGCCACCAGCATGTTGACGACCACCACGGCAGCGGCGGCGCGGGTGAAGACGCCGGCAATCATGAGCAGCGGCGCGACGATTTCGCCCACGTACACCAGGTAGGCCAGCCCGCCCGGCAGCCCGGCCTTGGCCAGCATGCCGCCGATGAAGCCCACGCCGGCCGACAGCTTGAAGATGCCGTGCAGCAGCACCAGCAAGCCGACTGCGACGCGAATCAGCAGCTTGCCGGCGTCGTCGGCGTTCGCGGTGTGCGCCGGGGAAAGGGACGACAGCGGCAACGCGGTCGGCGCACGCGGGGTGTTGGCGGCAGCAGCCTGGGTGGTCATGGCAGATCCTTGAAACGGGAAGGGTCCGCCACGGAATGCGGCGGTTGCGGTTCCAGTGTGCGCAACGGCCCGAATGCCGGATGTGCGTTTACGCACATGTTTGGGCGCAAAGACCGCCTGGCGCGGTCAGTGGCCGCCGAAGTGGCCGCTCCACTTGCGCTCGTAGTCCATCTTTGCGAAATGCGCCGCCATGAAGTCGATGAAGCTGCGCACCTTGGCCGACAGGTGCTTGCGGCTGGGGTACGCCAGGTTGATGGCCAGGTGCGGCAGGTCCCAGTCGTCCAGCGTGGGCACCAGCCGGCCGGCCACGATGTCGTCGTAGACGATGTAGGTCGGCTGCACCAGGATGCCCATGCCGTCGAGCGCGGCGGCGCGCAGCACCTGGCCGTCGTTCGACTCCAGCAGCCCGGTGACCGACACCGTGCGGGTCTGGCCCGCGCGGCTGAAGCGCAGCTCGTTCGGGTTGTTGGCGTGGGTGTAGATCAGCAGCTTGTGCTGCGCGAGCTCGTCCAGCGTCTTCGGAAAGCCGTGCTGCGCGAAGTAGCGCGGCGACGCCGCCAGAATGCGCCGCGTCTCGCCCAGCCGGCGGATCGTCACGTTCGAGTCGGGCTCGTACTCGCGCGTGCGGATCGCCACGTCGATGTTGTTGTCGATCAGGTCGAAGTAGCGGTTGGCCGCCTCCACGTGCACCGTCACGCCCGGATAGCGCTGCGTGTACTCGCGCAGCAGCGGCGCGATGTGGTGGACCGAGAAAGACAGCGATGCGGTGATGCGCAGCACCCCGGTCGGGTTCAGCGCGGTGGCGTTCACCGTCGATTCGGCGTCCGACAGGTCGGCCAGGATGGTGCGGGCGCGGCCGCAGAACTCGCGCCCGGTGTCGGTCAGGTACAGGCGGCGCGTGTTGCGCTCCACCAGCCGCGCGCCCAGCCGGGCTTCGAGAGCGCTCAGGTGGCGGCTCGCCGCGGCGTTCGACAGGCCCAGCGCCTCGGCCGCGCGGCTCAGGCTGCCGGCGTCGGCGATCTGCACGAGCAGGGCGATCTCGGTCCAGCGGTCCATGGGCGTGTGTCTCCGGGCTTTTCGGCCTTGTCTTTTGTCGGGCCGGGGGATTTTGGCGCAGTGCCGGGGTCGACCGTTCCGCTGGGCGGAAAAATCATTTGCGCCCCGGGTGCTTCCAGGGGATACGGCCGGGGCCTACAGTGCGCCGTACCCCCGAGATCCATGGAGACAACCACGATGCGCAACCTCAATCAGGACAACATCACGCAGGCCGTGCTCGCGCGCTTCGCCGACACGCCCAGTCCGCGCCTGCACGAGATCATGACCAGCCTCGTGCAGCATCTGCACGCCTTCGCGCGCGAGGTGAAGCTCACCGAGGCCGAGTGGTTCCAGGGCATCCAGTACCTCACGGCCACCGGCCAGAAGTGCGACGACAAGCGCCAGGAGTTCATCCTGCTGTCGGACGTGCTGGGCCTGTCGATGCTCACCATCGCCATGAACAACGACAAGCCCGCCGGCTGCACCGAGGCCACCGTGTTCGGCCCCTTCTACTTCGAGGGCGCCCCCGAGTACGCGCAAGGCGCCGACGTGGCCAACGGCGCCGCCGGCGCCCCGTGCGACGTGCATGCCACGGTGCGCGGCCTGGGCGGCGAGCCGGTGGCCGGCGCGGTGGTCGACGTGTGGCAGGCCGACGAGGGCGGCCACTACGACGTTCAGCACGAAGGGCTGGACCACTCCGAGAACCGCGGCCGCCTGCGCACCGCGCCCGACGGCTCGCTGCACTTTCGCAGCGTGCTGGCCGAGGCCTACCCCATTCCGGTCGACGGCCCCGTGGGCGACCTGCTGCGCGCGACCGAACGCCACCCGTGGCGGCCCGCGCACCTGCATTTCAAGATCGAGGCGCCGGGCTACGAGCCGCTCATCACCCATGTGTTTCGCGAGGGCGACCAATGGCTCGACTCCGACGCGGTGTTCGCGGTGCGCCAGTCGCTGGTGGCGCCGTGGACGCAGCAGGCCGACGGCCGCTGGCGGCTCGATTTCGACTTTGTGCTGAACCCGTTGAAGTAGCCGGCCCGAGCGCCACCGGCGTCCCTTGCAAGAGAGGCGCTCGCCGTCCGGCCAGCGGGCGCGGCCTCATCCTGCTACGCTTGCCCCGCCCACCGACCCGGTGGGCTTTTTTTTGCGCTGCGTTTTCCCATGGCCTTTCCCCTGATCACCGACCCGCATTTCTACGCGGTCGCCATTCCCGCCGTGCTGCTGCTCGGCATCAGCAAGAGCGGCTTCGGCGCCGGCTTCGGTTCGCTCGCGGTGCCGATGATGGCGCTGGCCGTCACCGTGCCGCAGGCCGCCGCCATCCTGATGCCGCTGTTGCTGCTGATGGACGTGCTGGGCCTGGCGGCGTTCCGGCGCGACTTCGACCGCTCGCTGCTCAAGTTCCTGATTCCGTTCGGCCTGCTGGGCACGGTGATCGGCACGCTGCTGTTTCGCATGCTGTCGGCGCACACGGTGGCGGGCATCGTGGGCGTGTTCACGCTGCTGTTCCTGGCGCAGCGCCTGCTGTTCCCGCCCAAGCCCGACGACCCGCTGCCCTCGCGCGGCGTGGGCGCGGTGCTGACCACGGTGTCGGGCTTCACCAGCTTCATCGCGCATGCGGGCGGCCCGCCGATCAACGCCTACGTGATTCCGCTGCGGCTCACGCCGGTGGTGTTCACGGCCACCATGGCGTACTTCTTCTTCGTGGTGAACCTCAGCAAGTGGATTCCCTACGCATGGCTCGGCCTGATCGACCTGCGCACGCTGGCCACGTCGGTGGCGCTGATGCCGCTCGCGCCGCTGGGCGTGTGGGTGGGCATCCGCATTGCGCGGCGCATCGATGCGACGTGGTTCTATCGCTTCGTCTATCTAGGGATGCTGCTCACGGGCCTGAAGCTCGTCTACGACGGCTTCTTCGCCTGAGCCCAGCGCGCCGGCTCAGAGTTCGACGATGCTCTTGAAGCCGCCGAAGATCATCCGCTTCGCATCGAATGGCATGGTCTTCGGGTCCATCGACGCGATGCGCGGGTCGGCCATCACCTTGGCGTTCACCGTGTCGCGGTGCTTGCGCGACTTGTAGGTGATCCACGAGAAGGCCACCGTCTCGTCGGCCTTCTGCTTCACGCTCTGCGGAAACGAGGTGAGCTTGCCGGGCTTCACGTCGTCGGCGATGCATTCCACGTATTCGAGTGCGCCGTATTCCATCCACACCTTGCCGGCCTTGCGCGCCAGCTTGCGGTAGGCCTCCACGTTGGCGGTGGGAACGGCGACGATGAATCCGTCTACATAGCGGGCCATGGTGGTTCTCCTGAACAAGGCGTGGAAACGTTGAAGAAAGAAGACCGGCACCAGAGGCGCGAGCGGCGCTTGCATCGCGCTTGCCTCACGATGCCGCCGTGCCACGGGTCGCGGCTTTTTCGTTGTCGTTCTGCGTCGGCCCCGGCACGGCGGAGCGAAGCAGCAAGACCCCGATGAGGCCCGCCGCCGCCGCGAACACGGCGCCGACCAGAAACGCCAGGTTGTAGCCGCCGGTGAGCGCCAGTGGCAGTTGCGCGCCGGCCGCTTCCATCGACGCGGTGCGCGCCGCCGCGGCACTGGCCAGCACGGCCAGGCCGAGCGCGCCGCCCATCATGAAGGCGGTGTTCACCACGCCCGAGGCCAGGCCCGACTCCGCCGGGCTCACCTCGCTCATGGCGGCCAGCAGCATCGGGTTGAAGGCCATGCCCGCGCCCAGGCCGAGCAGCATCATGCCGGGCAGCACGTCGAGCACGAAGCTGCCGTCGACCGGCGCACGCGCGAACAGTGCCAGGCCGATGGCCGCGAGCCACAGCCCCGCGGCCAGCGGCTTGCGGATGCCGAAGCGCATCACGATGCGGGCGGACAGGCCCAGCGAGAACACCGCCATGATCACGTTGGCCGGCAGGAAGGCCAGGCCGATCTGCATCGGCGTGTAGTTCAGCACCAGCTGCATGTACAGCGCCGAGATGAAGAACCACGCGAACATGGCCGCGGCCCACAGCACGCCCACCACGTTGGCCACCGCCACGCTGCGCAGGCGGAACAGGCCCAGCGGCATCAGCGGATGCCGCACGCGCGACTCGATGGCGATGAACGCGGCCAGCAGCACCACGGCCGCGCCGAGCAGGCCCAGCGTCTGCGCGGAGCCCCAGCCGGCCTCGTTGCCGTTGACCACGCCGTACACCGCGAGCATCAGCGACAGCGTGACCGTGACCGCGCCGGCCACGTCGAGTTTCTCGCCGTGTGCGTGGCCGCGCGCGCCGGGCAGCAGCGCCACGCACAGCGCGTACACCGCCACGCCGATGGGCAGGTTCACCAGAAAGATCCAGTGCCAGCTCAGCGTGCTCGTGAGCAGCCCGCCCAGCAGCACGCCGATGCTGCCGCCGCCCGCGCACACGAAGCCGTACACGCCCATGGCCTTGGCGCGGTCGGCCGGCTCGGTGAACAGATTCATGATGAGCGAGAGCGACACGGCCGACACCACCGCGCCGCCCAGGCCCTGCACCGCGCGCGCCGCCACCAGCAGGCCCTGCGAGGTCGACACCCCGCAGGCCAGCGAAGCCAGCGTGAACAGCACCAGGCCCGCGAGGAACACGCGCCGGTGACCGTAGAGGTCGCCCAGGCGCCCGCCCAGCAGCAGGAAGCCGCCGAAGGTCAGCATGTAGGCGTTCACCACCCACACCAGCGAGGTCTCGCTGAAGCCCAGGTCGGTGCGGATGGAGGGCAGCGCCACGTTCACGATGGTGGTGTCGAGCACGATCATCAGGACGCCCAGGCACAGCACCATCAGGGCGAGCCAGCGCTTGCGGTTGTCGGGTTGCGCAGTCATGGGGGGTGGGTTCCTTGCGTGCGGTTGGTCAGCCCGGCTGCGCCACCACCAGCAGCCAGCCCAGGCCGAAGCGGTCGTTCAGCATGCCGAAGCTGGAGGTGAAGAAGGTGGGCATCAGCGGCTGCAGCACCTGGCCGCCGTCGGCCAGTGCGTCGAACCACTGGCGCGCCTCGGCGTCGGTGGCGGCGGTGAGCGCGAGCATCACGCCCTTGAACTCGGCCTGTCCCGAGCAGCGGCCGTCGGAGGCCATGAGCTCGGTCTCGCCGATGCGCACCACCGCGTGCATCACCTTGTCGCCGGCGGGCATGGCGCCGCCGCAGCTGGCGTCGGCGTTGTCCGAAGGCGGGGACGATGTGGCGGGGGGTGCCTCGCTGTAGCGCATCAGCTGCACGACCTCGGCGCCGAGCGCCTTCTTGTAGAAGCCGAGCGCTTCGTCGCAGCGGCCTTCGAACGAGAGGTAGGACTGGACTTTCATGGCAATTCCTTTGAACGGGTGAGGGTGCGTCTGAACGCCCCGGTGTCAGGCGCTGCAAACGATGGGACTACATTGTGTACACCGTACACAAAGATTAACAGGGACAATGGACAGTGTCCACATGGAATTTCGATGAAGCTCAACAACGTCCCTGAAAGCCTGCCTGCCGCCCGCAGCACCTACCGCCACGGTGACCTGCGCCGGGCCTTGCTGGATGCGGGCATCGAGCTGGCGCGCGACGGGGGCCCCGACGCAGTGGTGCTGCGCGAAGCCACGCGGCGCGTGGGTGTGGTGCCGAACGCGGCGTACCGGCATTTCGGCAGCCGGCACGAGTTGCTGCTGGCCGTGCGCGGGGCGGCCCTGGCCGCGGCGGCGGGCGCAATGGAAAAGGAACTGGCCGCGCTGCCCTGCGACCAGCCGCCCGCCGACTTCGCGCGCGCGCAGGTGCGCGCCATCGGCGCCGCCTACCTGGGGTTCGCGCAGGCCGAACCGGGCCTGTTTCGCACCGCGTTCGTGATTTCCGACGAAGGCCGCGGCGACATCGGCCCGGCCAAGGCCGGCGCGAGCGGGATGGACCCGTTCCAGCTGCTGGGCAAGGCGATCGACCGGCTCGTGGATGCGGGCGTGCTCGACCCGGCACGGCGCCCGAACGCCGAGTACCTGGCGTGGTCGGCGGTGCACGGGCTGGCGTTGCTCATCATCGACGGGCCGCTGCGCGGCATGGGCGCCGAGGTGATCCAGCCGCTGGGCCAGCGCCTCATCGACATGGTCGAGCGCGGGCTCTAGCCATCAGGCCCGCAGCAAGCCGGGCCTAGAGATACATCTTCTGCAGCAGCTTGATCAGCGTCTCGCGCTCGCGCGCGCTGAGCCTGGCGCTGGCTTCGGCTTCGAGCTGCACCACGGCCTGCTCGGCCTCGCGGATCAGGGTTTCGCCGGCCGGCGTGAGGTGCAGGCCCACGGCGCGCCCGTCGTGCGGATGCGGCCGGCGCTCGATGAGGCCTCGGCTGTCCAGCGTGGCCACCAGGCTCACGAGGTTGGGCGGCAGGATGTCCAGCGTGTTGCACAGCTGGCGCGACGTGGCGCCCGGGTTGTGCGCAAGCAGCGAGAGCACGGAAAAGTCGATCTGCTTGAGGCCGTAGGGCGCCATGCGCTCCGCGAACAGGTCGGTGACGATCAGCCATGCGCGGCGGGCGTTGTAGCCCACCAGGGTTTCGAGCATGCGCGCGTCGAGCCGGTCCGGCTTGCCTTGCGAGGCCATGCTCAGCTCGCCTTTTGCGGGAACGGATTTCGGGGAAGACGCCATGGCCCGAGCGTAACCGCGCGGATCGACCCCGACGTCCGGCCCGCCGCCCGACGGCTATTGCGCGACACCGGGGCGCTCCCCCACCTGCTGTGCCGAATGCGTGAGCGCCACCGCCTCGCAGGCCTTCTTGACGATGCCCAGGCGCATCTCGAACTCGGGCAGCACCCAGCGGCGGAAGGCAGCGGCCGAGCGGGCCTTGCCGGCGTCCTGCGGCGCCACCGCCTCGATGCGCGCCCAGGCCCACGCCATCATCGTGAGCATCGTCACGCGCAGGTAGTCGTCGGCCACTTCATACGGCAGCACCGGGTTGGCATGCGCGGCCATGGCCACGGTGGTGCCCAGGTAGCGCAGCTGCGCCAGCCGGCGCTGCACGTCGGCGTCGGCCTCGCGCGAGGCGTCGAGCGTGTCGCGCAGCTCCAGCAGCACGCCCGACATGCCCGCGCCGGCGTCAGGCAGCACCTTGCGCACCAGCAGGTCGATGGCCTGGATCTCGTTGGTGCCCTCGTAGATCATTGTCACGCGCGCGTCCCGCACGACCTGCTCGATGCCCCACTCGCGCACGTAGCCGTGCCCGCCGAACACCTGCAGGCATTCGCTCGCGCCCTGGAAGGCCTGCTGCGTGCACGCGGCCTTGAGCACCGGCGTGACGAACGAACACCAGCGCTGCGCGCGCTCGCGCGCCTTGGGGTCGGCGTCGTGCGCGGCCACGTCGAGCATCAGCGCGCTGCGGTAGGCCAGCGTGCGCGCGCCGTCGATCCAGGCGCGCTGCGTGTCGAGGATGCGGCGCACGGCCGGGTGCTCTGCGATGAGGTCGGCGCTCTCGCTGCCGCGGCTCGCGGGCACAGGGCCGGGCGCGCGCATCTGGCGGCGTTCGGCGGCATAGGCGTCGGCCTTCTGCCAGGCGGCGTCGAGCAGGCCGATGCCCTGCAGCGCCACATGCAGGCGCGCCGAGTTCATCATCACGAACATAGCGGCCAGCCCGCGGCCGGGCTCGCCGACCAGCCAGCCGGTGGCGTCGTCGAAACGCAGCGTGCAGGTGGGGCTGCCGTGCAGGCCCATCTTCTCCTCGATGCGCTCGCAGTGCACCGCGTTGCGCGCGCCGTCGGGCAACAGCTTGGGCACGAGCACCAGCGACAGGCCCTTGGGGCCGGCGGGCGCATCGGGCAAGCGGCACAGCACGAGGTGCACGATGTTGGGCGTCAGGTCGTGCTCGCCGCCGGAGATGAAGATCTTGCCGCCATTCACGCGCAGGCTGCCGTCGGCTTGCCCCATCTGCGGTGTGGCGCGCGTGCGCACCTGGCCCAGGTCGCTGCCCGCGTGCGCCTCGGTGAGGCACATGGTCGCGAGCCATTCGCCGCTTGCGATCTTTGGCAGATAGCGTGTTTTCAGTTCTTCGCTGCCGTGGTGCTTGAGGCAGGCGTAGGCGCCATGCAGCAGGCCGGGCGCCATCGTGAAGCCGTGGTTCGCGGCACCGAGCCATTCGTAGAGCACGGCTTCGAGCACCGCCGGCAGGCCCTGGCCGCCGTCTTGCGTGGCGGCGGAGAGCGCGGGCCAGCCGCCGTCGACGAAGGCCCGGTAGGCCTCGCAGAATCCGGGCGGCGACATCACTTCGCCATCGGCAAAGCGGCAGCCGATTTCATCGCCGCCGCGGTTGATCGGCGCCACCACTTCGCCGACGAAGCGGCCGGCCTCTTCGAGCACCTGCGACTGCAGCGCCTCGTCGACCTCGGCGAAGGGCGCGAGCGCACGCAGGCGCGCGGGCGCGTCGAGCACGGCATTCAGCAAAAAACGGATGTCGTCGGGGCGGGGCTGGTAGTCCATCGGGGGCTCGGGTTCGGCACGGGTTCGGAAAAAAACTAGGGGGCCTTGCAGACGAAGCTGCCGGCGCGCTCGGTGTCGCCGCCGGCGTAGGTGGCGACTTGCGGGTAGGGGCACAGCGGCCGCGTGCGTTGCGCCGACCAGCTGGCCGGCACTTCGGCATTGGGCACCGGCGTGCCCGCGCCGCGCGCGGAAGCAGTGACGGACGCAGGCGCCTTGCCTTGCTCGACCCAGTCGACCAGCGCGCTCAGCATGTCGAACTGGTCGGTGGCCGGGCCGCCCGCGCAGTGGTTCATGCCGGGCACGGGGAAGTAGCGCGCGAACGAAGACGCGTCGCCCCCGTTCGCGGCCTGCACGCGCTCGTACCAGGCGGCCGTGTCGTCGGACGAGAACACCGGATCGCTGGTGCCGTGGTAGACGATCATGCGGCCGCCCTTGTCGCGCAGCGCGCCCAGGTCGGCGGCGGCTGGCGGCGTCATGAACGACAGCGCCGATTCGCGGAACACGCCGTCGGTGGCCGCGATGCGCGGTGCGTCGCGGTCCATGTCGAAGCCCAGCGCGAAGGGCAGGCCCTGCGCGCGGTCGGCCAGCGGCGGCGTGCTGAAGATGAAGGCCACGGCGCCCGCGTCACGCGTTTGCGGGCTCGCGAACTTCCACTCGCGCCAGTTGGCGCCGCTCACGCCCGCGTCGAACGGAAAGCTGCTGTACACGGGCTGGCCCGCGCTGTTGCGCGCGCCCTTGAACACGTTGGCCAGCGCATTCTTCTGCGGTGCGCTCAGGCACGTGCCGTCGCGTGCACCCGCTGCGCCTGCTGCGCACGTGGGCACGGCGGTCTGGATGTCGAAGCGCGTCTTGCAGGCCTGCACGTTCGACACGATGCCGTCGGCCAGGCCGTCGAGCGCGTCGCAGCGCTGCAGCACCCGGTCGGCCACCAGCTTCATCTCGGCGGGCGTGAAGGCGCTCTGCAGGTCGGGCTCGCCCGTGGGTGTCTTCGCACGCGCAACGGCCGCGTACTGCTGCGCGCCGTAGAGCTGCGCGACCGCCGCCTTCGGCAGGTTGAAGCCGGGGTCGCCCGCGAGGATGCCGTCGTACAGGTCTGCCGATCGCACCGCCGCCACCATCGCGTGCCGCCCGCCGTTGGAGCAGCCGCCGAAGTAGGAGCGGTCGGGGCCGCGGCCGTAGGCCTTGGCGATGAGGTTCTTCGCCATCGGCGTGAGCTGCGCGACGGCGTTGTAGCCGTAGTCGAGCCGCGCCTGCGGGTCGAGCCCGAAGCGCGGGCCCATCGCGCCGGCATGCCCCGCGTCGGCGCTGATGACCGCAAAGCCCATCTGCAGCGCGCTGCTGCGCGGGCCGCCACCGCCGATGCCGCCGAGCGCGGGAACGACCACGCCGTCGAGCCCGCCGTTGGCCTGGTAGAAGAAGCGCCCGTTCCATGCGGCGGGCAGCCGCATCTCGAAGCCGATGGCGTAGCGCTGGTTGTCGACGGGGCTCGTGCGTTCGTTCATGCGGCCCTGCACCAGGCAGTGCGCGGGCGCGGCCATGGTCATGCCGCCGACCGTGACGGTGCCGGCCGGCACATCGGTGACCGAGGTGTAGACGGTGCCCGGCAGCGCGGCGCGGGCGGCCAGGTCGGTGCAGGCCTGCAGCGTGCCGGGGCGTGCGGCGGCCAGCGGCGCATGCGGCGCGGGCACACGGCTGGCGCATGCCGCGAGCAATGCGGCGACGCCGAGCGCGGTCGCGCACAGGCCGAGGGGAAGGTGGCGGTGCAGTGTCATGTCGTCTCCTTGCCGCCGATGGCCGCGGCGTTCTTTGTTGTCAGGCCGCCTTCCTGGCGGTGCCCAGGTAGGTGTCGATCACGCGCGGGTCGACGGCCAGCTTCTTCGCTTCGCCCTCGAGGCTCACGCTGCCCATTTCGAGCACGTAGCCGTGGTCGGCCACTTCGAGCGCGGCGCGCGCGTTCTGCTCCACCAGCAGGATGGTCACGCCCGTGGCGCGCAGCGCATCGACCGTGCGAAAAATCTCCTGCACCACCAGCGGCGCCAGGCCCAGGCTTGGTTCGTCGAGCATCAGCAGCGTGGGGCGCGACATGAGCGCGCGGCCCACGGCCAGCATCTGCCGTTCGCCGCCCGAGAGCGTGCCGGCCAGTTGGGCGCGGCGTTCCTTCAGGCGGGGGAACAGCGAGTACACCTCGTCGATGCGGTCGCGCCACTGCTTGTTGCGCAGCCGCACCTGGCGGAAGGCGCCGAGCACCAGGTTGTCTTCCACCGGCATGGTGCCGAACAGCTCGCGCTTCTCGGGCACCAGTGCAATGCCGAGCATCACGCGTTCTTCGAGCGACAGCGCCGCAATCGGCTGGCCCTTGAATTCGATGACGCCCTTGGCGGGCAGCACGCCCATCAGCGCGTTGAGCAGCGTGGACTTGCCGGCGCCGTTCGGGCCGATCACGGTCACGACGCTGCCCTGGCCGGCCTCCAGGTCGATGCCGTGCAGCACCTCGGCGCGGCCGTAGCCGGCGTGCAGGTCGCGGATGCGGAGCAAAGGTGTTGTCGTCATGTCAATGTTCCGTGCCCAGGTACGCGGCGCGCACCTTGTCGCTCTGCTGCACTTCGGCCGGCGTGCCCTCCATCAGGTGCGTGCCGAACTCCATCACCACGATGTGGTCGCAGATGTCCATCACCAGCCCCATGTCGTGCTCGACCAGCAGAACGCTCATGCCTTCGCCGCTCAGTTGGCGAAGCACCTGGCCCAGCGCTTCCTTTTCCTTGTGGCGCAGGCCGGCCGCGGGCTCGTCGAGCAGCAGCAGGGCCGGGTCGGCGCACAGCGCGCGCGCAATCTCCAGCAGGCGCTGCTGGCCCATGGCCAGGTTGCCCGCCAACTCGTGCAGGTGGTCGCCCATGCCCACGCGCTGCAGCTGGCGCTCGGCCTCGCGGAACAATGCGCGCTCTTCCGCGCGGTCGATGCGCAGCATCGCGGCGATGGCGCCCTTGCGCCCGCGCAGGTGCGCGCCCAGCGCCACGTTTTCCAGCACCGTCATGTCGGCCACCATCTTCACGTGCTGGAAGGTGCGCGACACGCCGCGCTGCGCGATCTGCCGCGCGCCCAGCCCGCCGATGGCTTCGCCCCGGAAGCGCACCGCGCCGCCCGACAGGGCCAGCACGCCGGTCACCAGGTTGAAGGTGGTCGACTTGCCCGCGCCGTTCGGCCCGATGAGGCCGACGATCTGGCCGGCGCGCGTTTGAAAGCTGATGTCGTTCACCGCCACCAGCCCGCCGAAGGTCTTGCGGATGGCCTGCACGTCGAGCACCACCTCGCCGGTGGCCGGCTTGGTGCGCGCGGGCAGGTCCTTGGCGCCTTGCCAGTCGACGCTGCGGCGCGGTCGCGGCAGGCGCCGGTCGACGAAGGCCCAGAGCCCGTCGGGCAGGTACTTGAGCACCAGCACGATCATGATGCCGAACACGATCAGCTCGTAGCTGCCGGCCGTGCCGATGAGCCGGGGCAGCAGCACCTGCAGCTGGTCTTCGAGCAGCTTGACGATGCCCGCGCCGGCAATGGCGCCCCACACATGGGCCGCGCCGCCGAGCACCGCCATGAAGAGGTATTCGATGCCCATCTTCAGCCCGAAGGGCGAGGGGTTCACCGTGCGCTGGAAGTGCGCGAACAGCCAGCCCGAGACCGAGGCGAGCATGGCCGCCAGCACGAAGATGCCGATCTTGAAGCGCAGCGTGTTCACGCCCATGGCCTCGGCCATCTGCGAGCCGCCCGCCAGCGAGCGGATGGCGCGGCCGCTGCGCGAGTCGAGCAGGCGAATCACCGCGAACGCCGCCAGAATTGCGAAGGCCCACACCACGCCATAGAACAACCGCTGCTGGCCGAACTCGAAGCCGAACAGCGACAGCCCCTTCACGCCCAGGATGCCGTCGTACTTGCCCAGCGCGTCGAGGTTGCCCATGAGGTAGTACAGCGACAGCGCCCATGCAATGGTCGCCAGCGGCAGGTAGTGGCCCGACATGCGCAGCGTGATCGCGCCGATGAGCGCGGCGCTGAGGCCGGTCAACGCCAGCCCGATGAACAGCGTGACCCATGGTGACAGGCCCGTGTTCACCGTGAGGTAGGCGGTGGTGTACGCCCCGATGCCCACGAACGCCGCCTGCCCGAAGGAGGTGAGGCCGCCCACGCCGGTGAGCAGCACCAGGCCCAGCACCGGCAGCGTGTAGATGCCGATGTAGTTGAGCTGGATGATCCAGAAGTCGGGCAGCGGCAACAGCGGCAACGCGACCAGCACCAGGATCAGCGCGAGCGGGCCCCAGGTGCGCAGGGCGCTCTTGTCGGGCACGCGGGCCGAGGAAGGGTTCAGGAGCGCTTCCATGTCAATGCTCCTCGTCCGAATGGCCGCTGGTCAGCGAGCGCCACAGCAATACCGGCAGGATGATGGTGAACACGATCACTTCCTTGAACGAGCTGGCCCAGAACGAGCCGAACGCCTCGATGACGCCCACCGCCAAGGCACCGAGCAACGCACCCGGATAGCTCGCGAGCCCGCCGATCACGCCGGCGACGAAACCCTTCAGGCCGATGAGAAAACCCGAGTCGTAGAACACCGTGGTGGTCGGCCCGATCAGCAGACCCGACAGCGCGCCGATCAGCGCCGCCATCGCAAAAGTCAGTTGCCCCGCGGCCTGCGTCGAGATGCCCATGAGCCGCGCGCCCAGGCGGTTCACCGCCGTGGCGCGCAAGGCCTTGCCGTACAGGCTGCGCTCGAAGAACAGCCACAACAGCACGATCAACGCCGCCGACACGCCGAAGATGATCAGCGCCTGCCCGCTCACGTTGAGCGGACCGAGCGCCATGCGCTCGTCCCAGAACGGCGGGTTGCGAAAGCCCTCCGCGCCGAAGAACAGCAGGCCCAGGCCCGTCATCGCGAAGTGCACGCCGACCGAGACGATCAGCAGCACCAGCGAACTCGCGCCCGCCAGCGACTGGTAGGCCACGCGGTACACCAGCGGGCCGAAGGCCGTGACGATGAACACCGTGAGCAGCGCCTGCACGCCCAGCGGCAGGTTGCGCGGGCCGGCCCAGGCCGACGCCGCGCAGATGACCACCGGCGCCGCGAGCGTGCGCAGTGCCGCCTTCAGGCCGCTGGCCGCGCTGCCGCTGTGGCGCCAGGTGGTGACCAGGTCCATCAGCGCGGCCACGCCGGCCAGGATGAGCAGCAACCACACCGTGCCAGGCGTCTTGCCGGTCTGGAAGATCGCCAGCGTCAGCGCGCCGTACGCCACGAATTCGCCCTGCGGGATGAAGATGACGCGGGTCACCGTGAAGACGAGCACGATGCCCATGCCCAGCAGGGCATAGATCGCGCCATTGGTGAGGCCGTCCAGCGTCAGGATGCTGGCGATCGAGAAATCCATGGCTTGTGTCGGTTGCGGCTGCTGCGCGGATGGATTACTGCTCGACCTTGAACGCGCCGTTCACCACCTTGAGCATCACGCCGGTCTCGGTCGTGTAGCCCCAGTGGTCCTGCGCCGTCCAGTTGAGCACGCCGTGCGCGAGCACCGTGCGGCCCATGCCTTCGAAGGCGTCGCGCAGCGCGGCGCGGAACTCCGGCGTGCCGGGCTTGGCCTTCTTCAGCGCGACCGGCACGGCCTTTTCGAGCACCGTGAGCGCGTCGGCCGCGTGGCCGGCGAACTGGTTGCGCGAGCCGGCGCCATAGGCCTTTTCGTAGCCCTGCACGAAGGCCACGGCGGCCGCCTTCGACGGGTGGCTGTCGGGCAGTTGCTCGGCCACGGTGGCCGGGCCCGACACCACGAAGGTGCCTTCGGCGTCCTTGCCGGCGGTGCGCATCAGGTCCTGCGTGGCGGCGGCATGCGTCTGGTAGACCTTGCCCTTGAAGCCGCGCTCCATCACCGCCTTCTGCGGCATGCCCGCGCCGCTGCCCGAGGCCACGATCAGGATGGCATCGGGGTTGGCCGACGTGAGCTTGAGCACCTGGCCGGTCACGCTGGTGTCTGCGCGCGCGAAGCGCTCGGTGGCGACGATCTTGATGCCGTTCCTGGCGGCTTCGGCGGTGAGTGCCTTGAGCCACAGCTCGCCGTAGGCGTCGGTGTAGCCGAGGAAGCCGACCGTCTTCACGTTCTGCTTCTTCATGTGCGCGACCACCGCGAAGGCCATCACGTCGTTCGACTGCGGGAGGCGGAAGAACCACTTGTCCTTGCCCGGCGGCAGGCCGGCCGGGGCGGTCGACAGCTGCGGCGTGCCGGCTTCGGCCGTCACGTCGGCCATGGGAATGGCGACCGGCGTGGCGCTGGAGCCGACGATCAGGTCGACCTTGTCTTCGGTCACCAGGCGCTGCGCATCCTTCACGCCGGTGGTGGGGTCGGTGGCGTCGTCGAGCACCACCACCTTGAGGGCTTCGCCGGCGATGGTCTTGGGCCAGATGGCGATGCCGTTCTTCACCGGAATGCCCAGGCCCGAGGCCGGGCCGGTGAGCGGCTGCACCACGCCGATGGTGATGTCGGCATGGGCGGCGCCCATGGCAATGAGCGCCAGCACGGCGGCCAGGGCGGTCTTCTTGAAGGTCATCGTTGTCTCCTGATGTGGAAGCGGGAAGAAAGAAGGAAAGCTCAGCGCGGCGCCATGCGCAGCGCGCCGTCGATGCGGATGACTTCGCCGTTGAGGTGGCCGTTGGTCACGATGTGGCAGGCCAGCTCGGCGAATTCCGAAGGCTTGCCCAGGCGCGGCGGGAAGGGAATGGACGCGGCCAGCGAGTGCTGCACCGCCTCGGGCAGCTCCAGCAGCAGCGGCGTGGCGAACAGGCCCGGCGCCACGGTGCACACGCGGATGGCGTGCTGTGCCAGGTCGCGCGCCATCGGCAGCGTCATGCCGACCAGGCCCCCCTTCGATGCGCTGTAGGCCTGCTGGCCCACCTGGCCGTCGAAGGCTGCGACCGACGCGGTGAAGAGCATCACGCCCTTCTCGCCGTTGTCGAGCGCGGCCAGCCTGGCGCAGCGCGCCGCGAACAGGCGCGCCATGTTGTAGCCGCCGACGAGGTTGATGTTGACCACGCGCACGAAGTCTTCGAGCGGCGCGGGGTTGCCGTCCTTGCCGACGATGCGCTTGGCGCTGCCGATGCCGGCCACGTTCATCAGGATGCGCGCGGGGCCGTGCGCGGCCTCGGCCTTGTCGAGCGCGGCGTTCACGCTGTCGGTGTCGGTGATGTCGCAGACGCACGCCACGCCGCCGATGTCGGCAGCTACTTTCTCGGCGAGCGCGGCATTGCGGTCCAGCACGGCGACCTTGGCGCCCAGGCGCGCGAGTTCGCGCGCGGTGGCTTCGCCCAGGCCCGATGCGCCGCCGGTAACGAGGGCGGCTTGTCCTTCGATCTTCATGGTGTGTGGTCTCCTGGAATGTCTAGCGCGGTGTGAGGGTGAAGGGCAGGGTGCCGCCGTGCATCGCATCGGCCAGCGCGGCGCGGTGCTTGAGCACGGCGCGCTGGTTGATGGAGCCCTTGTCGGTCACCTCGCCCTTGTCGATGGAAGGCGGCTCGGCCATCAGGTGCAGCCGCGCGATGCGGTTGGCGCTGCCGGTGCCGGCGGCTGCCAGGTCGTTGGCGACCTGCTGGAAGTGCGCCTGCACCGCCGCGCTTTCGAGCACCTGCTGCATGGGGGCGTCGGCACCGAGGCCTGCAAGCTGGCGCACCTTCTGCGTCGTGAAGATCAGCGCGCCGACTTCCTTCAGGTTGATGCCGGTGAGCACCGCGTCCTGCACATAGGGCGCGCCGGCCGCGATGATCTTCGCGCGCAGCGGGCCCACGCTCACGAAGGTGCCGGTGGCCAGCTTGAAGTCTTCGGCGATGCGGCCGTCGAAGCGCAGGCCGCGGTGAATGTTGTCGTCGGCGATCCACTTCACGGCGTCGCCGGTGGAGAAGAAGCCTTCGTCGTCGAAGGCCTCGGCCGTGGCGTCGGGCGCGCGCCAGTAGCCCGGCGTGATGTTGGGGCCGCGGTAGCGCACCTCGGTCTTGCCGTCGACGTCGATCAGCTTCAGCTCGATGCCGGGCGCGGGCAGGCCCACGTCGCCCGACTTCACGTCGGGGCCGGTCACGTACAGCGCGAACGGGCCCGACTCGGTCATGCCCAGGCCGGTGCCCATGACGATGCGCTCGCCCACTTCCGATTCCTGCGTCTTGTGCAGGCTGTCCCACACGGGCTGCGAGAGCGCGGCGCCCGAGTAGAAGAACATCTTCACGCGCGACAGCAGGTTGCGGCGCAGCACGGCGTCGGTTTCCATCGCCTGCGCGATGGCCTCGAAGCCGGTGGGCACGTTGAAGTAGATGGTGGGCGCAATTTCGCGCAGGTTGCGCAGCGTCTCGGCCATGCCGCCGGGCGTGGGCTTGCCGTCGTCCACGTAGAGCGTGCCACCGTTGTCCAGCACGATGCCCACGTTGTGGTTGCCGCCGAAGGTGTGGTTCCAGGGCAGCCAGTCGACCAGCACCGGCGGCTCGTCGCCCAGGGCCGGAATCGACTGGCGCAACTGCTGCTGGTTGGCGCACCACATGCGGTGGGTGTTGATGACGGCCTTGGGCATCTTGGTGGAGCCCGAGGTGAAGAGAAACTTGGTGATGGTGTCGGGGCCGGTCGCGCGCATCGCGTCGTCGATGGCGGGCGTGGCGGGCGTGGCGGCCAGCGCGTCGAACGAGGTGACGGCGCGGCCTTCGAGCGTGCCGTCGGCGATCACGATTTCGGTGCCGGCCGGAACCACGGCGGCGATCGCGCGGCCGTAGCGCGCGGCGTCCGTGGCGAACACCAGGCCGGGGGTCAGTGTGTCGAAGACGTGGCGCAGCTTCTCGAAGTCCTGGCTCACGAGCGAGTAGGGCGGCGACACGGGGCAGTAGGGCACGCCGGCGTACAGGCAGCCGAGCGCGAGCAGCGCGTGCTCGATGCCGTTCTCGCTGAGGATGGCCACGGGGCGCTCGGCGTTCAGGCCCCGGTCCAGCAGGGCTTGTCCGATACCGCGCGCCTTGTGCAGTGCCTGCGCGTAGCTCACGCGGATCCAGTCGCCGGTGCTGCCGTCGGCCAGCCGTTCGCGGCGGGCGATGAAGGTGCGCTCGGGCTCGGTGTCGGCCCAGTGCTGCAGCCGGTCGGTCATGCGGTCGCGGTAGGCCTCGAGCTGCGTCTCGGCCTTCAGGTACTGCGTGCCCGGCGCGCCGTCGCGCAGCGTGGCGCGCGTGACGCCGAAGGCCAGCGGGCGGTATCGAACGGCGGTCATCCCTTGCTCACCTTGGCGCCGCGGCCTTCGAGGAAGTCGCGCACGCGCGCCTTGGCTTCGGGCGCGGCCTGCACGATGCCGGAGATGAGCGCCTCGGTGAAGAAGCCGTGGTCGGCCGACTGTTCGGCGATGCGCGGCAGGGCGTGCATCAGCGCGTAGTTGGTCAGCGGCGCGTTGGTGGCGATGCGCCTGGCGATCTCCAGGGCCTTGTCGAAGGCCGTGCCTTCGTCGACCAGGTACTGGGCAAAGTTGGCACGCTCGCCGTCCTCGGCGTTGTACACGCGCCCGGTCATCATCATGTCGGTCATGCGCGCCACGCCGATGAGCTTGGGAATGCGCACCGAGCCGCCGCCGCCCACGAAGATGCCGCGCGAGCCTTCGGGCAGCGCATAGAAGGTGCTTCGGTCGGCCACGCGGATGTGGCAGGCGCTGGCCAGCTCGAGCCCACCGCCCACCACCGCGCCGTGCAGCGCAGCCACCACCGGCACCGGGCCGTGCTGGAGCAGGTCGAGCGCGGCGTGCCACAGGCGCGAGTGCTGCATGCCCTGGCCGGCGTCGCGCTCCTTCAGTTCGCTCAGGTCGAGGCCGGCGCAGAAGTGCGGGCCCTCGCCGTCGAGCACCGCGGCGCGCACGGTGGACGGCAGCGTCTCGAAGGTGTTGCGCAGCGCGAGGATCAGCCCGTCGGACAGCGCGTTGCGCTTGGCACCGCGCGTGAGGCGAACAATGGCGACTTCGTCGCGGATCTCGATGTGAAGGTCTGGATTGGTCATGATGGTGTTCGGGGTTGCGTTGGATTATGGTTATGAGAAATAATCAATTCAAGGCACTTGAGGCCTCGATTCCCTAGGGCTTACCCGTACCGGAGACAACCACATGGACCATCAGAACCTGATTGCGATCGACATCCACACCCACGCCGAGGTGAGCTGCTGGAACCCGTTCGACAACTACGGCGAGGAGTACGACCGCGCCGCCGACAAGTACTTCGGCGCCAGCGGCCGGCCCACCATTGCCGAGAGCGTGGCGTACTACCGTGAAAGAAAGATCGGGCTGGTGATGTTCATGGTCGACGCGGAGTCGAACATGGGCCGCCGCCGCATCCCGAACGAGGAGATCGCGGAGCACGCAAAGAACAACAGCGACATGATGATCGCCTTCGCCAGCATCGATCCGCACAAGGGAAAGATGGGCGCGCGCGAGGCCCGCCGGCTCATCGAGCAGCACGGCGTGAAGGGCTTCAAGTTCCATCCCACGGTGCAGGGCTTTCACCCCTACGACAGGATGGCCTGGCCGATCTACGAGGTGATTGCCGAGTACGGCCTGCCGGCGATCTTTCATACCGGCCACAGCGGCATCGGCTCGGGCATGCGCTGCGGTGGCGGCCTGCGGCTGGAATACAGCAACCCGATGCACCTGGACGACGTGGCCATCGACTTTCCCGACATGCAGATCGTCATGGCCCACCCCAGCTTTCCCTGGCAGGACGAGGCGCTGAGCGTGGCCACGCACAAGCCCAACGTGTGGATCGACCTGTCGGGCTGGAGCCCGAAGTACTTTCCGAAGCAGTTGGTGCAGTACGCCAACACGCTGCTGAAGGACCGCATTTTGTTCGGCAGCGACTACCCGCTGATCACGCCCGACCGCTGGATGCGCGACTTCGAGGTGGCAGGCTTCAAGCCCGAGGTGATGCCGGGCATCCTGAAGGGCAACGCAGTGCGTTTGCTGAGGCTGGACGCGGCCGCTGCGCCGGCACCGGGCGCTTCAGCGGCTTGAGCCCGCGCGGCGCGCCGGGTCGGCCGCGTCGTTCCAGTGCTGTTCCCACAGGGCGTCGCCGCGTTGCAGCGCAGCGCCCAGTTCCTTCTTGCGGCGCTGCGCCACCGCGGTGATCAGTGCGTTGCAGACCGAGAGCGCCGCCGTGTAGGAGTCGAACGGCGAGGCGCTCGAGGTGCGCACCAGCAGCAGGTGGTCGGCAGATGCGGCGGCCGGGGCCGTCGGCCCGTCGGTCATCACGATGACCTTCGCGCCCTTCTCGCGGAAGTACTTCGCCGCGCGCACGATGGCCAGCGAGTGGCGCCTGAAGGTGGGCGTGAGCAGCACGTCGTGTTCGTCGATCCACAGCAACTGGTCTTCGAGCAGCAGCGGGCTCGCCGAGGTCATCGAGCGCACGTCGGGCAGGCACATGTTCAGGTGCAGGGCCAGGTGGTTGGCCAACTGCGCGCCGTGCCGCTGGCCCAGCACGTGCACGCGCACCTTGCGCTGCGTGAGCAGGCGCACCGCGCCTTCGAACGCGCCCACGTCGAGCGCGGCGAAGGTGGCCGCCAGGTTGTGCTGGTCGTGCAGCAGCGCGTTGTCCAGGCAGGTGCGGATGGAGGCGTCGTCGCCGATGACGGCGTCGGCGCGCGTGGCGGGCGAGGCCAGCAGCGCGGTGACTTCCAGGCGGGCTTCCAGCTGCGCCTGCGCATAGCTTTCGTAGCCCAGCTTGGCGAGCAACCGCACCACGGTGGAGGCGCTGGTGCCGACCTTCACTGCAAGGCCCGTTGCGGAGTCGAGCAGTCCCTGTGGATGCCGCGCCTGCAGTTCCGCGATCAGGCGCTGCTCGCTTTTGGTGAGCTTCTTGCCGTAGCCCGAGATGCGTTGGTTCAGATTCATGGTCGCGGGCATTCTGCATGCCGAGGGAAGCCAGCCCCAATTTTGCAATACTCATTGCAAAAATGAAATCGTCTTGCAACAATGCGCGCACTTTTAAACCCGACCCACCGCATCAGGACGCCCCATGAATTCCAACTTCACCGTTCCCGCCCTGCGCCGCCGCACGCTGCTCGGCGCCGGTCTTGCCGCCCTGGCGCCGCTGGCGCCGCTGGCGGCGCGGGCCGACGCCTGGCCGTCGCGCCCTGTCACGCTGGTGGTGCCGTTCCCCGCGGGCGGCTCGGTGGACCTGATCGCGCGGCTGTATGCCGATCCGCTGTCGAAGGCACTGGGCACCGCGGTGGTCATCGACAACCGGGGCGGCGCGGGCGGCTCCATCGCCAGCGCGCAGGTGTCGCGCGCCAAGCCCGACGGCTACACGCTGGTGGTGTCCTCGCAGAGCTCGCACCTGGCCAACCCGCTCACGCAGGCCAACCCGGGCTACGACCCGATCAAGGACTTTGCGTCCATCAGCCAGCTGGCGCGCTCCATCAACGTGCTGTTGGTCAACCCCGCCGTGCCGGCCAGGACTTTCAAGGAGTTCGTCGCGCTGGTGAAGTCTCGCCCGGGCCAACTCAACTTCTGCAGCGCGGGGCCGGGCAGCATGGGCCAGCTCAACGTGGAACTGATGAAGTCGCAGCTGCAGCTCGATGCCACGCACGTGCCCTACCGCGGCGGCGGTCCGCTGGTGACCGCGCTGATCGCCAACGAAGTGCAGTTCGGGCTGGACAACCTCGCGCCCTTCCTGCCGCACATCCAGGCCGGCAAGCTGCGCGCGCTGGCCGTGGCGTCGCCCACGCGTGTCGCGGCGCTGCCCGACGTGCCGACCTTCGCCGAGCTGGGCTACCCGGTGCTGAACACCACTTCGTGGATCGGCCTGGCCGCGCCCGCGAAGACGCCGCCCGAGGTCATTGCCGCGCTGCACAAGGCGGTGCGTTCGGTGGCCGACCAGCCGGCCATGGCCGAGGCGCTGCTGTCGCGCGGCTCGCTCACGCCCGAGGTGCAGACGCCCGCGCAGTTCACGGCCATGATGCAAGAGCGGCTCGTGGTCTACGGCGAGATGGTCCGGCGCGCCGGCATCCGGGGCGAGTGACGCCATGACCGACACATCGTTCGCCCCCGACACCGCGCCGCTGGAGGTGCTGCCGCGCGACATCTCGGCCTACCGGCAAGGCAACACCGGCATCGACTACGTACACCGCTTCGCATCGGGTCGGCCCGGGCCGCACGTGCTGGTGAATGCACTGACGCACGGCAACGAGATCTGCGGCATGGTCGCGGCCACCCACCTGCTGGACGCGGGCGTGCGCCCGAAGATCGGCACGCTCACCGTGAGCTTCGCGAACGTCGAGGCCTACGAGGCCTTCGACATCGAGCGGCCCTACGAGAACCGCCAGCTGGTGCACAACCTCAACCGCATCTGGTCGAAAGCTATGCTCGACGGCGCGGAGCAAAGCCCCGAGCTGTGCCGCGCACGCGAACTGCGGCCGGTGCTGGACGCGGCCGACTACGTGCTGGACATCCACTCGACGCGCGCGCCGGTGCAGCCTTTCTGGGTGTACCCGGAGTTCGAGCGCAACGCGGGGCTGGCGCTGGCCATCGGCAACCCGCTGGTGCACCTGGTGATGCCCTTGGGTGGCGCGCCCGGCACGGGCGTGACGGCCTACGGCCGGCATGGTGAAGCAGGCGTCGACGGCGGTGCGCTGGTGGTGGAATGCGGCCAGCATTTCAGCCAGTCGGCGGCCGACCTGGCCACCGACGTGACGCTGCGCTTTTTGGCGCACCTGGGGTTGGTCGACGCATTGCCGGGCGTACCGGCAAGGGCGCCCGCGCGCCGCTTCCGGCTGCTCGAAGTGCACATGGTCAAGACCGAGGGCTTTGCCTTCGCGCGGCCCGTGCTCGGTTTCGAGACCTTCCAGAAGGGCGAGCTGATCGCCGTCGATGCGGGCCAGGAAATTCGCTCGCCCTGCGACGACTGCACGATCTTCATGCCCACGCGCGCCGCGCTGGTCGGGCGCGAAGGCGTCTACCTGACGGTGGCTGTCTAGGCGCCGGCGCACGCGGGCGCGCGCCTGTCAGGGCTCGCGCTGCGCGGACGGCTCGTCTTCTTCCAGCCGATCCCAGTCGCGGCCCGAGCGCTTCTGGCGCTCCTCGCGTTCGCGCGCCATCTGCTCCTCGAACTGCTGGCGGCCTTCCTTGTTGGCCGCGATGAGCTTGGCGCGGTCCTTGTAGTGCGGATAGATCTCGTCGGTGAGCTTCAGGTTGCGCAGGCGAAAGCGCATGGCCGATTCGCGCGCCTCGTGCGCCGGCCAGTGCAGCGCCTCGAGCACCGAGCGGGCGCTGCGCAATGAGGACTCGAACACCTCGCGCTCGACATCGGTCACGCCGCGGTCGCGCAGCTGGAACAGGTGCGTCACGTTGCGTGCCCGCGCGATGATGCGGGCCTGCGGAAAGTTCTCGCGCACCAGGTCGACGATTTCGAGCGACTGCTCGATGTCGTCCACCGCCACCACGATGGCCTTGGCCGAGCCGGCGCCGGCGGTGCGCAGCAGATCGAGCCGCGTGGCGTCGCCGTAGAACACGCGAAAGCCGAACTGGCGCAGGCCTTCGACGGTGTCGGCGTCGTGGTCGAGCACGGTCACGCGCAGGCCCTGCGACATCAGCATGCGCCCGACGATCTGGCCGTAGCGGCCGAAGCCGCAGATGAGCACCTTGGCGTCCTGCTGCTCCGAGATTTCTTCCAGCTGCGGGCCGGTGTTGCGGCTGTAGCGCGGCAGCACGAACTTGTCGAGCAGCACCAGCAGCAGCGGCGACAGCAGCATCGACAGCGCCACGCCGCCGATCAGCAGCGAGGTGATTTCGGGCGGCAGCACGTCGGGGCCCGCCGCCTGGAACACCACGAAGGCGAACTCGCCGCCCTGCGCCAGCAGCAGCGTGAACACGGGGCGCTCCTGGTAGGCGATGCCCATGGCCTTGGCGAGCGAATAGATCACCACCAGCTTGACGGCCATGAAGCCGACCACCAGCGCGGCCATGATCCAGGGGCTGGCGATGAGCACGCCGAAGTCGATCGACATGCCCACGGCGATGAAGAACAGGCCCAGCAGCAGGCCCTTGAAAGGCTCGATGTCGGTCTCCAGCTCGCGCCGGTACTCGCTTTCCGCCAGCAGCACGCCGGCGAGAAAGGCGCCCAGCGCCATCGACAGGCCCACCAGCTGCATCAGCGCGGCGATGGCCACCACCAGCAGCAGTGCGGCGGCGGTGAAGATCTCGGGCGTGTTGCTGCGCGCGATCCAGCGCAGCACGGGGCGCAGCAGCAGCCGGCCGCCGAGGATGATGCCGCCGATCACGCCGAGGATCTTGGCGGCCTCCAGCGCGCGGTCCAGGCCGGTGACGGCTTGCTCGGCGGCGGTGGCGCCGGCCAGCAGCGGCAGCAGCGCCAGGATGGGGATCGCGGCCACGTCCTGGAACAGCAGGATCGAGAAGCCGGCCTGGCCGCCGGGCGTCTTCATCAGGTTGCGCTCGCCGAACACCTGCAGCGCGATGGCGGTGGACGACAGCGCCAGGCCCAGCGCCGCCACCAGCGCCACGCGCCATTCGGCGCCCACGGCATAGCCGGCGGCGAACAGCACGGCGGCGCAGCTCAGCACTTGCGCGGCGCCCCAGCCGAAGATGGGCCGGCGCAGGTTCCACAGGCGCTTGGGCTCCAGTTCGAGGCCGACCAGGAACAGCATCAGCACCACGCCGAACTCGGCGAAGTGCAGCACGTCCTCCACGCTGGACACGAGGCGCAGGCCCCAGGGACCGATGGCGATGCCCGCCACGAGGTAGCCGATGATGGAGCCGAGCCCGAGATACTTCGACAGCGGCACCACCAGCACGGCGGCGCCCAGGTAGATCAGGCTGCTGGTCAGCCAGGCGGGTGCGTGTTCCATGCTCAGGCCACCTTGTCGGTGGCCGCGGCGGACGCCACCGCCAGGCCGCGCGTCATGGCGGCGTGAAAGGCGCTGCCCGCCATCTTGCCGATGTCGTCCTCCGTCGGCCGGTCGCTCTCTGGCACGGGGCAGGCCACGCAGGCGTCGATCTCCTCGATCTCGGGCCACGCGGGATAGCTGCCCAGGCGCTGGGCGAAGGTTTCGATGTGCGCGGCGACCTCGGCTTCGGGCGCGCTGCGCGCGCCGTGGAACAGCAGCGGCGGCAGGAAGCGCATGCCGCACAGCGCGGCGGTCTGCTCGTAGGGCGGCAGGAAGGCGTCGAAAAAATAGCGGTGGTAGTTCTGCGGGTGGTAGCTGGCCTCGGGGCTGCCGGTGGTGGCGACCAGCCACAGGTCCTTGCCCTGCAGCGCGTTGCCGCCGGGGCCGTAGGCCCAGCCGTAGGCGAGCACGTCGTCGACCCAGAGCTTCTGCAGCGCGGGCATCGAATACCACTGGATCGGGTGCAGCAGCACCACCAGCCGGGCCTGGGCGAGGCGCGCCTGCTCGGCCTCGACGTCGATGGCGAAGTCGGGGTAGCTGCCGTAGAGGTCGTTCACGTCGACACCCGGCACGGCACGGGCGGCGGCCAGCATGCGGCGGTTGACGCGGGAGTCGCGCCAGTGCGGGTGGGCGGCGAGCACGTAGACGCCGCTGCTTTCCCCGGCAGGGTTTCCCATGGATGTTGTTGTAGGCATCCCGCGAACATAGCGCAGTCGCGGCGGCCCTGCCGGGCAAAAAGGGGCCCAGCCACTACCATGGAGCCCGTTCCCAGTTCTGGAGGAGAGCGCTATGCCGGTGGTTCTGGTCGCCAACCCCAAGGGTGGCGTAGGCAAGTCGACGATCGCAACGAACGTGGCGGGCTACTTCGCAAGCCGCGGCCACGCCGTGATGCTGGGCGACGTGGACCGACAGCAGTCTTCGCGGCTCTGGCTGGGGCTGCGCCCGCCGCAGGCCCGGCCCATCGCCACCTGGGAAGCCGCGGGCGACAGCACCGTGGTGCGGCCGCCGCGCGGCACCACGCACGCGGTGCTCGACACGCCGGCCGGCCTGCACGGCTGGCGCTTCAAGGAGGTGCTGGCGCTGGCCGACCGCGTGATCGTGCCGCTGCAGCCCAGCATCTTCGACATCTACGCCACGCGAGATTTTCTCGACCGGCTGCTGGAGAGCCGCCGCGCCGACAAGACGAAGATCGGCCTGGTCGGCATGCGCGTGAACGCGCGCACGCTGGCGGCCGACCGGCTGCACGAATTCATCGCGGGGCTGGGCGTGCCGGTGATCGGCGAGCTGCGCGACACGCAGAACTACGTGCAGCTCGCGGCCCGCGGGCTCACGGTGTTCGACATTGCGCCCGGCCGCGTGCAGCGCGACCTGGACCAGTGGCAGCCCGTTTGCAACTGGCTCGACGCCTGAAGATGCCCCGCGGTTTTCCCTGAGCCCGGTTGTCGCGAGCCCGACAGCCGGTCGAACGGGCCACGCGCCAGAATGCCCCGCATGACAAAAAAGACCTTCCAGACCCTTCAGGACCTCTCCGCTTGCGTCGGCCAGGAAGTCGCCGTGAGCGACTGGATCACCATCACGCAGGAGCAGGTGAACCAGTTCGCCGAAGCAACGGGCGACCACCAGTGGATCCACGTCGACGTGGAGCGGGCCAAGGCCGGCCCCTTCGGCGGGCCGATTGCCCACGGCTTCCTGACGCTGTCGCTGCTGCCGAAGTTCTTCGAGGTGGCGATCGAGGTGGTCGAGTCGCGCATGGGCGTGAACTACGGCATGAACCGGGTGCGCTTCATGTCGCCGGTGCCGGTGGGCAAGCGGCTGCGCGCACGCATGAAGCTGCTGAGCTCGGAGCCGATCGCCGACGACGGTTTCCAGATGACCTGGGAAACCACGATCGAGCTCGAAGGCGCCGCCAAGCCGGCCTGCGTGGCCGAGTCGGTGGCGCGCCGCTACCGCTGAAGCGCAGGGGAAGCGGCTTTCTTCCCTTACATCCGGCGGTCGGTCACTTCACCGTAGGTGGCCGCGCCCTGGCGCGTGATGCTCAATGCGCTCTGGCGCACGCTGCCGCGGTCGGTGCTGCCGTCGCGGGCCTGCAGCGCCCCGGTGCCGCCGTTGCTGACCTTGAAGGGCTGGCGCGCGTCGGCCTGCACCTGGGCGCGCGACAACGTCGACTGGAAGGGCTGGGGCGGCAGCGGGTTCTGTTCACCCTGGAAGGCCTGGGCGCCGCTGGCGAGGGCGAGCGTGGCGAAGGCGGCGAAGGCAATCGACTTGGCGTTCATGGGGAGACTCCTGTGGCAAAGCGTTGAAGGGACCGAATGCCGGTTCGCTTTGCGGCCGGCATGTCTTTCCATACGGCCCGCCTCGCCGATCGGATGCGCTTGTGCCGCCTCATGCAACGGCGAGCTTGTGTCCATTTGTCAGCCGAAGCCGTTTTGCCGCCAGGCTTCGAACACGGTGACCGCCACCGCGTTTGAGAGATTCAGGCTGCGCTGGCCTTCCCGCATCGGCAGGCGCAGCTTCTGCGGCTCGGCGAAACCGTCGCGTACCGCGGGCGGCAGGCCGCTGGTTTCGGAGCCGAACACCAGCCAGTCGCCGGGCTGGAAGCGCACGTCGTGCACGGCGCGTGTGCCGCGCGTGGTGAGGGCGAACATGCGCTCGGGCGCGGGCTGCTCGCCGGTGAGCAGGGCGGGCCAGTCGGCATGACGCTTCACTTCGGCGTACTCGTGGTAGTCGAGCCCGGCGCGGCGCAGCAGGCGGTCGTCCATCGAAAAGCCCAGCGGCTCGACGAGGTGCAGCGTGCAGCCGGTGTTGGCCGCCAGGCGGATGACGTTGCCGGTGTTCGGCGGAATCTCGGGGTGGACCAGAACGATATGGAACATGCGCCGATTGTCGGCGGGCCGCGCCGGCTGTTCAGCGCGGCGGGTCGGTGCGGGCCAGCACCACGGCCGTGATGTGCGCCGCGCCGGCCAGCCGCAGTGCCTCGGCCGCGGCGAACAGCGAGGCACCGCTGGTCATCACGTCGTCGACCAGCACGATGCGCTTGCCCCGCAGTTTGTCCGCGCGCAGCGGTTCGACCGCAAAGGCGCCCCTCAGGTTGAGCAGGCGCTCGGCGCGCGGCAGGCCGCTTTGGGCGGGGGTGTCGCGGGTGCGCAGCAACAAGGCGGGGTCGGCCTTGGCGGGCGACAGCCGCCGGGCGAGTTCGTGCGCCTGGTTGAAGCCGCGTTCGCGCAGCCGGGCGGGCGCCAGCGGCATCGGCAGGACGATGTCGCACCGTTCCAGCGCCGGCTCGACCCACGGCGCGCTGCGCAGCAGGGTGGCGAACGGCCCGGCCCAGCCGGCGTCGCCGCGGAACTTGAAGCCTGCGATGGCGTCGGGCCACGGCCACGCGTAGGTGCAGGCGGCGAGGCAGGCGTCCAGCGGCGGCGGGTGCTTCACGCAATCGCCGCAGCGGCTCACGCCTTCGGGCACCGGCAAGGCACAGCCGCCGCACCGCGCGGCGGGCGGGGCGAAGCGGGCCACGCAGGCGTCGCAGACCGGTCGGGAAGGCCAGGCGCGGCAGACCGCGCACTGGCTGGGCAGCCGGGCAAGCAGGGAGGTGAAAGGCCGTGAAGGCAATAAAGGCCACAGGGCCCGATGGCTGAGCATGTCTCAATATACTCACGGCCCCATGGCCACCGACCCCACAAGACGACCGCCGACCATCGATGCCGCGGCGGCCGCCCGATGGCGCCGGCTCGCGCCTGCCGAAGGCTCTCCCTGGCTGCACGAGGAAATCGGCCGCCGCATGGAAGACCGGCTGCAATGGATCAAGGCCCAGCCCCGCACCTGGGCCGACTGGGCGCCGCTGCGCGGCGGTCTCGAAGCCCACGAGCTGGTCGCCCGCCGCTACAAGGACGCTGCGTCGTTCGTCATCGAGCCGGAGCCCGCGCTGGCCGCCGTGACCGGCCAGGCGTTGAGCGCCCCGTGGTGGAGCGCGCGCCGCTGGCAGGGCGGCAAGGCGCGCTTCGACGCCACGCCCGAAGAAGGCGTCGACCTGCTCTGGGCCAACATGTCGCTGCACATGGCGGCCGACCCCGAGGCGCTGATCTCCCACTGGCACAAGCTGGTGGCGACCGACGGCTTCCTGATGTTCTCCTGCCTGGGCCCCGACACGGTGCGCGAACTGCGCGCGCTGCATGCCCGCCTGGGCTGGCCGGCCGCGGGCCACGAGTTCACCGACATGCACGACTGGGGCGACATGCTGGTGCACGCCGGCTTCGCCGAGCCGGTGATGGACATGGAGCGCATCGTGCTGACCTGGGCCACCCCCGAGGCGGCGCTGGCCGAGCTGCGCGGGCTCGGCCGCAACCTGCACCCGGCTCGCTTCGCGGGGCTGCGCGGCAAGGCCTGGCACGCGTCGCTGAAGAAGGCGCTGCCTGAACTCGCGCCGGCCGAAGATGGAAGCGAGGGGGCCGGGCGCATCGCGCTGACCTTCGAAGTCATCTACGGCCACGCGTTCAAGCCGGCGCCGCGCGTGTCGCTGGCGGCCGAAAGCGCGGTGTCGCTGCGCGAGATGCGCTCGATGCTGCAACGGGGTCGTCCCGGCGCCTGATCGCCTGCGGATCGCGCAGCAAAAACGCCTGTCGCACAGAGCGTTTTTTGCCTACTGGTAGTGACCCGTAGGCGTCCCACACGCCTCTCGGGCGCAGGTATCTACCCGCTACAATCCGCCGTTGCGTGGAACTCGCGGGTACTGTCCCGTGAACGAGGGGTGTCGAATCCTGTTTGTACGAGGGGTTTGGCGGCCGTCGACGCACCGATTTGCTGAACTCGCCCGTGTCGAATTCCGTGTTTCGATTTGCCACCGTTTCAGGCCAGAACATCCACTGGTTCCTGAAGCGGAACTGCTCGGTGACGCCGAGCCAGCTGGGCTGGCTCTATGCCTCGCTGTGCGTGGTATCGCTCGGCATCGGCACCCTGTTCTGGCTGCACGGTGCGCCGCTGGTGCTGCCTTTTGCCTGGCTCGAACTGGCCGCTGTCGGGTTTGCGTTCATGGTCTACGCACGGCACGCGACCGACGGCGAGAAGATCGCGCTGCAGGAAGGACGCCTCGTCGTCGAGCTCGAGAACGGCGGGCACTACGAGCGCACGGAATTTCTTCCGCACCAGGTGCGGATCGAACCGCAGACCGGCGATCGCTCGCTGATCGAGGTCTCGGGGCAGGGTCGATCGGTCAGGGTGGGGCGCTATGTACGCCCGGAGTTGCGTGCCGCTTTGGCCCGCGAGATTCGCATGGCGTTGCGCGGCGCCTGAGGGGGCTCGCGCAGTGCCGCACGGTTGGGTTTGTCGAAAAAATTGAAGAAACGTGAACACGATGAAGAGCATTTGGCGCAACAAGTACAGGCCGGCGAATCTGTTGCTGGCGGCCGGCGCGGCTTTCAGCAGCGCGGCGCACGCAGTCAACGATCTGCCCGGCGGCCCTTCGGTGCGCCAGCTGAATCTTCCGGTCGGTGTGACCAAGATCGCGCAGGAACAGCATTTCCTGCACACGATCATGATGATCCTGTGCACGGTCATCTTCGTCGCCGTGTTCGCGGTCATGTTCTATTCCATCTGGAAGCACCGCAAGTCGGTCGGCCACAAGGCGGCCAATTTCCATGAGTCGGTGGTGGTCGAGGTCATCTGGACCATCGTTCCCTTCCTCATCGTGATCGTGATGGCGCTGCCGGCCACCAAGGTGCTGGTGGCCCAGAAGGACACCACCAACGCCGACCTCACGATCAAGACCACCGGCTACCAATGGAAGTGGGGCTACGACTACCTGAACGGCGAAGGCGAGGGCCTGGCCTTCATCTCCACGCTCGACAGCTCGCAGCGCGCCATGTCCGACGCCGGCGCCAAGGGCGTGATGCCCGACGACTACCTGCTCAAGGTCGACAACCCGCTGGTGGTGCCGGTCAACAAGAAGGTCCGCATCATCACCACCGCGAACGACGTGATCCACGCCTTCGCCGTGCCGCAGCTGGGCTTGAAGCAGGACGCGATTCCCGGCTTCGTGCGCGACACCTGGTTCCGCGCCGAGACCATCGGCGACTACTACGGCCAGTGCCAGGAACTGTGCGGCAAGGAACACGCCTACATGCCCATCCACGTGAAGGTGGTCTCGGCCGCCGACTACACGACCTGGGTGTCCACCAAGCGCAAGGAAGCCGCCGCCAAGCTCGACGACCCGACCAAGGTCTGGACGCTGCCCGACATGCTCGTGCGCGGTGAAAAGGTCTACGCCGCCAACTGCGCGGCCTGCCACCAGGCCAACGGCAAGGGCGCGGGCCCGATCAAGGCGCTCGACGGCGACGTGAAGGTGCTGGACGCCGATCACAAGGTGCAACTGATGGTGCTGCTCAACGGCCAGAACAACGGCGCCATGCCGTCGTGGAAACAGCTGAGCGACACCGACCTCGCGGCCGTGGCCACGTTCACCAAGAACAGCTGGTCGAACAAGTCGGGCCAGCTGGTGCAGCCGGCCGAAGTGCTGGCCCTGCGCGGCAAGTGACACGGCAGCGCCCCGCGAAGAAGAAATTGCAAGGAACAACGACATGAGCGCAGTCCTCGACCCCCACGGTCACGCCCCCCACGGCGAGCACGCACACGACGAGCATCACGAACACCACGCGCCCACCGGCTGGCGCCGCTGGGTGTTCGCGACCAACCACAAGGACATCGGCACGCTCTACCTGCTGTTCAGCTTCACGATGCTGATGGTGGGCGGCGTGCTGGCGCTGCTGATCCGCGCCGAGCTGTTCCAGCCCGGCCTGCAACTGGTGAACCCCGAGCTGTTCAACCAGTTCACCACCATGCACGGCCTGATCATGGTGTTCGGCGCCATCATGCCGGCCTTCGTGGGCTTCGCGAACTGGATGATCCCGCTGCAGGTGGGCGCCTCCGACATGGCGTTCGCGCGCATGAACAACTTCAGCTTCTGGCTGCTGATTCCCGCGGCGCTGATGCTGGTGGGTTCGTTCTTCATGCCCGGTGGCGCACCCGCCGCGGGCTGGACGCTCTACGCGCCGCTGACGCTGCAGATGGGCCCCTCGATGGACGCGGGCATCTTCGCGATGCACATCATGGGCGCGTCTTCGATCATGGGCTCGATCAACATCATCGTGACCATCCTCAACATGCGCGCCCCCGGCATGACGCTGATGAAGATGCCGATGTTCTGCTGGACCTGGCTCATCACCGCCTACCTGCTGATTGCCGTGATGCCCGTGCTCGCCGGCGCCATCACCATGACGCTGACCGACCGCCATTTCGGTACCAGCTTCTTCAACCCCGCCGGCGGCGGCGACCCGGTGATGTACCAGCACATCTTCTGGTTCTTCGGCCACCCCGAGGTCTACATCATGATCTTGCCGGCCTTCGGCATCATCAGCCAGGTGGTGCCGGCCTTCGCCCGCAAGCGCCTGTTCGGCTATGCCTCGATGGTGTACGCCACCTCGTCCATCGCCATCCTGTCGTTCATCGTGTGGGCGCACCACATGTTCACGACCGGCATGCCGCTCACCGGCCAGCTGTTCTTCATGTACGCGACCATGCTGATCGCGGTGCCCACGGCCGTGAAGATCTTCAACTGGATCGCGACGATGTGGCAGGGCTCGATGACCTTCGAGACGCCCATGCTGTTCGCGGTCGGCTTCATCTTCGTGTTCACGATGGGCGGCTTCACCGGCCTGATCCTGGCGGTCGCACCCATCGACACGCAGCTGCAAGATACGTACTACGTGGTGGCCCACTTCCACTACGTGCTGGTGGCCGGCTCGCTGTTCGCGATGTTCTCGGGCTTCTACTACTGGGTGCCCAAGTGGACCGGCGTGATGTACAACGAAACGCGCGGCAAGGTGCACTTCTGGTGGTCGCTGATCTCGTTCAACGTCACGTTCTTCCCGATGCACTTCCTGGGCCTGGCGGGCATGCCGCGCCGGTATGCCGACTATCCGATGCAGTTCGCCGACTTCAACGCCGTGGCGTCGGTCGGTGCGTTCTTCTTCGGTTTTGCGCAGGTCTACTTCTTCCTGTTCGTCGTGCTGCCCACCATGCGCGGCAAGGGCGAGAAAGCGGCACAAAAGCCGTGGGAAGGCGCCGAGGGGCTCGAATGGGAAGTGCCGTCGCCGGCGCCCTTCCACACCTTCGAAACCCCGCCCAAGCTCGACGCGACCGCCAGCAAGGTGATCGGCTGACCGACCCATTGAACACGCGATGACACCCGAGCAGAAACGCAACAACCGCCGCATGGGGCTCACGCTGGCTTCCATCGCCGTGGTGTTCTTCGTCGGATTCATCGTCCGCATGGTCTGGTTCAGCGGACGCTGAGCCGCCATTCACACGCAACGAGCGGGAGCACACGCATGAGCCTCGGTCAACGCATCCGGCGTGCCAACGTCCGCATGGTCGGCAAGCTGGCCGTGGTGGCCTGCGGCATGTTCGCCTTCGGGTATGCGCTGGTGCCGATGTACCGCGCGATCTGCGAGATGACCGGCATCAACATCCTCGCGCTCTCGGAGCTCGAGGTGCCGGGCGGCGCGAGCGGCGGCAAGAACGTGCGCGTGCCCGACAACACGCAGGTCGACATGACCCGCACCATCACCGTGGAGTTCGACTCCAACGTGCGCGGCGGCCTGTGGGACTTCAAGCCCGCAGAGCGGACCCTGCAGGTGCACCCGGGCCAGCTCAACACGGTGATGTACGAGTTTCAGAACGTGCAGAACCGCCGCATGGCCGCGCAGGCCATTCCGAGCTATGCGCCGCAGCAGGCCGCGCCGTATTTCAACAAGCTCGAGTGCTTCTGCTTCAACCAGTACACGCTCGAACCAGGCGAGAAGAAGCAATGGCCGGTCGCGTTCGTGATCGACCCCAAGATTTCCAAGGACGTGAAGACCATCACGCTGTCGTACACCTTCTTCGAGGTGGGCGGCAAGACACCCGCGGCCCCGGTGGCCGCCGTTTCGAACACCGCCGATGAGCCGCGTTCGTGACCGATCCGTCCGTCCCGCACCGGCCCCGGCCGAAGGCTTCGCTGTGGGACACGGTGAAGGCGGTGGGCTGGTCGTTCTTCGGCGTTCGCAAGAACAGCGCCTACCAGGAAGACCTGGGCAAGCTGAACCCGCTGCACATCATCGCGGTGGCGTTCGTGGCCGTGATCGTCTTCGTGCTCGGGTTAGTGCTGCTGGTGCGCCATGTGGCCGCCGGCTGACGAACAAGCAAGAAACCCGCAACGCGCAGAATCCATTGAATCCCGAGAAGAAAGAAAGCCAGGAGCTGATATGAGTTCAACCACCCACGGCACCACGCCCTACTACTTCGTGCCCGGACCTTCGGCTTACCCGGTCTCGGCCGCGATCGGGCTGTTTTTCGTGATTCTGGGCGCCGCGCAATGGATCAACGGCCATGAGTGGGGCGCATGGTCCCTGCTGGTCGGCATGGTGGTGTGGCTTGGCACGCTGTTCGTGTGGTTCCGCACGGCCATCGGCGAAAGCGAGAGCGGCCAGTACGGCCACAAGATCGACCTCTCGTTCCGCTGGAGCATGAGCTGGTTCATCTTCTCGGAAGTGATGTTCTTCGGCGCGTTCTTCACCGCGCTGTGGTGGGCTCGCACCCACTCGCTGCCGGCGCTCGGCAGCCTGGACAACGCGATCCTGTGGCCCGACTTCAAGGCCGTGTGGCCCAGCGTTGCCGCCGGCGTCACCGGTTCGCCGGCCGGCATCGTCGAGCCGTTCCAGACCGTGGGTCCGTTCTGGCTGCCCACGATCAACACCGCGCTGCTGCTCAGCTCGGGCGTGACACTCACCATTGCCCACCACGCGCTGCGTGCCGGCCACCGCGCACAGACGATCCGCTTCATGTGGCTCACCGTGTTGCTGGGCATCGTCTTCCTGGGCGTGCAGGGCTATGAATACCACCACCTGTACACTGAACTGAACCTCAAGCTCAGCTCGGGCACCTACGGCTCGACCTTCTTCATGCTGACCGGCTTCCACGGCCTGCACGTGTTCATCGGCATGCTGATGCTGCTGTTCATCACGCTGCGCCTGCAAAAGGGCCACTTCACGCCGGAGCGCCACTTCGGCTTCGAGGGCGCGGCCTGGTACTGGCACTTCGTGGACGTGGTCTGGCTGGGCCTCTACATGCTGGTTTACTGGCTTTGAGCGAACCTCGCGGCATTCCACAAAAAAGGCGCCGTAAGGCGCCTTTTTCATGGTTCTCGTGGAACGAGCACCATCTACTTGCCGAGCGGGAGTCCGGTGGGCTGGATGTAGCCGAGTTTCCAGGCAAGCAGCATGCAGAGGAACAAAAACACCGACAGGCCGATCCGAAAGGTGAGGGCGCGCGCCATGCCGCCGCTCTTGGCGCGCCCGTCGCGCCCGTCCTTCAACATGAAGTACAGGGCGAACGCGAGGCTCGCGAAGATGCCCACGAACACCAGGGCGATGAAATATTTCATGACCCGCATTATCGGCCGCACGCTGCGTCCTCTCCAGTGACTCCTGAACCCCTCCATTCCGAAGAACGCCGCCGCCCAGGGCGTTTCTGGCTCATCACCATCGCTGCCGTGCTGTCTGTGGCTGCCACCGTATCGGCCGGCCGTTGGCAGCTGTCGCGCGCGGCCCAGAAAGAAGCGTTGCAGGCCGACATCGACGCCCAGAAGCTGAAACCGCCGCTCACCCAGGCCGAGTTCCTGGCCATGGACCAGGCGACCGGCGCACTGCACCGCCCGGTGCGCCTGCGCGGCCTGTGGCTGACGCCGCAGACGGTGTACCTGGACAACCGGCAGATGCACGGCACCCCGGGCTTCTACGTGCTGACACCCTTTGCGCTGGAGGGCACCGAGCAGACGGTGATGGTGCAGCGCGGCTGGATCCAGCGCAATTTCGTCGATCGCACGCAACTGGGCGCGGTCGAGACGCCCGCGGGCATCGTCGAGGTCACGGGCCTGATCGCGCCGCCGCCGAGCCACCTGCTGGAGCTGGGCACCTCCGCGCCGGCGCCTGCTGCGTCCGCACCGGCTGCCGCGGCTTCGGCTGCCGCAGCGCCGGCACTGGCCCCGGCCCCGACACCGGCCGTCGAAGGGTATTCGCCCATCCGGCAAAATCTCGACCTGGAGGCCTTCCGCGCCGAGACCAAGCAGCCGTTGCGCACCGATGTGTCGCTGCAGCAGACCGGCGCGGCCTCCGAGGGCCTGCAGCGCGACTGGCCGGCCCCGGCGCTGGGCCTGGAGAGGCACTACGGTTACGCATTCCAGTGGTTCGGCCTGTCGGCCCTCGTCGTCATCCTCTATGCCTGGTTCCAATTCATCACACCCTTCCTCCGCTCAAGGCGCCGCGCACGCAATGGCCGCTTCTGACGAGCCGCTGGGCCTGACGGTGCATTCGATGCCGTCGCCCAACCAGGCGCTCGACGGGGCCGAGGGCCGGCGCACAAGCGTCGGGCGCTGGAAGATGATCGCCGTGATGCTGATGTGCGCGGCGCCGGTCATTGCCTCGTACTTCACGTACTACGTGATCCGGCCTGAAGGCCGCAGCGTGTACGGCGAGCTGATCGATCCGCAGCACGAGCTGCCGAAGCTCACGGCCACCGACCGCAACGGCGCACCGGTCGATTTCGCCACGCTCAAGGGCCAATGGTTGCTGGTGGCCGTGGCCGACGCCGCCTGCAATGCGCTGTGCGAGCAGCAGCTGTACCTGCAGCGCCAGTTGCGCGAAAGCCTGGGCCGCGAAAAAGACCGCATGGACCGCGTCTGGCTCGTGAGCGACGCCGCGCCCGTGCCCGAACGGCTGGACAACGGGCTGCACGGCGCCACCGTGCTGCGCGTGCCGGCCGACCAGATCGCCAGATGGCTGGCGCCCGTGTCGGGCCACACCCTGGCCGAGCACCTCTACGTGGTCGACCCGATGGGCAACTGGATGATGCGTTTTCCCGCCCGCATGGACGCCGTCGGCGCCGGCCGCGCCAAGCGCGACATCGACCGCCTGCTGCGCGCCTCGGCCTCGTGGGACGAGCCCGGACGCTGAGCTGCCATGGACACGAGCTCGCTCTACGATCTGACGCCCATCGCCTGGCTCATGGCCGCCGGCGTGCTGATCGCGCTCGGCCCGCTGGTGTGGGTGTGGCGCCGCAATGCCGGCGCCGGCCCGGCGCGGCGGCTGCATGCGCTGACCGTGCTCACGCTGTTCCTCACCTTCGACCTGACGATGTTCGGCGCCTTCACACGGCTCACCGATTCGGGCCTGGGCTGTCCCGACTGGCCCGGCTGCTACGGCAATGCCAGCCCGGCCGGCGCGCGCCATGAAATCGCGATGGCGCAAGCGGCCCAGCCGACCGGCCCCGTCACGCACGGGAAGGCCTGGGTCGAGATGGTTCACCGCTATTTGGCGACGGGCGTCGGCGTGTTGATCCTCACGCTCGCGGGGGCCACGTGGATCGTGCGCCGCCGCCAGCGTCGCGCGCCGCCGCCGTCTTCGTCGAAGGAGGGCGATCACCACCACGCCACGCTCAGCGCCTGGTGGCCAGCCTTCACCCTGGTCTGGGTCTGCCTGCAGGGCGCGTTCGGCGCGCTCACGGTGACGTGGAAGCTGTTCCCCGCCATCGTCACGCTGCACCTGCTGGGCGCCGTCGTGCTGCTGGCCTTGCTGTGCATCCAGGCCGTGCACTACCGCCAGGCCGCCGCGCAACGGCTGCCGACGCCTGTGTCGCCGGCGCTGCGCAATGGCCTCGTCGTGACCACCGTGCTGCTGGTGCTGCAGATTGCGCTCGGCGGCTGGGTCAGCACCAACTACGCGGTGCTGGCGTGCACGCAGTTCCCGACCTGCCAGGACAGCTGGTGGCCGGCGATGAACTTCGCGCAGGGCTTCGAGATCTGGCGCCACCTGGGCGTGACCGGCGAGGGCCAGCCGCTCGACTTTTCCGCGCTCACCGCCATTCATTACGCGCACCGGCTGATGGCCTATGCGGTGTTCGTCGCGCTCGGCGTGCTGGCATGGCGCCTGCGCCGCATCGACACGCTGCGCCCGCAGGCGCACTGGCTTGCCGGGCTGGCGCTGTTGCAGCTGGCGACCGGCCTGGGCAACGTGCTGCTCGGCTGGCCGCTGGCTGCGGCCGTGTTGCACACCGGCGGTGCCGCGGCGCTCGCCGTGGTGCTGACCTGGGCGCTGTGCGAAAGCCGCCGCCATGCCCTGTCCAGCGTATCCAGCGCATCCACCTCGGCCATGCGCGCCGACGACAATGCACGCGCGACCCCCAACCCGAAGAAAGCCACCGCGTGAGCACCCCGATTCCCGTTCAGCACACCAGCGCCGCGAATGTGCTGCGCCAGTTCTACGCGCTGACCAAGCCGCGCGTGGTGCAGCTGATCGTGTTCTGCGCGCTGATCGGCATGGTGCTGGCCGTGCCCGGCCTGCCGAGCTGGGCCGACGTGCAGCGCGGCGTGCTCGCCTGCATCGGCATCTGGCTGGTGGCGGGCGCGGCGGCGGCGTTCAACTGTCTGGTCGAGAAGGGCATCGACGCGAAGATGAAACGCACCGCCTGGCGCCCCACGGCGCGCGGCCAGCTCAGCGACATGCAGGCGCTGGCCTTCTCTGCGCTGTTGTGCGCCGCGGGCTCGGCGGTTCTGTGGTTCACCGTGAATCCGCTGACCATGTGGCTGACCTTCGCCACTTTCGTCGGCTACGCGGTGGTCTACACCGTGATCCTCAAGCCGCTGACGCCGCAGAACATCGTGATCGGCGGTGCGTCGGGCGCCATGCCGCCGGTGCTGGGCTGGGCCGCGATGACGGGCGACGTGGGGCCCGAGGCGCTCATTCTTTTCCTCATCATCTTCCTGTGGACCCCGCCGCACTTCTGGGCGCTGGCGCTCTACCGCGTCGAGGACTACCGCAAGGCCGGCCTGCCGATGCTGCCGGTCACGCACGGCAACGAGTTCACGCGGCTGCAGGTGCTGCTGTACACCTTCATTCTTTTCGCGGCCTGCCTGATGCCGTTCATCTACGGCATGAGCGGCTGGCTGTACCTGGCGGTCGCGGTGGCGGTGAGCATCGGCTTCACCGGCTACGCGTTCGCGCTGTGGCGCAACTACTCGGACGCGCTGGCGCGCAAGACCTTCCGCTTTTCGCTGATTCACCTGAGCGTGCTGTTCCTGGCCCTGCTCGTCGACCACTACCTTCGTTGAATACCTTCCCCATGAACAAGCGCCAAGCCCTCAAGTCGATCGCCACCGCCGCCGGCTGGGTGGGCGCGAGCGCGGCGCTGGGCCTGGGGCTTTCGGCCTGCAGCCGCGAGACGAAGCAGAACTTCAATGCCGTGGACATCACCGGCGCGGACTACGCACGCGACTTCTCGCTGAAGGACGCCGACGGCAAGGTCCGCACCATGGCCGACTTCAAGGGCAAGGTGGTCGTGCTGTTCTTCGGCTACGCGCAGTGCCCCGACGTCTGCCCGACCACGATGACCGAGATGGCGCAGGTCAAGCAGCAGCTCGGCAAGGACGGCGACAAGCTGCAGGTGCTGTTCCTCACCGTCGACCCGGCGCGCGACACGCCCGAGGTGCTGAAGGCCTACATGGGCGCATTCGACCCCGGCTTCGTCGCGTTGATTCCCACGACGGATGAGCTGGCCGCCGTCGCCAAGGACTTCAAGGTCTATTACAAGAAGGTCGACGGCAAGACGCCGACGAGCTACTCGATGGACCACTCGGCCGCGAGCTACGTCTACGACACGCAGGGCCGCCTGCGGCTCTATGCGCGCTACGGCGCGGGTGTGGCGCCGATGGTGGCGGACCTGAAGACGCTGCTGGCTTCCTGAGATGGACGGCACTGCGCCCGTGCCCGTGGCCGGCTCGGTCGCGCATCTGAAAGGGCGCAAGGGCGCCTTCCGCATCGCACTGATTCCGCCCGAGGTGCTGCGCGCGCTCTCCAAATGAAAAAGCCCGGCGCTGCCGGGCTTTGTTCGAAGAGGCGAACCGCTTACGCGTAGTCCGCGAGCGCCTTCTTCATCTTCTTCATCGCGGCGACCTCGATCTGGCGGATGCGCTCGGCGCTCACGCCGTACACGGCGGCCAGGTCGTGCAGCGTCATGCCGCCCGAGCCGTCGTCGTTCACCTTGAGCCAGCGCTCTTCCACGATGCGGCGGCTGCGGTCGTCCAGCGCCTCGAGCGCCGTGGCGATGCCGTCGCTCGACAGGCGGTCGCGCTGCTGCGATTCGAGCAGCGCGGTCGGTTCCTGCGTGGCGTCGGCCAGGTAGGCGATGGGGCCGAAGCCCTCGTCGCCGTCGTCGGTCGGGCCCGGATCGAGCATGACGTCACCGCCCGACAGGCGGGTTTCCATCTCGAGCACTTCTTCGGGCTTGACGTTGAGCCGGGTCGCCATTTGCGACACCTCGTCGGGGCTCAGAGTTTCGCGGTGCGTGCCGTTGTCGGCCGCGGCCGAGTCGGCCTTGAAGCTTTGCTTCATCGAGCGCAGGTTGAAGAACAGCTTGCGCTGGGCCTTGGTCGTCGCGACCTTGACCATGCGCCAGTTCTTCAGGATGTACTCGTGGATCTCGGCCTTGATCCAGTGCATGGCGTAGCTCACGAGCCGCACGCCCTGGTCGGGGTCGAAACGCTTCACGGCCTTCATCAGGCCCACGTTGCCTTCCTGGATCAGGTCGCCGTGCGGCAGACCGTAGCCCAGGTATTGGCGAGAAATGGAAACCACGAGGCGCAGGTGCGACAGCACGAGCGCGCCGGCGGATTCGAGGTCGTTCTGGTCGCGCAACTTGCGTGCGAAGCCCTGCTCTTCTTCGAGCGTGAGCAGCGGCAGGCGGTTGGCGGCCGAAATGTAGGCATCCAGGTTGCCCAGCGGCGGAACCATCGACCATGGGTTGGCGACGGCCAGCTGGTTGGTAGAGACTCCAGACAGCGTTGTCATCAGGGAAACTCCTTTGTATTGGCCATATTAGCACTCGGTTAGAGGGAGTGCTAAGCCCGGGGTTCCCTTGAATTCCTATCGCGGGAATAGCCCAGGGCTACCAGCGTAGCCCCAGCTTTAGGAAAAGTCTGGACAGCACGAACAGCGGGCCGACCCACAAATACTGGATGTCTTCGAAGAACGAAGGCTTCTTGCCTTCAATCTTGTGGCCCACGAACTGGAAGACCCAGGCCACCACAAAGATAGCGGCTGAAACCGGCAATACAAGTCCGCCCATCGCATGCACCAGCGCCAGCGCCAGCGCGGTCAGCAGCAGCATGGTCAGCAGGAAGGCGGGCGCGCGCAACAGTGCGTAGTAGACGAGGCTGGCCGCCACGAAGCCGTAGGCCACCCAGGGGTGGATCGCGAACAGCAGCCCGACGATGCTGAGCATGATGGCCGGAATGGCCACGAAGTGGATCAGCTCGTTGGTCGGGTTGCGGTGGCTCTCTTCATAGTGGGCGAGCAGCCGGTCGACCTTGCGGTCGGCAGGGGCCAGTGGTGCGACGGCGGTGGGGGTCATTCGAAGTCTCCTTGGGCGCCGTGCGATGCGGCGAGGCGTCCATGGTGCCGACAGAAAAGCCCGATGGCAAGCGTACAAGCGATGTGAAGTTGCTATCAAAAAAGTAGCATTAAGCACTACAGCCACGGGCGATCCCATGACTTTATGCACTGTCACCAAAAGGTTACGCCGCTAAGATCGGCGCGTGTCACCCATCGACTCTGCACCCGCACCCCTGTCACCCGCCGCGCAGGCCGGCGCGCCCGCCAGCGTTCCCACGGCGATCCTCGTCGTGGACGACCACGACCTGCTCCGCCTGGGCGTCTGCGCGCTGGTGCAGGCGCAGGCCGCCTCGTCGGGCGCGGCCATCGAGGTGTTCGAGGCCGGCAACGCCGCCGACGCGCTGGCGCTGTACGAAACCCACCAGGCGTCCATCGGGCTGGTGCTGCTCGACCTGGCGCTGCCCGACACCCATGGCCTGAGCGGCCTGGCCGAGTTCCGCCGGCGCTTTCCGTCCGCGCGCATCGTGGTGCTCTCGGGCACCGGCAACAGCGCGCTGGCGCAGGGTGTGCTCGCGTTGGGGGCCGCCGCCTTCCTGCCGAAGTCGGCCGACCTGAAGGAAGTGGTGAGCTTCATCCGTGCCTGCGGCCTGCTGGACCCCGGTGCGGCCGAACTGCCGCCGCCGACGGTGCCCAGGTCGCTCGCCGGCTACGCCGAGTTCGCCCATGCCAGCGCCTGGCAAGAGCTCACGCCGCGCCAGATGCAGGTGCTGCAATGGGTGCTCGAAGGCAAGGCCAACAAAGAAATCGCGCAGCTCGCGAACCTGAGCGAAGGCACCGTGAAGAACCATGTCTCGACCATCCTGCTGCTGTTCGGCATGCGCTCGCGCGCCCAGTTGATCAGCACGCTGCATTGAATTGAACCTGCCGACCCAGGCGCCCAGCGATCCGCTCGCCGGCCACACGCTCGCGCAGCGGGTGCTGCGCGAGAACATCGCCTCGGTCTACAGCACCTACATCGCCTCGACGCTGACGCACATGGCGTTCGTGGGCGTGTTCGGCGCCATCATCTATTCGCAGCTGAAAGACCCGAGCCTGCTGTTCTGGGCGGGCACGCTGCTGGCGGCGGACCTGTACGTGCTGCTCACGCCGCGCTGGACGCCCGAGCGGCCCGCGCACGAAAGCGCCTACTGGGCACGCAAGATATCGCGCATGGTCACGCTGGTGAGCATGGTCACGGCGGTGGTGCCCTGGCTCATCGTGCCGCACGACAACCTGCCCATGACCTCGCTGCTGCTGGCCGTGATCGTGGGCAGCTGCGCGCGCGCGGCCCAGTCGCTGTGGCCGCTGAAGCCGGCGCTGTTCGGCTACACGATGCCGATGTCGATGGGCATGATCACCGCGCTGGCCTGGCAGGGCGACGGCCTGCACCTGTTCCTGGCGGCGGCCGGAGCGGCCTACCTGCTGCTGACGCTGCATGCGGGCGTCGGGCAGCACAAGCTGCTCACAGAATCGCTCATGCTGCGCTTCGAGAACGAGGCGCTGGCCGCGCGCCTGGGCGAGCAGATCGCCGCCACCGAGCGCGCCAGCGAGGAAAAAACCCGCTTCCTCGGCACCGCCAGCCACGACCTGCGCCAGCCGCTGCACGCCATTGCGCTGTTCGGCGCCGCGCTGGAAAACGAGCTGCGCGACCGCCCCGAGGGCCGCAACGCCGAGCGCCTGATGCGCGCGGTGAATGCGCTGGGCACTTCGCTCGACACCATGCTCGACGTCTCGCGCCTCGACGCCGGCGTGATCACCCCGGCGCTGCAGCCCGTGCAGCTCGACGCGCTGTTCCTGCCGCTCAACCACACCTTCGCCGCGCGCGCCGAGCACAAGCAGTTGCAGCTGCGCGTGCGCGCCAGCGGGCTGTGGGTGCACAGCGACCCTCAGCTGCTGCACCGCATGCTGTCCAACCTGATGGACAACGCGCTGAAGTACACCGCGCGCGGCGGCGTGACCGTCACGGCGCGCGAGCGCGGCGACGCGGTGTGGATCGAGGTGCGCGACAGCGGCATCGGCATTGCGACCGAGCAGTCGGGCCGGATCTTCGAGGAGTTCTATCAGATCGACAATCCGGGCCGCGACCGCTCTCGGGGGCTGGGCATCGGGCTGTCGATCGTGCAGCGGCTGTCGCGCCTGCTCGGCCATCCGGTGCAGATGCACTCGCGGCCCGGACGCGGCACCTTCTTTCGCGTGGCAGTGCCGGTCGCGGTCGCACCGCCCGGAGCCTTGAGCGCCGTTGCGGCAGCGCCCTCGGCGTTGCGCAGGAGCCCGATGCCAGCGCTGCCCGCGCGTGTGCTGCTGCTGGACGACGAACTGGAAATTCGCGAGGCCATGGTGGGCCTGCTGCGTTCCCACGCCGTCGACGCGCACGCCGTGGCCGACGAGGAGGCCGCGGCCCAAGCGCTGCGGCAGGCCGCGGCGCAGGGTCGCCCCTTCGAGCTGCTGCTGTGCGACTACCGGCTGGCCGACGGCGCCGACGGGCTCGACGCGGGACTGCGCCTCAGCCAGGGCGCGGCGCGCGGCGCCATGGCGGGCACACCCACGCCGCTGCTGCTGATCACCGGCGAAACATCGCCGGACCGGCTGCAGCGCGTGCGCGAGTCCCGCGTGCCGGTGCTGTTCAAACCGGTGGCCGCCGAATCGCTGCTGCGGGCGATGGCCGACTTCACGCCCTGCGCCTGAACGCACGCAATGACTTTCGGCACTGGCGAGCCTTCGACGCTCGCTTTAACTTCGAGGTTGCGCCGGCTCGACCCGGCGCCAGGAGCGTAGGGCGGGGCAGGGAGAGAAAAAAGAAGAAAAAAAACGGCCCCAGCGCGAGCGGGGCCGTTTTTTTATAGGGCGGATCCTTCGGGAGGGGCGCCCGATATCAGCCCAGCAAGGCCTGCGCGAACTCGCGCGCGCTGAAAGTCTCCAGGTCTTCCAGCTTCTCGCCCACGCCGATGAAGTACACCGGAATCGGCCGCTCGCGCGCAATGGCGCACAGCACGCCGCCCTTGGCCGTGCCGTCGAGCTTGGTCACGATCAGGCCGGTGAGGCCCAGCGTCTCGTCGAAGGCCTTGACCTGCGCGAGCGCGTTCTGGCCGGTGTTGCCGTCGATCACCAGCAGCACCTCGTGCGGCGCCGTGGCGTCCGCCTTGGTGACCACGCGCTTGATCTTCTTCAGCTCGTCCATCAGGTGAATCTGCGTGGGCAGGCGGCCGGCCGTGTCGACCAGCACCACGTCCTTGCCGCGCGCCTTGCCGGCGTTCACCGCGTCGAAGCTCACGGCCGAGGGGTCGCCGCCCTCGTTGCTCACGATCTCGACCGTGTTGCGGTCGGCCCAGACCAGCAACTGCTCGCGCGCCGCCGCGCGGAAGGTGTCGGCCGCGGCCAGCAGCACCGAGGCGCCTTCGTTGGCCAGGTGCTTGGTGAGCTTGCCGATGGAAGTGGTCTTGCCCGCGCCGTTGACGCCGGCCACCATGATCACGGTGGGCGTGAACTGGCCGATGACCAGCGGCTTCTCGAGCGGCCTGAGCAGGTCGGCCACGGCTTCGGCCAGCAGCACCTTGACCTGCGACGCATTGGTGGCCATTTGCCGCTTGACGCGCCCGCGCAGGTCTTCGAGCAGGAACTCGGTGGCCTTGACGCCGGTGTCGGCCATCAGCAACGCGGATTCGAGTTCTTCATAGAGCGCGTCGTCGATCTGCGCATTGACGAACACGGCCTGGATGCCGCTGCCGGTCTTGCGCAGGCCGGTCTTGAGCTTGTCGAACCAGCCCTTGCGCTCGGTGGTGACGACGGGTGCGGGGACGGGGACGCGGGCCGGAGCTGGGGCCGGCGGCGGGGCTGGTGCTGGAATCTGGGCAGGTGCCGGAGACGGAGGCGCAACGAACACGGGGGGCGCTGCCGGTGCCACCACCACCGGCGGCGCTGCCACCGGAACAGCGACGGGCGCTGGCGCAGGTGCAAAAGACGACGGTGCAGGCGCCGGCACAGGGGCCGATGCAGGCGGCGGGGTGGAGGGCGGCGGTGGCGGCGGTGCGGGTGCAACAGGCGGCGCGGCAGGCGTTTCTTCCGCTGTCGGCTTCGCGCCGAACCAGCTCGACGGCGAGAACACCGAGCGGGCCGGCGCTGGCGCGGCCTCCAGGGCAGGCGCAGGTGCGGGCGTGGCCGGCGCGGTGGGCGCGGGCGTGTCGGGGGTTTCGGCGGGCGGTTTTTTCTTGAAGAAACTGAACATCAGGAGCTTTTTACAATCCGACCCATTCTATGAAACACCTCCCGCCACGCCGTGCTGCGTCTGGTGCGGTGCTGGCGATGGCGCTCTTCGCGCCGTGGGCCATGCCTGCGCAGGCCCAATCCAATCCGGTTTCCAAGCCGCCTTCCGCCGCCGCAGCCGCGGCGCCCGGCCCCCAGCAATTCACCCTGGCCAACGGCATGACGCTGATCGTGCAGCCCGACCGGCGCTCGCCGACCGCGGTACAGATGGTCTGGGTGCGCGTCGGCTCGATGGACGAGGTCGACGGCACGTCCGGTGTGGCACATGCGCTCGAACACATGATGTTCAAGGGCACCAAGGACATCAAGCCCGGCGAGTTCTCGCGCCGCGTGGCGGCCCTGGGCGGCCAGGAAAACGCCTTCACCACACGCGACTACACCGGCTACTACCAGCAGATTCCGGTCGGCAGCCTCGAACAGGTGATGAAGCTCGAGTCCGACCGCTTCGCCAACAACCAGTGGCCCGACGACGAGTTCAAGCGCGAGATCGAGGTGGTCAAGGAAGAGCGCCGCCTGCGCACCGAAGACCAGCCGCGCGCGCTGCTCGGCGAGCAGCAGAACGCCGCCACCTTCATTGCCTCGCCGTACCACCGCCCCGTGGTCGGCTGGATGAGCGACCTGGACGCCATGACGCCCGAGGACGTGCGCGACTTCCACAGGCGCTGGTACGTGCCCGCCAACGCCGTGCTGGTGGTGGCCGGCGATGTCGACGTGGCGCAGGTGCGCGCCATGGCCGACAGGTACTACGGCCGCATTCCCGCGCGTGCCGTGCCCGCGCGCAAGCCGCGCGTCGAGCCGGTGCAGCGCGGCATCCGCCGCATCGAGTTCAAGGCCCCGGCCGAGCAGGCCTACGTGTCGCTGGCCTTCCGCGCGCCGCAGCTGGCCGGCATCGACGACGCCAACAGCGACGCCTGGGCGCTGGTGGTGCTGTCCGCCGTGCTCGACGGCTATTCGGGCGCGCGGCTCGACCGCGCGCTCACGCAGGGCCCCGACCGCGTCGCCGACTCGGCCGGCGCCTATTCGGGCTTCGTCGGCCGCGGCCCGCAGCTCTTCGTGCTCGACGGCGTGCCAGCCGCCGGCAAGAGCGCCGAGGTGGTCGAGGCCGCCTTGCGCGCCCAGGTGGCGCGCATCGCCAAGGAAGGCGTTGGCGAAGCCGAGCTGGCCCGCGTCAAGACCCAGTGGGTGGCCAGCGAAACCTACAAGCGCGACTCGGTGATGGCGCAGGCGCGCGAACTCGGCAGCAACTGGGTGCAGGGGCTGCCGCTGGACGCCAGCGAGCGCATCGTCGCCCGGCTGCAGGCCGTGACCCCGGCCCAGGTGCAGGCCGTGGCCGCCAAATACTTCGGCGACGACCAGCTCACGGTCGCCACGCTGCGTCCCCTGCCGCCCGAGGCCAAGCGCGGCCGCGGCTTCGCGGCGCCCGCAGGCGAGCTGCGCTGAAAGGTACAAATCTCATGTTTACTCTCAAAAAGATAGCGCAGTACGCAACGCTGACGGGCGCAACCGTACTTTTCGGCATGAGCAGCGCGCAGGCCGCGCTGCCCATCCAGCACTGGACGCTGGCCAACGGCGCCCAGATCTATCTGGTGGCGACCAACGCGCTGCCGATCGTCGACGTGCAGGTCGACTTCGACGCCGGCAGCCGCCGCGACCCCGCGGCGCAGGCCGGCTTGGCGAGCACCACCTCGGCCATGGTCGAGAAGGGCGTGCGCGCCGGCCGCAACGGCGAGCCCGCGCTCGACCAGAACGCCCTGGGCGAGGCCTGGGCCGACCTGGGCGCGAGCTTCGATGTGAGCGCCGGCACCGACCGCGCCAGCTATTCGCTGCGCTCGCTGTCCGACCCGGCGCTGCTGAACAAGGCCGTCGTGCTGGCCTCGCGCGAGATCGGGGAGCCGGCCTTCCCCGACGACGTGTGGCAGCGCGAGCGCGAGCGCATCAACGCCGCCATCAAGGAGGCCAACACCAAGCCCGCGACCATCGCCGGCCGCGCCTTCGCGCAAGCCGTGTACGGCGTGCATCCCTACGGCCAAGAGGTGACCGAAGAAACGCTGGCGCGCATCGACACCGCCGCCATGCGCCAGCGCTACGCGCAGCTCATCGTGCCGTGCCGGGCCAAGCTCAGCATCGTGGGCGCCGTCACGCGCGCCGAGGCCGAGACGCTGGCGACGGCGCTGCTGTCGCGCCTGCCGGCCACGCAGGAATGCGCACCGCTGCCGGCCGTGACGCCCGTGGCTGCGCTCACCGCGCCGAAGGACGAGCGCATCGCGTTCGACTCGGCGCAGGCGCATGTCTTCATCGGCCAGCCCGGCTACCCGCGCAAGGACCCGGACCACTTCGCGCTCACGCTGGGCAACTACGTGCTGGGCGGCGGCGGCTTCGTGTCGCGCCTGACGAACGAAGTGCGCGAAAAGCGCGGCCTGACCTACAGCATCTACAGCGGCTTTGCGCCGGGGCTCGAGGCGGGCGCGTTCCGCATCGGCTTCCAGACCCGGCCCGACCAGGCCGAAGACGCGGTGAAGATGTCGCGCGAAGTACTGGCGAAGTTCGTGGCCGAAGGCCCGACGGCGAGCGAGCTGAAGGCCGCGAAGGACAACGTGATCGGCGGCTTTCCGCTGCTGCTGGACAGCAACCGCAAGCTGATCGGCAACGTGGCCAACATCGCCTGGAACGACCTGCCGCTGGACTACCTCGACACCTGGACCGCGCGCATGAACGCGGTCACGGCGGCCGAGATCAAGGCGGGGTTCCAGCGCAAGCTGCAGCCCGATCGCATGGTGACGGTGGTGGTGGGCGGCAAGGACGCCAGGACCGACAAGACCGCCGCCAAGGCACAGCCCTGATCTTTCAGGGTCACGCCAGGGCGTGCGCGCCCTGGCCGGCGGCCGCGCGCACCGCGGCGCCCAGTTGCCCGAGCAGGCGCGGCGCCGCGCGCGCCTGCTGCCAGTAGAGCGGCACCGGCAGCGTGGAGCCGGGCACCAGTTCCACCAGCGTTCCATTGCGCATCGCATCGGCCACCATGCTGGCCGGGTGCATCCCCCAGCCCATGCCCGCGCACGCCGCCTCGACGAAGGCGTTGGGCGATGGAATCCAGTGGCGCGGCGTCTCGACATTGCGATGACAGATGCGCCGTACCCAGCGCGCCTGCAGGCGGTCTTTTCGGTCGAACACCAGGCTCGGCGCCGTTGCGAGCGTGCGCGCGCCCACGCCCTTGGCGAAATGCGCGCGCACGAACGCCGGGCTGGCCGCCGCCACGTAGTGCATCGTGCCCAAGGCCTCGCTGTTGCAGCCCGCCACCGGTTGCGCCAGCGCCGTCACGGCCGCGAGCACCGCGCCGCTGCGCAGCCGTTCGGCCGTGTGGTCCTGGTCGTCGACCGTGAGGTCGAGCAGGGCGGACGGGGCCTGCTCGGCGAACGCGGCGGCGGCCGCGATGAACCAGGTCGCGAGGCTGTCTGCGTTGACGGCCACGCGCACCGTGACGCGCTCCTGCGCTGCGCCGCTGCCCATGCCCAGGGCGGGCAGGGCGTCGCGCAGTTCGTGCTCCAGCATGCCCACGCGCTCCACGTGCCGGCACAGCTGCAGCCCCGCCTGCGTCGCCACGCAGGGCTGGCCGCGCACCAGCAGCGCGCCGCCGGTGCGCTCCTCGAGCTGCCGGATGCGCTGCGACACCGCGGAGGGGGTGACGTGCAGCGCGCGCGCCGCGCGTTCGAAGCTGCCTTCGCGCACGACGGCGGCAAGGGCGTTGAGGGCGGCGTAGTCGAGCATGGGTGATGAAGTAAAACTGAATCGGCGTTAGAAAGTTTAGTTTGAATCAAGTGCGTGCCGGCGGCATCCTCGGTACATGCAAGCCGTCCATGTCTCCACCGCCTTCGCCAACGGGCTCTTCATGAGCCTGGTTCTCATCGTCGCCATCGGCGCGCAGAACGCCTATGTGCTGCGCCAGGGCTTGCGCCGGGAGCACGTGGGCGCGGTGGTGCTGTTCTGCGCGGCCAGCGACGCGGTGCTGATCGGCGCCGGCGTGGCCGGCATGGCGCAGGCGCTGAACGGGCGGCCGATGCTGGCCACGGTGCTCGCGGTGCTGGGCGCGGCCTTTCTCGGCGCCTACGGGCTGAAGGCGTTGTGGCGTTCGCGGCGGCCCGCCGCCCTGCAGGCCACCGCGCAGGGCGTCTCGGTGTCGCGCGCGGCCGTGGTCGCGCAGGCGGCCGGCTTCACGCTGCTGAACCCGCATGTCTATCTCGACACCGTGCTGCTGGTGGGCAGCGCGGGCGCGCAGTACCCGGGCCTGCTGAAGCTGTGGTTCGTGGCGGGGTCGTCGGTGGCGAGCGTGCTGTGGTTCACCTCGCTGGGCTTCGGTGCGCGGCTGCTCGCGCCGGTGTTCGCGCGGCCGCGCGCCTGGCAGATGCTCGACGCGCTCGTCGGCGGCACCATGCTCGTGCTGGCCGCGCTGCTGGCGCGGCGTGCCTTCCCCGGGCTGTGAAACCCGCGGCGGCGGCGGCGTTAAGCTCGCCGCATGCCCAAGAAAGCCGCCCCAGCCCCCCGCAAGTCCGCGCCCTCGGCGCCCCCCAAGCCCAAGCGCCCCACCCGGCCCAGCGAAGTGCGCATCATCGGCGGCGAATGGAAGCGCACCCGCCTGGCCGTGGCCGACAAGCCCGGTCTGCGCCCAACGCCCGACCGCGTGCGCGAAACCCTCTTCAACTGGCTCGCGAGCCTGGCCGGCGTCGGCGGCGGCGCGCTGCCGGGCTGGCAGTGCGTCGATGCCTTCGCCGGCACCGGCGCGCTGGGCCTGGAAGCCGCCTCGCGCGGCGCGACCCACGTATTACTTTGCGAGCAGGACGCCGCGCTGGTCGCGCAGTTGCTGGCCGCCAAGACCAAGCTGTCGGCCGAGGCCGTGCGCGTCGAGCGCGGCAACGGCCTTACCGCGCTCGAGCGCGTCGCCGCCGGCAGCCTGGACGCCGTGTTCCTCGACCCGCCTTTCGAAAGTGTTGCGCTCTACGAGCCGTCCCTGCGTGCCGCTGCGCGCGCGCTGCGCCCCGGGGGCTCGGTGTACCTGGAGGCGCCGCGCCGCTGGAGCGACGAGGAACTCGCCGCCTTCGGGCTCGTCGGCTTTCGCTACCTGAAGGCCGGCGCCGTTCATGCCCATCTGCTGCGTCCCGTGGCGCAGCCGACTGCATAATCCGCCGAACAAGCCGCACCGGCAGCATGAGGAAGAAGCAACCATGGCCAGCAACGTGATCGCGGTTTACCCCGGCACTTTCGACCCCATCACCCTCGGCCACGAGGACGTGGTGCGGCGCGCAACCCAGCTCTTCTCCAAGGTGATCGTCGCCGTAGCGGCGGGCCACCACAAGAAGGCGCTCTTCACGCTCTCCGAACGCATGGACATGGCCCGCGAGGCCGTGACGCCCTACAGCGACCAGGTCACCGTCGAGAGCTTCTCGGGCCTGCTGCGCGACTTCGTCGTCGCGCGCGGCGGCAAGGCCATGGTGCGCGGCCTGCGCGCGGTGACCGACTTCGACTACGAGTTCCAGCTCGCGGGCATGAACCGCTCCCTGATGCCCGACGTCGAGACCGTGTTCCTCACGCCCAGCGACAAGTACCAGTTCATCTCGAGCACCTTCGTGCGCGAGATCGCCATGCTCGGCGGCGAAGTCCACAAGTTCGTCTCTCCCAACGTGGAGCAGAAGCTGGCTGCAAAAGTCCGCAGCCTCGGTCGTGAATAAGCCGCGATGAGCGGCACCCCGCCGCCCCGGCTGCATCTGCTGGGCGATGCAGCGCTGTTGTGCGAGCTGCCCGCGCCCGCCACGCTGGCGCAGCAGCAGCGCATCTGGGCGCTGGCCGAGCGGGCCAGGCAATGGCCCGGCGTCGGCGAGACGCTGCCGGGCATGAACAACCTCACGCTCACCTTCGACCCCACCGCGGTCGACCTCGACACCCTCACCGCGCAGGTGCTCGAAGCCTGGCCCAGGCTGGCGCCGGGCGCCATCGAGGGGCGGCTGGTGGAAATTCCGGTGGCCTACGGCGGCGAGCACGGGCCCGACCTGGCCGAGGTCGCGGCCCACACCGGGCTCACGCCGGCCGAGGTGGTGCGCCGCCACGCCGGCGGCGAGTACATCGTCTACCTGCTCGGCTTTTTGCCGGGCTTCGCCTTCATGGGCGGCTTGCCGCCCGAGCTCGCCACACCGCGCCGCGCCGAGCCGCGCACCGCGGTGCCTGCGCGCTCGGTCGGCATCGGCGGCGAGCAGACCGGCATCTATCCGCTGGTGTCGCCGGGCGGCTGGCAACTGATCGGGCGAACCTCGCTCGAACTGTTCGACCCCAAGGCCGAACCACCCACCTTGCTGCGCCCTGGCGACCGCGTGCGCTTCGTCGTGGAAAGCGTGCAGACATGATCGTCATCCGCAAACCCGGCCTGCTCGCCTCGGTGCAAGACCTGGGCCGGCACGGCCATCGCCAGCTTGGCATCTGCCCGGGCGGCGCGCTCGACGTGCTCTCGCTCACGCTGGCCAACCGGCTGGTGGGCAATGCCGACGGCGCGGCCGGGCTCGAACTCACCATGGGCGGGTGCGAGCTGCAGTTCGACACCGACACCCGCATCGCGCTCACCGGCGACGACTTCAGCGCCAGCCTCGACGGCGTGCCGCTGCGGTCCTGCTGGAGCGTGCCGGTCGCGGCCGGCCAGACCCTGAAGCTTGCGGGCGCCAACGCGGCGGGCGTGAAGAAGACCGGCCTGCGCAGCTGGCTCGCGGTGGCGGGCGGCATCGACGTGCCGCAGGTCCTCGGCTCGCGCAGCACCGACCTCAAGGCCGGCTTCGGCGGTCACGAAGGCCGTGCGCTGCGCAAGGGCGACCGGCTGGCGCTGGGCGCCTCGCGCCTGGACGCCGCCCAACGCGCACGCCGCGCCTTCGGCCTGCGCGGCCTTGACTGGGGCGCCGAAGAGGCCGACGGCGCCATTGCGCTGCGCATGCTGCCCGGCCCCGAGTTCGAGCAGTTCACGCTGGCCGCGCGCGAGCAGCTGCGGGGCGAGCGCTGGCGCATCACGCCGCAGAGCAACCGCATGGGCAGCCGGCTCGCGGGCGCCGAACTCAAGCGCAAGCGCGGCGGCGACATGCTGTCGTCGGGCGTGATTCCCGGCACGGTCCAAGTGCCGCCATCGGGCCAGCCGATCATCCTGATGGGCGACGCGCAGACCACGGGCGGCTACCCGCGCATCGGCGTGGTCATCCGCGCCGATCTGTGGAAGCTCGCGCAGGCGCCGCTCAACGGCAAGCTGCGTCTGGTGCAGGTCGACCAGGCCCAGGCGCTCGCGGCCTGGGCCGAGCAGCAACGCTACCTGGCGCAGGTGGCGCAAGGCCTGGCCGCTGCAGGCTGGCCCCGCGCGGCATAGACTTTCCGGAAAAGGACCTTCCCCATGCACATCGACCTCAATGCCGACCTCGGCGAAGGCGCCGGCAGCGACGAAGCCCTGCTCGCGCTCGTGAGCTCCGCCAACATCGCGTGCGGCTGGCACGCGGGTGACGCCAGGACCATGCAGCAATGCGTGCGCTGGGCCCTGCAGAACGGCGTGGCCATCGGCGCGCACCCGAGCTTTCCGGACCGCGAGAACTTCGGGCGCAGCACCATGCACCTGCCGCCCGACGAGATCGTGGCCAACGTGCTCTACCAGGTGGGCGCACTGGCGGCCATCGTGAAGGCCGAGGGCGGCACGCTCGCGCACGTGAAGGCGCACGGCCAGCTCTACAACCAGGCCGTGAAGGAGCCCGAGCTGGCCGAGGCCCTGTGCGAGGCGGTGCGCCGCTTCGACCCTTCGCTCAAGTTCTTCGGCCTGGCCGGCAGCCACATGATCGACGCGGCCCGCCGCACCGGCCTCACGCCGGTCGAAGAAGTCTTTGCCGACCGCGGCTACATGCCCGACGGCAGCCTGGTGCCGCGCAGCCAGCCCGGCGCGCTGATCGACAGCGAGGAGCAATCCATTGCGCAAACGCTGTCGATGGTGCGCGACCACCGCGTGACGGCCATCGACGGCAGCACCGTGCCCATGAACGCGCAGACCGTGTGCCTGCACGGCGACGGCGCCCATGCGCTGGCCTTTGCGCGCCGCATCCGCGAGCGGCTGCAGCAGGAAGGCATCGCCGTGCGCGCGATGGCCTGAGCGCGCCGCTGCAAGCGAGCCTCCTCAGACTTCCGGAAACCGTCTGGCCAGCCACGCGTTCAGCGCTTCGTTGACCTGCCCGGGCTTTTCCATCGTCAGCATGTGCCCGCAGTCGGCGATCCACACGATCTCCGAATCAGGCAGCAACGCCGCCATCTCGCGCGTGCATTCGGGCGGCGCCAGGCGGTCTTCGTTGCCGCACATCAGCAGCACGGGCGCGCGCACCGAATCCAGGTGCTGGCGCGCGTCGGGCCGGCGCATCACCGCGCGGTTCTGGCGAATGAGCTGTTCCGCACCCGCCCCGAGCACGATGTCCAGGTAGCGCTGCACCATCGCCGGGTCGGCGGCCTGCGTGGGGTGGAAGGCGAAGTAGACATTCGGCTCGATCACGTCGCGCACCTCGCCACGCTCGAAGTATTCGATGGCGCCTGCGCGCAGCGTGAACATGTCAGGTGTCTCGGGCCGCGCGCTGGTGCCGAGCAGCGCGAGCCCGGCGATGCGGTCGGGTGCCTGGCGGGCCGCCTCCATGGCGACCATGCCGCCCATCGAGGCGCCGCACAGCACCAGCGGGCCGTCGTTGTCGCGCAGCACGGCCGCGGCCATGCCCTCGATGCTGTCGTTGTGGAGCTGGGCGTCGCTCACGCGGGCGTTGAAGGCGGCGGGAAGGGCGGGCAGCTGGGCGTCCCAGATGCGCGCGTCGCAGGCAAGACCGGGCAGGAGAACAAGGTGGGGCATGGGGCGGATTCTGCGCGAATGCGGTCAGCTGCGTCACGACATGGGTCATGGCATAGGCTTCCTGGCCAGCAGCCGTTGGGGCCCTGACCCGACATACTTCGCCATCCATGCCGAGGAAAAGACAAATGAACCTGGTTGACCGCGTCCAGTCCATCCTGCTCAGGCCCAAGACCACCTGGCCTGCCATCGACGAGGAGCCGGCCGATGCCGCCTCGATCTACAAGAACTACGTGATGATCCTCGCGCTGATTCCGGCGGTGGCGAGCTTCATCGGCCTGTCGCTCGTCGGCATCGGCGCCTTCGGCATGAGCTTTCGCGTGCCGATCGTCGCGGGGCTGGCGAACATGATCGTGGGCTACGTGCTGTCGCTGGCGATGGTGTTCGTGCTCGCACTCATCATCGATGCCATGGCGCCCACCTTCGAGGGCACCAGGAGCCAGATCGGCGCGCTCAAGCTGTCTGCGTATGCGAGCACCGCAGCCTTCGTGGGCGGCATCTTCAGCCTGATTCCCGCGCTGTCGGTCATCGGTGCGCTGGCGGCGCTGTATGGCGTGTACCTGCTCTACACCGGGCTGCCGGTGCTCATGAAGTGCCCGCCGGACAAGGCCATTGCGTACACCGCCGTGGTGGTGGTCTGCGCCATCGTCGGGGGCTTCGTCATCGCCTGGGTGCTGTCGCTGCTCACGCCCTCGCCGATGCGCCTGGGCGCCCTGCAGGCGGTCGATGCGGTGGTGGCCATGCAACAGCTGGCGGCCGCGGCCGCCTGAGCGCCGCCCGCACGGTGGAAAATGGGTGGCAATGCCAACGCCCAAACCCGACGCCACCACCGACCTGATCCTGATCCGCCACGGCGAGACCGCCTGGAACCGCGAGCTGCGCTTCCAGGGGCATGCCGATGTTCCGCTCAACGACATCGGGCACGAGCAGGCCCGCCGCCTCGGCCTGCGGCTGGCCGGCGAGACGGTGCAGCACATCGTCAGCAGCGACCTCATGCGCGCGCAGCAGACGGCCGCGCCTGCCGCGCAGCAGCTGTCGCTGCCGGTGGTCACTTCGGCGGGCTTGCGCGAGCAGTTCTTCGGCGTGGTCGAGGGCATGCGCTCCGACGAGATCCAGAGCCTGCACCCGCGCGCCTGGGAAGAGTGGCTGGAGTTCCGTGAAGACCACGCCATGCCCGAAGGCGAGACGGCGCGCGAATTCCACACGCGCATCATCGCGGCGCTGGGCACCGTCGCCGCCGCGCACCGCGGCAGCCACCTGATCGTGGTCACGCACGGCGGCGTGCTCGACATGGTGTGGCGCACCGCCCGCGGCCTGAGCCTGAGCGGGCCGCGCACCAGCGACATTCCGAATGCGGGCTTCAACCGCATCCGCATCGCCGACCCGGCCAAGCCGGAGGCCATCGAGATCGTCGACTGGGCCGACACGCGGCACCTGGCCGACCTGCCGCCGCAGCCGACCTACGACCAGACGCGGCACCTGAAGACCAAGGACTGACGCGCACCCGGCGCGCCCGGCGCGCCCGGCGCGCACTGAGGCGCTCAGCTTCCCGGCAGCGCGCCCAGCCCCAGCTTTTCGTAGACCGCGGCCGTCTGCCTTCGCAGCCGCAGCGACTCCGGCTGGCCGTTGAGCTGCTGCTGCAGGACGCCCTGCGCACCGGTCAGCGAAGCCTCGGTGCCACTGCGCACCAGCGCGTCGAGGTACACCTGCTCGAACAGATCGCGCTGTGCATGGCTGCCGCCGATCTCGATCATGCGCGGCAGTGCCACGCCCAGCCCTTCGACAGCGCCCGCGAAATCGCCGCGCGCATGCGCCACCAGACCGTGCGCGGCCGGCACGCACACGCGCTGCCACGCGGCGCGGGTCGACGGCGGCGCATGCGGCGCGAAGGCCTCGATGTTGCGCAACAGCACGTCCGCCTCGGCCCGGCCGGCGCGTGCAAGGCCGTAGAGGTACTGCAGGTCGAGAAAGGGCAGCACATGGTCGGCCTGGCGCTGCAGCAGGTAGAGCGCCACGTCGCTCCAGCGCGTGCCCACGTCGATGCCCGCGAGTTCCAGTCGCGCGAGCAGCGAGACCGCGCCGATCTGGTCCTGCGAGTAGTCCTTCACCACGCCCCAGGCGTGCCCGTCGTACACCGCCAGCGCCTCTGCATCGCGGCCCAGGTCGATCAGGAACAGCGCCACGTGCCACCAGTTGTGCGTGACCATGAAGGAGTTCAGGCCGCTCCAGGTGTCGCTCACGCCCTGCATGAACGCCAGCCCCTCGGCGAGCCGGCCTTCGGTGAGCATCACGTGCGCCAGCGCATGGTGCGCCCACGGCTCCTTGCGGCACAGCGCGATGGCGCGGCGCGCGCTGGCCTCGGCCTCGCGCATCAGGTGGCACTGCTCGTAGCCGAAGGCTGCCATGCCGTGCACGTAGGGCACGTCGGCCGCATGGGGAAGCACGGCGAGCGCGAGCCGCAGCATGCCCGGGCAGTCGCCGGTGTTGAAGCAGTGGTACTGGCCCAGCTTGACCGACACCAGGTCGCGCGGATGCTCGCGCGCCTGCTCGGCGTGCAGCGCGATGGCGCGGGCGATGTCGCCGTCGGCCCAGGCCTCGATGGCCGCGATGTAGCGTTGCTCGCGCGGCGTGGCGCGTTGCGCGCCGGCCCGCGCCTTCGCCAGGAAGGGCCGCGCATTGGCGACGGCCTCGCGCGATTCGGCGAACAGGTGCAGCGTGGCGCAATAGGCCTGCACGATGGGGCTCGCGTCGGTCTCGGCCAGCGCGATCAGGCGGGCGGCGCGCGCCTCGGTCGAGATGAAGCCCATGACGAAGTCGTCGACCAGCGGCAGGCTGGCGGCATCGTCGAGGGTGAGGGGGTTGCCGAGGCTGTCGGCGACTGGCGGATTTCCGGAGGGCATGGCGGCATCGTGCCATGCCCTCGCAAAGCCTTCAAACCCCGGCCTGCTGGTGGCGGTACTCCTGCGTCTTGCCGCCGTAGCCGTAGGCCGCGCCGCGCGAGTCGATCACGTGGATGTACGACACATCGTGCAGGTCGGGCCGGATCTTCGCCATGGCCGCATGCACCTCGCGCAGGTAGCGCGCCTTCTCGGCCTTGGTGTTGGTCTCGTCGGTGATGCTGATGTCCAGGTGGAAGGCCGACTTGCCGAGCGCGGCCAGCGGCTGGGCGCCGATGAACCAGGCGTCGGCGGCGATGTACTGCACGGTGATGGCGATCACCGGCAGCTGCTTGCCGAGCACGCTCTGCGTGAGCTCTGCGACCGTGTCGACTGTCTTGCGGGTGAGGGCGGCGTCGGGTTGGCCGGAGAGGTGGACGACGATGTGGGGCATGGTGGACTCCTGTGTGAACGAATGGTCGATGAGGTGATTGTGAAAACTGCGCGTCAATCGGAAAAGCGGGAAGATATGATGAGTTCCATCGGATAAACGAATGGATGGGCCATGCAGGGTTTCGATCTGGAACAGTTGCGCACGCTCGCGGCGGTGGTCGACGCGGGCAGCCTCACGGCCGCCGCGCCGCGCGTCTTCCTGTCGCAGTCGTCGGTGAGCGAGCAGATCCGCAAGCTGGAAGCGCGTGCGGGGCAGTCGCTGCTCACGCGCGGCAAGGCGGGCGTCTCACCGACCGAGGCAGGGCTGCGGCTGCTGGGCCATGCCCGGCGCATCCTGGCGATGAGCGACGAGGCGTTTCGCGACCTGCACGGCGAGGCGCTGCAGGGCGAACTGCGGCTGGCCGTGACCGACTACTTTCGCCCCGGCGACCTCACGCACCTGCTGGGCCGGCTCGGCGAGAGCTATCCGCAGGTCCGGCTGAACGTGGCCATCCTGAAGAGCGACGCACTGCGCGCGGCCTATGCGCGCGGGGAGTTCGACGTGGGCCTCGCGATGAACATCGCCGGGGTTTCGGCCGCGCAGCCCCGGGCGTCGGCGATTCGGCGCGAGTCGCTCGCGTGGCTCGGCGCGGCGGGCATGCGGCTCGTGCGCGGTGAGCCGTTGCGGCTGCTGGCGTTGCCGGACACCTGTTCGCTGCACCAGTTCACGGTCGCGTTGCTGCGGCGCCGGCGCGTGCCCTATGCGCTCGCGCACGTGGCGTCGGGCGTGGCGGGGTTGCAGTCAGCGCTGGCCGCGGGCCTGGGCGTGGCCTGCCTGAACGAGTCGGCTATCAGCGACGGGGTGGCGCGGTTGGCCACGCCCCACGGTCTGCCGGCGTTGCCGCGCGTGGCCTTCGAGCTGCTGCCGGGGCGGCGGGGTGAAACGGCGTTCGTGACCCGGGCCCGGGAGATGCTGGCCACGCACCTGGTGTGAGCCGGCCCGCGTCAGGGCAAGGTGGCGCGGGATTTGCGTCACCCTTGCCATGGATGCGCCACCTCCTACTTCCACGCCCGCCTGGCTGCGCCATTCCCGTTTCGACGACGCGCAGGCCATCTTTTCGGGCACGCTGTTCGTCGCCATCGCCATGATGCTGTTCGGCCAGGCCGGCCTGCTCACAGGCGGCACGGCCGGCGTCGCGTTTCTCTTGCACTACGCCACCGGCGTGAGCTTCGGCAAGCTGTTCTTCCTGGTCAACCTGCCGTTCTACTGGTTCGCCTGGCGTCACATGGGCCGGGCTTTCACGGTGAAGACCTTCTCGGCGATCGCGTTGCTCTCGGTGATGACCGACTGGGCGCCGCGCTACCTGTCGATCCATTCGTTGCACCCGGCGTTTGCGGCGGTGCTGGGCGGGTTGCTGCTGGGCACGGGCTGCCTGTTCCTGGCCCGTCACCGCGCCAGCCTGGGCGGTGCGACGGTGTTGACGCTGTACCTGCAGGAAAAGCGCGGTTGGCCGGCCGGCAAGGTGCAGATCGGCATCGACTGCACGGTGGTGCTGTTCGCGCTGTTCGTGATTCCACCGGAGCGCGTGGGCTGGTCGGTCGTGGCTGCGGTGGTGATGGGGCTGTTCTTGTGGATCAACCACAAGCCGGGGCGGTACGCGGCTACCTGAGTTTTTGTGGAGGGTTCTTGTTGGCGCTGTTGTTCAGGGCGAGTGCACAGGCCATCGGGTACTCGCCTGCGCGAAAGTCCCCGTCGGCGTGAGCGCGCCCTGAACATCGGCGCCTCCAAGCAGGACGCCGCGCGCCCTGCAGGTCGCTCAACCCCAGGACAGCGCCGAGAGGTCGTTCACGAAGATCGGGTTGTCCTTCCACAGGCCCTTCACGTTCTTCTTCGCGATGGTCGGGAACTGCGGCTGGTACAGGAAGCCGTTGGCCGCGTCGGTGGCCAGCAGCTTCTGCGCGTCGCCCAGCAGCTTGTTGCGCTCGGCCGTGCTGCCGGTGTTCTTGATCTTGTCGAACAGCGTGTCGAAGGTCTTCGACTGGTAGCCCCAGTAGTAGTCCGACTTGGCGTAGTTGCCGAGGTCGAAGGGCTCCACGTGGGACACGATCGACAGGTCGTAGTCCTTGTTGCCGTAGGTGCCGCTGAGCCACTGCGCCCACTCGACGTTCTGCACCTTCACCACGATGCCGATCTTGGCCAGCTGGGCCACGATCACCTCGCCGCCCTGGCGTGCATAAGGCGGCGGCGGCAGGGTCATCTTCAGTTCGAGCGGCGTCTTCACGCCGGCCTCGGCCAGCAGCTTCTTGGCCTTCTCGATGTCGAAGGGGTTGACGCCGGTGGTGTCTACATAGCCCGCCGCGCCCGGCACGTAGTGGCTGCCGATGGGCACGCCGAAGCCGTCGGCCGCGCCTTCGATGACCGTCTTGCGGTCGATGGCCGCCAGGATGGCGCGGCGCACGCGCACGTCGTCCAGCGGCTTCTTCCTGTTGTTGATCGACAGGATGGTCTTGGCGCGCGAACCCGCCAGGATCACCTGGAACTGCGGGTTCATCTTGAACTGCGGCACCACGCGCGTGCCGATGCGCGCGAACACGTCCACGTCGCCCGACAGCAGCGCGGCAGCCTGCGCGGCCGTGTCGGAGATGAAGCGGAAGGTGACCTTGTTGATCTTCGCGGTGGAGGGGCTGCGAAAGCCTTCCCACTTGCTCAGCGTGAGCGACGAGCCCTTGGCCCAGGCGTCCAGCTTGTAGGGGCCGGTACCCACGGGCTTGTTGGCGTTGGTGTCGGCGCTCTTGGGCTCGACGATGACGGCCGTGGCCTGGCCCAGCACGAAGGGCAGGTCGGGGTCGATCTCCTTGTTGATGACGACCACCGTGTAGTCGTCCACTGCCTGCGTGGACAGGTTGGCGAAGGTGCGCTTGTCCTTGTTGGTGCTCTTCTCGCCGCCGGCGCGGTCGAACGAGAACTTGACGGCGGCGGCGTTGAACGGCTCGCCGTTCTGGAACTTCACGCCACGCTTGAGCTTGAAGGTGTAGGTCTTCAGGTCGGGCGAGACTTCCCAGCTGTCGGCCAGCAGCGGCGTGACGCTGCCGTCGGCGTTGATCTTGGTGAGCGTCTCCAGGATGTTGTACTGCACTACCTCGGCGATGGCTGCGGCGGCGCCCGAGGTCGGGTCCAGGCCCGGCGGTTCGAGCGCCATGCCGATCACGATGGCGTCCTTCCTGCCCTGCGCCATGCCGGCAAGCGGGGTGGCCAGCGCAACGGTGGCGCCAGCGGTGGTGAGAAGGGTGCGGCGGTTCAACATACGTGTGATCTCCGAAAAAACAGGGCCAGGTCGAAGGACTGCTTCGGCGCGCGCCGTGCCCCGAAGGGAGGCGCGGCGTGGCGAAAGACATGACACGCAGCACGAAAGATGCCACGTGCGCAGCCGGTCATTCTCTCGCAGCGGGCATGCCGCCGCGCGGCCCGCAGGGCGGTTTTTCCTCGGGACGTTCCCGTAGGGCGCGGCTCTGTGGGCGTTTACTTCAAGCCCACGACAGGGCCGCGATGTCGTTCACGAAGATCGGCGCGTCCTTCCACAGCCCGCGCAGGTTGCGCGACGCCACGGTGATGAACTGCGGCTGAAACAGGAACACGTTGGCCGAGTCCTCCGCGAGCAGCCGCTGCGCGTCGCCGAGGTAGCGCAGCCGGTCGGCAGGGCGCGCGCTGTTGCGCGCCTTGTCGAACAGCTCGTTGAATTTTGCCGACTGGTAGCCCCAGTAGTACTCGGGCTTGGTGTAGTTCACCAGGTCGAAGGGCTCGACGTGCAGGATCAGCGAGAGGTCGTAGTTCTTGTTGCCGTAGGTGCCGCTGATCCACTGCGCCCATTCGACGTTCTGGATCTTCGCGACGATGCCGATCTTGGCCAGCTGCGCGGCGATGAGCTCGCCGCCCTGGCGTGCATAGGGCGGGGGCGGCAGCACCAGATCGAGTTCGAGCGGTGTCTTCACGCCGGCCTCGGCCAGCAGCTTCTTCGCCTTCTCGATGTCGAAGGGGTTGATGCCGGTGGTGTCCACGTAGCCCGGCGCGCCCGGCACATAGTGGCTGCCGATGGGAATGCCGCGGCCGTCCACAGCCGCTTCGATCACGGCCTTGCGGTCGATGGCCGCCGCAATGGCGCGGCGCACGCGCACGTCGTCCAGCGGCTTGCGCTTGTTGTTGATGGCCAGGATGGTCTTGCCGCGCGACACGTTGAACACGATCTGAAAGCGCTTGTCGTTCTGGAACTGCGGCAGGCTGCGCGACACCGAGGCGTGCGGGAACAGGTCGACGTCGTTCGACAGCAGCGCGGTGGTCTGCGCGGCGGGTTCCGAGATGAAGCGAAAGCTCGCCTTGCGGATCTGCACCGCCGCCGCATTGCGAAAGCCCTCCCACTTGGCCAGCACGATGCCCGAACCCTTGGACCAGCTGTCCAGCCGGTAGGGACCGGTGCCGACCGGCTTCGTGGCGTTGGTCTCCACCGTCTTGGGCTCCACCAGGATGGCCGAGGCCTGGCCCAGCAGGAACAGCAGGTCGGGCTCGATCTCCTTGTTGATCAGCACCACGGTGTGCTCGTCGAGCACCTGCGTCGCGATGTTGGTGAAGGTGCGCTTGTCCTTGTTGGTGCTGTTGGCGGCGGCTGCACGGTCGAACGAGAACTTGACGGTCTGCGCGTTGAACGGCTCGCCGTTCTGGAACTTCACGCCGTGCCTGAGCTTGAAGGTGTAGGTCTTCAGGTCGGGCGAGATGTCCCAGCTCTCGGCCAGCAGCGGCGTGACGCTGCCGTCGGAGTTGATCTTGGTGAGCGTCTCGAAGATGGTGTAGAGCACCACCTCGGCGATCTCGGCGCCGGCCTTGGCCGTGGGGTCCAGACCCGTCGGCTCCAGCGTGAGGCCGATCACCAGCGCATCTTTTTTTCGCTGCGCGAAGACCGGGGTCGGCAGGACCAGCGGTGTGAGGGCTGCGGCGCCGGTGGCGAGCAGGGTGCGTCTTTTGAGCATGAAGCGATGTCCTCCGAACAAGGGGCAAGCATCATCCGCGAGACCGGGGCGCGGGCGCAACCAGATGCTTATGACCCACTCATCCTAAGGACGGCTGGCGACGCTTCGGTGTCAACCGGCCAGCAGCGTGCCGCCGGTGGGCGTGCGCGGCACGGCGTCGAGCAGCGTGCGCGTGTACTCGTGCTGCGCATGGTGGAACAGCTCGGCGGGCGGGCCCTGCTCGACGATCTTGCCCTTCCACACCACGCACACGTCGTCGCACAGGTGGTTGACCACCGCAAGGTCGTGGCTGATGAGCAGGTAACTGACGCCGAACTGCTGCTGCAGGTCTTGCATCAGGTTGAGTACCTGCGCCTGCACCGACACGTCAAGCGCGCTCACCGGCTCGTCGGCCACGATGAGCTTGGGCCGCGTGATGAGCGCACGCGCGATGGCGATGCGCTGGCGCTGGCCGCCCGAGAACTCGTGCGGGTACTTGTCCATGTCGGTGGTGCGCAAACCCACGGCGGCAAGCGCTTCCGAGGCGCGCTCGCGCTGCTCGGCGCGGCGGGTCTCGGCCAGCGCCTCGAGCGGCTCGGCCACGATGCGCGCCACGGTCTGGCGCGGGTCGAGCGAACCGTAAGGGTCCTGGAACACCATCTGGAAGTCGCGGCGCGCGGTGCGCAGCGCGTCTTTCGACAGCGTGTGCAGGTTGCGGCCTTCGAGCGAGACGGTGCCCGAGGTGGGCGTGTCCAGCGCCATCACCAGCCGCGCGATGGTCGACTTGCCCGAACCCGATTCGCCGACGATGCCCACGCTGCGGCCGGCCTCGACCTTGAAGCTCACGCCGTTGAGCGCCTTCACGGTCGGCGGCGGGCCGAAGAGCTTCTCGCGCGGCAGCGCGTAGTGGCGCACGAGGTCGGTGACCTGCAGCAGCGGTGAAGTGGGGGTGGGTGCGCTCACGGTGCGATCGCTCCCTGCACGGCGATTTCTTCAAGCCGTATGCAGCGCACCGCATGGTCGTTCGGCAGCATCGTCGCCGGCGGCCGGGTGGTCTGGCAGGCGTCCACGGTGTAGCTGCAGCGGCCCGCGAACGGGCAGCCCGGCGGCAGGTCGACCAGCTCGGGCACGCTGCCCTTGATGGTGGCCAAACGCAGGCCGCGCGGCGCGCCGATGGCGGGACGCGCGGCGAACAGGCCCTGCGTGTAGGGGTGCGCGCGGCGCGCGAACACGGTCTCGGTCGGGCCGCTCTCGACCACGCTGCCGCCGTACATCACGAGCATCTTCGAGACCGTCTGCGCGATCACGCCGAGGTCGTGCGAGATCAAAATCAGCGCCATGCCGCGCTCTGCGACCAGGCTCTGGATGAGCTCGAGGATCTGCTTCTGGATGGTGACGTCGAGCGCGGTGGTCGGTTCGTCGGCAATCAGCAGGTCGGGACCGCAGGCCAGCGCCATCGCGATGCCGATGCGCTGGCGCTGGCCGCCGGAGAACTGGTGCGGATACGCATCGAGCCGCGTAGCCGCGTCGGGGATGCCCACGCGTTCGAGCAGTGCGAGCACTTCCTTGCGCGTGTCGGCTTTCGAGAGACCGCGGTGCAGCCGCAGCGGCTCGCCGACCTGGCGCGCGATGGTGTGCACCGGGTTCAGCGCCGTCATCGGCTCCTGGAAGATCATGCCGATGCGGTTGCCGCGGATCTGGCACATGGCTTTTTCGTCGCGGCCGACCAGTTCGGTGTCGTCGAAGCGGATGCTGCCCGTGACCTTCGCGCTCGAGGGCAGCAGGCCCATGAGCGACATCACGGTGATCGACTTGCCGCAGCCCGACTCGCCGACGATGCCCAGCGTTTCGCCGCGCTCGAGCGAGAACGAAATGCCGCGCACGGCCTCGGCGGGGCCGCGTTGTGTCTGCAGTTCGATGTGCAGGTCCTTGACTTGGAGAAGGGGCATCCGGCTTGCCTCGGGTTACCTTGCGCGGGCCAGGCGTGGGTCCAGCAGGTCGCGCAGGCCGTCGCCCAGCAGGTTCAGCCCGAGCACGGCAAAGGCGATGGCCAGGCCCGGGAACACCGCGAGCAGGGGCGACTGGAACATCATGGTCTGCGCCTCGCTGAGCATGCGGCCCCACGAAGGCTGCGGCGGCTGCGTGCCCAGGCCCAGGTACGAGAGCGCGGCTTCGGCCAGGATGGCGATGGCGAAGCGGATGGTGATCTGCACGATCAGCACGGCCGAGATGTTCGGCAGCACGTGCTGCATGGTGATGGCGAACGGCCCCTTGCCGCAGGCACGCGCCGCGGCCACGTATTCGCGCGACCAGATCGCGTTGGCCGATGCGCGCGTGATGCGTGCGAAGGTCGGGATGTTGTAGATGCCGATCGCGATGATCGCGTTGACGATGCCCGCGCCGAACACGGCCGTCATCATGATCGCGGAGAGGATGGCGGGGAACGCGAGCGTGAAGTCGGTGAGCCGCATGATGGCTTCTTCGATCCAGCCGCGTTTCGCGGCCGCCAGCAGGCCCAGGGCCGTGCCGATCACGAGGCCGATGCCGACCGCGATCACACCCACGAGGATGGATGCGCGTGCGCCCACCAGCAGCAGCGAAGCGACGTCGCGACCGAATGCATCGGTGCCCAGCCAGTGCGACGCCGAGGGCGCCTGCATCTTGTTGGGCATGTCCATCGCATAGGGCGACCACGGCGTCCACACGAAGGAGACGAGCGCGGCAAGCAGCAGCAGGGCGGCGAGCACGCCGCCGATGACGAAGCTGCGGTGCTGCAGCGCACGGCGCCAGAAGCCCGGCACCTTGAGCGCGGCGGCGCTCGGAGCTGTGATGCTGCTCATATGTCGCTGGCCTTGATGCGCGGGTCGATCACGGCGTACAGCACGTCGACCACGAAATTCACGATGACCACCATGGCTGCGAGCAGCATCACGCAGTTGCGCACCACGATCAGGTCGCGGTTGCTGATGGCCTGGAAGATGAGACGGCCAAGACCGGGAAGGTAGAACACGTTCTCCACCACGATGGTGCCCGCGAGCAGCTCGGAGAACTGCATGCCCATGACGGTGATGACGGGGATCATCGCGTTGCGCAGCACGTGGGTCCACAGCACCATGCGCTGCGACACGCCCTTGGCGCGCGCGGTGCGCACGAAGTCTTCGCGCATCACCTCGAGCACCGCCGAGCGCGTGATGCGCGCGAGGATCGCGGCCTGCACCACGGCCAGCGAGAGCGCTGGCAGCAACAGCGACTTCAGCCCCGCGAAGAAGCCTTCGCCCCAGCCCTCGAAGCCGCCCGCGGAGAACCACTGCAGCTGCACCGAGAACACGAGGATCAGAAGAATCGCGAACCAGAAGTTCGGGATGGCGATGCCGACCTGGGCCATGCCCATCAGTCCGACGTCGCCCAGCTTGTTGTGCCTTGCGGCGGCGGTCACGCCCACGAGCAGCGCAATGACCACGGTGAACGCCATCGCCAGCAGCGCGAGCGGAACGGTGAGCGCCAGGCGTTCGAGGATGAGGTCGAGCACCGGGGAGCTGTAGGCGTAGCTGTCGCCGAGGTTGCCGGTGAGCAGGCCGGCGATCCAGTGCCAGTAGCGCGTCCACGCGGGTTGGTCCAGACCCAGCTTGGTGGCAAGGGCCGCCACGGCTTCGGGTGCTGCATCGGGGCCCATGAGCATCTGCGCGGCGTTGCCGGGCAGGATCTCGAGGACGAGAAAAACAATGACCGAGGCGCCGATCAAGGTGCCGATCAGCGTGGCAAGGCGCTTTATTAGAAACAGGCTCATGGGGCGGGGCGCAGCATAACTGACTCCTGCAACAAATGTGCCGTGAATGTGGCCTTTGTCATTCACCGTCAATTGCCGGGATCGGCCCGCCGATAATCGGGGCATGGCCCTCATGATCACCGACGAATGCATCAACTGCGATGTCTGCGAGCCCGAGTGCCCGAACGACGCCATCTACGTGGGCGCCGACTATTACGAGATCGATCCGCACAAGTGCACCGAATGCGTCGGCCACTTCGACGAGCCGCAATGCGTGCAGATCTGCCCGGTGGCCTGCATTCCGCTGAACCCCGCGCATGTGGAAAGCCGCGAGACGCTGATGCAGAAGTACCAGCGCCTCACGGCGATCAAGGTGACGGCAGCTTCAGCCGGCGTCTAGCCCGCGTTCAGTCGGCGGACTTGCGCTTCTTCTTTTTCTTCGGGGCGTCGCCGGCATGCTTGTCGCCGGGCGGGCCCTTGAAGCTCATGCTCGACTTGTTCGGCTCGCCGAGCGCCTTGCGCGCACGGTCCCGCTCCCTTTGCTCGGACATGGCGAGCCGCCTTTCGGCCAGGCTCGCGCTTCTTGCTTCACGGGCAGCCCGCTGGTCGCGGTCGTAAGCGGCCTTTTCCTGCGACAGCCGCGTGCGCTCCAGGTGGTCGGCCTGGGCCTGTGCGTTGCGTGCACCCGTGTCTGCCGCCCTGCGGTCCTGATCGCTGCGGGGGTCTTCCACCTTCACCGGCCTGCCGCCTTCGCAGGGGCGGTCGGAATAGGTGCTGCCGCATCGCCAGGTTTGCGCGGCATTTTGGGCATTTACGCCCATCGAACATGCGCATGTCGCTATCAAAAACAGAGCGACTGCCGCATGCCGCCCTGTCGTTCTTCTTTTGCTCTTCTGGCTCATTTTTATTTCTCTCCCTTCCTGCACTCCGGTGGCCGGCTAGGTGGCGGCAGGCGTGCCCCCGTCGCCGGGCTCCCGCCGCGGCGGTTTGGGCCGGGGCGGTTTGCTCGTGTGAATGAGCAAGGTCGCTTTCTCCATCTCGCCCGCGACCAGCGCGGGAACCGCGTGCAGGGTGCGGACGATGGCGTCCTCGATCGCTTCGCGTTGTTCCTTGAGCGGTTTCTTCAGCACCCAGTTGACGACCTCCGACTTCACGCCGGGGTGTCCGATGCCCAGGCGCAGCCGCCAGTAGTCTCCGGTGCCGAGCTGCGCGTGGATGTCGCGCAGGCCGTTGTGGCCGGCATGGCTGCCGCCGAATTTCAGCTTGGCCTGGCCGGGGACCACGTCGAGCTCGTCGTGCACGACCAGGATCTCCTCGGGCGCGATCTTGAAGAAGCGCGCCAGGGCGCCGACCGACTTGCCCGACAGGTTCATGAAGGTCTGGGGCTCCAGCAGCCAGATGCTCTGGCCTGCGATGGTGGTGCGCGCGGCGAAGCCGTGGTAACTGCGCTCGGGCACGAGGTTGAGTTTCCAGTCGCGCGCGAGGGCGTCGATCCACCAGAAGCCCGCGTTGTGCCGCGTGGCTTCGTACTCAGGGCCCGGGTTTCCGAGGCCGACGAACAGCTTGATCATGGTCGTGGATTATCCGGTTCGCAGAAAAGCAAAAGGCCCGCGCGGGACGGGCAAAAAAGCGAAAAGGCCCGCACGGGACGGGCAAAAAAGCAAAAAGGCCCGCACGGGGCGGGCCTTCTGAAGCAGCGGACGCTTGGAAGTGAATTACTTCTTGGCAGGCGCCTTGGCCGCGGGGGTCTTGGCAGCCGGAGCAGCCTTGCCACCCTTGCCGGCCGGTGCGGGAGCTGCGTCGGCAGCTGCTGCGCCTTCGGCGGGAGCGTCGACTTCTTCAGCCGCAGGCGCGACGGCCGAAGCCAGCACCGGGTTGACCTTGCCGTGGCTGACCCACTTCACGCCGCGGGGCAGCTTGATGTCCTTCAGCGTGACGGTGCCGTTCTTCTTCAGACCCGACAGGTCGACTTCGATGAACTCGGGCAGTTCGGACGGCAGGCAGTTCACTTCCAGTTCGGTCGTGACGTGGTTGACCAGGTTTTGCTCGATCTTGACGGCATCGGACTCTTCCTCGCCCTTGAAGTGCAGGGGCACCTTCAGGGTCATGCGGGTCTTGGCATCGACGCGCTGGAAGTCGATGTGTTGCACCAGCTGGCGGAACGGGTGGTATTGCACGTCGCGCAGCAGAACCTTGCTGACGTTGCCGCCCATTTCCATTTCGAGCACGGTCGCATGGAAGGCTTCCTTCTTCAGGGCGTGCCACAGCGCGTTGTGATCGATTTCGATCAGTTGCGGCTGGGTGTCACCACCGTAGACGATGCCGGGGGTCTTGCCCGAGGTGCGGAGACGGCGGCTCGCACCCGTGCCCTGCTTGGCGCGCTCAAAAGCGACGAATTTCATAGTTAGCTCCTGTGGGAGTCCACCGCGACCAGTGCGACTCCGGTTCAACAAGGGCGCCTGTCCGCAAACGGAGAGGCGCCCGCTTTTTGCTCAGATCAGAACAGGTTGTCCTGGTCCGAGAACAAACTCATCACCGACTCGCCCTTGGCAATGCGCTGGATCGTTTCGGCGATCAGCGGTGCCACGGAGAGCTGGCGAACCTTTCCGCAGGCCAGGGCCGCGTCGGAAAGTGGAATGGTGTTGGTCACGACGACTTCGTCGAGGGCCGAGCCCTGCGTGATGCGCTCGATGGCCGGACCCGAGAAGATCGGGTGCGTGCAGTAGGCGTAGACGCTCTTGGCGCCGCGCTCTTTCAGCACCTCGGCCGCTTTGACCAGCGTGCCGGCCGTGTCGATCATGTCGTCCATGATCACGCAGTTGCGCCCGTCGATCTCGCCGATCACGTTCATGACTTCGCTGACGTTGGCCTTCGGACGGCGCTTGTCGATGATCGCGAGGTCGCAGTTCAGTTGCTTGGCCAGCGCACGGGCGCGAACCACGCCGCCGACGTCGGGCGAGACCACGATCAGGTCTTCGTAGTTCTTTGCGCGCAGGTCGCCCAGCAGCACCGGCGAGGCGTAGATGTTGTCGACCGGGATGTCGAAGAAGCCCTGGATCTGGTCGGCGTGAAGGTCCATCGTGAGCACGCGCTCCACACCGACGGTTTCCAGCAGGTTGGCCACCACCTTGGCCGAGATCGGCACGCGGCTCGAACGCGGGCGGCGGTCCTGGCGGGCATAGCCGAAGTAGGGAATCACGGCGCTGATGCGTTCGGCCGAAGCGCGCTTGAGCGCGTCGACCATGATCAGCAGTTCCATCAGGTTTTCGTTGGTCGGCGCGCAGGTCGACTGCACCACGAACACATCGCGTGCCCGTACGTTCTGGTTGATCTCGACGGTGACTTCACCGTCCGAGAAGCGACCGACGCGTGCGGCGCCCAGCGAGGTGCCGAGGTTGTGCGCGATTTCTGCGGCAAGGCCTGGATTGGCGTTGCCGGTGAAAACCATGAAGTCAGGGTGATTAGCCTGCATGAGCGCGTCCCGGCTGTGCGAATTGGCTGAGGAAGCCGCCAAAAGGTTGGTGATGCGTGGCGGCCGGTGAGCCGCCGATTATTGCAGCGGGTGGGCTGCAAATGAAGACTGCGGCCGTCGGGCCGCAGTCTTTGAAGATTTGGCAGGGGAGAAAGGATTCGAACCTTTGCATGCTGGAATCAAAATCCAGTGCCTTAACCAGCTTGGCGACTCCCCTACACGGGTCGACGGTTTTCACCACCAACCGATATATGTCGCGTCGAACCGAATGAACGGGTCGACTATCTTCAGGTTGCCCATCCGTACAGCGGATGAACTTCCAGGTTGCTGCATTCACGAACCTGCCAGCCTTTGGGGGCTTGCAGCAGTTCCGCTCTCTGCAGCGCTTGCGGCAATTTCGCGAACACCGAACTTCCGGAGCCGGTCATCCGTGCCTTCAATCCTTGGGTTCCGAGCCATTCGATGGCATCGGTGACCGCGGGGCAAAGTCTTTGGGCAACCGGCTGCAGATCGTTGTGGCCGAAATCGAAAACCGAGTCGCTCAAAACCGAGCTTTCCAGGTTTGTCGCTTCGAGCGATTCGCTCTCTGCAGCAAAGCCTGTGATTATAGCAACAGGAGAAGCGCGTTCAAGATCTGTTGCTGAAAAAATTAATCGGGTATCGAGTCCCTCGGGCGGTTTGGCCACCGCGAAACGAGCGGACGGGAGTGTAACCGGTGTCAGTTGCTCTCCGACGCCTTCGACCCACGCGTTGCGTCCGCCGAGAAAGAACGGCACATCGGCGCCCAGCTTCAGCCCGATGTGCGCGAGCCGCGACAGCGGCAAGTTCAACCCCCACAGGCGATTGAGCGCGAGCAGGCAGGTGGCCGCATCCGAAGAGCCGCCGCCCATGCCCGCCTGCGCCGGCACTTGCTTGGCCACGCCGATGTGCGCGCCTTGCCCCGGTGTGGCATGGGCTTGCAGCGCGCGCGCCGCGCGCAGGACCAGGTCGTCCGCGGGCAGCGCCGTCGTGAGGTCTTCGCGGCTCAACTGTCCGTCATGCCGCAGCTCGACATGGAGCGTGTCGCACCAGTCGATCAGCATGAACACCGACTGCAGCAGGTGGTAGCCGTCGTCGCGCTGGCCGGTGATGTGGAGGAAGAGGTTGAGTTTGGCCGGCGCGGGAAGGTCGTAGATCGCCTTCATGACCGTTCGAAAACGATGCGCAGGTCCGCGCGCGGGCCCGGCGATTCGCGCAAGGCCTGCAGGCGGCCGTTGCCGAGCTGCGCCAGGTCGGGCTTCCAGCCGGGCACGGGGTCGTTGCGCCCGGCGAGCCAGCCGAACAGCGCACCGACAGGAATGGCGGCGCCGGTGGCCGCCTCGATCAGTGCATCGACCGAGTCGAAGCGCCGCGTGTGGCTGCCGTCCTTCAACAGGGCTTCGCCGGGTGTCCAGTGCAGTTGAGCGAGCGTGCTGCCGATGGGGGTCGTGAGCGTGAGGTCGCCAGTTTCAGCAGATCCGCGAAGCTCGAACAGTGCGGCAAAGGTCTGCACCGGCTCGCTCTCGATGCGCAGCGACATGCGCCCGCTCCAGCTGTCCGACGCCTTCGGCGTCGACGAGCCGCCTGACAGCTGGGCGCAGCCCGCCATCACGAGAAGGGCCGCGCCGCCTGCTGCCAGAAGAGCGCGGCGGCCGTGGTCGACCTGTTCGCTCGACGGTGCCGCAGTACGCACCATGCTACGGCTTGACCCGCAGGCGCTTCAGCGTTTCCTGCAGGGTCTCGTTTTCGGCGTCGCTCAGCAGCGCTTCCTTCCAGATCGTGACCGCGCGGTCTTTCTGGCCGATGGCCCACAGCACTTCGCCGAAATGCGCGCCAATCTCGGGATCGGGCCGCGTCTTGTAGGCGGCCTCCAGGATGCGGATGGCCTCGTCGGTGTTGCCGAGCCGGAACTCGACCCAGCCCAGGCTGTCGGCAATGAACGGATCGTCCGGCGCAAGCTGCACGGCCTTTCTGATAAGCGTGCGCGCTTCGTCGAGGCGGATCTTGCGATCGGCGAACGAATAGCCGAGCGCGTTGTACGCGTTCTGGCTTTCGGGCTTCAGCTCTATCAGCCTTCGCAGCAGGCGCTCCATGTCGTCCAGGCGGTTGAGCTTCTCGGCCACCATGGCCTGGTCATAGACGAGGTCGCTGTCGTCCGGCGCGGCCACTGAGGCCTGTGCCAGCATGTCGTAGGCCGCCTGGTACTGCTTCGCGTCGCGCAGCAATTGCACTTCGGCGAGAAATTTCTGTTTCTTGTCTTCCGCAGTGCGCTCGGGCAGGGCGCGAATGACTTCGCGCGCCTGCGGCAGCTTGCCCTGGCGTGCCAGCAGGGAAGCGCGACGGGTCTGCGCGGCCACCACTTCCTCGGTGCCGTCCACGCGCGAGAGCCAGCGCTCGGCGGCTGCATAGTCCTTGCGCCGTTCCGCCAGCTGCGACAGCGCGAAGTACGCCTGCGCCACGCCGCGTTTGCGGTCGGCGGCGTCCGTGTCCTTGTTGGCCTGGCTGCCCGAGAGTTCGATGAAGCGCTTGATCGAGGCTTCGGCCGCCGCGTCCTGCTTGGCCTGCATCTGCAGGCTGCCGAGCAGCAGCCAGGGCTCCGCAAGGTCGGGTCGCGACGTGGTGACGGCCTGCAGTTGCGTGGCGGCGTCGTTGAAGCGGCGGTTCTCGACCAGCACCCGTGCGTACGCCACGCGCAGGTCGGGCGAGGCCTTGGGGTTGTTGCTCAGGAAGCGCGTGACGATCGGCTCGGCCAGCGGCTGGCCGGGGTCGATCAATTCGAGCGCCAGCGCGGCCGGTGCGTCGGAGGCGGGGTCGATGTCCTGGCCCTTGCGCGCGGCGTCCAGGGCGCCGGACACATCACCGGCATTGAGGCGCAGCCGTCCGACGGTGGCCCATGCCAGGCCGCCGGTGGTGGGGCTCTTGAGTTCGTCGACCAACGCCTGCTCGACCACCGAGGCGGCCAGCTTCTTGTCCGAGGCACGCGAGTAGTTGCGCGTGATCACGGCCATCAGCAGCGGGCGTTCGATCTGCGAGGTGGCTGCCACCTCGGCGCGCAGCGGCTCGACCGTTTCGCCGATGCGGTTCAGCGCAATCAGGATCTGCAATTCGATGCGCCGGGCATCGCGCGAGGTCGGCAGGGTTTCCTGCCAGGCGCGCGCCGCGGCAAGGGCCGCGTCGCCGGAGCGCGATTGCAGGGCGATCTCGACCGCGCGCTGGAAGAGCTTGCCGTCGCGCAGCCTGCGTGCGGCATCGAGCACAAGTGCGTAACCAGAGCCGGGGTCGCCCGTGCGGGTGGTCAGCTCGCCCATCAGGATTTCGTAGAACAGGTCGGCGGTGAGCGCCGAGGGCTGTGCTTCGGGCTCGCTCGCCGGCTTGGCAGCGACCACCCGCGGCCTGGCCGCCGGCTTCGGCGGTGCGGACCGCTCGATGACCGGCGCGGGGCTGGTGGGGGCTGCGGGATCGGATGTCTGTGCGTGAACGGCACAAGCCAGCAAGGCGAGAGACGCGGCCGCCGCAAGGCGGTGTCGGCGGGGCGAAAGATTCATCTGACCATAATAATCCAGGCTTTTGAACGAGCGCCGCGCGGGGGCTTCGCTGCCGCTCGCGTTTGCCGGAGATTTACTTTTCATGCCCGAATTACCCGAAGTCGAAGTCACCCGGCGCGGTTTTGCCGACCGCATTGCCGGCGCGCGCATCGACGCGGTGCGCATCGGCAAGCCGCTGCGGTGGGCCCTGATGGTGTTGCCCGAGGCGCTGGTCGGGCGCCATGTGCTGCAGGTGCGCCGCCGCGGCAAGTACCTGCTGATCGACCTGGATCGCGGCATCCTGCTGCTGCACTTGGGCATGTCGGGCAGCCTGCGTTTCGACATGGCATTGCCCGCGCCTGGCACGCACGACCATTTCGACCTGGTGACCGACCGCGGCACGCTGCGGCTGAACGATCCGCGCCGCTTCGGCGCCGTGGTCTATGTCGACCATGAAGACGCCCCCTGGGCCATCAAGCTGCTCGGCGGACTGGGCATGGAGCCGCTGGGCGATGCCTTCGACCTCGATGCCTTCCACGCGGGGCTCAAGAAGCGCAAGAGCGCCGTCAAGCAGGTGCTGCTGGCGGGCGATGTGGTGGTGGGGGTGGGCAACATCTATGCGTCGGAGGCGCTGTTTCAGGCGGGCATCCGGCCGACGCTCTCGGCTGCGCGCATCAGCCGTCCGCGCGCGGCGAAGTTGCATGCGGCCGTGCGCGAGATCCTGGCGCGGGCGGTGGAGAAGGGCGGCAGCACGCTGCGCGACTTCTCGAACGTGGACGGCAAGAACGGCTATTTCCAGCTCGAAGCGACCGTCTACGGCCGCGCTGGCGAGCCCTGTCGGGTCTGCGCAACGCCTATTCGTTTGCTGCGCCAGGGGCAGCGCTCGACCTTTTACTGTCCCCAGTGCCAGAAATGAGCGTGGGACGCCGCCAACACCGCCAACGGAATATCCAGGAAACGGTTGTTGCACGCCTGCCGATGCTATATTTGTAAGCTCTTTCTTACACATTCCCCCTTGAGCCGCTCTTTCAACCAACAACTCGATCAGCACGGCGCGTGGCGAAGCAATTTTGCCCGCCGGCTGCAGTGGCTGTCCCGCTGGCTGACCGAGAACGAGCTGCTCGACCAGTCGGTGGCCGAGCGCTTGCGCGGGCTTGAATCGCAGATCCGCACCAGCAAGGTCATGGTCGCTTTCGTCGCCGAGTTCTCGCGCGGCAAGTCGGAGCTGATCAACGCCATCTTCTTTGCCGGCTACGGGCGCCGCATCATGCCGGCGAGCGCGGGCCGCACCACGATGTGCCCGACCGAACTGGGCTACGACCCCGCGCTGGCGCCCAAGCTGCGCCTGCTGCCGATCGAGACCCGCATGGAGCCGCATTCGCTCGCCCACTGGCGCGAGAAGCCCGCGCGCTGGACCGAGATTGCGATCGACGTCGGCAACGCAGAGCAGCTTGCGCAGGCCATGGGCAAGGTGGCCGAGGTGCGCTGGGTCGGCAAGGAGGAAGCGCGCGCGCTGGGTTTCTGGAACGACGACACACCCGACGACAACCCGGTGCAGGACGCCGAAGGCCGCGTCGAAATCCCGCGCTGGCGCCACGCGGTGCTGAACATGCCGCACCCGTTGCTGGAACAGGGGCTCGTGATTCTCGACACCCCGGGCCTGAACGCCATCGGCGCCGAACCCGAACTCACGGTGAGCCTGATTCCGCAGGCGCATGCCGTGGTGTTCATCCTGGGCGCCGAAACCGGCGTGACGCGCTCCGACCTTTCGATCTGGCGCGAACACCTGATCACCGAGGACGAAGGCAGCGACACGCGCTTCGTTGTGCTCAACAAGATCGACACGATGTGGGACACGCTGAGCACGCCCGCGCACATCGAACAGCAGATCGAGCGCCAGCGCGAAGGCGCGGCCCGGTTGCTCGAAGTGCCTCTGGCGCAGGTGCTGCCGGTGTCGGCGCAAAAGGGGCTGCAGGCCAAGATCCAGAACGATGCGCAACTGCTGCAGGCCAGCCGCCTCCCGGCGCTCGAATCGCTGCTGGGCGAAGGCGTGCTCGGCAAGCGCGAGACCATGCTGCGGCTCGCGGTCGATGCCGGCATGACCGCGCTGCGTGCCGAAGCCGAACGCATCCTGAAGGTGCGCCAGCGCGACCTGTCCGAGCAGGCGCTCGAACTGCAGGGCTTGCGCGGCAAGAACGTCTCGGTGATCCGCCACATGCGCGCGCGCATCGACCAGGAACACGCCGAGTTCGAGGGCAGCAACACGCGCATCCTGGCGCTGCGTTCGGTGCAGGGCAAGCTTTTGCGCGAGGTGTACGCCGTGCTCGGGCGCACCGCGCTCAAGGCCGACATGGTGCGGCTGTCGGCTGCGCTCAAGCGCCCGGGCGTCAAGTTCAACGTGCGCAAGGTGTACGCCGAGACTTTCGACTCGCTGCGCAACAACCTGCGCGAAGTGCAGGCGACCACGGCCGAGATCCAGTCGATGCTGCACGCCACCTTCCGCCAGCTCAACGCCGAGCAGGGCTTCACGCTGCAGGCGCCGGCAGAGCCCGATCTCACGGGCTTCGAGCAGGAGCTCAGCCAGATCGAACGCAGCCACATCCACTACCTGGGCGTGGGCAACCTGCTGAAGCTGGCGCAGGCCGATTTCTGCGACAAGCTGGTACGCGCGCTGGCCAGCCGCCTGCGGCTCGTCAACGAAGCCGCGATGACCGAAGTCGAGCGCTGGAGCAAGGGCGCGAGTGCGCAGATCGATGCGCAGCTGAAGGAGCGCCGGCGCAATTTCAGCAAGCGCATCGAGGCCATCGAGCGCATCCAGAGCGCGGCCGGCAACCTGGACGAGCGCCTGGTCGAGCTGGCGGCGCAGGAGCGCGACCTGGCCGAGCTGCATGTCCGGCTGAGCGAGTTCACGTCACTGATCGCGCAGCCGGGAAAGCCGCCGCCCATGGCCACGGTCGGCGAATTGCGTGCGGCCTGAACGTTCCGCCGCCGAGGCGGTTGCCTCTTCGCCATTGCCGCCCGATTTCGCTGCACAGATCGTGCGCTGGCAGCGCACGCACGGGCGCAGCCAGCTGCCGTGGCAGAACACCCGCGACCCTTACCGCGTGTGGCTGTCGGAGGTGATGCTCCAGCAGACGCAGGTCACGACGGTGCTGGGCTACTTCGCGCGTTTTCTCGAACGGTTTCCTGATGTGAAGGCACTGGCCGCGGGCACGGAAGACGAGGTGTTCGGCCTGTGGAGCGGCCTGGGCTACTACAGCCGTGCGCGCAACATGCACCGCTGCGCGCAGGACGTGGTCGCGCGCTTCGGCGGGGAGTTTCCGCACACGGCGGCCGAGCTCGTCACTTTGCCCGGCATCGGCCGTTCGACCTCCGCAGCGATTGCCGCTTTCTGCTTCGGCGAGCGCGTGGCGATTCTCGACGGCAACGTGAAGCGCGTGCTGACGCGCGTGCTCGGCTTTGCGGGCGACATGTCTTCGGCTGCGCAGGAGCGCGCGCTGTGGGACTTGGCGACGCAATTGCTGCCGCCTGCCGAACAGCGCGAAGCCATCGCGCATTACACGCAAGGGGTGATGGACCTGGGCGCGACCGTGTGCCTGCCGCGCAAGCCCAGCTGCATGATCTGCCCGGTCGACAAGTGCTGCGTGGCCTTGCGCGAAGGCGAGCCCGAGCGCTATCCAGTGAAGACCCGCAAGCTCAAGCGCAGCGCCCAGTCGCTCTGGGTGCTGCTCGCGCGCGATGGTCAGGGCCGCGTCTGGCTGGAAAAGCGCCCGGCCAAGGGCATCTGGGCCGGGCTTTATTGCCTGCCCGTGTTCGACAGCCGCGACGAACTGCTCGCCGCATTGCCTGCCGCCGCGCAGCGCGATGTGCAAGAGCTGCCGGCTTTCGTGCACGTGCTGACCCACAAGGACCTGCATCTGCACCCCGTGCAACTGCAGGGCGCCCAGCCGCAAGGCGAAGGCGCACGCTGGATCGCGGCAGAGGAATGGAGCCGGCTGGGGCTGCCGGCGCCGATGCGCAAGCTGCTGGAGAGCAGCGAGACCAAGAGTCCCTGAGTCCCTAGAGGCTGGCGACCCTCAGGTCGCGTCGAGTTCGCGGTGGCGCTTCAGCGCACCCCAACGCGCGCCGAAAGACCGCGCCAGCTGCTCGACCAGGAACACCGAGCGGTGCTGCCCGCCGGTGCAGCCGATCGCCACCGTGACGTAGCTGCGATGGTCGCGCGCCAGCGCATCGATCCAGTGAGACAGGAACTGCTCGATGTCGTCGTACATGCGCGCCACGTCGTCGTGCTCGCGCAGCCACTCGATCACCGGCTCGTCGCGGCCGGTGAGCGGCCGCAATGCGGGCACGTAGTGCGGGTTGGGCAGCATGCGCACATCGAACACGTAGTCGGCATCCAGCGGCACGCCGCGCTTGAAGGCGAACGACTCGAAGACCAGCGTCAACGCGTTCTGCGGCGCGGAGATCAACGACTTGATGTAGCTCTGCAGCTGTGCCGGCCGGATCAGGCTGGTGTCGATCACGTCGGCGCCGTCGCGCAGGTCGGCCAGCAGTTCACGCTCGAGTTCGATGGCCTGCATCAGCACGCGATGCTGTTCGGGCACGTCGGTGCGGCCTTCCTGGCGCGACAGGGGGTGGCGGCGGCGGGTTTCCGAATAGCGGCGCAGCAGGGCGTCGGTGGTCGCGTCGAGAAACAGCGAGCGCAGCGAAATGCCGCCGTCGCGCCGCAGCGCTTCGAGCTGTTGCGGAACGATCGGCAGCGACACCCCGCTGCGCACGTCCATGGCAATGGCCACGCGCGGGGTTTCCTGCTCGTGTTGCAGGGCAATGAAGGGTGTCAGCAGCTCGGGCGGCAGGTTGTCGACGCAGTAGTAGCCGGCGTCTTCCATGGCATGCAGGGCCACCGACTTGCCGGAACCCGACATGCCCGTGATGAGCACGAGATCGAGGTTCATGGCGCGGTCACGGAGGTCTTGTGGCCCAGCATCTCGCGGGCGTGGGCCAGCGAGGTCTGCGAGACCTTCTCGCCGCCCAGCATGCGGGCGATTTCCCTGGCGCGGTTGTCGTCGTCGAGGCGCGACACGCCGCTCTCGGTGCGCGGGCCCTCCTTGCCGGCGGCCGCCGTCTGGCGCTTGGCGACCACGAGGTGGTGGTCGGCGCAGGCGGCCACCTGCGGCAGGTGGGTCACGGCGAGCACCTGGCGGTCGCGGCCGAGCTGCTTCATGAGCCGGCCGACCGTCTCGGCGACAGCGCCGCCGACGCCCGCGTCGACCTCGTCGAAGATCAGCGTCTGTGCGGCGCCGAGCTGGCTGGTCGTCACGGCGATGGCCAGCGCGATGCGCGACAGTTCGCCGCCTGAGGCCACCTTGCCGATGGCGCGCGGCGTGCTGCCGGTGTGGCCGGCCACGAGGAACGTCACTTCTTCAAGGCCGGCGCGGCCCGGCTGCGCCAGCGGCTGCAGCTCGACCTCGAAACGTCCGCCCTGCATGCCCAGGCCCTGCATGGCCTGCGTCACGGCCTGCGCGAGGCGCGGCGCAGCCTGCTTGCGCGACTTGCCGAGGGCCTTGGCTTCCTTCATGTAGACCTGCTGCGCGGCCTCTTCGGCGCGCTCCAGGCCTTCGAGATCGCTTTGTGCGTCGAGCGCCTGCAGCTCGGCCTGCCAGCCGGCCAGCAGCGCCGGCAGGTCGGCGGGCGTGCGCTTGTACCGGCGCGCGAGCGACATCCACAGGCCCATGCGCTCGTCCAGTTCGGCCAGGCCGCGGGGGTCCGCTTCGGCGTCGCGCAGGTAGCCGTGCAGCGAATGCGCCGCGTCGGAGGCCTGTGCCACGCAGGAGGCCAGCACTTCGCCCAGGTTGCGGAACTCGGGCTCGATGTGTTCGCAGTTCTGCAGCAGAGTCGCCGCGCGCGTGAGCGCGGCGAGCGCGCCGTGGTCGTCGTCTTCCAGCGCCTGGCTGGCACCCTGGGCCGCATCGATCAAGGCCTGCGCGTTGGAGATGCGCGAGTGGTTGGTCGACAGCTCTTCCCATTCGTCGGCGCCGGGCGCGAGCTTGGCGACTTCGGAAATCTGCCACTGAAGCCGCTCGCGTTCGCGCTGCAGCGAGTCTTGCGCCGAGCGCGCGTGCTGGAGCGACGAAAGCGCCTGCCGCCAGCCGTGCCATGCGGCGTCGAGCGCGTCGGTACGCACGCCCGCATAGGCATCGAGCAGGCCACGCACGGCCTCGGGCCGTGTCAGGCTCTGCCAGGCGTGCTGGCCGTGGATGTCGAGCAGGTGGTCGCCAAGCTCGCGAAGTTGCGTGGCCGTGGCCGGACTGCCGTTGATCCAGCCGCGGCTGCGGCCTTGCAGATCGACGGTACGGCGCAGCAGCAGGGCGTCGCCGGCTTCGAAGCCGCCTTTGTCGAGCCATGTGTCCATGGCCGGGTCGGCGTCGAACTCCGCGCTCACGTCGAGCCGCTCGGCACCTTCGCGCACCGCACCGGCGTCGGCGCGGTTGCCCAGCGCCAGTTGCAGTGCGTCGATCAGGATGGATTTGCCCGCACCGGTTTCACCGGTCAAGACCGTGAAGCCGCCAGACAGGTCGAGTTCGAGTGATCGCACGATCACGAAGTCGCGCAGTGCGATGCGTCGCAGCGCCATGTCAGGAGCCCCCTTCGTTCCAGTGAAGTTTCTTGCGCAAGGTATCGAAATAGCTCCAGCCGCGCGGATGCAGGAAGCGCACGCGGAAGTCGGAGCGGCGCACCACCACGCGGTCGCCGATGGCGAGCGAGGCCAGCGACTGCATGTCGAAATTGGCACTGGCGTCGCGCCCGCCGACCAGCTCGATCACGATCTCGTCTGCATCGGGCAGCAGCACGGGGCGGTTCGACAGCGTGTGCGGCGCAATGGGCACCAGCACCCAGCCCGGCACCGCCGGATGCAGCAGCGGGCCGCCGGCCGACAGCGCATAGGCCGTCGAGCCCGTGGGCGTCGCGATGATCAGCCCGTCGGCGCGCTGGTTGGCCACGAAGTGCCGCCCGACGGACACGCGCAACTCGACCATGCCGGAGGTGGCGCCGCGGTTGACCACCACGTCGTTCATGGCGAGCGCGTCGAACACCGAGACGCCGTCGCGCATGACGCGCGCGTGGATCAGGCTGCGGTGGTCTTCCTCGTATTCGCCGGCCAGCATGGGAATCAGCGTGGCCTGGTAGTTGTCCAGCGGAATGTCGGTGATGAAGCCGAGGCGCCCCCGGTTGATGCCGATCAAAGGAATGCCGTAGCTCGCGAGCTGCCGGCCGATGCCGAGCATGGTGCCGTCGCCGCCGACCACCAGGCCGAGGTCGCAGCGCTGGCCGATTTCCTCGACCGACAGGGCTTCGTAGCGCGGATGCGTCGGGGCGCCTTCGTCTTGATCTTCCTCTTCGCAGGTCGAGCGTTCGACGAAAACCGTGCAGCCCTGCGATTCCAGGAACGTGCCAATGTCTTCCATCACCCCGTCGCGGGCGTCCGCCTGCGCTCGGGCGCCGGAAGCCTGGTATTTGCCGATCAGGGCGACGTAACGGAAGCGAGAGGTCATATCTCACAAATTACAACACTAAAATCTTGCAATGCTGGACGACCGTGCCAAGTTGCTGCTCAAGACGCTCGTCGAGCGCTACATTGCCGACGGGCAACCCGTCGGGTCACGCACGCTGTCGCGTTCGGCGGGGCTGGACCTGTCGCCCGCGACCATCCGCAACGTCATGTCCGACCTCGAGGGGTTGGGGCTGATTGCCAGCCCGCACACCTCGTCGGGCCGCATCCCGACGCACCGCGGCTACCGCCTGTTCGTCGACACCATGCTGACTGCCCAGCGCGAGCACATGACCGCGCCGAGCCTCGCGCCCGACCAGCCACAGAAGGTGATTGCCAACGCAGCCAACCTGCTGTCGAACATGTCGCAGTTCGTGGGCGTGGTGATGGCGCCGCGGCGTGCCTCGGTGTTCAAGCAGATCGAGTTTCTGCGCCTTTCCGAAAAGCGGCTGCTGGTGATCATCGTCTCGCCCGACGGCGACGTGCAGAACCGGGTGATCTTCCCGGAGGCCGACTATTCGCAGTCGCAACTGGTCGAAGCCTCGAATTACATCAATGCGCACTATGCGGGCCTGACCATCGAGCAGGTGCGCGACAAGCTTCAGTCCGAGATCGAAACGCTGCGCGGCGAGATTGCCGCCTTGATGCAGGCGGCGGTGCAGGTCAGCTCCGAAGTGCTGACCGAAGCGCAGGAAGACGACGTCGTGATTTCCGGCGAGCGCAACCTGCTCGCGGTGAGCGACTTCTCCAGCGACATGGGCCAGCTGCGCCGCGCTTTCGAGCTTTTCGAGCAGAAGGCCCAGCTCATGCGGCTGCTCGACGTGTCGAGCAAGGCCGAAGGCGTGCGCATCTTCATCGGCGGCGAAAGCCAGGTGGTGCCGTTCGAAGAGCTGTCCATCGTGAGCGCCAATTACGAGGTCGACGGGCAGGTCGTAGGCACGCTGGGCGTGATCGGGCCGACGCGCATGCCTTATGAACGCATGATCCAGATCGTCGACATCACGTCGCGCCTGGTGACCAACGCGTTGAGCCATCGCAAGTAGGCCGCGCGCCGCGAATAGAATCGGGCCGCGTGGGCCGTTAGCTCAGCTGGTTAGAGCAGCGGACTCATAATCCGTTGGTCGATGGTTCAAGCCCATCACGGCCTACCACCGCCTCTTTTTGCATCAGGTTTTGGCAACGTTTCCGCTTCGCTGCGGGAATGCTCTACGAAACGGGATATAATCGAAGGCTTAGCGGCTGTAGCTCAGTTGGATAGAGTACTTGGCTACGAACCAAGGGGTCGTGGGTTCAATTCCTGCCAGCCGCACCAACTCTGAAAATGCCCGGAAGATTCGTCTCCCGGGCATTTTTCTTTTGTGAAGCCTGCGTGTATCCGGCTAAGCAGAGTCAAAAAGGTCGAGAAAAGCGGGCTATAATTGCAAGCTGTGCGGCTGTAGCTCAGTTGGATAGAGTACTTGGCTACGAACCAAGGGGTCGTGGGTTCAATTCCTGCCAGCCGCACCACTACATGAAAAGCCCGGAAGATTCGTCTTCCGGGCTTTTTTCTTTTTGGAGGATTTTGCGTTGAGCAAGGCATTCACCAAGGAAACGGATTCCGACGGAGACGATGACGGCGCCGGTGGCGTTTTGCCGCCGCTGCCCGCGGGCAGCAAGAACTACATCACCCCCCACGGCTACGCGCGACTGCGCGACGAACTGCTGCACCTGATGGACGAGGAGCGCCCGAAAATCGTCGAGACGGTGCACTGGGCCGCCAAGAACGGCGACCGTTCCGAGAACGGCGACTATCTCTACGGGAAGAAGCGCCTGCGCGAAATCGACCGCCGCGTCCGCTTTCTCACCAAGCGCCTCGAGGTCGCCGAGATCACCGATCCGTCGGTGCACCATGGCCGTGATCAGGTCTTCTTCGGTGCCACGGTCCGCTATGTGGACGAGACGGGCGAGGAACGCAGTGTCACCATCCTCGGGATCGACGAGGCGGAGAGCGCGAACGCTCAGGTCAGCTGGATTTCCCCGATCGCGCGGGTGCTGCTCAAGTCGCGCGAGGGCGATGTGGTCAAGCTCGTCACGCCGGGCGGCGCGCACGAGATCGAAATTCTTTCAGTGAGTTATCCCGCGCCACGCCCGGCCGCGGCCTAGAAACCGCAGGTCTCAGGGCGCGGGAACAGTCCGGGACGCCGTCAGCACCGACGCGGTCCGGCGCGCTGAGCGCAGCACGGCGTCCAGGTGCGCGCGGTCGCGCACGGCAATCACGAAACGCAGGTCGGTCGAATCCTGCGGTGTCTCGTCGGCCATTTCCACGTGCGTGATGTCGGCTTCCGCATCGGCCAGCGTGGCCGCGACCCGCGCCAGCACACCCTTGTCGTTGCGCACGGTGATGACCACGCCGGTTTCGAAGGGGCGCGTGGGCTCGTCCGCCCACTCGACTGCGAAGAAGCGTTCGCTGTCCTTGTGGCGCAGCCGCTGGCCGACGCCGCAGTCGTCGGTGTGCACCACCAGGCCTTCGCCATGCCCGAGGTAGCCGACGATCTGGTCTCCGGGAATGGGACGGCAGCACAGCGCGAAACGCACCGATGAGTTCTCGCTGCCGTCGAGCGTGACAGCGCCCTGGGACACGGTCTCGTGCGAGATGAAGCGCTCGCGGCTCAGCAGCAGGGCGTCGGGCCGCTCGCCCAGTTCGGAGAGCATGGAGACCAGCCGCTTCGCGACGATGCTGGCGATGCGTTTGCCAAGGCCGATGTCGGTCAGCAGTTCGGAGCGGGTGCGGTTGCCGGTGAAGCGCAGCAGCTTTTCCCACAGTGGCTGGTGTTCGTCGTCGTTCTCCGGCAGCTTGCTCAACCCTTCAGCGCGCAGCGCCTGGGCCAGCAGCTTTTCACCCAGGCCTTCGGACTCGGTGTGTGCCAGGGTCTTCAGGTAATGACGGATCTTGGAGCGCGCCCGACCGGTTCGCACGAACCCGAGCCAGGCCGGATTGGGCGTCGACACCGGCGCCGTGATCACTTCGACCACGTCGCCGTTCTTGAGCTCGGTGCGCAGCGGCACCTGGTCGCCGTTGATGCGCGCAGCCGACGTGTGGTCGCCGATGTTGCTGTGAATGGCGTACGCGAAGTCGACCACCGTGGCACCGCGGGGCAGCGCCATGATCTGGCTCTTCGGCGTGAACACGTAGACCGCATCCGGAAACAGGTCGACCTTGACGTGGTCCCAGAACTCCGCGGCGTCGCGCGTTTCGTCCTGGATGTCGAGCAGCGACTGCAGCCACTTGGTGCCCAGCCGGTCGTTGCTGGCCGCATTGGGTTCGGCCGCCTTGTACAGCCAGTGCGCCGCCACGCCGGATTCGGCCACCACGTGCATCGCCTCGGTTCGCAGCTGGAACTCGACGCTCACGCCGGCCGGGCCCACCAGCGTGGTGTGCAGCGACTGGTAGCCGTTGAGCTTGGCGATCGCGATGTGGTCCTTGAACTTGCCCGGCAGCGGCTTGTACATCTGGTGCAGGATGCCCAGGCCGGTATAGCAGGCGATCACGTTCGGCACGATCAGGCGAAAGCCGTAGATGTCGGTCACCTGGGCGAAGCTCAGGTGTTTTTCTTCCATCTTGCGGTAGATCGAATACAGCGTTTTTTCGCGCCCCGCGATCCTCAGCGTCATGCCGGCGGACGCGAAGGCGGTCTCGACCTCGCGCTGCACCTTCTGGATCAGGTCGCGGCGGCGACCGCGTGCCTTGGCCACGGCCTTGGACAGCGTGGCGTAGCGCCAGGGCTTCATGTGCCGGAACGACAGCTCCTGCAGTTCGCGGTAGGTCTGGTTCAGCCCGAGGCGGTGCGCGATGGGCGCATAGATTTCGAGCGTTTCGCGCGAGATGCGCGCCCACTTTTCACGCGGCGCGTCGGCCAGCGTGCGCATGTTGTGCGTGCGGTCCGCCAGCTTGACCAAAATGACGCGCACATCGCGCGCCATGGCCAGCAGCATCTTGCGGAAAGACTCGGCCTGGTTTTCCTCGCGCGTGTTGAACTGCAGCTTGTCGAGCTTGGTCAGCCCGTCGACCAGCTCTGCAACCGGGGCGCCGAAGCGTTCGATGAGTTCAGGCTTGGTGACGCCGCAATCTTCGATGGCGTCATGGAGCAGGGCGGCCATCAGAGCCTGCGCGTCGAGCTTCCATTCAGCGCATTGCGCCGCCACGGCGATCGGGTGGGTGATGTACGGCTCGCCGCTGTTGCGCAGTTGGCCGAGGTGGGCCTCGTCGGCAAAGCGGTATGCGCGCCGCACCAGCTCGGTGTCCTCGGGGCTCAGGTAGTCGAGGCGTGCCGTCAATGCGGCAAAGCTTGCGGCCGCCGCATTCAGCGCCGCCGGGCTCGGCTTCGGCGGGCCCTTGGGGGCTTGGGACTGATGTTTGGCAACCGCGCTCATGTCTATCACTTTAGCGTGACCACTGTATGGACGCGTCCGGGCATAAAAAAAGCACCGCTTCGCGGTGCCTTTTCGTTGCAGGGCTGCGTCAGATCAGCCCGGCACCTTCTTGAGCATTTCGAGGCCGATCTTGCCTTCGGCGATTTCGCGCAGGGCGGTCACGGCGGGCTTGTTCTTGCTCTCGATCTTGGGTGCGTGGCCCTGGCTCAGCATGCGCGCGCGGTAGGTCGCGGCCAGAACGAGCTGAAAGCGGTTCGGGATGTGGACGAGACAATCTTCGACGGTGATGCGGGCCATGATGAGAATCTTTCTGTCGGTGAGCGAGGGCTCGGATATCAGGGGATGTTCAGTGCGGCGAATGTGTCGGCGCGCGCACGGCGCTGTGCGGAGTACCGAAGCCGCTGAGCGTGGACGATCGCCTTGAGATCGAAGAGCGCGCGCTCAAATAACTCGTTGATTATAACGAAGTCGAATTCCCCCGCCCGCGCCATCTCTTCGGCGGCGTTTTTCAGGCGCAGCTCGATCACCGAGGCGCTGTCTTCGCCGCGCCGCTCGAGCCGCGAACGCAGTTCTTCCCAGCTGGGCGGCAGGATGAAGATCATCACCGCGTTGGAAAAGGTCTTGCGGATCTGCAGCGCACCCTGGAAGTCGATTTCGAGGATGACGTCCGCCCCCTGGGCGATCCGCTCCTCGATGGCTTTCTTCGACGTGCCGTACTTGTGACCGTGCACATGGGCCCATTCCACGAAACCGTCCGCCACGATCATCGCGTCGAACTCCGACGGCGAGGCAAAGAAGTACTCGCGGCCGTGCTTTTCCTGGCCGCGTGGCGACCGGGTCGTGTGGGAAACCGAGGGCTGGACGGCCGAATCGAGCTCCATGAGCGCCTTGACCAGGCTCGACTTGCCGGCGCCGCTGGGCGCCGCGACCACGAAGATATTGCCGGGGTAGTCCATTCTTTCGCTCGTCATTCGATGTTCTGCACCTGTTCGCGCATCTGCTCGATCAGCACCTTCATGTCCACGCCGATGCGCGTGAGTTCCAGCGCGGCCGACTTCGAGCCCAGGGTATTGGCCTCGCGGTGCAGCTCCTGGATCAGGAAGTCCAGGCGCTTGCCGATCTCGCCGCCCTTCTTGAGCAGCCGCTCGATCTCGTCGAGGTGCGAGTTCAGCCGGGTGAGCTCTTCGGCCACGTCGATGCGGATCGCGAAGGCGGTGGCCTCGGTCAGCGCGCGGTCCTGGGCGGCCTCGGGCAGGGTTCCTCCGGTGCCGGCCGTCAGGCCCATGGCTTCCTGCCAGCGCTCCAGGAAGCGGGTGCGCTGCTGTTCGACCAGTTGCGGCACCAGCGGGCCGGCCTGCAGCACCAGGGCGCGCAACTGGCCCAGGTGGGCGTCGAGCATCTTGGCGAGCCGCGCGCCTTCGCGCTGGCGGGCCGACATCAGGCCGTCGAGGGCCTTGCCGGTCACCTCGAGCAGGTCGGGGCCCCAGTCGCCGCGGGCGGCGCTGTCGCCGCCGGCCAGGCGCAGCACGTCGGCCACGCTCAGCTCGCGGGCGCCGGGCAACCAGGCCTTGACGGTGTCCTGCACCCCGTTGAGCCGCTGGAGCAGCTTCACGGAGGGCTCGACGACACCGGCCTGGGCCGTGTTCTCGATGGCGGCGCGTACCTCGACCTTGCCGCGCTTGAGCTTGCCCGTGAGCAGCTCGCGCAGCGCGGTTTCATGCTGGCGCAGCTCCTCCGGCAACTTGAAGGTGAGATCGAGAAAGCGGCTGTTGACCGAGCGGATTTCTACCCCGAGCCGACCCGCGGCGGGAGGCCGTGCCTCGGCTTCGGAGTGGCTGCCTGCGGACCCGTTTTGGCCGCTGGCGTAGCCGGTCATGCTGTAAACTGGCATTGCGCCTCACTGTGGTTTTTGCTTGCATGCACCGAGGCGTCGGCACGGCGTTCGCTTGCCGCACCATCGCCTTCGGGCGAAACTCCCGGATTATGTCAAAGGTCAAGCCTACCCCCCTGTCACCCGATACGGTCATTGGCGGATATCGCGTGATTCGCCGGCTTTCAGCGGGCGGTTTCGGCGTTGTCTACCTCGCTGTCGACCCCAACGGCCAGCAGGTGGCCATCAAGGAATACCTGCCGTCGTCGCTGGCCACCCGCGGGCCCGGTGAACTGAACCCGCAGGTGCCGCCCGAGAAGCTCTCGCTCTACCGGCTCGGCCTGAAGAGCTTTTTCGAAGAAGGCCGCTCGCTCGCCCAGATCTCGCATGCCTCGGTGGTCAGCGTGCTCAATTTCTTTCGCGAGAACGAGACCGTCTACATGGTCATGAACTACCTGGAGGGCGCGACCCTGCAGGACTTCGTGGTCACGGCGCGCGACCTGAAAAAGCAGAAGGTGTTCCGCGAGTCGACCATCCGCTCGCTGTTCGACGAGATCCTGCGCGGCCTGCGCATCGTCCATCAATACAAGATGCTGCACCTGGACATCAAGCCGGCCAACATCTTCGTCACCGACGACGACCGCGCCGTGCTGATCGACTTCGGCGCCGCGCGCGAGGTGCTCAGCAAGGAAGGCATCTTCATCCGCCCGATGTACACGCCCGGCTTCGCGGCTCCCGAGATGTACCGGCGCGATTCCTCGATGGGCCCGTGGACCGACATCTACGCCATCGGCGCCTGCATCTACGCCTGCATGCAGGGCTACCCGCCCAACGACGCGCCGCGGCGCATCGAGAAAGACCGGCTCAGCCTGTCGTTGTCTCGCCTGCGCGGCGTGTACTCCGACAACCTGATCGAGGTGGTCGAGTGGTGCATGTCGCTCGACCCGCTGTCGCGCCCGCAGTCCGTCTTTGCGCTGCAGAAGGAACTCAGCCGCGAAGGCGAGCGCCGCTACACCAAGCTCACGGTGGGCGAGAAAGTGCGCCTGTCGATCGACAACATCCGCTCCTTCGACAAGAAGAGCCTGCCCAAGGCTGTCGCGCCCACCACGCGCCCCGCATGACATCATGAAATTTTCCGTCTTCCAGGTCAGCCGCAAGGGCGGCCGTGTCAAGAACGAAGACCGCATGGGCTATTGCTACACGCGGGAGTCGGGTCTGTTCGTGCTGGCCGACGGCATGGGCGGCCACCCGGAAGGCGAAGTGGCGGCGCAGCTCGCGCTGCAGACCATTGCCGCGCTCTACCAGCGCGAGGCGCGCCCGACCGTGAAGGACGTGAAGGCGTTCCTCGCCGAATCGGCCATGGCCGCGCACCAGCAGATCATGCGGTACGCCAGCCACAAGGCCATGCTCGACACGCCGCGCACCACCGTGGTCGCCGCCGTGCTGCAGAACGCCACCGCCACCTGGATGCACTGCGGCGACTCGCGCCTGTACGTCGTGCGCGACGGCCGCCTGCTGATGCGCACGCGCGACCACTCGCACGCCGAGCGCCCCAAGCCGCACGGCGCCGACTCGCCCGTCAACCGCAACCTGCTGCTGACCTGCCTGGGCTCGCCGACCACGCCGCTGTTCGACATTTCGCCGCCGCTGCCGCTGCAGCGCGGCGACCGCATCATGCTGTGCTCCGACGGCGTGTGGGGCGTGCTGGACGATGCGCTCATCGTGCACACGCTGTCCTCGGGCAAGCCGGTGTCCGATGCCGCGCCCGACCTCGCCGAAATGGCGCTGCGCAAGGGCGGCGCCCACAGCGACAACGTCACGCTCATCGCGCTCGAATGGGAAATGCCCGACACCGCCGCCGGCGACGACCGCAGCGGTGTGTCCACCGAGACCATCGAGGACGGCGTGTTCGCCTCGACCATCCAGGCCGGCATGCCTTCCGACGCAGAAATCGACGACCTCGACGAAGACGCCATCGAGCGCTCCATCGCCGAGATCAACGAAGCCATTCGCCGCTCCGCCGCACGCAAGACCTGAACACGCGGACGCGCGCGGCTTTTCCCCTTTTTCTTTTCCGGTTTCAAACAATGACTGCTTTCACACGAAGCGGCGGCCGTGCCGCCGACCAGCTGCGCCCGGTGCGCATCACCCGCGGCTTCACCATCCATGCCGAAGGCTCGGTGCTTATCGAGTTCGGCCAGACCCGCGTGCTGTGCACCGCCTCGGTCGAAGAGCGCGTGCCGCCGCACAAGAAGGGCAGCGGCGAAGGCTGGGTCACCGCCGAATACGGCATGCTCCCGCGCGCCACGCACACCCGCAGCGCCCGCGAGGCGGCCAAGGGCAAGCAGACCGGCCGCACGCAGGAAATCCAGCGCCTCATCGGCCGCTCGATGCGCGCCGTGTTCGACCTGGCCGCCCTCGGTGAACGCACCATCCACCTCGACTGCGACGTGCTGCAGGCCGACGGCGGCACGCGCACCGCGGCCATCACCGGCGCCTTCGTGGCCGCGCAGGACGCCGTCAACAAGCTGCTGGCCGCCGGCAGCCTGAAGGCCTCGCCCATCAAGGGCCACGTGGCTGCCATCTCGGTGGGCATCGTCGACGGCACGCCGCTGCTCGACCTCGAATACACCGAAGACTCGACCTGCGACACCGACATGAACGTCGTCATGACCGGTGCCGGCCACTTCGTCGAAGTGCAGGGCACCGCCGAAGGCGCGGCCTTCACGCGCGACGAAATGAACCTCCTGCTCGGCCTGGCCGAAAAGGGCATCGGCGAATTGGTCGCCCTGCAACAGCAGGCGCTGCTATCGGATTAATAGCTACTGACGTACGTCGGACGTGCGTTACAGCCTCTTTTGACTTATGAAACTGGTTCTGGCTTCCAACAACGCGGGCAAGCTCGCCGAACTCCAGCAGCTATTTGCCGAGCTGTCCGTCACCCTGGTGCCGCAGTCGGCGCTGGGCGTGGGCGAGGCTGAAGAACCCTTTCGCACCTTCGTGGAGAACGCGCTGACCAAGGCGCGCCACGCCAGCGCCGCCACCGGACTGCCGGCCATGGCCGACGACGCGGGCCTGTGCGTCGACGCCTTCGGCGGACTGCCGGGCGTGGACACGGCCCACTACGCCACGCGGTTCGGCTACGGCAAGGGCGATGCCAACAACGTGAAGGCGCTGCTCGAGCAGCTCGACGGCGTGGTCGACCGCCGCGCCGCGCTCGTGAGCACGCTGGTCGCGCTGCGCAGCCACGACGACCCCGAGCCGCTCATCGCCGTCGGCCGCGTGGTCGGCGAGATCGCGCTGGCGCCCGTGGGCGACAACGGCTTCGGCTTCGACCCCGTCATGCACCTGCCGAGCTTCGGCAAGACCTTTGCCCAGCTCTCGCCCGAGGTGAAGAACGCCAACAGCCACCGCGGCCGCGCCGCGCAGGCCATGCTGGCGTTGATGCGCGAGCGCTGGCTCTGAGGCGCCGATGGCCACCGTCTTCCCGATCCAGCCGGCGCAGCCCCCGGGCGCGCCCCAGGCCAACGACGTGCTGCACTGGATGCGGCCCGGCCCGCTGCAGCTGGCCGCGCTACCGCCGCTGTCGCTGTACATCCACCTGCCGTGGTGCCTGCGCAAGTGCCCGTACTGCGATTTCAACTCGCACGAATGGCGCGCCACCACCGAGGCCGACATCGACGGGCTTCCTGAAGCGGCCTACATCGACGCGCTGGTCGCCGACCTCGACGCGGCGCTGCCGCTCATCTGGGGCCGCACCGTGCACACCATCTTCATCGGCGGCGGCACGCCCAGCCTGTTCTCGCCGCAGGCCATCGACCGCCTGCTGAGCGACGTGCGCGCGCGCCTGAAGCTCGCGCCCGACTGCGAGATCACGCTGGAGGCCAACCCCGGCACCTTCGAGCGCGACCGCTTCCGTGCGTACCGCGCCGCGGGCGTCACGCGCCTGTCGGTCGGCGTGCAGAGCTTCAACGACGCGCACCTGAAGGCCCTGGGCCGCGTGCACGACCGCGCGCAGGCCATCGCCGCGCTGGAAGAGGCCGCGCAGGCGTTCGACACCTTCAACCTCGACCTGATGTACGCGCTGCCGGGCCAGACCATGGAAGACCTGGACGCCGACCTGACCCAGGCCCTGGCCCTGGCGCCGCCTCACCTTTCGATCTACCACCTGACCATCGAGCCGAACACCTGGTTCGCCAAGTTCCCGCCGACCCTGCCCGAGGACGACATCGCCTACGCCATGCTCGACCGCATCACCGAGCGCACCGGTGCGCAGGGCATGTCGCGCTACGAGGTGTCGGCCTATGCCCGCGACGGCCATGCGTGCCAGCACAACCTCAACTACTGGCAGTTCGGCGACTACCTGGGCATTGGCGCCGGCGCGCACAGCAAGCTGAGCTTTGCGCACCGCATCGTGCGGCAGGTGCGCTACCGCGAGCCGCGCCTGTACATGCAGAACGCGCTCGCGGGCGCCGCGGTGTCGCAGAGCGACGAAGTGGCGCTGGCCGACCTGCCGTTCGAATTCATGCTCAATGCGCTGCGCTTGAAGCAGGGCTTTACGCTGCCACAGTTCAGCGAACGCACGGGACTGGCGATGACGTCGATCCAGCGCGGGCTGGAAGAAGCCGAGCGCAAGGGACTGCTGGCGCGCGACCTGTTCCGCGTGTGGCCGACCGAGCGCGGGCTCGACTTCCTGAGCGACCTGCAGACGATCTTCCTGCCCGAGGGCGATTGAGGCTTGCGCCGGCGGCTTAGAATCGTCGGCTCCGGAGAGTTGGGTGAGTGGTTTAAACCAGCAGTCTTGAAAACTGCCGACGTGAAAGCGTCCGTGAGTTCGAATCTCACACTCTCCGCCAGGACAAGCATTTTCAAGATGCCGGGACGCGCCTCACGGCGTGTTTTTCATTTGGGCGTGCCTAACGCTGCAGCCCCTGAGCAGCCATAGCAAGCCGCAACACGTCCCATCAATTGACCCGCACCGCCGGGGGCAACAGAACTCATGACGCAGCGTGACGGCGGCTCCGTCAATGCGTTTATCGACGAACTGCCGTGATGCCCGACGCGAGCGGCGTGAATCAGAGCCGAACTCGGCCCTGGGCCGGGTGTCGGCAGACCGCAGCTGCGCCGTCGAATTAGGGCTTTACCACCGCCAAGTTGTAAGGCCGTGCTCCGATGTTGTACGGACTGTCGAACAAAGGCGTCAGCGCGCCCGTGAGCGGATTGACGCGCGTCAGCGCGAGCGTGATCGTGATGAAGTTGCCGACATACGCCAAGTCGCCGGTCGCGTCGAAGGTCGTGTACAGGGGACCATCGCCGGTATTGGCTTGGAAGGTGTTGCCTGGCAAGCTGGTGAGCACGCCGGTGCCCGGGTCGATGCCGAACACCAGCAGCGGGCCGTTCTCGCCCGCACTCGCATAGGCATAGGTGCCCGCCGGATTGACCGCGATCGCACGCCACCCGAAGGTCGGGTCGGCGCCGGCAAAGGGGCTGCCGGCCATGGGCGTGAGCGCGCCGGTGCCCGGATCGATGTTGAATCCGGAGATGCTGGCTTCGTCGTTCGCCACGTAGGCGAAGGCACCGCCCGGGTGGACCGTGACAGAACGAGGGCTGCCGGTATTCGCGAACGGGCTGCCCGCAAGCGGAGTGAGCGCGCCTGAGGTTGGATCGATGCGGTAGCCGGAGACGTTGCCTCCGTTCTGGTTCGCGACATACGCGAAGGTGCCCGCCGGATTCAGGGCGATGCGGATCGGAATCGTGCCCGCAGCGAACGGGCTTCCGGTCATGGGCGTGAGCGCGCCGTTGGCCTGATCGATCGCATAGCCCGACACGCTGCCTCCCTGCTGGTTGGCCACATAGGCGAAGGTACCGGCCGGATGGATGGTGATCGCCCCAGGCTGTGCGCCCGTCGCGAAAGGGCTGCCCGAAAGCGGCGTGAGCGCGCCGGTGGACATGTCGACGCGATACCCGGAGACATCGTTGGTCGCCTGGTTGGTGGCGTACAGGAAGGTGCCGCCCGGCGTGGTCGCGGTCGACACCCAGCGAGGGTCGGTGCCGGCAGCGAAGGGACCGCCGGAAATCGTCTGGAAGGCGCCGGTGTTGGTGTCGAGGCGGTAGCCCAGCACCCGGTTGTTGCCATAGTCCGGCACGTAGATGAACACGGGTTGCGGCGTGGTCGCGCAGGTGATGACGACATTGGTGACGTTGGCCGCGACATTCGCACCCGAGCCGCTGCCGACCGTGCAGGTCTGGCCCGCGGGCTGTGCACTCACCGTGACGCTGTAGCCGCTCGACGACGCGACCGGTGTCGCGAAGGCGAATGCGCCGTCGGCAGTGAGCACGAGCGAATCGGCACCGTTGTTCTGCAGCGTGAGCGTGCCGCTCAATCCATTGACCGTGCCGCCGATGGTGTAGGTATGGGTCGCGCAAAGAATGTTGATGTTGGAGACATCGGCCGCGACATTGAGTTGCAGGCCGTTCGTCACGGTACAGGTCTGGCCAGCCGGTTGGGTGCCGACCGTGACGTTGCTGCCGCCGTGCCACGCGACTGGCGCGGCGAAGACGAAGGCGCCATTGGCGTTGACGGTCTTCGCGTCGGTGCCGTTGTTCAGCAGCGTGAGCGTGCCGGTCAGCCCGAAGACCGAACCGCCGACCTTGTAGGTCAGCGCGGAACAGGTGACGGCGATGTTCGAGACGCTGGCAGCGATGCCTGCGCCCGAACCGTTGGACACCGTGCAGGTCTTGCCGACGGGCTGCGTGCCCACCGTGACCGCATAGGTGCTGGCCACAGGCGTCGGAAACGTGAAGTTGCCATTGGCGACGACCGTGAAGGCGTTGGCGCCGTTGAGCAGCAAGACGAGCGAATCGCCCGCCGTCAGTCCGGTGGTCGTGCCGCCGATGTTGTACGCCGTGGTCGAGGTCACGACGGCACCGCTGCCCGGCGTGACGGGGAGCATCACCCGAACCAGCGGGCCGATCGATCCGGGCGCCTGCAACTGGACGCTCGTCGGCGTGGCGGTCAGCGGGTAGGCATCGAAGAAGCCGTCGATGCCTCGGCCGTCCGCCACGAACGGCGTCGTGCCTGGATCGAAGGTGGACGTGTCGACCCCATGGTCACTCTGTAGCCGTTGCAGCAACGGTGCGATCAGCACCGACGTTCTCGCTTGCTGGTACTGCGCCGGAGTGACCTTCGGCAGCAGCGCCAACACCTGCGCATTGCCGACGAGCACCGCTGCGTCGGTGACGAGGCCGGCGGCCGCGTACGAGATCAGCGTGGTCAACGGATCGATGTTGACAACGCCGCTGATGACCGTGAAACCCTGCGGCGGAACCGCGACCGCAACGAGCGGTGCGCCTGCAGGCGTCGTGTAGTTCTGCAGGGAGACAGCGGCAGACCCTGGGGCGCAGCGCGTGGTGTCCGCGGCGTAGCTGCCATCGGCGGCGGTCGTCGCAGAGGCGCAGACCGTGCCTGTTGAATCCCTGACCTGGACGACCTGCCCGCCGACGGGCTGCCCATAGGCCACGGTGCCACCGATTTTGTAGGTGACGGGCGAGTCCTGCGAGTTCGGCGCGGCAGGGAGGACGGGCGCGCTCGCAGCCCGGTCGCTACCGCCACCACAGGCAGCGAGGTTCAGCGTGAGCAGTGCGCAGGCCACGAGGCCAAGGATTTTTCGGGGTTGCATGGGTGTCGGTTTCAGCAGCACGGAGGGCGCCCACGCGGATGCGCCGTTGTGTTGGTTTTGAATGTCTCAAAGTGTAACGCAGCGATGCGCGACCAGGACGGGAACACTCCGACAGGGAACAAGAGCGCCAAGCTCGATGTTCAGATGGGAATCCCGTCAGCGAAAACCATCAGGGCCAGCAGGCATATCCGCCTGCACACGAGTTCCCGCAATCCGGGAGGCCCCCGCACAAGACCTTCCCTAGGCCCTGCGCACACTTCTCGTGCTCGGCACGCGCCGCGGCTCGGCCCCAAGCTGGTTACCTTCCACCGGCGACGTCGCTTTCGGCCTACCCGGCGATATTGCACTCTTGGTGCAGCAGCGCCAGCGCATCCTCGGTGGCTTGCACCCGGTCGCTGCGCAGGAGGGGCTCGGCCTCTTCGATGAAGGCATTCCACAGGTGCAGGTAGTCGCCCTGCAACTGAACGGGGGCGTGCTGCAGCACGAACTGCCGGGGCAGATCGGTATCGAGGCCCGATGTCCGGATCTTCTTGACCAGGCTGGCTGCGGTCTTCCTGGTGAGTAGCGTGGTGTGTTTGCCGTGCGTGGCGATGCGCAGGAACAGTGTCAGCAGCGAACTGTCGTCGGTGTGGCCCTCGGTGGCCTTCTCCCACAAGACGCTGTTGCCGCGCTCGAGATGGTCCAGGTCGGCCAGGGTGTCTTCGAACCAGAAATAGCGGCCCAGGAAGGCCGGCGTCTGGTCGAAGAGTTTGTACACGTCGAGCGTGGCATCCAGGATTCTTGGCATGTCCTGCATGACAGAGGCCTGCACCGACTGCACCACCTCCAGGTAGGCTGCCGGCAGATCTCTGGGCAAGCTCATGGGGACCGGCGTCGCCAGGTCACCGGCTCGTGGTGCATGTTTCTTGCGCAGACCCACCACCATCTTCTGGAATGCGGCCCAGTCCGGCATGGTGTTGCGTCGGCATGCGCGCACCAGCAGCGCCGTGCGGACCACCGCTTCCGCATCTCTGCCGGCATCCTCCAGGTCATCGGCATCCATACCCAGCTGGGCCGCCATCCACACGGCAGCTTCCACCAGGGTGGTCGCGTGGCTGCGGGCGGTGCACTCGGCGCGGTACTCGTGCAGGCTGCGCAGCGACCACTTGGCGAGCAACGGGATGTGCTTGGTCTCGAAGACCCCATGCGCCTGCATGCCGAAATGGCTGCTCTTGGGCATGGCGATCAGCGCCTTGAGCATGTCCGAACCGCCCTTGGAGCGCGACAGCAGACTGTGGTCCCGCAGGGACTCGGCGGCCTGGTCCAGGTCGCCCCCAGTCGAGTGCTCCAGGTACAGGCTCACCAGGTTGATCAGCCTGTCCCTGGCGCGCTCCAGGTCAGGAAGCAGGTACTCGGTGCCGAAATAACGCGCGATCTGCACCATGCCCTTGGGCGCTTCCTGGCACATGGCGGCCAGCTTCGCGGGCCCGATGATGCCGTGGCGCACGCCATGCTGCAGGGCCTTCTCAAAAAAGGGCCGCCCGTCGAACAGCGCGATGGCCTGGGGGGTGCTGTCTGGGGCGGTGTGGTGGGGCGTGGGCATCGCGGGCATCGTGCATTCAGTCGCTGTGGCTGGCGCCGTCAGATCGCCGACTCTTCCTCGTCGTCGCGTGCCGCCGGTGTGCTGCGGCCCCGATCGGTGTCGCTGGTCTCCACGCGCGTGTCTTCTGCTTCAACGGTCTCTTCGTCGTCCCCCACGCCGAGGTCATGGGCGCGTGCCTGCGCACGCAGGACCAGCAAGGTCTCGGTGAAGAGGTCGGGGCACTCGTGGCGCATGCGCCAGGCCAGCTCCATCCAGTCCTGGTCGGCCACCTCGTCCAGCGAGACCTGGGGGGTGGCATACGCTGACGCCAGCAGCTCGGTCTCGGAGAGCATCTCGCCGTCTTCCTCCGCGGTGTCGAAGGTCCCGCTGCGGGCGAAGGATTCGATGCGCGCCCATTTCTGGGCGAAGTAGTTCGCCATGGCTTCGCTGCCGCCCTCCAGATCGCCCACAGCGGTCAGGAACGCCACCGGGTCCGCGTCCTCCCGGAAGACGATGGCGTTCACCATGCCGCGCAGGTGCGTGTGGGTGAGGTCCTTGTAGCGCTTCTCGATCACGATGGCATGCGCGAACTGTGCGGGGGTGACCAGCAGGCTCACGACCGACTCCCGGGACGGGTCGTACTCGCGCATCACCGCGAGGATGTCCTTGGGCGCCAGCTGGTCGAGCACCACCATCAGCGCGCTGTCGCCCTCGGTGTCCGCCAGTTCGGTGAGGGCGGACTCGGCGCCGGCAATGTCGCCTGCGGCAATCAGGCTGCGGGTCTTCGTGATCAGGGCGAGGTGGTTCATTGCGGTGGATGTCTTGCGTGCCGGTCTGCTCAGTCTTTGCGGTCGAAACCCTGGTCGGCCATCCAGTCGGCGCGAGCGTCCTCGCGGGTCTGGCCGTCGGCGTCGTCCAGGTCGTCGGCCGACAGGGGCTGGCGGTCGTTCGTGTCGTCGTCGGCGTTGGTCGCGTCTTTTTCGCTGTCGTCTTCGTCGCCTGCATGGGCGGGCGCGTGCCGGGGGCTGCCCGCCATGTACTCCAGCGCGGCAGCCACGCTCAGGAAGCGGTCGCCGGCGGCCTGCTCACGCAGCAGCTGCACGGTCGGCCTGGCCCACGGTGCGATCTCGATGGTCTTCCGCAGGCTCTCCCAGGCCGCCAGGTCTCCGGGCTCGCAAGCGAGCAACTGGTCCATGGCCGGGATGGACGTGAAGTGGAAAGCCTTGTGCAGCACGACTGCCACCATCTCGGGCGCGACCTCCAGCATGTGAACCAGGAACGCGAGCTCGCTGCGCCGCTCGGCCAGCCGCCGCTCCAGCACGAAATGCCCCTCGGAGTCGTGGCGCATGTCGTCGAGTTCAGCCAGGTACGCGGAATTCAGGTTGTGGAAGAAGGGGGATACGTGCATCGAGACCTAGATGAGCCGGTGGAAATAGTCTGCCCAGATGCCGCGCGCGGTTTGCAGTGGATCGTCCAGCAGGTTGCGCTTGCGGTTGTTGTCGTAGGTCTCCCGCTTGGCGCTGTCGCCAAGGATGTCGTAGGCCTCCTGGGCAGCACGGAAACGTGTGGCGGCGTCCGGCGCAGGGTTGCGGTCCGGGTGGAGCCGGGCGGCTTGTTGGCGGTAGGCCTTCTTGATGTCCGCCGCACTCGCGCTGCTGCTGACACCCAAGGCGAGATAGTGGTCTTGCATGCGGTGCCTTTGTGAGTTGCGGGTGTCACGGCGAGCCGCAGAAGGGGTCGATTGTAGGCAGGGGGTGTGAGTTCGTGCCTCGCGAGGCCCTGATCTGGGGTTGATCGAGCCTGCAGTGACCGCTCAGCCTGTTTCGCACAGCGCGAGAGATGCCAATAAATACCAACTTTTGCTGACGACCGGATCGTCTCCCTCTTCGAATTCGACCGCGCCTTTGCTGTCTTTCGGCAACTTGAAAATTTTCATTTCTCATGAATGCCATTCATGAGATTAAGCGAGAAAGTTTGTGACTTTTTCTCGCTTGGGCAATGCTGATTCACTCAGACCAAACGTCGCTGTCGGCAACCAGCGGAAAGCCTCCCTCAAAATTGGAACTCACTAAAAAGGGAGAAGAAATTGAACCGAGAAAATACCAGCAACATGCCGCGCGCGCGACTGGTTGCCATTGCAGCCGCGGCTGCATTCATTTCCGCATGTGGCGGTGGCGGAGGAGGTCCGGAAGGATTTGCCACATTGCCGGTTTCACCCGCACCCGAACAGCCGGCCCCTGCGGTGGTAGACAGTTCGGCGCCGTGCTTCAACGAGGCCGATTTCCGCGAAGGCACGCTTCTGGAATTCGACGCAGTGAAGCCAGGAGCGGATCCCGCGACGGCCTCCTTCCACCGCAAGACCGTCACCGAGGGCCGCGAGGCGTTTGCCGGCGCCAATCCGGTTGCCTTCAACGTGGCTTCGGAAACTGTCGATTCGGCGCAGTATCGGCAAAGCACTGTCAAGAAAGAATACAAGGACTTTGCGAACGGCAACATCCTGCTCTACGGAAAGTCGGCAACCTACAAAAATACGATCGATCCGAAAGTTGCGGCCGCGTTCCCTTCCGTATTTCCTTCGGGAAATGCTTCTTACGTGACCCAGACCTATGAGCCGCCGTTCTCGTTTCCGGTCGACATCAAATCCGGTCAGGTCGTGAAGCAACAAACTTCTGTATCGAAAAAAGAGGTTCTCAACGGTCGAAGTGGCGCGACGACTTCCCTGCAAGCGAATGCCGAACTCACCTACATCGGCCGTGAAAAACTGGAAACCGCGATGGGCACATTCGATACGTGCAAGCTTTCGCTGAAGATGACAATTGGCGGTTCGGTGCTTACAAAAGAATTCGCCAATGAGTTCTGGGTGGCGGCCGAAGGCCCTTATCGAGGCCAATTCCTCAAGGGACTCGACCCGAAGGCGCCAATGGTCGTGACCAAGATGACCTACTCACCCAAGTAACGTCGCTGGCTTTTCTCTAGAAAACGGACCCTTCGGGGTCCGTTTCAGTTTCAGGCACACCTCGGGCTCGGTCTTGCCGAATCTGCAGAAACGGGTTGCCCCGACCACGCAACGCCTCTCGTCGACCCAACCGATGCTTGTGCGCCCCTACATTTCCCCCCGAACCTGCCGATAGTCCTTCATCCACACAACAACAGAGGACGTCCATGCTGACCGCCATCGGTGCTTCGAGCACAGCCGGAACAGGGAGCGGCACCGCCGCCGAAGTCGCGAAGATCCAGCGCCAGATCGTCGCTACGCAAAAGCAGATCACCGCCACGCAGAAGACCTTGGTCGAAACGCCCGAAGGCGATGCGCGCAAGGCGGTTCAGCAGCAGCTGGAGTCGCTCAACACCCAGCTCGCCATGCTGCAGGCGCAGCTGAAGGCGATTCAGGCGGCGGCGATGCAGAAAAGCGCGGAGCAGCAGATCGACGCCGTGAAGAACGAAACGGGATCGAGCAGCAGCAACAGCAACAGCGCGTTCCGCACCAACGCCAACGGCGTGCCCATCGGCGGCACGCTCAACGTCGAAGCCTGACAAGGCAAAAAAAGACGCTGCGGGGCCGGGCCAGGCCCAGGCCTCAGCCGCGCTCCGGCCACCGGTGCCGCGTGCCGCCCGAGCGCCGGTCGGCCTTTTCCGCGACGGCGCCCTGTGCCACCAGTTCGCTGCCGCGCTGTTCCAGGTGCCGCAGGCAACGCAGAAAGACATCGAGGTCGGCGGGCGCGATGCCTTCCAGCAGGCCGGTGTTCAGCCCCGCGATGCGCGGAAACAGCTGGCCGAAAAGCTGCTGGCCCGACGCGCTCAGGCGCACATGCACCTCGCGCCTGTCTTCCGAATCCTGCCGTCGTTCGACCAGCTTCTTCTCGACCAGGCTGCGCAGTCCGCGCGACGTGCGCACGCGGTCCAGGTGCAGGTTCGCGGCCAGCACGGACGAGGTCATCTCGCCTTCCTGCGCGAGCGTGGCGATCATTCCCCACTCGCGCCGCGTGATGCCGAAACCGCCCTCGACCAGCCGCGTGGCCATGCCGCTGCCCGCGCGCATGGCACGCGCCAGGCGGTACAGCAGCAGGTCGTCCAGGGAGCGGGGCGCGCGCAAGGCGTCTGCGTCGGGGAAAGCTTGCATACGGATGGGTTAACGGGCGGCAAGAGTGTGGTCCGCCCGCCTCGGCGAACAGGTGATGGATTAGATCAACTGTTTGTGCTTCCGTATAACTCGGTAACAAATTTGCACGAACAGCAACACAACGTGGCGGGTGATTCTCGCTGTGAAGACGTTGCGCGCGTGCCCATCCCCGACACCGACAACTGCCCGCAGGACACTTCATGCCCGCATTCTTTTCCAGGCGACAACTCATGGCATGGGGCGTGGCCCTGGCCGCTTGCGCTCCCGCCGCGCACACCGCCCACGCGCAGGCGCCCGCGCTGGACGGCCCGCTGACCCTGGTGGTCGGCTATGCGGCCGGCGGCAGCACCGACCGCATCGCGCGCCTGATCGCCGAGCGGCTGACGCCCAGGCTCGGCGTGAAGGTCACCGTGGAAAACCGTCCCGGCGAAGGCGGGCGGCTCGCGGCCAAGGAAGTGAAGCGCACGCCCGCGGGGCAGAACGTGCTGATGCTCGGCAACCCCGCCGTGATGGTGGTGGCGCCGCTGGTGTTCAAGGACGCCGGCTACGACCCCGACAAGGACTTCGTGCCCGTCTCGCAGGTCAGCAGCTACGACTTCGCGCTGGCGGTGGGCAACAAGCTGCAGCTCGACCGCGCGATGTTCCTGGTGGGCCGGCTGTGGGCACACCCCGAAGAAGCCGTTTTCGGCGTGCCGGCCACCGGCAGCCTGCCTCACTTCTTCGGCCTGATGGTGGGCGACGCGCTGAGCGTGCAGCCGCAGATCAAGGGCTACGGCGGCTCGGCGCCGCTGTCGGCCGACCTGATCGGGGGCAGCCTGCCGATTGCCATCGACACGCTCGACTCGCTCTATGCGCAGCACGTGGCAGGCAAGGTGCGCATCCTGGCCGTGTCGGGCAAGAAGCGCGCGAGCTTCGCGCCCAACATCCCGACCTTCCGCGAGGCCGGCATGAAGATCGACGCCGACGGCTGGAACACCTTCTTCGCGCCCAGCACGATGACGCCTGCCAAGGTGCAGCTGCTGGCCGGTGCGATCCACGACGTCATGAAAGACCCGGGCCTGCAGAAGGCGGCCGACGCGCTGTACATCACGTCCGTGGTCAGCACGGCGGCCGAGACCGCGCAGATGCTGAAAACGTATCGCCAGCAATGGGAGCCCGTCGTACGCCGCTCGGGTTTCCAGCCCTGACGCCGCGCCGATTCAGGCGGCCAGTGCCCGCATCTCGGCAATGAGATCGGCCTTGCCCTCGAAGCCGATGCCCGGCAGCGGCGGCAGCGTGACGTAGCCGTTCTGCACCTTCACGCCGTCGGGGAAGCCGCCGTAAGGCTGGAACAGGTCGGGGTAGCTCTCGTTGCCGCCCAGGCCCAGGCCGGCCGCGATGGCCAGCGACATCTGGTGGCCGCCGTGCGGAATGCAGCGCGAGGGCGACCAGCCATGCGTCTTCAGCATGTCGAGCGTGCGCAGGTACTCCACCAGCCCGTAGCTCAGCGCGCAGTCGAACTGCAGCCAGTCGCGGTCGGGCCGCATGCCGCCGTGGCGAATGAGGTTGCGCGCGTCCTGCATCGAGAACAGGTTCTCGCCCGTGGCCATCGGGCCGGCGTACACCTCGCCCAACTTCGCCTGCAGTTCGTAGTCGAGCGGGTCGCCGGCTTCCTCGTACCAGAACAGCGGGTACTGCGACAGCGCGCGGCCGTAGTCGACGGCGGTCTCCAGGTCGAAGCGGCCGTTGGCGTCCACCGCCAGCTGCCGGCCGGGCCCGAGGATCTTCAGCACCGACTCGATGCGCGCGCAGTCTTCGGCCAGCGTGGCGCCGCCGATCTTCATCTTCACCACCGAGTAGCCGCGCTCCAGGTAGCTGGTCATCTCGCGCTGCAGGCCTTCCACGCCCTTGCCGGGGTGGTAGTAGCCGCCCGCCGCGTAGACGAACACGCGCGGGTCGGGCGTGCCGGTGCCGTAGCGCTCGGCCAGCAACTGGTACAGCGGCTGGCCCGCGATCTTGGCGGTGGCGTCCCACACGGCCATGTCGATGGTGCCCACCGCCACCGAGCGCTCGCCGTGGCCGCCGGGCTTCTCGTTGATCATCATGCGGGCCCAGATCTTGTGCGGGTCCAGGTTCTCGCCGGTCTCGTCGAGCAGCGACGCGGGCTCGGCCTCCAGCAGGCGCGGCAAAAAGCGCTCGCGGATCAGCCCGCCTTGGCCGTAGCGCCCGTTGGAGTTGAAACCGTAGCCGATGACCGGCTTGCCGTCGCGAATCACGTCGGTGACCACGGCCACCAGGCTCAGCGTCATCTTCGAGAAGTCGATGTAGGCGTTTCGGATGTCCGACTTGATGGGGCGCGTGGACTCGAGGATGTTGACGATTTTCATGGTCGGTTTCGGGTGGATGAAAAAAAGGAAAAGAACGCGTTCAGCGGTGCAGCGACGAGCCGCCGCAGATGGCGACGTCCTGCCCTGTGATGGCGGCGGCCGGCGGCGAGAGCAGAAAGCCCACCAGCGCGGCAATTTCTTCCGGCTGGATCAGCCGGCCGATGGGCGGCAGGCGCGGCGCGCTGCCCGCGCGGGCCGGGTCCTGCAGCATCGAGGTCTGCGTGGCGCCGGGCGATACCACGTTGACGGTCACGCCCTGCGCCGCGACTTCCGCCGCCCAGCTGCGCGCGAGCGCGATCAGCGCCGCCTTGGTGGCGGCGTACTGGCCGCGACCGGGCAGGCCCTGCGCGACGCGGCTGCCGACGAACACCACGCGGCCGTGGCCGCGCGCGGCCATCGCGGGCACGAGCGCGTCGGCCAGCCGGGTGGCCGCGTCGACATGCAGGCGCCACATCAGCTCGCCGCCCGCATGGTCGAGCGCGCCCAGCAGGCCCACGCGCAGCACGCCGGCCGCGTGCACCAGCGCATCGGCGTCTTGCAGTGCGGCCGCCGTGCGCGCGATGGCATCGGCATCGCACAGGTCCACCGCCACATGCGCGAAGCCCGCGTGGGACAGCGTGGGCGCCGCCAGGTCGAGCCCGCTCACGCGCCAGCCTTCTTCGAGCAGCCGCGACGCGATGGCCCGTCCGATGCCGCCGCTGCTGCCCGTGACCACGGCATGCGGGGTGGGCTCATTCGACATGGATGTTGCCCTCCACGATGATCTTCTTCGAGCGTGCCATGTCCTCGGCCTGGAACTTGACGAAGTCGTCCACGCTGCCGGGCGTGAGCAGCAGGCCTTGCGCATTGAGCGTCTCGCGCATGTCGGTGCCCAGCGCCTTGTTGACCTCGGCGTTCAGCCGCTGCGTGACGGCGCTCGGCAACTTCGCCGGCCCCCACAGGCCGTACCAGCTGTAGAACTCGTAGCCCGGAATGCTCTCGCCCACCGTGGGCACGTTCGGCAGGCTGGTGGCGCGCGCGGCCGAGGTCACGGCAATCACCTTCACCATGCCGCTCTTGTGGTACTGCAGCGAACCGAGGATGGGGTCGATGAAGCCGTCGATCTGCCCGCCTATCAGGTCCTGGAACGCCGGCGCCGTGCCCTTGTACGGCACGATCAGGTAGTCGAGCCCGCCGCCCGCGCGCTTGAGCAGCTCGGTCGACAGGTGGCCCGCCGATCCGATGGAGCCGACCGCGAAGGTCATCTTGCCCGGGTGCGCCTTGGCATAGGCGATGAGCGACTTCACGTCGGTCACCGGCAGGTTCTTGTTCACGGCCACCGACAGCGGGGCCTTGGCCACCAGCGCCACCGGCGCGAAGTCCTTCACCACGTCGTAGGGCACGGCCTTCATGGTCATCGGCGCGGTGGTGAAGGTCGAGGCGTTGAACAGCAGCGTGTAGCCGTCCGCCGGCGCCTTGGACACCACGTCGGCGCCGATGATGCCGTTGCCGCCGGCCCGGTTCTCCACGATGAAGGTCTGGCCGGTCTGCTCGCCCAGTTTCTGCGCCAGCAGGCGGCCGATGGTGTCCAGCGTGCCGCCCGGCGGAAACGGAATCACCATGCGCACCGCGCGGGTGGGCCAGGTCTGGGCGAAGCCGCTGGACGCCGCGGCCAGCGCGAGGGCGGCCAGCGTGGCCCGCAGGAAATGGTTGCGTTGCATGTCTCTTGTCTCCTGGTGGTTTTTCTTCGGTGCGCGGAGCCCGTTGCCGGGCGCGGCGCGCTCAGCGCTTCGACAGGCCGGCGTGTTCGACGGCGGCGCGCAGCGCGTCCATCTCGCGCGCGTTCGGCGCTTCGGTCGGCGGGCGCACGGTGGCGTTGTCGAGCACGCCGGCCAGGAACATGCCGCCCTTCATGCGCGCATGCGCCTCGCCGGTCGGCTCGCCGCCGCCGTACACCGCGTCCTTCAGCGGCGTGATGAGCGCCTGCACCGCCATGGCCTTCTTCAGGTCGCCGGCCTTCACCGCGTTCCACAGGTCGATGATCAGTTGCGGAATGAAGGTCGCGAAGCCGACCAGCGCACCGTCCACGCCCTGCACCATGGAGGCCAGCAGGTACTCGTCGTGGCAGGTCAGGATGGCCTTGGACGCGTCGGCCTCGCGGATCGCCTGGATGTCGCGGGCGTACTTGTTCATGTCGCGCTGGCCGACCTTGAAGGCCTGCAGGTAGGGCAGGCGGGCCAGCTCGGCCAGCAGTTGCGACGAGTACGAGGCGCGCGTCCAGGCCGGGTACACGTGGCAGACCAGGTCGAGTTCGGGCGCGGCGCGGTGGATCGCCTCGAAGTACTGCAGCGCATGGCCGGGCGTGAAGCCGAAGCGCAGCCAGTGGTGCGGCGGCATCACGTCGAGCGCCGCCGCGCCCGCGGCCTGCGCGGCGCGCGCATGCTCGGCGGCTTCGGCCAGGCCTTCGCACACGATCGACGAAATCACCGGCATGCGCCCGCGCAGTTCGTCGGCCACGATGCGCGTCACCTCGGCGCGCTCCGACGGCGTCAGCGAGAACACCTCGCCGGTGTGGCCGTTGGTCATGACGGCCACCACGCCCTCATGGCCGGCGAGCCACGACGCCAGCTTGCGCAGGGCCGGCTCGTCGATGCGGTGGTCGGCGGTGAAGGGGCAGGAAATGGCGGGAATGATCCCGCGATAATTCGCGATGGATGGCATGCTGTGTCTCCGTTGTGGTTCGAGGTGCGCCGAGAAGTGCGCCGAGGGGTGCATCTTTTTCCGGCGGGCGGCGAGCCGTCCAATACTCGAATCGCATACAACTATTCAACCGCGCAGCGCATGGGCCCCGGCAACCGACCCCTCGACCTCGAATGGCTGGAAGATTTCCTGGCCCTGGCCGACAGCGGCAATTTCTCGCGCGCCGCGCAGGCGCGCTCCATCGCCCAGCCCGCGTTCAGCCGCCACATTCGTTCGCTGGAAGAGTGGGTGGGCGTCGACCTGTTCGACCGCAGCGCCCACCCCACCGCGCTCACGGCGGCGGGCAAGCGCTTCCAGCCGCTGCTCAGGACGTGCTGGCCGGCCTGGAAGCCGCGCGCATCAAGGCCCGCGCGGCGCACGACCTCGACGCGGCCAGCCTGAGCTTCGCGGCCACGCACGTGCTGTCGCTCACCTTCTTTCCGCGCTGGCTCTCCGGCGTGGAAGCGCGCTTGAGCATGGGGCCGATCCAGACCATCTCCGACAGCTCGTTCGCCTGCGAAGACCTGATGCTGCAGCGCCGCGTGCAGTTCGTGCTGTGCCACGGCCACGCGGGCGCGCCGGGCCGGCTCGACGAGGCGCAGTACCCCGTGCAGCGATTGAGCGAAGACGTGCTGGTGCCGGTGTCCGCCGCCGATGTGAACGGTGCGCCGCTGCATGCGCTGGGCTCTGGCAAGGCGCCCGCCGTGCTGGCCTACAGCGAGGCCTCGGGGCTCGGCCGGATCATGCGTGCCATGCAGGACAGCGAATTGGGCAAGGACTTCGCCGCCTCGCTCCCGGTCGTGTTCACGGCGCACCATGCCGCGCTGCTGCGCACCATGGCGCTCGAAGGCCGCGGCCTCGCGTGGCTGCCGATGAGCCTGGTGGCGGACGACCTGCGCAGCGGCACGCTGGTCGACGCCGGCGCGGGCGGCTGGCGCGTGCCGGTGGACATTCGCCTGTACCGCCAGCAGGCGCTCATGGCGCCGGTGGCGGAAGCGCTGTGGGCGCTGGTGAGCGAAGGCGCAGCGACACGAAGTGCGCGACGCCCGGGGGAGTGCTAGTTCGCGCAGCGCGCTTCTAGCGCATCCAGGAACGAGCGGTCCCAGCGGCCTTCCTTCATGGCCTGTATCGTGCGCGCCTCGGTCTCCAGGTGCGCGCGTGCCTTCTCGATCAGCCAATCGGCATCGGCGGGCGCAAACGCCATCAGCCCGTCCTGGTCGCCCACCACGATGTCGCCCGGGTTCACCACCATGCCACCCACCGACACCGGCACGTTGATCTCGCCCGGGCCGTCCTTGTACGGGCCGCGGTGGTTCACGCCGCGCGCGTACACCGGGTAGTCTCGCTCGCGGATCTCGGCCACGTCGCGAATGGCGCCGTCGAGCACCACGCCCACGGTGCCGATGGTCGCGGCATAGAACGACAGGATGCCGCCGATGACCGCGTTGGTCACGTCGCCGCCCGCGTCGATCACCAGCACGTCGCCGGGCCGGCAGAACTCGAAGGCCCGCATCATCGTGAAGTTGTCGCCGCCCCGCGTCTTCACGGTCACGGCCGTGCCCGCCATGGTCTTGGGGCCGGGGCGGTGGTAGGGCTGCAGGCCCACGCTGCCGATGTTGCGGTGCATGTTGTCGCTGAGCGCGGCCACCGCAATGTCGTGCAGCGCGGCGATGTGGGCGGGGTCTGCTTGCGGTGCCGACGGGTTCTTCAGAATGGCCTTGTAGGGCATGGCGTTGTCCTTGTGTTCTTTTTGGGGTGACGGAGTCCGGCGCGCGTCAGCGCAGCGCGGCCACGGCCCGCGCGATGCGCGTGCAGCCTTCTTCCAGCGTCTCGATCGACGTGGCAATGGAAAGCCGGAAGTACGGCGACAGCCCGTACGCGGTGCCCGCGACCACGGCCACGCCTTCGCTCTCGAGCAGGTACATCACCACGTCGCCGTCCGCGTCCAGGCGCTTGCCCTCGGGCGTGGTCTTGCCGATCAGGCCGCCGCAGTTGATGTACAGGTAGAAGGCACCGGGCGGCGTGGCGCAGCTCAGGCCGGGAATGTCGTTGACGAGTGCCAGCGTGCGGTCGCGCCGCTGCTTGTAGACCACCACGCTCTCGGCCACGAAGCCCTGGTCGCCGTTCAGCGCCGCTGCGGCAGCTGCCTGGCTCACCGAGCAGCAGTTGCCGGTGGACTGCGACAGCAGCGTGTCCAGCGCCTTGACGAGGTCCGCCGGCCCGGCCGCGTAGCCGATGCGCCAGCCCGTCATCGCATAGGTCTTGGAGACACCGTTCACCACCAGCGTGCGCTCGCGCAGCGCGGGCGCCACCGCCAGGATGTGCGGCGTGGGCTCGCCGTCGAAGCGGATGTGCTCGTAGATGTCGTCGGTCATCACCATCACGTGCGGGTGGCGCTCCAGCACCTCGGCCAGCGCGCGGTACTCGGCGGCGGTGTAGCTCGCGCCCGTCGGGTTGCTCGGCGAGTTGATCAGCAGCCAGCGCGTGCGCGGCGTGATGGCGGCCTCCAGCTGCGCGGGCGTCAGCTTGAAGCCGGCGGCCTCGGGGCAGGCCACGGTGACGGGCGTGCCTTCGCAGGCCAGCACCATGTCGGGGTACGACACCCAATAGGGCGCGGGAATGATCACCTCGTCGCCCGGCTCCAGCGTGATCGCGAACGCGTTGTAGATCGCGCTCTTGGCGCCGCTGGTGGCGATGATCTCGTTCATCGCGTAGCGCAGGCCGTTCTCCCGCTCCAGCTTGGCCGCGATGGCCTCGCGCAACTCCACCGTGCCGGCCATCAGCGTGTAGCGCGTGGCGCCGCGCTCGATGGCGGCGGCCGCGGCCTGGCGGATGTGGGGCGGCGTGTCGAAGTCGGGCTCGCCCACGACGAGGTTCACGATCGACTTGCCTTGGCGGCGCAGTTCGTTGGCGCGGTCGGCGGCCGAGGTGCTGGGCGAGGGCTTGATGCGCCGCACGCGGGCGGCAATGCGGGAGGTGGTCACGCGGCTTCCTGGGTTGGGGATGGCATGCACCGAACGGTACGCACATCGACCCCGCGAGGCCAAGACGAGATTGCACTGGTCGTATAGGCGCAGCTTATGACTATGGCGATCCCCGATACCCGCCGCCAAAGCGCGGTGCTAGGCTTGGGTTTTGCTTGGGGACAAGGCGTGAACCTGCGACGCCTCAAATATTTCGTGAAGATCGTGGACATCGGCAGCCTCACGCAGGCCGCCGAAGTCCTTTTCATCGCCCAGCCCGCGCTGAGCCAGCAACTGGCCACGCTCGAGGGCGAGGTGCGCCAGCAATTGCTGGTGCGCACCAAGCGCGGCGTGACGCCCACCGAGGCCGGCAAGGTGCTGTACCGCCATGCGCAGATCATCCTGCGCCAGTGCGAGCAGGCCCGTGTCGACATGGAAGCGGCCGGCGAGGGGCTCTCGGGCCAGGTGTCGGTGGGGCTGGCACCCGGCACGGCCGCCTCGGCGCTGTCGCTGCCGCTTTTGCGCACCGTGCGCGCGCGCCACCCGGGCATCCTGCTCTACCTGAACGAGAACTACGGCACCACGCTGAGCGAGCTCATCATGAACGGCCGCATGGACCTGGCCGTGCTGTACGGCGACAAGGCCATCCACGGCCTGGCGTTCGTGCCGCTGCTCAAGGAGCCGCTGTACCTGGTCGGCCCGGCGTCGATGCCCGCGCCCTCGCAGCCGGTGAAGCTGGTCGACCTGCGCGACATCGAGCTTTTTCTGCCGCGCCCGTACAACGTGGTGCGCAAACTGGTGGATTCCGCCTTCGTGCGCGCCGGCATGGTGCCGCGGGTGGTGGCCGAGATCGAATCGGCCTTCACGCTCACCGCGGCCATTGCCGACGGGCTGGGCGCCACCATCCTGCCCGCGTCGATGGCGCGCGAGGTGGTCGCGAGCTGCGGAGCCTGGCAATTCCCCATCGTCGACCCGGTCATCGAGGCGCCGCTGGCGCTGTGCCAGTCCGACCACCTGCCGCTGTCGGAGCCCGCGCAAGCCGTGAAAGACATCCTGCTCGAGCTGGTGGTCGACCTGGCCGCCACCGTTGCTTCGACGCCCGAGCCGGAGCTGTCGGCACTGTCATGAGCAGGGCAGGGCGCCCGTCATAAGCCACCCTTATCCCGGCACAGCCATTCCGTCTTGGGCTTTGTGGCCGCGGCCCGTTACCTTTCATGCATGCCGTCACGCGTTCGCGGAACGCGTCGGCCACCACAGCCCCGGGCATGAAGCAGGAACAGATCAAGACGCTCATCGACGCTTTGGCCGCATCGGACCTGGCGGAACTGGAGTTCAGCGAAAACGGCAGCACGCTGCGGCTGGTGAAGCTGTCGGCGCCGGGCGCCGCGCCCGCCGCGCGAAGCCGGCCTGCCGCACGCAAGGCGCCGCGACATGCGCTGGAAGAAACGACGGCATCGGCCACGGCCGGCACCGAGTGCCTCGCCCCGCTGCACGGCGTGGTGCACCTGCAGCCCGCCCCCGGCGAGCCGCCTTTCGTACAACAGGGCCAGGCGGTGGAAGCCGGCCAGCTGCTGTGCGTGGTCGAGGCCATGAAGATGTTCAACGAGGTTCGCGCCGAGCGCGCGGGCACCGTGCGGCAGGTGCTCGCCCGTTCGGGCCAGGAAGTGGAAGCGGGCCAGCTCCTGTTCCGCTTCAACTGAGGAGGCACGCGCCATGTTCGATACCGTGCTCATTGCCAACCGCGGCGAAATCGCCCTGCGCATCCAGCGCGCCTGCCGGGGCCTGGGCCTGCGCACGGTGGTCGTGCACTCCGAGGCCGACCGCGACGCCCTGTACGTCGCGCAGGCCGACCAGGCGCTGTGCATCGGGCCGGCCGCGCCGGGGCTGAGCTACCTGAACCAGTCCGCCATCCTGTTCGCCGCCGAGGTGAGCGGCGCGCAGGCCATCCACCCCGGCTACGGTTTCCTGTCGGAGAACGCGGGCTTCGCCGCGCGCATCGAGGAGGCCGGCCTGGTCTTCATCGGCCCGAGCGCCCGGTGCATCCGCACCATGGGCGACAAGGTCTCGGCCAAGCGCGCGATGCGCAAGGCCGGCGTGCCCTGCGTGCCCGGCCCCGACGAGCCGCTGCCCGGCGACCCGGCCGCCGTGCAGGCGCTGGCACGCGACATCGGCTACCCGGTGATCGTGAAGGCCGCGGGCGGCGGCGGCGGGCGCGGCATGCGCGTGGTGCACGAAGAGGCCGCGCTGCTCGACGCCATGGCCCTCACGCGCGAAGAGGCGCGCCAGGCCTTCGGCAACGCCGAGGTCTACATCGAGAAGTTTCTGCTGCACCCGCGCCATGTCGAGGTGCAGGTGCTGGCCGACAGCCACGGCCACGCGGTGTGGCTGGGCAGCCGCGACTGCTCGCTGCAGCGGCGCCACCAGAAGGTGATCGAGGAGGCGCCCGCGCCCGGCATCGACGAGGCGCTGATGGCCGAGGTGGGCGAGCGCTGCGCCGCCGCGTGCCGGCAGATCGGCTACTGCGGCGTGGGCACCTTCGAGTTCCTGTACGAGCGCGGCGCCTTCTATTTCATCGAGATGAACACCCGCCTGCAGGTCGAGCACACGGTCACCGAAATGACCACGGGCATCGACATCGTGCAGCAGCAGCTGCGCATGGCCCGCGGCGAGCGGCTGCAGATCGCGCAGGCCGAGGTGCGCTGCCAGGGCCACGCCATCGAGTGCCGCATCAACGCCGAGAACCCCGACACCTTCGCGCCCGCGCCCGGGCGCATCACCGGCTGGCAGGTGCCCGGCGGCTTCGGCGTGCGGGTCGACTCGCACGCGGGCGCCGGCTACCGCGTGCCGCCGTACTACGACTCGATGATCGCCAAGCTCATCGTGCACGGCGACACCCGCGCCGACGCGCTCGCGCGCATGCGCCTGGCGCTTGCCGAGACGCATGTGGAGGGCATTGCCACCAACGTGCCGCTGCACCGCGCGCTGCTGCGCGACGAAGGCTTTGCCGCCGGCGGCGTCGACATCCACCACCTCGAACGCTGGCTGCAGCAAAGGAGCGCGGCGTGAGCGCACAGGCATCTTCCTCCTCGCCTTCTGACGCGCCGTGCACCAGCCTGCTCGGCACCACCGCGCTGCTGTTCGAAGCGCCCGGCGCCATGAGCCTGCCCTCGCAGCAGCGCATCTGGGCGCTGGCCCACGAGGCCGAGACCTGGCCCGAGGTGCGCGAAGCCGTGCCGGGCATGAACAACCTGATGCTCACCTTCACCCGGCCGCCGCGCCAGCTCGATGCGCTGCGCGGGCGCCTGCACGACGCCTGGGCCGCCGCCACCGCCTTGCAGCGCGAAGGCCGCGTGGTCGAGCTGCCCGTGGTCTACGGCGGCGAGGGCGGCCCGCACATGGCCGACGTGGTGGCGCACACCGGTCTGAGCGTGGAGGCCATCGTCGAGCTGCACAGCGCGCCGCTGTACCCGGTGTATGCGCTGGGCAGCCACCCCGGCTATTGCTACCTGGGCGGCATGGACCCGCGCATCGCCACCCCGCGCCGCAAGGTGCCGGTGCTCAGCATTCCTGGCGGCGCGGTGTCCATCGGCGGCGCGCAGACCGGCGTGTCGGCCTCGGCCGGCCCCAGCGGCTGGAACACCATCGGCAGCACGTCGATGGTGTTCTTCGACCCGGCGCAAGACCCGCCCGCTATGCTGCAGCCGGGCGACATGATCCGCTTTCGCGTGGAGGGCATCGTCCGATGATCGAGATCCTTTCGTCCGCGGCGCTCGCCACCGTGCAGGACCTGGGCCGCACCGGCAGCCTGCGCTGGGGTGTGGGCACTTCGGGCGCCATGGACAACCTGGCGTTGGCCGCCGGCAACCTGTTGCTGGGCAATGAACTGAGCGTGGCGGCCGTCGAGGTGCCGGTGTTCCCGTTCAAGGTGCGCTTCGCCGAAGACTGCGCCTTCGCGCTCACCGGCGCCGACTGCGCTGCACGGCTCGACGACCAGCCGCTCCTGCCCTGGTGGGTGCACCAGGCCCGCGCCGGCCAGGTGCTGACGCTGGGTTTGCCGCAGGGCGGTGCGCAGCGCGGCAGCCGAGCGATGCTGTGCGTGGCCGGCGGCATCGACGTGCCCGAGGTGCTGGGCTCGCGCAGCACGCAGTTGCGCGGCGCGTTCGGCGGCCACGAAGGGCGCGCTCTGAGGCGGGGCGATGTGCTGCGCGCTGCGGGCGCCACACAGCCATGCCGCACAGGCTTCGGCCTTGTTCCTCCCGCCCTCGCATTGCCGCTGCAGCGCGACGGCGTGCCGGCAGTGCGTGTGCTCCCCGCGGCCGAATACCTGGCCTTCGAACCCAAATCGCGCGAGGCCTTCTGGTCCGCCGACTGGAAGATCACCCCCCAGAGCGACCGTTACGGCTACCGCCTCGAAGGCGAGGCCTTGCGCCCCATCGCGCCGATGGAGTTGCGCTCGCACGGCATCGTGCCCGGCGTCATCCAGGTGCCCCACAGCGGCCAGCCCATCGTCCAGATGCGCGACGCCCAGCCCTCGGGCGGCTACCCCAAGTTCGGCACCGTGATCGAGGCCGACATGTGGCGGCTCGGCCAGGCGCCCATCGGCAGCCGGGTTCGTTTCATCGAGACCACGTGGGACGAGGCGTTGGCTGCGCTGGACGAAGTGCGCGGCTGGCTCGACAAGGTGGCGCGTGTGGTGGCGCTTCATCGGGGAGCACCCGGCGGCCTGTTCACCCGTCCCGAACGAACTGCCCCGAAAGCCTGACATGCAGTACACGGCACAACGCGTCACCCAACTGGCAGCCTGGCTGGCGAACACAGACATCGGCCTGCTCGAACTGCGCACGCCCCACGGAACCCTGCGTCTCGGCAGACAAGGCGACGAGATCGTCGAGCTGCCAGAGGAAGACGACGAAGCCGAACTCGTATCGGTCAAGGCCCCTTCGGTCGGCGCGTTCCTGCACAGCCATCCGCTGGCGACCGCTCCTTTGACACGCATCGGCCAGCGCGTGGAAGCCGGCCAGGTCATCGGCCTGCTCCAGATCGGCCCGCTGCTGCTGCCCGTGACCGCACCGCAGGCCGGCATCGTCGACGCGCGCCATGTGGAAAGCGGCATCGCGGTCGGCTACGGCACGCCCCTCATCGACCTGCACCCCCTCTGACTGAAGAGATACAGAGAGAAGGACTCCCCATGGACATCGACCTGAACGCAGACCTCGGTGAAGGCTTCGGCCCCTGGCGCATGGGCGAGGACGAAGCCCTGCTCGACATCGTTTCTTCCGCCAACGTCGCCTGCGGCTTCCACGCCGGCGACCCCGTCATCATGGACCGCACCGTGCGCATGGCCCGGCAGCGCGGCGTCGACGTGGGAGCGCACGTGGGCTTTCCGGACCTCATGGGCTTCGGGCGCCGCCCCATGCAGATCGACACCAGGGAGCTCGTGGCCTGCGTGCTCTACCAGCTCAGCGCGCTGGAAGGCATGGCGCGCACCGCCGGCCACCGCATGACGCACATGAGCTTTCACGGCGCGCTCGGCAACATGGCCGCCGCCGACGCCGCGCTGGCCGAGCCGCTGGTGCGCGCCGTGGCCGACTTCGACCCCTCGCTCACCGTCAGCACCTCCGCCAGCGCCGCCATCGAAGGCGCGGCCGAACGCTGCGGCCTGCGCGTGCGCACCGTGTTCCTGGCCGACCGCGCCTGCGGCGACGACGGCCTGCTGGTGCCGCGCAAGCTGCCCGACGCCGTCATCCACGACCGCGGCGCCGTGCTGGCGCGCGTGCGCCAGCTGCTGCAAGACGGCACCGTCACCAGCTACACCGGCAAGAAAATCCCGATGCGCGTGCATTCGATCCTGCTGCACGGCGACACCCCCGGCGCGGTCGAGCTGGCGCGCGCCGTGCGTGGCGTGGTCGAGCAGGCGGGGCGCATCGTGCCGATCTCCCGCCAGACAAACTGATCCGCGTACTCAACAGCACGCATGGCAGGCACGAACATGGTGCTTACCCTTGGGTCATATGCACATATGCCGGGCGACATAAGGGCGGCTTATCGCTCCACAGTCAATCCGTCTTGGCGCCGCGCACGGGCCGTCGATACAGTGAATTCCAGGCGCTCATCCGCCTCTTAACGAAAGAACCCAAGATGCCGTTTTCCGACTACAAGACCGCGCTGGTGACAGGTGCCTCCTCGGGCATCGGCGCCGCCGTCGTCGAGCGCCTGAGCAAGGAAGGCCTGAAGGTCCACGCGCTCGCGCGCAGCGCCGACAAGCTGGCCGACCTGGCCGCGCGCACCGGCTGCATTCCGCACGCCATCGACGTGAGCGACCTGGCCGCCGTCACGCGGCTGGCGCAAGAGGTCGAGTTCGACGTGCTCGTCAACAGCGCCGGCGTCGACCGCCCCGGCTCCATCCTCAAGGCCGACGCCGAAGGCATCGACCTGCTGGTGGACGTGAACCTTCGCGCCGTGCTGCACCTGTGCCGGCTCGTGGTGCCCGGCATGGTGGCGCGCGACCGCGGCCACGTGGTCAACATCAGCTCCATTGCCGCGGCCTACAACTTCGGCGGCAACAGCACGTACCACGCGACCAAGGCGGCGGTGAGCATGCTGTCGCGCCAGCTGCGCATCGACGTCTTCGGCAAGCGCGTACGCGTCACCGAAATCTGCCCCGGCCGCGTGGCCACCGACATCTTCGCGCACGTGCACGGCGACTCCGAAGAAACGCACAAGCGCTTCGTCGAAGGCTTCGAACTGCCGCAGGCCGAGGACATCGCCGACGCCATCGCCTTCTGCATTGCCGCGCCCATCGCGGTGAACGTGGGCCACATGGAAATCACGCCCACGCTGCAGGTGCCGGGCGGGCTGTCGACCACGCGGCCTGAAACTCCGTCGACCACGCCGCAGGCCTGACACCCCGGTGCCATGACAGCCACGCACGCCCAGCAAAGGAACAGCGCATGAAGGACTTCGACCTGCTGGCGATCCTGCTGAAGCCCGAGTTCGGCGCCATGCTGCTGCACGGCCTGCTGCAGACGCTGAAGATCGCGGCCGGCTCGTGGCTGCTGGCCATGGCCATGGCCATGGTGCTGCTGGTGGTGCGGCTCACCACCAACCGCATCGCCGAGCGCGCGGTGGCGGGCTATGTGTCCTACCACCGCAACGTGCCCACGCTGGTGCAGCTCATGTTCTGGTACTTCGGCATCTTCAGCCTGCTGCCCGACGCGCTGCAGGGCTGGCTGTCGGTGCACAACGCCGAGACCATTCTGTCGATCGTCGCGCTCGGCCTGTGCCAGGCCGCCTACTTCAGCGAAGACATGCGCTCGGGCCTGCGCGCCATTCCCTCGGGGCAGGCCGAGGCCGCGCGCGCGCTGGGGCACGGCTACATCGGCGCCATGCGCCACGTGATGCTGCCGCAGGCCATCCGCAACGCGGTGCCGGCGCTGGTGAACCACAGCGTGTCGCTCTTCAAGAACAGCAGCCTGGCCATGGCCATCGGCGTGGCCGAACTCACGCACGCGGTGAAGGAAATCGAGAGCCAGAGCTTTCGCACCTTCGAGGCCTACAGCGTGGCCACCGTGCTGTACCTGGTGTGCTCGCTGCTCATCATGGCCGTGGGCGGCTGGCTGGCGCGGCGCTACCGCATCGTCGGTGCCAGGTAAGCGGAGCGCACGATGTACAGCGTCTACGAAATTCTTCGCGACAACTGGCTGCTGCTGCTGGTCGGCCAGTACCCGAGCGGCCCGCTCGGCGGCATCGTCGCCACGCTCATCCTCTCGGTGCTGGGCATCGTGCTGGCCTTTCCGCTGTCGGTGCTGCTGGCGCTCGCGCGCCTGTCGCCCTGGCGGCTGCTGCGCTGGCCTGCCACCGTGCTGGTGTTCGTGGTGCGCGGGGTGCCGCTGCTGATGGTCATCCTGTGGGTGTACTTTCTGGTGCCCATCCTCATCGGGCGCGAGGTGTCGGGCTTCACCACCATGCTGTGCACGCTGGTGATCTACGAGGGCGCCTACCTGTCGGAGGTGGTGCGCGCCGGCATCCTGTCGCTGCCCAAGGGCCAGGGCGAGGCGGCGCGCGCGCTGGGCCACAGCCACCTGGGCACCATGTGGTTCGTCATCCTGCCGCAGGCGCTCTACAACATGCTGCCGAGCATGCTGAGCCAGTTCATCTCCACCATCAAGGAGACCACGCTGGGCTACGTGATCAACGTGCAGGAGCTCACCTTCGCGGCCAACCAGATCAACAACCAGCTGCTGACCAAGCCGTTCCAGGTGTTCTTCATCCTGGCGCTGACGTACTACGTCGTGTGCTTCAGCCTCACGCAGCTGGCGCTGTGGCTGGAGCGGCGCATCGCGCACAAGCGGCTCGGCGCCGCGCCGGCGAAGACTGTCGATGGCGGCGCCGCAACGGCCGCCTCCGCACCCACCGTGGCGACATTGCCATGACGCCCAAGGACGACCCCATGATCCTGTTCTCCGACATCAACAAGTGGTACGGCGACTACCAGGCGCTGGCCGACATCAACGCCGAGGTGAAGAAGGGCGAGGTGGTGGTGGTGTGCGGGCCTTCGGGCTCGGGCAAGTCCACGCTGATCCGCACCGTGAACCGGCTGGAAGAGGTGAAGTCGGGCCAGCTGCTGTTCGACGGCCACGACATCCACGCGCCCATGAGCAGCAAGGCGCTGAACCGGCTGCGCAGCCGCATCGGCTTCGTGTTCCAGAGCTTCAACCTGTTCCCGCACCTGTCGGTGCTGGAGAACATCATGCTGTCGCCCATGCGCGTGCTCGGCGTGAAGCGCGCCGACGCCAAGGCCAAGGCCGGCCAGCTGCTCGAACGCGTGGGCTTGTCGAACAAGGCCGGTGCCTACCCCGCGCAGCTGTCGGGCGGCCAGCAGCAGCGCGTGGCCATCGCCCGCGCGCTCGCCATGGAGCCGCCGGCCATGCTGTTCGACGAGCCCACCAGCGCGCTCGACCCCGAGATGGTGGGCGAGGTGCTGTCGGTGATGCGCGGGCTGGCCCACGACGGCATGACCATGATGTGCGTCACCCACGAGATGAACTTCGCCCGCGAGGTCGCCGACCGCGTGTGGTTCATGGACGCGGGCCGCATCCTGGAGAAGGCCGACCCCGCCACCTTCTTCGGCAGTCCGCAGCATCCGCGCGCGCAGCGCTTCCTGTCGGACCTGCGCGCGCACTGAGTCCCCTACCGGTCTTTCGCCGTTCATCTTTTCGCAATCTCCCAGGAGCTCCCCATGTCGAACAAGTCCGTCTTCCGCCTCGTCACCCTCGGCGCCTGTCTCGGCGCGGCGTCCCTGCTGGCGCATGCCGACCAGTGGAGCGACATCGCCCAGCGCAAGGAGCTCAAGTGCGGCACCTTCGCCGACGTGCCGCCCTTCGCCGCCCCCGACCCCAAGACGCGCGAGATGGTGGGCCACGACGTCGAGCTGTGCAACGCCGTCGCCAAGGAACTCGGCCTCACCGCCAAGGTCACGCCGCTGTCGGTGGAGGCGCGAGTGCCCGAGGTGAAGCTGGGCCGCGTCGACGTGACCATCGCCAACCTGGCCTACACCAAGAGCCGCGGCGAGCAGATCCAGTTCAGCGACCCGTACTACGTGGCCAAGGAAATGCTGGCCGTGAAGGCCTCCGACCCCGGCACGGCCAAGGCCGACTTCAAGGGCAAGCGCCTGAGCTCGACCAAGGGCTCGACTTCGGAAATGTCCATCAAGATGAACGGTTCCGAGCCCGTGACCTTCCAGGACACCGGTTCGGCCTTCATGGCGGTGCAGCAGAACAAGTCGGTCGGCATGGTGGCCAACACCATGACCATCACCAAGCTGGTCAACCAGTCGAAGACCGACGGCGTGGCGCTCAAGATGATCAAGGACCCGATGGTGCTGCAGCCCATCGGCATCGGCATGAAGAAGGACGAGCCCGCGCTGCTGGCCAAGGTGAACGGCGCGCTCTACGCGCTGGAGAAGTCGGGCGAGCTCGACCGCATCTGGGCCAAGTGGCTGGGCCCGAACACCGAATACAAGATGGTGCGCGAAGAAAAAGTCATGCCGCTGGCCGAGCTGAAGTTCGAACTGCTGCCCTGACGCGCGCTCGTGCGGCTCAGTCGTAGCTGGTGAACCGGCTCGGCGCCTGCGTGGGCTGGTTCAACGGCTGGTAGCCCTGGATGTTCTGCAACAGCGTGCTCGTCGGGTTCGAGCCGATGTTGCCGAAGCCGTTGAACTGGAGCTGGAACATCAACCGCGTGTCCGGCGTCGCGCGCCCCGACACCAGCCGCTCCAGCACGATGCGGCCCACCCAGCAGCAGGCGTTGTACTCCGCGCCGACCAGGCTGTCGGACAGCGCGCGGTCGTGCAGGCTGTAGCTCAGCCGCCCCACCGCATACCAGCGCCCCGGCTCGGCGGCCGACTTGCCGCCGACGAGCCCGCGCGTGAGCTCGCTCAGCGGCCACTGCCAGTTGAAGTCCACCGTCTTCGTGCCGTCGTTCGCCGTGGCCGTGCTGTCCGCCTGGTAGCGGAAGGCGGCCGTCAGCGTGTGGTACTGCGCGGGCATGTAGCGCAGCGTCAGCGCGTCGCGCGTCGTCTTGCCCGTGTCCATGTTGTATTGCGCCAGGCCGTCCACGCTCCACTTCGCGTTCCAGTGCACCTGCCCGCCGAAGATGAAGTCGCCCGCGCGGTCCGTCACCGCCGTGCCGCCCGGCAGCGTCACGTTCTGGTCGGCGAAGCGAAAGCGCTGCGCAATGCCGAAGCGCGCCGACTCCGCGCCCGTCACGGGGTCGATCAGCCGCGTGGTCACGCCCGTGGTCAGCGTGTGGGTGTCCGACACGCGGTCGTTGCCCGAGAACGCGTTCTCCGTGTAGAGCGTGGCAAAGCTCACGTCGTTGGCGGCCGTGTCGTACACCGGCAGCTGGCTCTGGTCGCGGTAGGGCGTGCGCACGTAGAAGGCGCGCGGCTCCAGCGTCTGGCGCCAGGCGTGGCCGAACAGGCTCGCGTCGCGCTCGAACACCAGGCCGCTGTCCAGGCTCACGGTCGGCACCACGCTGGTGATGGCGCTCGCCCCGCTGGCCAGCGCCGAGTCGAGCTGGTAGGAGGCCGTGTGCAGCAGCAGCTTCGGAATGATGAAGCCGCCCGGCGTGACCCACGGCCGGCTCACCTGCAGGTTGCCCACCACGCGCTCGCCGTTCGGCTGCTTCACGCCGTTGAGCGTGGGCGCGTAGGTCGGGTCGACCTCGAAGCGCGTGTAGTCCAGCGTGCCCGACACGTCCAGGCCGTGCCAGTCGTAGGTGTTGTAGTTGGCCGTGACCTGCGGTACGCGGTTGTACGACGGCGTGATCGGCGAGGCCGCGTACTGCAGCGTCTGGTAGGACAGGGTGCGCGCCTGGCCGCTCCAGTCGCCCTTGGTCCAGTTGAGGTCGGCCTCGTTCGTGAGCTGGCGCGAGGTCAGCGTGGGCGTGTGCGAGAAGTCGCGCCAGTAGTCGTCGTCGCTCACGCGGTTGATGTTGAACGCGGTGGTCAGCGAATCGAGCCCGAAGGGCTTGGGGTCGATCTGCTGGCTGTGCTGCGCCCACAGGCCCCAGCGGTTGCGATCGCGCAGGCGGTCGCCGGGCATCTCGTCCACGCGAATCTGGCCGCTGTAGCCCTTCTCGAGATAGCGGAACTCGGTGCCCAGGTTCACGCCGCGGTTGCTCATGACCTCCGGGTACAGCGTGGCGTCGCGGTTCGGCGCGATGTTCCAGTAGTACGGCTGCAGGTACTCGAAGCCGTTGGTGGTGTCGAAGCCGATCACCGGCGGCAGCAGGCCGCTCTGGCGTGCGTTGTTCAGCGGAAAGCTCACCGAGGGAATCGACGGCGTGGTCATGCCCAGGAAGCGGATCTGCGCGTCGGTGGCGGTGGCCAGGTTGGTGTCGCTGTCGGTGGTCATGGTCACGGCGCTCAGCATCCACGCGGGCGCCCAGCCCGCGTAGTTCTCGCGCAGGCAGGTGGTGTAGGTGACGTGCCGCGCCACCGACACCTTGGCATCGACGAAGTCGATGCGCTCGGCCTCGCCGTGCGCGCCGGTGTCCAGCAGCGTGTAGCGCACGTGGTCGAAGAAGCCCTCGAAGTTCTCCACCTTCAGCTGCAGCGCGGGCCCTTCGTACACGTTGCCGGCCTGGTTCAGGTGCACGTTGCCGGTGGCCGTGGCGAGGTCGCCCGGCGGCTGGTATTCGAGCCGGTCGGCCGTGATGTGCGTGTCACCGCGCCGAAGCGACGCGTCGCCCTCGACCACCACCTCGAGGTCGGGCCGTCCCGAGAGCCGGTCGCCGTCGACCAGGCTGGGCCGCGCGCCGCGCTCGGCTGGGGCGATGGCCTCGGGCAGTTGCGGCACGCGCCGCAGCACGAGCGGGGCCTCCACCCAGGCTTCCTGTGCCAGGGTCGCCCGCGCATTCAGCAAGAGCATCAGCGAAAGCGCCATCGACGGCAGCGGCCAGCCGCGCCAGCATCGTGTCGTCACGCGCTCAGGCGTCCTGCCGGGCCTGCGCGTCCCAGGCAAAGCCCACGCCGTAGACCGAGCGGATCCAGTCGTGCGCCGCCGACACCGTGGCGAGCTTCTTGCGCAGGTTCTTGATGTGCGTGTCGACCACGCGCTCGTTCACGTCGAGCGCTTCGGGAAACGCCGCCTCCAGCAGCTTGGAGCGCGTGAGCACGCGCCCGGGTTCCTGCGACAGCGCGCGCAGCAGCAGCGACTCGCGGCGCGTCAGCGGCAGGTAGTGCCCGTCCAGGATCGCGCAGCCGCGCACCGCCCCGAAGGTGATCGGCACTTGCGGTCGCGCCACGCGCAGGCGCTGCGCATAGCGGCGCAGCACCACGTGGATGCGCACCGCCACCTCCTTCGCGGAGAAGGGCTTGCACACGTAGTCGTCCGCGCCCAGCTCGAAGCCGCGCAACCGGTCGGCCTCGCTGGTGCGCGACGTCAGCATGATGACCGGATGGTCGCTGCGCGCGCGCACCTTCTCCAGGATCTGCAGGCCGCTGACGTGCGGCAGCGCCACGTCGAGCAGGGTGAGCGCGGGCGGCGCGGTCAGCATGCGATGCAGCGCGACCGCACCGTCCTCGATGTGCTCGATTTCATGACCGGCCTGGTGCAGTTCTTCATGCAGCACCGAGGCGGCTTCGTACCCCTCCTCCACCCACAGGATCCGGCTCATCGGGTCATTGCAGCTTCAGCACGCCGGGATGCGCGGGGCGGACCTGCACGCGCGCGCCGGCCGCGCTTTTCTCGCGGCTGTTGCGCATGTGGTCGTCGAGCGTCAGCTCGCCCTGCAGCCCGGACAACAGCTGCTGCGTGCGGTCGATGGCGGCGTCGTCCAGCAGCGCGTAGCCCTGCTCGGCGCGGCCGTTGTTGCGCGCCACGCGCGCGATGTAGGGCAGGTCTTGCGGCGTGATCACCACGGTCGGCATCACGCCCTGAAGCTCGACGCCCTCGAACGGGAGCAGCACGAAGTACTGCACGCGCAAGTCGGGCGGCAGCAGGCTGCGCAGGTGCGTGGTCTTGCGACCGCACTGCCAGGCGGGGTCTTTCACCTCGCGCGCCAGCGAATGATCGTGCTGGCGCAGGAACCAGCGCGGCAGCGCCTGGCCCGAGGTCTTACGGTACACCACCGCATTGCGCCAGCCCTTCACCTCGAACAGGTACACGCCGGCCTCGCACACCAGCGCCACGTCGAAGCGCGCGGTGGGCACGGCGCTGCCTTCGTACATGGGAATGACAAGGTCCCGCAGCACGTGCATGTGCCCGAACGCGGGCTGGAACGCACCGGCAAGCTGCTGGATGCCCAGCGTGGTCGCGGTGGTGTCGGCCTGTTCGCCGTCCAGCGAATGCACGCGGCGCGCGGGCGCGGCGGCGTTCGGCTTCGGGTGGACGTGCGGGTGGCCGGGCAGCGTGAGCACGGTGCGGGCGGGGGCTTTATGCAAGGCAGTGGTCATGGAGGGCTCCTTCGAACTTCAAGGATTGCGCAACTTTCGGGAGACTTTGTGCAGAAACGGCATTTGCGTGGCCTGCGGGCGCGTCATGGCATCGATCGACGTGTCGTTGCCGATGCTTCCCATGAACACCACCCACGCCATGGCCAGCTCGCCGTTGGCGGCGGCCAGCACATGCAGGTCGAGCAGCAGGCCCTGGAAGTCCTCCATGAGCTGCACCTCGGAAATTTCGCCGCGGTCGCGACGCGCCTTCGACGCGTCGAAATCGGCCCTGGCCTGCGCGACGCGCGCGTACGCGGTGTTCGCGATGTCGCTCTGCATCTGCAGGTGCTGCAACGCACCGGCGACCTGGTCGCGCGCCTGCATCACCGCGCGGGCGTAGAGCGGCTTGCCGGGCACGTCGATGTCCTGCGCTTCGTCGGCCGCGTCGATCGTTCCTGCGGGCATCGCACCGGGGTCTTCTTCGTAGAGCGCGGCGGCCAGGTGAATGTCGTTGCGGTTGGCCAGCACTGCCATCGGCAGCTTGCGCGGCACCTCGGCCGCGAAGCGGGGCAGCGACTTGTCCTGCAGCGCGTCGGCGAGCAGTTCGGCCAGCGCGGCTTCAGACATGTGGCACTGCGCCGCCAGGTAGGCGATGTAGCTCGTGCGTTGCGTCTTCAGCTTGCCGATGGTCGTGTCCGCGCCGGCCTGCCGCGCCGCGAGCTGTTTCGCGAAGTCGTCCTGCGGCAATGCGGCGCCCCGCAGGAGCACGGACTGCCGCACGACGGCGGCGCGCGTGTTCTCCAGGTACACGAGTTCGAGCGTCTTGACCTTGAGCGCGATGTAGGCCGCGGCCACACCCGATTCGGCGGCGCCGTGCGACGCGGCCATCAACCGGTCGAGCGCCGCGTCTTCGAAGCCGCTCCACCAGGGCTGCGCCGCGGCTTGCGTTGTCGTGCGCACGGCGTGGTCGGCGAACATGCCCGCCGCCCGCACCGAGGTGGCGTGAACCATCGCGATGCTCGTGCTGGCGCATGCAATCGCCAATGCACCGCACACCGCGGCCATCAGGGTTCCAGAGCGCTTCACCTGTGAGTTTCCAGCTTCGTCATGCGTGGATCTTTTCAGGCGAATTGGGAGAAATTTGAAGGGCCGCGAAATGAGTGCGGTGCACGCGCACGCCACGCCGTGACGCGCGCGCACAACACTCCACGCCGCAGAAAACCCATCTACCAAATTCCTCCGGAATTGAACGAAACCATGCGTACAGCCGGTCGATACCGAGCGGCCGCATCAGACCTGAAACTGGAGAAACCTGAATGAAGAAAACCCTCACGGCATTCGCTGCCCTGGCCGTCTGTGGCCTGGCCTCTGCCCAATCGTCCGTCACGCTGTTCGGTGTCGTCGACGCCGCGGTGACCTACCAGTCGGCCACCGCGCGCGACCCGCTCACGGGCGCCTCGGTCAAGCAAAGCAAGACCAGCCTGAGCAACTCCGGCTACAACTCCAGCCGCATCGGCTTTCGCGGCACCGAAGACCTGGGCGGCGGCCTGGCTGCGAGCTTCTGGCTCGAAGCGCCCATCACCAACGACGACGGCGCCACCGGCATCAGCACCTTCGCGCGGCGCTCCACCGTGAGCCTGTCGGGTGGCTTCGGCGAAGTGCGCCTGGGCCGCGACTACACGCCCACGTTCTGGAACGACACCGTGTTCGACCCGTTCGGCACCAACGGCTCGGGCACCAACGTGATCAGCACCGTCAGCGGCAACACCACCATCAACAACGCCAACTACGTGCGTGCGAGCAACTCGGTGGGCTACTTCCTGCCGCCGAACCTGGGCGGCTTCTACGGCCAGCTGCAGTACAGCTTCAACGAGAACACCAGCACCAGCGCAACGTCGACCACGGCGGCCACGAGCAGCAGCGCCGGGCGCTACGTGGGCGGGCGCTTCGGCTATGCCAACGGCCCGCTGGACGTGGCGCTGGGCGTGGGCCAGAGCGTGGCGGTGGACACCACCACGCTGGAGCGCAAGGTGCAGACGGTGAACCTGGGCGCGTCGTACGACTTCGGCCCGGTGAAGCTGTTCGGCGAGCTGTCGAACGTGAAGAACAAGTTCGACACGGCGCTCAGCAACACGCACGACAGCTACAACGGCTACCTGATCGGCGCCACGGTGCCGGTGGGCGCGGGCCTGATCCGCGCGTCGTACTCGGTGGTTCGCTACAACGAGGGCGCGGCCGGCATCACGGGCGAAGACCCGCGCGCGCAGAAGCTGGCCATCGGCTACGTGCACAACCTGTCCAAGCGCACGGCGCTGTACGCGACGGTGGCGCGCGTGAGCAACCGCAACGACGCCAACTACACGGGCAGCCTGGTCTCGGCGAGCACCACGGGCTACGGCAGCGCGGGCGTGGGCTTCTCGGGCGTGCCGCGTTCTTCGACCGGCTACGACTTCGGCATTCGCCACGCGTTCTGACGACGTGGTGCGGCAGCGCGGCTGAGGGGCCGCGCTGCCGCCAGGTCCCTGCGTTGCGCGGTGCGCGGCGGCGGGGGCTTGCGCTGCGCTCACGAGGGAGCCCCGGCAGCGAGGAGGTGAAGACGCAGTTTCCAAGGCAGGTCCCATGAAAAAACAGACATTCGCGTTCGCGCGCTGGTTGCGCGCGTGCGTGCTTTTGCTTGCCGCCGCCGGACCGCTCGCAGCGGTGCAGGCGCAAGTGCAATCGCAAGTTCAGACACAGAACCGCATCGAATCGGTCACCGGTTCCGTGCAGGCCGGCACCGAGGTGCTGCGCATCGATTTCTCCGAGCCGCTGGCCGCCGCGCCCGCCGGCTTCGCCGTCCAGTCGCCCGCGCGCATCGCGCTCGACTTTCCCGGCATGGGCAGCAGCCTGGGCCGCGCGGCCATCGACCTGAACCAGGGCAACCTGCGTTCCGTCAACGTGGTGCAGGCGGGCGAGCGCACGCGCCTCGTCTTGAACCTGAAACAGGCCACCGCCTACAGGACCGAAGTGCGCGGCAAGTCGCTGCTGGTGTCGCTTCAGCCGGCCGCGGGCATCGCGCTGGCGGCCTCCGTGCCGTTCGAGTTCGCGGAGAACCGCAGCCGCGACATGCTGGCGCTGCGCGACGTCGACTTTCGCCTGGGCGCCGACGGCGCCGGCCGCGTGATCGTCACGCTGCCCAACGACCAGGTGGGTGTGGACATCCGCCAGCAGGGCAAGGGGCTGGTGGTGGAGTTCACCAAGTCCTCTTTGCCCGAGGGCCTGAACCGCCGGCTCGACGTGGCCGACTTCGGCACGCCCGTGCAGACGGTGGCGCTGCAGCAGTCCGGCGACCGCGTGCGCATGGTGATCGAGCCGCGCGGCGAATGGGAGCACAGCGCCTACCAGAGCAACAGCCAGTTCGTGGTGGAGGTGCGCCCGCGCAAGGACAGCCCGAACAAGCTCACGCAGGGCACGGGCTACAACGGCGAGAAGCTGTCGCTGAACTTCCAGAACATCGAGATCCGCTCGCTGCTGCAGGTGATTGCCGACTTCACCAACTTCAACATCGTCACCTCCGACTCGGTCAGCGGCACGCTCACCCTGCGGCTGAAGGACGTGCCCTGGGACCAGGCGCTGGAGATCATCCTGGAGGCGAAGAACCTGGGCATGCGCAAGAGCGGCAGCGTGCTGCGCATCGCGCCGGAGGACGAGCTCAACGCCAAGGAGAAGACCAAGTACGAGGCGCAGGCCGCGCTGCAGGGGCTGGAGCAGCTGCGCACGCAGTCCTTCCAGCTCAACTATGCGAAGGCCGCCGCGGTGGGGCAGGGGCTCACGGGGAGCGGCGGCGCGGGCGGCGGCAGCGGTTCGGGCGCTGCCACGCGCATGCTCAGCGCGCGCGGCAGCGTGCTGGTCGAGGCGCGCACCAACCAGCTGTTCGTGACCGACATTCCTTCGCGGCTCGCGCAGGTGGCAGAGCTCATCCAGAAGCTCGACGTGCCGGTGCGCCAGGTGCTGATCGAGGCGCGCTTCGTCGAGGCCAGCGACACCTTCAGCAAGTCGATCGGCGTCAAGCTGGGCGGCGGCTCCGTCAACAGCAACTCGTCGGTCGGGGTGACGCCCTCGGTCAGCTCCAGCACCACCGGCGGCACCACCACCGTCACCAGCAGCAACACCTACTCGAGCACCAGCTTCGTCAACCTGCCGGCCACCAGCACCACGGGCGATGCGGTGGGCACCTTCGCGCTGTCGCTGTTCAACTCCAGCCTGACGAAGATGCTCAACCTCGAGATCTCCGCGCTGGAGGCCGACGGCAAGGGCAAGGTGGTATCGAGCCCGCGCGTGGTCACGGCCGACCAGACCAAGGCGCTGATCGAGCAGGGCACCGAGCTGCCCTACCAGGTGGCCACGTCCAGCGGCGCCACGTCGATCTCGTTCCGCAAGGCGAACCTGAAGCTGGAAGTGACGCCGCAGATCACGCCCGAGGGCAACATCATCCTGTCGCTGGAGGTCAACAAGGACACGGTGGGGCAGTCGACCACGGCGGGCTACGCCATCAACACCAAGCACATCCAGACCGAGGTGCTGGTGGAGAACGGCGGCACGGTGGTCATCGGCGGGGTGTTCGAGCTGACGGACACCACCTCGGAGTCGCGCGTGCCGGTGCTGGGCGAACTGCCGGTGGTGGGCGCGCTGTTTCGCACGCGCAGCCGCGTGAACAACAAGACCGAGATGCTGATCTTCATCAGCCCGAAGATGATCAGCGACCGCAACGCGATGCGCTGAGCGCTCGATCAGGCGCGGGCGCGGCGCTCCAGCACGTAGCCCGCGCCGCGCACCGTGTGCAGCAGCTTCGCCTCGAAGGGGTCGTCGAGCTTGCAGCGAAGGCGGCAGATCGAGGCTTCGACGACGGTGGCCGACCTGTCTTCGTGCCGTGCCCAGACCTGGGCCAGCAGCTGTTCGCGCGTCTGCACCCGGCCCTGCTGGCGCAGCAAGGCGGACAACAGGGCGAACTCGGTGGTGGTCAGCCCAAGGTCGATGTCGCTGCGTGCACAGCTGCCGTTGCGCCGGTCGAGCACCAGGTCGTCCAGCCGCAAGGGGGCGGTTGTGTCGGCGTGCGACTGCAGGTGCGCGCGGGCCTGCTCGAGGGCGCGGTCGGCGGCCTGCAAACGGCCTGGCGCGGTGAGCGCCCGCACCTTCGCCAGCAGGTCCGCAAGGGCGAACGGCTTGGCAAGGTAGGCATCGACGCCCATCGCCAGTTCCGCCAGACGGTTCTGGAGGCTGCCGCGCCCTGCCAGCACGAGCAGCGGCACGGGGGTTCGGGCCCGCAGGTGCGCCACGGCTTCGGGGACCGCGCTCATGGCGAGGTCGAGCACGATCAGCGCGCAGCCGTGCCGGCGCGCCATGAAGCGGGCTTCGACGGCATCGCCCGCGGTGTGCACGACGAAGCCCCGCTCCGCGAACGCCACGGCCCATGCGGCGTCCGGGGCGGGCCACGAATCGCCCGGCGCGAGCGCCTCGCGAACGATCAGGATGTGCAATGCATCGGCCATGCCCGCGAGTCTGTGCCCCGATCTGGCAGGAATGTAGGCGTGCAGCCCGCTATTCGACCACCGGCACCTCGCGCCAGTTCAGCAGGCGCAGGCTCAGGCTCGAAGACAGCGACACCTTCAGGTTGTCCACCGTGCCGGTGCTGGAGCCCACCGACAGCGTGGTGCCGCCGCTGCTGCTGCTGATGAAGCGCAGGTCGGTCACCGCATACGACTCGGCGATGTAGGCCGCGCTGTTCTGCAGCGCCGACTGCCCGGTGCCGAAGTTGAGGGCGTAGGCCCGGCTGGTGCCCGACGGGCTGCAGGCGTCGGTGGTGGTGAGGGTGGAGGCGAAGGCCACCACGCCGCCGGTGGTCGTCGGGGCGGTGACCATGCGCCAGGCGACGCCGCTGCTGCTGTCGGTGCCGAGGTCGACGTACCAGCCCATCGAGCCGCTGCCCAGGGCCGTGGTGCTGGTCAGGTCGGTCAGCGCGGTGAGGTTGGCGCGTGCCAGCGGAAAGCGCACGCCCGCGGGCAGCGACGCGGCGGTGTTGAAGGCCGACGATGTGCCGTCGGTCAGCGCGTAGAAGTCCTGCGCCGCCGTGGAGCTGACGTCGCTCGAGGACAGCAGCCGGCCGGTGCCCAGCAGCACATGGCGCTTCTTCGTAGTCGGATGCACCTCGACCAGCGGCTGCGTGGTCACCGGCTGCGCGTTGCCGCTGGCGTCGGTGAGGTTGGCCAGCAGCAACGGCGCCGCGTAAGCCGCCGTGCCGGTGAGGTCGAAGCGCCAGACCTGGCCGTTGAGGTCGCCGGCGTAGAGGCTGTCGGCCGTGCCGTCGGTGAAGTCGCGCACGTAGGCCGCGGCATGCGCGAGGCCCGGCGCGGCGGCGCCGGTCTTGAGCTTCTCGAGCAGCGCGCCGGTCTTGGGGTTGACGAGGTAGACGTAGCCGTAGCCGTCGCTGTTGTTGTAGCCCGAGGTCAGCGCCGCCACCCAGCCGTACCTGGCGGTCTTGACCACCGTGGGCGCGCCGTAGCTGTAGCCCATGGTCGCGTCGGTGAACTCCCACAGCACCTTGGCGGCCACCACCGACTCGGAGGTCATGCCCGCCGGGTTGGTGACGTCGATGGCGTAGTAGCTCTTGCCGCCCTTGCCGAGCCCGCCGATCAGCACGCTGCGCCAGTCGGAGGTGGCGGCCGAACTGGTGGTGAGCGAGCCGCCCGCGTGGTTGAAATCGACATCGAAGGCCAGCGGCGTGGCGTCGACGTAGTAGCGGTGGCTGTAGCCCGGGTTGCCCAGCGCGGTGAGGCCGTCGGAGGCCGAGGTGTTGGGCGTGCCGCCCGGCCCCTGGAACAGCGCGCTGGGCACGTAGGCGAAGATTTCGGTGCCCGCGTCGCTGCCCGTGAGCGACCCGTTGAAGGCATGCAGCATGCCGTCGTTCGCGCCCACGTAGACCACGGTGGGCCGGCCCGCCCAGGTGCTCTTGAAGGCGGCGTAGCCGGGGTTGATCGAATCGGAATAGGTGAGGCTGGGCGCGGCCACCGGCGTCACCCTGGAGCCCACGATGTCGCCCAGCAGCACGCTGCGCGCGCGGTACGCCTGGCTGCTGCCGCTGGTGGTGGAGCCGGCTTCCTGGCTCGGGTCGCCGCGCAGGTAGTTGAGGTAGTCCGACGCGTCGCTTCCGCGGTAGGAGGTGACCAGCGCGGCCTTCTGGCCGGCGGTGAGGTTCGCGTAGCGAAAGGGCTGGCCGGCGCTGCCGTTCCAGGTGGCGACGCGGCGCGCCGTGTTCCAGCCGGTGCCGGCCAGCTGCGTGGCGAGCTTGGCGGTGGAGGTCCACGCCACGCTCGAGGTGGTGCTCAGGTCGCTGCCGATGGTCACGTTGCTGGCGGTCAGCACGCCGCTCCAGGTCTTGGACGCGTACTGCGCGGCGTAAGAGGCGCTGCCCGAATCGGCCACCTGCGCCGACGACAGCGCCAGCGAGGTGGTGTACGCGCTCACGGCGGAGGCGATGGACGAGAAGGCCTTGGTGAGGCCGGTGACCATCTGGCTCGCGTTGCCGGCCAGGAAGTAGTTGTCGGGCCGGTATTCGGTGGCGCTTCCCATCGCGATGGTTTCGCCGCTGCTGTTCCACCAGCCCTGCGTGAGCGCGGTGGCGGTCTGGCCCGGGTTGTAGCCCGACGGAACGGTGAAGCCGCCGTACTTGGCCGCGAGCCAGTAAGGATTCTTGTCGGCCGCGGTCTGGTACTCCATCACGTCCATCCAGTAGGTGGACACCGTCTGCGTGCCGCTCAGGTCGGCGCGCATGTCGTTGGTGTGCGCGCCGTAGGCCAGGCCGGCGATGTAGTAGGTGGCGTACGAGCTGTTCCACCACGCGTCGGCCTTGGCGCTCAGGCCTTCGAGCGTGAGCAGGTTGTTGGTGTAGGTGCGCGCGTTGTTCAGCGTGTCGCTGCTCACGGCCGTCGGCTTGGCGCGCGTGCCGGTGAGGTAGCCGCCGCCCACGTTGTAGTCGTAGTGGGTGTTGGTGTCGCCGATGCCCAATATGAAGTTCTTCTGGCAGGCGTAGGCGATCGGGTCGCTCCAGGCGGTGACCGCCGGAAAGCCGTCGAGCAGCGTGGTGCGCGTGGTGGACGACGAGGTGGTGACCGGCGTGATGTAGCTGGTCCAGGTCGACACGTTGCCCAGGTTCTGGAAGTAGCGCAGCGCCGCGTAGTAGAGCTCGCTGACGTTGTCGTCCGTCATGTACGACGAGGAGGCGGTGCCGAACTTGTTGAGGTAGTTCATCACCCCGCTGTTGCCGATGGTGATGCCGCTGGTGGCGGTGGTGGCGCTGGCGGTGGCGCTGTCGGGGTTGGTCACCATGACGCCGGTGGCCGCGCTCCACTCGGCCTTGGCGTTGGTGGTGACGGCGCTCGACAGCGGCGTGGGGTAGGTCGGCCCGACGAAGCCCATGGGCGCGCGCAGCACCGCGCCCTGCACGGTGGCGCCGTCGCCGTTCAGGTACGAGAAGGCACCGTAGCGGATCTTGTTGGCGTAGCCCTGCATCAGCCCCTCGGGCTTGTACTGGCCGTTGGGGTACAGCACGCAGTTGGACTCCACGCCGCCGGCCGCCGTGCTCGCGTCGCAGACCTTCACGCGCACGTACACGCGGTAGGTGGCCGAGGCGGTGTTCGACGTGGCGGCGTTCACCCAGTCGGTGCCCGCGACGCCGGTGTTGCTGTAGCTGCTGCCGGTGCCGCTGAACACCATGGTGTTGCCGCGCTTCCAGATGCTGGTGTTGAAGCCGCTCCAGCCCAGCGGCGTGACCGACGAGATCAGCGAGCTCGCGAAGTTGTGGCCGGTGGAGGTGGCCTGGCCGGTGCCGCGCAGAGGAAAGTTGCTCTGCGAGCCCTGGCTGGAGCCCCAGGCCTTCTCCAGGACGGTCTGGCTCTCGGTGTCGATGTTGCGGTAGCCGCCCGTGAGCGCCCAGCGGAACGGGTCGATGGTCTGCATCGTCGCCCAGTTCATGAAGTTGCCGCTCCACTTGCCCGCGCAGCCGTGCAGGTTGGTGCCCGTGGCCAGCCCCGCCGGCTGGAAGTAGCTGCTGGCCGGCGTGGTGGTGTTCAGCGTGTACGTGTAGCACTTCAGCGGATCGAAGTAGCCCAGGTAGGTCGAGGCGTCGGCGTAGTTGCCGAGGTTGGCCACGCTGATGGCGGTGGGGTATTCGACCGACAGGGTGAGCGCCAGGTTGCCCGGCACGTCGGCGCTGGCGAACACGGGCTGGTCGGCCAGCGTCACGGCGTGCGAGGGTTGCGCGCCCAGCAGCGCGGCGGCGAGGGCAGGGACGAGGGCGAGGGCAGGGGAACAGGCACGGGGGCAGCGCGTCATCGGGGTTACTCGGGCCGGGTGAAGGAAGTCTGGAGAAACACCTGCGTCGAGCGCGCGCCGGTGACGCGCACGCTCAGGCGGTACACCGGCGAGATGCTCGAGGTCGGCCGCTGGCTGGCCGGCAGCTGGCTGCTGCCGCCGGTGACGGTGTTGCTCGACGGCGCATAGACGCAGGTGGCGGTGGTCGCGGTGCCGGCGGCGCGGCACAGCCGGTCGATGACGTAGCGGATGGCGATGTCCGACGAGCCGCCCGGCAGGTCGGCCGCCGCGGGGCTGAAGGTGGTGCCGGTGAAGTCGGTGCCGCTGGGGGTGCTGCCGCTGGCCAGCAGCACCAGCGGAATGCCCTGCGTGTCGGCGACCAGCTCGACCGCGCTGTAGTTGGCCGCGGGCACGCTGGCCGCGGAGAGCGCGGCGGTCTTCAGGGTGCCGCTCCTGAAGGCCGCCAGCACGTTGGCGGCGGCCTGCTCGCCCTGGCTGGCCAGGTCGCGCCGGAACGCGAGGTTGCCGGCGCCCGCCAGCGAGGTCTGCATGGAGCGCACGACCGCCACGCCGCCGAGCAGCAGGATGACCAGCACGATGAGGCAGAACAGCAGCACGACGCCGCGCTGGCGCGGTGCGCGGGTCAGGGTGGATGTCATGAGGTGGGCAGCAGCAGTACGTTGCGAAGGGGGACCGTGGTCTCGACCACGCGGTGGCGAAAGTGCTGCTCGCTGGCGCTGAAGCCGATCTTCTGCTGCAGGGAGGCGGCAAGGTCGCCGAACAGCGTGAGCGAGGCGGGCGAGGGCAGCTCGCCGTTCGCGTTTTCCTTTTCCGGGTTGGCGCTGCGCAGCACCAGCGCGATGCGCACCGCCACCACCTGGCGCGCGGTGGCCGGCGTGGCCATCATGGTGGCGATGTCGTAGCCGGTGGCGCCCGGGTCCACCCAGGTGTCGAGCACGCCGTCGGCGTTGGTGTCCAGGCCGTACAGCGCATGCATCTCGGCCACGCCGTCGGCAATGGCCTGCGACGCGTCGGTGCCGTTGCGCATCAGCAGGTCGTAGCCGTAGAGCGTGTTGTTGCTGCCCACGCCGAACAGCTGGAACTGCGTGTTCGTGCCGCCCGCGTCGACGTTGCCCAGCGGCGTGAAGTAGGCGGTGCCGCTGGCCGCCAGCGTGGCCAGGCCGGTCGTCGAACCCGATGCGGTGTAGTACGTGCCGCCCAGCGGCAGCGCGTCGTTGCCGGCGCTGTCGGCAAAGGCCGTGCTGGCGTGCACCTGCTGCATCAGGCAGTCGGTGGTGCCGTTGGCGCTCACCAGCCCGAGGTCGCCCTCGGCCAGGCCCGTGGTGCTGTCCAGGCGCAGGATGTTGCTCGACTTGCCGCTCGACAGGATGAGCCGCGGCACGTCGCCCGCCGCCGCCGTGCCGCCCATCACCACCAGCACGTCGGAGCCGCCGTCGGACTGGCTCTTGCCGATCAGCACCGGTGCCACGCGCAGTGTGGCGCTGCCGCTCGCGCCACCGAGAAAGGCGGTGGCAAAGGGCGCCGGAAAGGCCGTGCCGCGCGGCAGGTTCGGCGTGCCCGGCAGCGTGGCGTTCAGCAGGCAGCCGAAGGCGCCCGCCAGGCTCCACGACTGCGTGAAGCCCGAGCCGGCGCTGCGCACGGCGCGGTCGAGCACATAGGCGGCGTAGGCGCCGGTCTGGCCCATGTCGTTGGTGGCGGTGGTGGTGCGCTTGCTCGACTCGCTGAAGATCAACAGCTGGGTCGCGGCCAGCGTGACCACCAGGCCGATGACGATCGCCACCATCAGCTCGATCAGCGTGAGGCCGTGTTGCCGCCGGCGTCTCATGGCAGCACCACGCGCGTGACGAGCCGGCTGCCCGCGTTGGCCGCGGCCGCATCGCGCGTCACGGCGCGCCAGGCGATCACGATGTCCGCGGCATTGGCCGCGCCCGCGCTGTTGGTTGCGCCCGACACGGCCGTCACGCTGAGCGTGGCGTTGGGCAGGCCCCCGTGGGCCAGGTCGCTCACGCGGGTTTGCCAGGCGGCGGTGTCGACGGCGACGGCGTTCTTCAGCCACATGGTGCTGGCGATGTCGTTGGCCAGCAGCGCGGCGCGGTTGCGGTCGTCGGCGTCGACGGACACGGTGATCGCGCGCGTCAGCAGGCCGGCCATGCCGAGCAGTCCGAAGGAAAACAGCAGCAGCGACACGAGCACCTCGAGCAGCGCGAAGCCCGATGACGGGGTGCGGCGTTGGAGGGGGGCTTTCATGTTCAGCCCGGGCAGCCGTCGGGCGCGCCGGACGACAGCGTCCGGGCCGGATCGCACATGTGCACCTGTCCGCCCAGGCTCACGACCACGCGCAGGGGGCGGTCGGCCGAAGTCATCGCGATGTCGTAGGTGGGCGTTGCGCTCAGGCTGCAGGTCGCGCCCGTGACGCCCGTGCTGGCGTTGGCCACCAGCCGCCCCAGCGGGTTGAAGCAGACCGCGGCGGGCCCGCTGATGCGCACGCCGGTGCCGGCGACGCTCAGCACGCCGGCTTCGACGAAGGTGGCGATGCCGGCCGTGTCGAGCGTCGACGAAGCCACGAAGTTGATCGACCAGTGGCTGCCGTTGGCCACGGCGGTCAGGCTGGTCTTGGGGGCCGTGTCGTTGGTCAGCGAGAACACCGCTGTACGGCTGCGGCGAACCGCCTCGGCCTGCGCCTGGCGCAAGCCGTTCTGCAGCGCGTCGCTCACCGTGCGCACCCGGGCGTTGGCGATCCACGCGAAGACCGAGGGCATGGCCAGCGCCATGAGCACGGCCATCACCGCCAGCGTCACCGCGAGCTCGATCAGCGTGAAGCCGGCGGACGGCACGTCGCGCTTCATCAGCAGGCCCCTCGCTTCGAGACCCAGTCGCTGCTGCAGGTGGTCCAGCCCGTGGGCACGCCCACCGTCGCGCGGTTGTTGGACTGGTCGACGGTGAAGATGAACCCCGCGGTGCCGCCGCTGCCCGTGGCCACCAGCGTGTAGCCGGTGGCGGTCGCCGCGCCGTACGTGCCGTCGCACGACAGCGTGAAGGTGCCGACCATGCGCAGCGTGGAGGACACCAGGCAGGGCGAGGTGAAGCTGCCGGTGGACAGGTAGGTGCGGTTGTCCTGGAAGTAGCGCTCCATGTTCGCGCGCATGACCGACAGGCCGCTGGTGGCGTCCACAATGCGCCCGCGCATCACGTAGTCGGTGTACGAGGGGTACGCGATGGCGGCGAGGATGGCGACGATGGCCACGGTCACCATCAGTTCGATCAACGTGAAGCCGTGCGCGCGCGCACGGCGAGACCTCTTCTGCAGCCTTGGCATGGGTGTTCTTCTCCTCGTGTGTCGGAAACAATCAGAAACTTCCGAGGGCGGAGTCGACCATGCAAAGTGGGAGGAATCTGGCGCAGGCGTTGTCGGATGTGCACGGCGGCGCCGTGCCGTCGCGCTGGCGCGGGTCTCAGGGCGCGACGGCGGCCTGCAGCACAGGGCGTTTCGCTTCGGCGTCCAGCGCCAGCGGCACGCGCACCTGCGCAAGGAGCCCGTGCGGGCCGGACTTCAGCACCACGTCGCCGCCATGCGCACGCACGATCGAGCGGCACACGGCCAGGCCGAGACCGCTGCCCGCCGCGCGCGAGGCGAGGGCCTGCGGCGAGCGATAGAAGGGCTTGAACACCCGCTCCAGTTCGTCGTCGGGCAGGCCCGGTCCGCGGTCGCTGATCTCGGCCACGGCATCGGCGCCGTCCGTGAACAGCCGCACGCGCGCCTGGTGGCCGTACTTGACGGCGTTCTCGATCAGGTTGTCGAGCACGCGCCGCATGCCCATGGCGTCGATCTCCACCGGCGCGGGTTCGGTGCGCAGCAGCCGCACGTCCTTGCCGACGAACACGGCCTGCTCGACCACGTCTTCCACCAGGCTCGACAGGTCCATGCGCTCGCGCGCGCTGACCACCGAGGCGTCGCGGATGAAGCTGAGCACGGAGCCGATCATCCGTTCCATCTCTTCCACGTCGTCGAGCATGCCCGCGCGCACCTCGTCGGGCACGTCCTCGATGCGAAAGCGCAGCCGCGTGAGGGGCGTGCGCAGGTCGTGGCTGATGGCGCCGATCATCACCGTGCGGTCTTCGACGAAGCTGCGCAGCCGCGCCTGCATGCGGTTGAAGGCCTGCGCCGCGCGGCCGATCTCGGCGGGGCCTTCGAGCGCCAGCACCGGCGCCGACGGGTCGCGGCCCAATTGGTCGGCTGCGCGCGCGAAGCCGGTGAGGGGGCGCACCAGCCGGCGCGAGAACAACCAGCCCGCGGGCACCACGATGGCCGCGGCCAGCAGGAACCACAGCAGCACGCGCCGCTGCCACGCGTTGGGAAAAGATTCGGGCACCGGCTGCACCACCACCCAGCTGCCTTCGCGCGTGTAGACGGCGGCAATGAAGTCGCCTTCGACGAAGGGCGCTGGCGCCAGGCCGAAGAGGCCGCGCGCGGCGGGGCGTTCGACCTCGGCGGTGGTGTCGGTGGACGGCGGCGTGCGCGGGATGTCAGCGCCGTGCGGTGGGCGCGGCGCCTGTGCGTCGGTGCGCGGCCCGGGCACGGGCACGGGTTCGGCAGGGCTCGAAGCAGGTGCGCGGGCCGCGGGATCGGTGCGCTGCGTCGGCGTGGCGGGCGCCTCGGTCGTGGCCGGTGCCTTGCGAGGCGCGGGCCTTTCGACGACGGGCGGGAGCGCCTGCAGCGAAGGCAGCTCGGGCAGGGGCTGCATGGCACGTTCTCCCGGTGGAAGGCCCGGCGGGAACGAGGGCGCTGCAAGCGACGGGGCGCCTGCATGCGCCGGCAGGCCCGGCGGGGCGCCCATCGACAGCCCCGGTGCGGCGGCTGTCCCTGGCGTGGTGGGCACGGCCAGCGCGCCGGGCGAGCCCGGCGCGCTCGGTGCGGCGAACGCGGGTGCGGGCGCAATGCCCGGCGCGCTCCCGATGGCAGCAGCGGGCGCGGACGGATAGCCCGGCGCAGTGCCGCGCGCCGCGGAGCCGGTGACCCCGCCGGGCTGCGGCGGCTGCGAGAAGCCGCCACCGTTGCCCACGCTGCCCCGCCCGATGCCGAAGCCACCGTTCGAGCCGCCCATGCCCCCGGGAAACGCCGGCCCCGCCGCGCCGCCCGGTCCGCCGGGGCCGCCCGCCTGCACCCTCAGGAAGTTACCGTCCCCACCTGATGCCGATGCCGACGCGGATACCGCGAACGCGGTGGCGATCGGGCGCGGTCCTGCGTCTGCCGGCTGCGCGCCGCCCGCATCCGCGACCGGCCCCGTGGTGCCGGCGAACGGCAGCGGGGTGAAGAAGTACAGCCGCACCTCGGTCTCGTCGCGTTCCAGCAGTTGCGCCAGGTCATGCCGCGAGCGTTCGGAGGTCAGCCAGCCCTGCCCCTTGGGCTCGGGTGCGCGCGCTTGCAGCGAGCGCAGCAGCAGGTTCGCGTTGCGGCCTTCGGCGGCGTGGCCCGAGAGCACGCGCGCGATGTCGCCCAGCTCCCACTGGCGCTGTGGTTCGGGCGGCAGCAGCATGGTCAGCGCCAGCGTCACGCCCTGCGCCACCACCAGGCCACCGAGCAGCAGCGCCATGATCTGCAGGGCCAGCGACGTGCCCGGCCAGCGGCGCGCGGTACCTTGGGGGTTCATGGGCCGATGCTGGCACGGACGGATGGCGATGTCACGGCCCAGTGTGGCGCGCGCGTGTTGCCGCCGCATTGCAGCGCATTGCAGTTCATTGCATTGCCTGCATCGCCTGCAGGCCTTCGGGCGGCGCCGATGCGCGGCCTATGATCCGCTACCCGACCCGCCGCAACGTGAACCTGTACACCCGCATCCTCATCGTCGACGACGACGCCGGCATTCGCAGCCTGGTGGCGTCCTTCCTGGAAAAGCACGGCTTCCAGGTCGACGCGGCCGGCCACCCCGGTGAAATGCGCGAGCGGCTCGCGCAGGCCGACTACGCACTCATCGTGCTCGACGTGATGATGCCCGGCGAAGACGGCCTGAGCGCGCTGCGCGAGCTGCAGCGCGTGGGCGGGCCGCCGGTCATCATGCTGTCGGCCGTGGGCACGGACATCGACCGCATCGTGGGCCTGGAGATCGGCGCGGAAGACTACCTGGCCAAGCCCTGCAATCCGCGCGAGCTGCTGGCGCGCATTCGCACGGTGCTGCGGCGCACGGCCAACGCGAACGCCGCGGCACGGCCTGCCGCGCAGGCTGTGGCAGCCCTGCAGGCGCCGACCGATGCGCCCGCCACGGTGCTGTACTTCGCGGGCTGGCGCATCGACCTCGAAACCCGCTTGCTGCACGACCCGCAGGACCAGCCCGTCGACCTGTCCGACGGCGAGTTCCGGCTGCTGCGCGCGCTGGTGCAGCACCCGCGGCGCGTGCTCACGCGCGACCAGCTGGTGCAGTACGCCCTGGGCGCGCAAAGCGATTCGTACGACCGCGCCATCGACGTGCAGATCAGCCGCCTGCGCCGCAAGCTGGCGGCGGGCGAGGTGCGGGCCGACCTGATCCGCACCGTGCGCAACGAGGGCTACATGTTCGTGCCCTCGGTCACGCGCACGCGCGAAGCCTGAGCCTTCGCGGCCGGCCCCGCGCGGCAGGCACGCTGCAACACGCTGAAATCTGCGGGCAATGCACGGGCCGCAAGCTGGAGGCTTCGCATTCATCACCTCTATAGCCCCATGACATTCCTCGACTGGCTGTGGGACTGGCGCACCCTGATCGCGCTGGCCGTGGGCGACGCCGTGTTGCTGGCGCTGTTCTTCGCCTGGGACGCGAAGCACCTGGCGTTGCTGACCGTGCTGACGCGGCAGCCGCGGCCCGTCAGCCCAGAAGGCCGTGGCGCGTTGCCTCCAGGATGGCCTGGGTCCGGGACCTGACGTCGAGCTTGCGGTAGGTGTTCTTCGCGTGGAAATCGACGGTGTGGATCGACAGCGCGAGCGTGTGCGCGATCTGCCGGTTGCTCAGGCCGCTCGCGACCAGCCGCAGGAACTGCAGTTCGCGCGGCTTCAGCGCGCACTGCGCCGCCGGTGTCGCTGGCCCTGGCCCTGGCGGCAGGTGCGCCCCGGGCTGCAGCGACGCGGCCAGCATGCCCAGCACGCGGCGCGCCACGCGCGAGTCGAGCGCGGCGCCGTCGCGCTGCAGGGCCCGCAGCGCATGGGCGATCTCGGCGTCTTCGGCCTCGCTCAGCAGGTAGCCCGTGGCACCTGCGGCGAAGGCGTGCAGCACCAGGTCGTGGTTGTCCATGTCCGACATCGCGACGACCTGCGCGCGAGGTTGCGCGGCGCGCACCTGTGCAATCAGCCGCGCGCCGTCGCCCTGCGGGTGAAGCTGAATGTCGACGAACACCAGGTCGAACCGGACGATGGCCAGCAGCGCGTCGGCCTGCGCGTGCGTGGGCGCCAGCAGCACCTGCCGGCCCGGTGCCAGCGCGCCGAGGATGCGCCGCATGCGGCACGCGACGGCGGGGTCGCTTTCGACCACCAGGGCGCTGGAGAAGAGCTCGGGCCTGAACACGGGCGAGGCGTTCAGGGCACCGTCTTCTGGTGCGCGAAGCGGCCGGCCTTGCGCTTTCGCTGGCAGGCGCCGCCGCGCGCGTTGGCGGGCGTCGCATCCGCGCCCGAGTCGCTGATCGGCGCGAGGGTCGACTGGCTGTAGTTGCCGCCGCCGGTTTCATGCGCCGCGCAGGTGTCGCTGCCGGCCACGAAGACGCCGAAGGCGAGCGCCCCGAACGCCAGCACGCCTGCGAGGCGCGGCATCCATGCGGTCTTGCGCAGGCGGCGGGGGGCGACGTGCGCGGGCTGTGCCTGGTGCCATCGGGCTGGCATGGGAAGCCTGCGGTGCAGGTCTTTTGCCGAGCCCGCCGCCAGCAGGTCGTTGAAGCGCAGCGCCTGCGAGACGCCGTGGGTGTTGCGATGCCAAGGGCTTTTCATGGACAGATGGTGAACTTCAAAGCGGGAGAAAAATGGGACGTCGGCCGCCTGGATGCGCGCGGCCTCAACGGTCGAGGCCATGGAGCCCGCTCGGCCAGCTTCCGCCCAGCAGCAGGCCCAGTCCCGTGGCGCGCAGCGCCGCCGAGAGCGGGTCGATGAAGAAGCCGCCGACATAGCTGGACGACGTGGGAAAGGCCTCTGCGCGCGAGACGACGGGTGCCGACGGCGGCGCAGGCTGCTGCGCAGCCTCGGGAGGCGCGGCGGCGGCGACGCACGCGCCGGGCGGGTCCGCAGTGATCGTCATGTACTCGGCCCCCTCGAACGCGCAGACCAGCGCGTACTTGCCGCCGGGAAGCCAGGTGCTCGACACCACGCGGGCCTGCGCCGCGGCATTCGACATGCCGCACGCCATGCACAGGCACAGCGCGCCGGCTGCCGTTGTCGCTCGATGGAACAGCGATGTCATGGGCGGCTAGAAATCCAGCTTGGCGCTCAGGCTGAAGGTGCGCGGATCGCCGGGCTTGATGTAGCTGTCGTACTGGTACTCCCAGTAGCGGCGGTTCGCCACGTTGTTGATGGCCGCGCGCAAGGTGGTGGGGCGCCCGCCGATGCGCGTGACGTAGCTCGCGCCGATGTTGGCCACCGTGTAGCCCGGCACGCTCAGCCGGTTGGCCGCGTCGAGCATGGTGCCGCCCGTGTACTTCAGGTCGGCCGACAGTTTCAGCCCCGGCACCTGCGCCACGTCGTAGGCCACCTGCGCGGTCGCCACCAGCTTCGGCGCGCCGGCCACGCGGTTGCCGGCGTAGCTGCTGCCGCGCTCGTACGAACTGTCCAGCAGCATCAGGTTGGCGCCCACCTGCCATTGCGAACCCAGCCGCGTGGAGGCGCCGAGCTCCGCGCCCTGGTAGATCGACTGCCCGTCCTGCACCAGCACGTTGGCGCTGTTGGCGTACTGCGCGCCGCGCTCGATGCGGAACAGCGCGGCCGTGGCGCTCCAGCGTTCGCGCCCGGTCTTCAGGCCCAGCTCGTACTGGCGGCTCTTCAGCGGCTTGAGCAGCTGGCCGTCGTTGGCGTACAGGTTGCTCACCGTGCTGCCCGGCTCCAGCGACTCGACGTAGCTGGTGTACAGCGTGGTGTCGGGCGCGGTCTTGAACATCAGCGCCAGCGTGGGCGTGAGCACGCCGTTCTTGCGGTAGCCGGCGTTGCGCAGGCCGGCGGTGTCGTAGCCGTTCTGCTCGTAGCGGGTGCTGCGCAGGCCGGCCAGCACCGACCATCGGTCGGACAGCTTCAGGGTGTCGCTCGCGAACACCGCGCGCTGCGTGATGTCGCTGTTGCGGTAGCGCGTGAAGGCGGTGGTGCTCTCGTAGGCGTTGGTGTTCGGCGCGAAGATGCTGCCGGTGCCGATGAACCGGTACACGCTGTTGGCGCTGTAGTCGTTCACCTGCTTCTGCCACGAAGCACCCAGCGTCAGCTGGTGCTCGAAGCCGCCGGTGCGCAGCTTGCCCGTGGCCATGGCCTGCCACTGGTTGAAGCGGTGGCCTTCGGCGCCGTCGTAGCGGTAGTCGTCGTAGGCGCCGCTCGCGTCCTGCAGGTAGGCGATGCTCTCGTTGCGGCTGCGCGTGGCGCTGCTGTGGCTGTAGCTGGTGGCCAGCGTCCAGTCGGGCGAGAGCTGGTATTGCAGGCCGGTCGCGTACATCGTGAAATCGGTGGCCAGGTGCTGGCCCGGGCCCACCAGGTTCGCGTTGTTCGCGCCGATGGTGGCGGGCAGGCTGGTGCCGGTGTAGCCGCCCGTGTAGATCGACGGCGTCTGGCCGGTGGCGGTGCGCTTCTGGTAGAGCGAGTCGAAGGTCCAGGTGAGCTTGTCGCTGAGCTTCGCGTCCAGGCCGAGCGACACCGAGTTGCGGCGCACCTGGCCGTCGTTGTAGGTCTTGCCTTCCTCGTGCGTGGCGTTGAGCCGGTAGCCGAAGCGCTCGTCCGCGCCGAAGCGCCCGCCCAGGTCGACGTGCTCGCTCCAGATGCCGGCCGTCTTGTAGCCGACCTCGATGCTGCGCACGGGCGTGTCGCCCGGCTTCTTGGTCACGTAGTTGACGATGCCGCCGGGCGCGCCGAAGCCGTACATGAAGCCCGACGAACCCTTGAGCAGCTCGATCTGCTCGAACTGCTCGTAGGGCAGCGTGATGGCGTAGCTGAGAAAGGGCTGGCCGTTGATGCGGTAGCCGTTCTGCCAGTCCAGCGGCAGGCCGCGCACCGTGATGTAGCTGGCCCAGCTGTTGTAGGCGCCGCTGTTGTCGGACACCGAGGCGTCCAGCGCGAACACGTCGCCGAGCTTGGACACCTGGCGCTCGGCCATGTCCTCGGCGCGCACCACGGTGGTGGAGAAGGGCGTGTCCAGCTGCGAGCGGGCGCCGAGCGCGCCGCTGCTCACTTTCGCGCCGAGGTGCTGGGGCGTGTCGTCCTGCGAATCCGCCGTGACGGTCACCGTGGGCAGCGCGGTGCCGGCGGGGGCCTGCGCGTCCTGGGCCAGCGCCCGGCCGCCTTGCGTGGCGGCCCACAGCACCAGCAGCGTGGCGCGCGCTGGCGGGCCGAGCGTGCTGCGCCTGAATGAGAGGGAAGGGGTGGCGGTGGCGTTCAGGCGTCTTTGGTTCAACGGTGGCTCACTTGATGGATAAGAACGAATCTCATCTTCGTGGCGCATCTCGTAGGAATCTGGGAAGGCGGCCTTGCAGCCGGTGCGGTTTGACGCGCCCTTCAGTGCCCGTTGCCCGGCGCAGGCGCCAGCCCGCGCTGCTTCAGGAAGTCGTAGAGGCTGACGGCCAGCACCTGCGCGATGGGAATCGGCAGCGTGAGCCGCAGCACCGCGGCGCGGTTGACGGGGCAGTTGTCGGAACTGTGGTCGACGCGGCTGGCATCCAGGGTGATGTGGACGCAGCCCGCGTTGACCCAGTAGCCCGAGACTTCGTCCGCGAACACCTGGGGGGCATGCAGGTCGTCGACGTAAATGGCGTTGGGAGGCTGGGACATGGCACGGCTGGAAATGGCGAAGGCCCGATGATCGGCAGCGATCTGGTAGAAAAAAAGAGGGCCGCGCCGCCCGCCAGCGCAGCCCTTGGCCTCAGACGATGCGCACCGACAGGTCGGGCAGCCGGTCGATGTGAATCTGGATCACGTCGCCACGCACCACCGGCCCCACGTTCTCCGGCGTGCCCGAGTAGATGACGTCGCCCGGTTGCAGCTCGAAGGCCTGCGACAGCCGGCTGATCTGCTCGGCCACCGACCAGATCATGTGCTTGAGCGTGGCGCTCTGCTTCGTCTGCCCGTTCACCTTGAGCCAGATCGCGCCGTCGGTGAAGTGCCCGACGTTCGCCACCGGGTGGATCGGTCCGATGGGCGCCGAATGGTCGAAGCTCTTGCCGATTTCCCACGGCTTCTTCTGGTCGCCCATCTCGCGCTGCAGGTCGCGGCGCGTCATGTCCAGTCCGAGCGAATAGCCGTACACATGGTCGAGGGCCGAGGCGATCGGAATGTTGCGACCGCCCTTGGCCAGCGCCACCACCAGTTCCACTTCGTAGTGGTAGTTTTTCGTGAGCGAGGGGTACGGGTGGTCGGCCACCACGCCGGGCGTCACGACCTGGATGGCGTCGGCCGGCTTCTGGAAGAAGAAGGGCGGCTCGCGGCTTGGGTCCGACCCCATCTCGCGCGCATGGGCCTCGTAGTTGCGGCCGATGCAGTAGATGCGGCGCACCGGAAAGACCTGCTCGCTGCCGACGATCGGAATGGTTGATGCCGGAACGTCGAACACCGTGGCCGATGTGCCCGATGTGCGGCCAGCGCCTGCGGGCAATGCACAACCGGCAAGGGCACCGGTGGCCATGGCGGCGGATGCGGCCAGCAGGCCGCGACGAGAACGGGACATGAGGGTGTCTCCTTGGTTTTATGGAATGCGCGGTGCCGTGCAGCGTACGGCCGGTTCATTCTGGGACGGCGCGCTGCCGTGGAACCGTGCGCATCTACGCAAAAACAGGACACAACCCACCTGCCGGCGCCGGCAAGCTCAGCGTGTGGCGACGATGAACAGCCGCGGGAACGGCAGCAGCACGCTGCCGTCGGCCAGTGCCGGGTAGGCCTGCGCAATCGCCGCCTGGTAGCGCGACAGGAACGCGGCCTGCTGCGCGGCGCTCAGCAGCGCCAGGTAGGGCCGCAGTGCGGAGCCCTTGAACCACTCGACCACCGCCGCCGCGCCCGCCAGCGGGTGGTAGTAGGTGGTGCGCCACACGTCGACGCGGCTGCAGTGCGGCCGCAGCATCGCGTAGTAGTCGATGGCGCCATGCCGCGCGGGATGCCGCACGGCGCCGATGCGTTCGGCGAACTCGGGGCTCGCCGCCGCCTCGCGTGCCAGCCGGTGCGCGGGCTCCTCGAGGTTGTCGGGCGTCTGCACGGCCAGGTGGCCCCCGGGCGCAAGCTGCGCTGCCAGGTGCGGGTAGAGCGTGGCGTGGTCCGGCAGCCATTGCAGCGATGCGTTCGCCAGGATCAGGTCCATCGGCCGCGCTGCATGCCATGTCGCGATGTCGGCCACGGCGAAGAGCACGTCGGGCATGCGTTTCTTCGCCGTTTCGATCATGTCGCCAGAGCTGTCGATGCCGCTCACCGCGGCGTCGGGAAAGCGCTGCGCCAGCGCTTCGGTGGAATTGCCCGGACCGCAGCCCAGGTCGATGGCCAAACGCACCGGGCGTTCGCCGTGCGGAACGGCAGCGACCAGGTCGCGAACCGGTCGTGTGCGTTCTTCTTCGAAGGCGCTGTATTGCTTGGCGGACCAGGTCATCGGGTGTTCCTTGCTGTGGTGGGCGCAGTTTGCCGAGGCGCATGCCGTTCGTAAAATGAATTTATTCTGGCCATTGATTCATGAAACTGATGAAGATCGACATCCTCGGAATCCAGGCCTTCGTGGCCATCGCCGACGAGGGCGGCTTCCAGGCGGCGGCCGACGCGCTGCACGTCACGCAGACCGCCATCACGCAACGGCTGCGCAAACTGGAAGACTTTCTGGGCGTGGCGCTGGTGGAGCGCACCACGCGCTCGGTGTCGCTCACCACCATCGGGCGCGACTTCGTGCCGCGCGCGCGGCGGCTGCTGGTGGAGCTGTCCGATTCGCTGCTGGAAATCCGCGAGACCGGCAAGGCCGAGCGCGGCGACGTGTCGATGGCCTGCGTGCCCACGGCGGGCGTGCAGTTTCTGCCGCGCATCATGCAGGCGTACTCGGCGCGCCATCCGCACAACCGCATCAAGATCCTCGACCACTCGTCGTCGGCGGTGGCGCATGCGGTGCTGCACCGCGAGGTGGAGTTCGGCATCGGCATGGCGGGCGCGCATTCGCCCGAGCTCACGAGCGTGCCGCTGATCGAGGACGACTACGTGCTGATCTGCCACCCGTCGCATCCGCTGGCCGGGCGCAAGCGCGTGGCCTGGCGGCAGTTGCAGCCGCATCCGCTGATCTTCGCCGGCCAGGCGAGCGAGAACCGGCCGCTGCTCGACGGTGCGCTGGGCGCCGCCGCCGCGAACCTGAAGCCCTTCTACGAGGTGCAGCGCAGCTCGACGGCGGTGGGGCTGGTGGCCGAGCGCGTGGCGGCCGCGGTGGTGCCACGGCTGGCGCTGCAGAAGGGCGCGTACCCGGCGCTGAAGACCATCGAGCTGGTGGAGCCGCGGGTGTCGCGCACGCTGGTGCTCATGACGCGGCGCACGGCACGGCTGTCACCGGCGGCGCAGGCGCTGTATGACCTGATCGCGGCGCAGGCCTCGCGGGGCGCGAAGGTAGCGCGACAGCGGTAGGCGGCGCAGCGCTATCGCCTTTCCCAGCTCCGGGGCCTGACGTCCCACACATAGAAAATAGTGGAGCTCAGCAAAGAAATATAGCGTTTTCGGTTATGTGCTTTCGTTCTTAAAGTTGCGCCATCACAACTTGAACCCCACGAGACGCCATGACAGAAGCAGCTCAACGCATCCCATTCCATCTCGCTTTTCCCGTGCGCGATATTGCCGAAGCTCGCGCCTTCTACGGCGAACTGCTGGGCTGCCCTGAAGGCCGGAGCGCGCCGGAGTGGGTCGACTTCGACTTCTACGGTCACCAGATCGTCGCGCACCTGGCACCCGATGAATGCGGTCACAAGACCAGCAGTGCCGTCGACGGCCATCAGGTGCCGGTTCGCCATTTCGGCGCGATCGTGCCCATGGACAGGTGGCAGGCCATGGCCGACAAGCTGGTCGCGCGGAAGACCGAGTTCGTGATCGAGCCCTACATCCGGTTCAAGGGCGAACCGGGTGAACAGGCCACGATGTTCTTCCTCGACCCCTCGGGCAATGCCATCGAGATGAAGTCTTTCGCGGACCTGAGCTCGCTCTTCGCGAAATGAGGGCCATCATGAAGACTCGAACCCTGGTCAACGCGGCCGTGGCCGGCGCTTTGGTGATATTCGCAGGCTCTGCTGCCGCCCAGACGGACACCCTGAAGAAGATCAAGGACTCGGGCGTGATCACGATGGGCGTGCGCGATGGTTCCGGCGCAATGTCGTTCACCACGGGGCCGGGCAAGTACACCGGCTTCCATGTCGAAATCTGCGAGCGCGTCATTGCCGACATCAGGAAGTCGGCGCAGCTCGACAAGCTGGAAGTGCGCTACCAGCTGGTGACGCCACAAAACCGCATACCGCTTGTCCAGAACGGAACGGTCGACATCGAATGCGGCACGACGACGAACAACGCCGCGCGCCAAAAAGATGTGGCCTTCGCGCCCACGCTCTATGTCGAGGGGGTTCGCATTGCGGTCAAGGCCGGTGCGCCGATCAAGTCGACGGCTCAGCTTGCGGGCAAGACAGTGGCCGCCACGACCGGAAGCACTTCCGTCCAGCTGCTGCGAAAGCTCAAGAGCGAAGCGACCGAAGTGATGGCCAAGGACAACAGCGAGGGCTTTCTCTTGCTGGAGACCGGCCGTGCCGACGCCTTTGTCGCCGATGGACAGATCCTTGCCACGCTGATCTCGAAGAGCAAGGAACCCGCTCGATACAAGTTGCTCGACCAGGTCCTGAGCACCGAGCCCATTGCAATCATGCTGCCCAGGGGCGATGCGGCTTTCAAGAAAGCCGTCGACCAGAGCATCGTGGCGATGGCCAGAAGCGGCGAGGTCGCCCGCATCTATGACAAATGGTTCATGAAGCCGATCCCGCCTCAAAACGCGATCGTCGGACTGCCTGCGACCGAGATGACCAAGGCAGCCTGGGCGAATCCGACCGACAAGCCGATGGAAGAGTACGAGGCGCGGTAGTGAGCGTCGACCCGGTGTGCCTGCGCGCGCCGGTGCTGCCGATGAGCTCAACGTTTCGCAGCCACCCGCACTTTGCGCGTTGTTCTCGCGCCGCCGCCGGTCGACGAAGTTGCCGGCCGTGCTTGTTCCTCGCTGGCCTCCCGAAGGCACTGGGCGAACTGCGCGACGATGGGAGGCGTCGCGCGCGGCTTGCGCTGCAGCAGGCCGATCTCCCGGTAAAAAGTCGCCTCGCCGAGCGAGATCACGCGCAGGTTCGGCGGCAATGGAAGGTGCGCCTCGACCATCGGGATGAGCGCTACGCCCAAGCCCTTCGAGGCCAGATGCACGAGCCCGGAAATCTCGTCGACCTCGATGGCTTCGTTGACGACAAGTCCCTCGCGACGAAGAAAACCTTCGACCATCCGGCCACCGAACGAGGCGCGGTCGTACCGCAGGAAAGGTTGCGCCTGAACCAGTTCGCGCCAGTTTCTTCCCTTGATCGAGTCCGGCACGACAAGGACGAAGGGTTCGTGCACCAGTGCGGTCCAGGTCAACTCGGGAAGCAAGCCGAATGGCGGCCTGATGATCACCGCGGCATCGATCTTGCCGGCATCCAGGTCGTCCATCAATCGCATGGAAACGCCAGGCGACACGTGCACGCGCACCATGGGGTAAGCGGCGCGCAGGCGTCCGAGCGCACGGGCGAGCAGTGTCGGCTGCGTCGAAGCGATGGCGCCGATTCGCAAGAGACCCCGCGTCGAACTGTCGTCGGACACATCGCCCAGCTTCGCGTAGAGCGCGCAAATTTCCTCGGCGCGCGAAAGCGTTGTCTGCCCCGATGCATTCAACGTGGCAGAGCGGCCGGTGCGGTCGAAAAGCTCGAACCCCAGCGACCCCTCGAGCCGCTTGATCTGGCTGCTGACCGCGGACTGGGTCAGGCCGATCCGGTCGGCGGCCGCCGCGAAGGTGCCGTGCTTGCAGACGGCAATGAAAGTCTTGAGCTCTGCGATCAAGGTGTGTTCTCCGGGAGGGTCGGCAGCAAGCGCACCGCGTGCGCCGCGAGGCGCCTCATTTCAGGCACGCTCAGTCCGTCGCGCGCTTGAATCGACAGGCCTTCGAGCATGGTGTTGAGCGCACCCGCCAACGACTTCAGTTCTGTCTGCGCAGGAAGTTGACCCTCCTTCACAGCGCGCTTGAGGCGCTTGACGAACAGCGCCTTGCCTTCCCGGCGCAATGCGTCGATGGCCTCCCTGACTTCGACCGATGCGTCGGAGACGCTGACGGCAGCCAGCGCGACGAGGCAACCGCAAGGCGCCTGCGGCGACAACAGGATGCGCGCGGAGGCATCGAAGAAATTCGCCACGGCCTGATGAATGTCGGGTTCGACCTCCAGAGCCTCCCAGGTCGCATCCCAGTAGCGATGTTCATAGAAGTCCACCGCTTCCAGGAACAGCTTCGACTTGTTTCCGAATGCGGCATAGAGGCTGGGTGGATTGATCCCCATCGCGGAACACAACTCGGCCACCGGCGCCAGTTCGTAGCCCCTGCGCCAGAACACATCCAGCGCGCGCGTCAGCGCCTGGTCGCGGTCGAAGCCGCGAGGGCGCCCCCCCTTGTTCTGAGGCAGCTCTGCGAGCGATCTGTCATTCGACATGGATGTTCCTGTCTGGAAATTTCGGATGGGATGACGATATCTGTAGCACCCACTATACAATACGTGTTCTGTAGTGCTTGCTATATAACGACTGACCTGCACGCATGAACCCATCCATCCATCGATCCATCCTGAAGCTACGAAACCATGAGCAAACTTTTTGAAGCCTTGACCTTGCGCGGCGTGACCCTGCGCAACCGCTTCGCCCTCAGTCCGATGTGCCAATACACGGCGACCGACGGCCACGTCAACGACTATCACCGCGCCCACTACGGTCGCTTTGCCCTCGGCGGGTTCGGCCTGCTGATGATCGAGGCCACCGCGGTGTCGCCCGAAGGCCGCATCACCCACGGCGACCTGGGCCTGTGGGATGACGCCCACATCGAAGGCCTGTCGCGCATCGCCGCCTTCGCCAAGGCCTACGGTGCAACACCGGGCATCCAGCTGGCGCACGCCGGGCCCAAGGCCAGCATCCAGCGCGCCTTCGAAGGCAATGGCCCGCTCGACGAGCGTGATGCCGCGCGTGGCGAGCACCCCTGGCCGGTGGTGTCGCCGAGCGCGCAGCCGGCGGCCAAGGGCTGGCTGGTGCCCGAGGCCCTGGATGCGGAGGGCATCGCGAAGGTGCGTGCAGATTTCGTCGCCGCGGCGCGGCGCGCCTTGCAGGCAGGGTTCGACGTGCTGGAACTGCACTGCGCGCACGGTTTCCTGCTCAACGCATTTCTTTCGCCGCTGACCAACGACCGCAGCGACCACTACGGCGGCAGCTTCGAGAACCGCATCCGCCTGCCATTGGAGATCGCGCGCGAGGTGCGCGAAGTCTGGCCGCAGGACAAGCCGCTGTTCGTGCGCGTGTCGGCGGTCGATGGCAGCCGCAGCGGCTGGACGATCGACGACAGCGTGGCCTTCGCCAAGGCCTTGAAGGCGGTCGGCGTCGATGTCGTCGATTGCTCGTCGGGCGGCTTCGGTGTTTTCGAGTACCCCAGCGGATACGGCTTCCAGGTGCCTTTCGCTGCGCAGATCCGCCGCGAGGCGCGCATCGGCACCATGGCCGTGGGAATGATCACCGATCCGCGCCAGGCCGAAGAGGTCATCGCGTCGGGCCAAGCCGACCTGGTCGCGCTCGGCCATGCAGCGCTGCGCGATCCGCACTTTCCGCTGCATGCGCAGCACACGCTGGGGGCGGCCCGCGCGGACGCAGCGCATGCCGACTGGAACATCCAGGCCGGTTGGTGGCTGGACCATCGCGAAGACAAGCTTCGCCAGTTGGGGCCCTGGGTCTCGACCGAAGAAGCCGTTGCGGACGGCTGCACGGTCTGACGCCCATGCCGGCCGACAGCGGCCGGCTTTTTCTGACGACTCTTTTCAACCACCAGGAGTGACACCATGAACAAACCCACCTACGTGCCGGAGTACCAGGCCATTGTCGAAGTGCTGAACAAGTACAACGAAGGCTGCAAGCAGGCCAGTAGCAGCATCATGAAGCCCGCCTTCAACGACAAGGCGACGATGTTCAGCGTCGATGGCGAGGGCAAGCTGACCGGCGGCGCGATCCAGGCTTTGTTCGACGGCATCGACAGCGGATTCCGCCCGTCGCCCGAAGCCCAAGGCGCCATCGTCAGAGTCGACATCGTGGGCACCGCAGCCAGCGCGCGCATCGACACCAACGACGTCTCGGGCTTCTGCTTCACCGACTTCTTCCACCTTCTGAAGGTCGAAGGCCAATGGACGGTGATCAGCAAGATCTTCCACACCCACGTGGCGCCTTGACGCTTTGCCCCAGGTGGGCACGGAGCCGCACCGTTCGATGCGGGGCAAAAGGGCGAAAGCTTTTGTCTACAATGAGAATAATTCTTATTTGTACGCGGTGGCCCCGCCGCTGCGCCCGCACCTTGCCGAACGATGTCCGCCGAAGCTGCCTTCCAGCAAGTCCACACCCTCTATAGCGACCACCACGGCTGGCTCCAGTCGTGGCTGCGCAAGAAGCTCGGCAATTCGTTCGACGCAGCCGACCTGGCGCAGGACACCTTCGCCCGCCTGCTCACCGCGCGCAACCCCGAGGTCATCGCGCAGCCGCGCGCCTACCTCACGAGCGTGGCCAAGAACATCCTGGTGAACTGGTACCAGCGCCAGGCGCTGGAGCGGGCCTATCTGGAGGCGCTGGCCCTCATGCCCGAGCCCGAGGCGCCTTCGCCGGAGCAGCGCCTGCTCATCCTGCAGACGCTGCACGAGATCGACGCCATGCTCGACGCCCTCAAGCCGCTCGCGCGGCGCGCCTTCCTGCTGTCGCAGCTCGACGGCATGAAGTACGAGGACATCGCGCGCGAGCTCGGCGTGTCGCTGGCCACCGTCAAGCGCTACATGCAGCAGGGCTTTCGCGGCTGCCTGGCGTTGATGGAGTGAGCGCCGTGAAGCCTTCGGCCTCGTCGAGCATGCTGGGTGCGCCGTCGTCCGCCATCGCCTCCCGCGTGCTCGACGAGGCTGCAGAGTGGCTGATGCGCCTGCACGACAGCACGGTGACCGAGGCCGACCGTCGCGCGTGCGCGCACTGGCGCCTGAGCCATCCCGACCACGCCCGCGCCTGGGCGCGCGCCGAGCTGCTGATGAACAAGCTCGGCGGCCTGCCCTCGGCGCTGGCGATGCCTTCGCTCACGCGGCCATCTCTCTCTGCGCGCGACGGCGGACGCCGCGCGGCCGTCGGCCGGCTGGCCGCGCTGCTGGCGGCCGTGCCCGCCGGCTGGCTGGGCTGGCAACTGGCCAGCGAACGCGGCTGGACGGCCGAGCACCGCACCGCCACCGGCGAGCGCCGCGAACTGCGCCTGGCCGACGGCAGCCGCCTGGTGCTGAACACCGCCAGCGCGATCGACGTGCGCTTCGACGGGGCGCAGCGCCTGGTCATGCTGCACGCGGGCGAGATCCTGATCGCCACCGCGCCCGACACCGGCACGGCGCATCGGCCGTTTCGCGTGGCGACCGGCCACGGCACCATGCAGGCGCTGGGCACCCGCTTCAGCGTGCGCAAGGAAGACGGTGCCACCCGCATCGCGGTGCTCGAAGGCGCGGTGCGCATCGCGCCGCGCGCGGCCGCATCGCGCGTGCTCCCCACCGGACAGCAGGCCCGCTTCAAGGCCGACGGCATCGAGCCCTTCACCCCGGCGGACGAAGCCGGCGTGGCCTGGGCGCAAGGCATGTTGCAGGCCGACGGCATGCGCCTGGCCGAGTTTGCCGTCGAACTCTCGCGCTACCGGCCGGGCGCGCTGCAGTGCGACGCGGCCGTGGGCAACCTTCGCATTTCGGGTGCGTTCCCCATCGACGACACCGACCGCGTGCTGCGCATGCTGGTGTCGACCTACCCGGTGGATGCGGTGACGCGGCTGCGCGGGTACTGGGTCACGCTGGTGCCTCGCCTCGACGCGGGCGAGGCGACAGGGGCCATGAAAAATTTTTCCGCCAAGGGGTGAGACTTTTTTTCGTTTCGGCTGGCAAGGAAGGTGAAGAACTCACCGTTGCCCAACCGAAAGGCTCGTTTCCATGTCCGCATCCCGCCGTCCGTTTGCTCCGCGCCCGCCCGCAGAGCGCCGCCTGAACAACGCCCTTCGCCATGCCCTGATGGTGCTCGCTCTCGGCGGGCTGGCCGGCGCGGGGTTGCCCGCCTTCGCGGCCGGTGCGGTGTCGCTGGACGCTGCCAGCGCCCGCGCCTGCGACATTCCCGCCGGCCCGCTCGGTCGCACGCTGGCTGCCTTTGCCGTCGGCAGCGGCATTGCGCTGTCGTTCGACCCCGCGCTGACGCAGGGGCGCAGCAGCCCGGCCGTTGCGGGGCGCTACACCGCGCGCGAAGTCATCGAGCGCCTGCTTGCCGGCAGCGGCCTGCAGGTGGTGGCGCGCACCGACGGCAACTACACGCTGAGCCGCCGCGAGGCGAACGCGGGCACCGCCGCCCAGCCCGGCGTCGACACGCTGCTGCCCGTCACCGTGGTGGCCGAAGCCGATCGCAGCGGCACCACCGAAGGCACCGGCGCGTACACCACGTCCGCCACGGCCGCGGCCACGGGGCTGTCGCTGTCGCTGCGCGACACGCCGCAGTCGGTGACCGTGCTCACGCGCCAGCAGATCGACGACCAGAACCTGCTGTCGCTCGGCCAGGCCATGAAGAGCGTGCCGGGCGTGTTCGCCGTGAGCTCCGACAGCGACCGCACCGACCTGTACGCGCGCGGCTTCTACATCGACAACTACCAGTACGACGGCGTGCCCACCACCGTCACCACCGACTTCTTCGGCGCCTCCAACAACGACCCGGTGCTGTACGACCGCATCGAGGTCGTGCGCGGCTCCACCGGCCTGCTGACCGGCGCGGGCAACCCGTCGGCCTCGGTCAACCTGGTGCGCAAGCATGCCGACAGCAAGGTGTTCGCCGGCAGCGCGTCGCTGGCGCTGGGCTCGTGGAACCTGCGCCGCGCCACGCTCGACCTGCAGGCGCCGCTGACCGAAGACGGCCGCGTGCGCGCCCGCATCATCGGCATGACGGAGGACCGCGACTCTTTCATCGACATGTACCACGGGCGCAAGCATGTGCTGTACGGCGTGGTCGACGCCGACCTCACGCCCGACACCACCCTGAGCGTGGGCATCGACTCGCAGGCCAACCGGCCGACCTCGTCGACCTGGGGCGGCCTGCCGCTGACCTTCAGCGACGGCACCGTCGCGAACTGGGACACGGGCAAGACCATCGGCACGCCCTGGACTCACTGGGACACCACGACGACCACGGCCTTCGCGAACCTCACGCACCGCCTGGACAACGGCTGGAAGCTCAAGGCCAACGCGTCGCACCGCGAGAGCAAGCAGAACGCCAAGCTGCTGTACCTCTTCGGCGGCCTCGACCGCCTTGCAGGCACCGGGCTGCGCTCGCTGCCGGGCTACTTCGAACATGAATTCCGCCAGAACAGCCTCGACCTGCAGGCGACCGGCCCCTTCGAGCTGCTGGGCCGCAAGCACGAGCTGGTGGTGGGCCTGACCAACAGCCAGTCGCGCTACGTGGAGGCCAACCATCCGCGCACCAGCGCGCTGCCCGGCACCGGCAACTTCTACGAATGGAACGGTTCGTACCCCGAGCCGACCTGGGGCGCGCTGAATGTGTCCGCCGTCACCAAGACGCGGCAGACCGGCTACTACGGCGCCGCGCGCCTGTCGCTGGCCGATTCGCTCAAGCTGATCGTGGGCGGCCGGCAGAACAGCTGGCGCTCGACCCGCCAGACCGCGAGCGACAGCGCCACGCGCCGCCACGAGGTGTTCACGCCCTATGCGGGCCTGGTGTACGACCTGAGCGAGAACTACTCGGTCTATGCGAGCTACACCGACATCTTCCAGCCGCAGAACTACCGCGACACGAGCGGCGCCTACCTCGACCCCGTCACCGGCAAGAGCTACGAGGTGGGCGTGAAGGGCGAGCACCTGGGCGGCAAGCTCAACACCTCGGTCGCGGTGTTCCGCACCGCGCAGGAGAACGTGGCCCAGCGCGACGGCACGAAGCTGGTGCCCAACTCGAGCGACGGCGCCTACTACGGCGCGCGCGGCGTCGTCAGCAAGGGCATCGAGCTGCAGGTGTCGGGCGAGCTGGCCCCCGGCTGGCAGATGAGCGCGGGCATTGCGCGCACCCTGGCGCGCGACGGCGAGGGCGCGCGCATCAACACCGCCATGCCGACCACCCAGGCCACGCTGTTCACCACCTATCGGCTGCCGGGCAGCTGGCAGCGGCTCACCGTGGGTGGCGGGGTCAACTGGCAGAACCGCATGTACTCCGCATACACCGTGGGCAACGTCGACATGCGCTACCAGCAGGGCTCGTTCGCGGTCGTGAGCCTGATGGCGCGCTATGCGTTCACGCCCAAGCTGTCGCTGCAGCTCAACATCGAAAACCTCCTCGACAAGAAGTACTACAGCAACGTCGACGGGCAGGCCTTCTTCGGCACGCCGCGCAATGCGGTGGCCACGCTGAGCTACAAGTTCTGACGGAAAGAGGCGGAAAAGGCGCTTTCTTTTGCCCGGCATGACCCTTTTTCCGTTCTCGCTTGTCATGTGAGGAAGGGGTGCACTTCTGCACCCCGTTTTCTTTTCACGATGAACTCCCGTCTTTCCTCCATTCCCGCTGGGCTGTTGCTGTGGGGCCGCGTCGCGGCTGCCGTGTTCGGCGGCTATGCGCTGGCTGCCGCGGCGGCCGTCTTTTTTGCCGCCGTGCTGCCGGCCGGCCGCGCCGAAGCCGTCATCGGTGGCATGCAGCTCAGCTTCGTGGTCTGCACTGCCGCGGTGATCTGGGCGTTCTCGCCCGTGTCGTTGCTGCGCGTGTGGTTGGGGCTGCTGCTGCCGGCCGTGGTGCTCGCCGGCCTGGGCTGGGCATTGCGCGGCATGCCGGGCGGGGTGAGCCCATGACCAGGACACAGGGCGGCTTCCGCCAGGCCCAGGCCTGGCTGCACACCTGGTGCGGGCTGTGGTTCTCGTGGCTGCTGTTCGCGGTGTTCCTCACCGGCACGCTCGCGGTGTTCGACGACCCCATCACCCACTGGATGACGCCGGAGCACCACGCCGAGGAAGCCGCCGAGGTGGCCAAGGCGGCATCGAAGACCGCGCCCGCGGCCGACCGCGCGCAGCGCCTGGCCTGGGGCCTGGCCTACATGGCCGAGCACCATCCGGGCGCGCGGATGTGGGAGCTGTGGCCTTCCGACGCCGGCGGCGGCGGCGAGCTCAATGTGTTCTGGTTCGATGCGAACAACCAGTACGCGTCGGCCGCGCTCGACCCGGCCACCGGCCGGCCCCTGGCGGTGCAGTCCGGTCACGCGGCACGCGCCACGCTCGGCGGGCACCACTTCGTCGACTTCCACTACGAGCTGCACGCCGGCACCGTCGGCCTGTGGATCGTGGGCATCGCCGCCATGGCGATGCTGGTGGCGCTGGTGTCGGGCGTCATCACGCACAAGCGCATCTTCAAGGACTTCTTCACCTTCCGGCCGAAGAAGGGCCAGCGCAGCTGGCTGGACGCGCACAACGCGGTGGCGGTGCTGACGCTGCCCTTCCAGTTCATGATTGCCTACACCGGCATCGTGATCTCGGGCACCACCTTCATGCCGGCCGGGAAGGTCCTGCACTACGGCACGGGCCACGACGCGCAGGCGCAGTTCGCGTCGGAGCTGAGCGATGGCGCCAAGCCGGCGCGCACGGGCCGCGCCCTGGCCGTGCCCGCGCTGGAGCCCTTCGCCGCGCGCGGCCAGCAGCTCACCGGCCAGGCGGTGCGCGCGGTCGTCATCGACCACCCGGGCGACACGGGCGCGCGCATCGGCGTCTATGGCTGGAACAGCGAAGACGACTCCGTGCGCCGCCTCAGCGGCACCACCGGCATGGCGCTGTTCTCGGCCGCCAGCGGCGAGGTGCAGCGCGTGCGCATGCCGGGCGCGGCCGACGGCGGCGCGGCGCTGCTCGCGCAGTCGGCCATGAGCGGGCTGCACATGGTCACCTACGGCGGCTGGGGCATGAAATGGCTGTACTTCCTGTGCGGGCTGGCGGGCACCGCGATGATGGGATCGGGCGCGGTGCTGTTCATCGTCAAGCGGCGGCGCAAGCACCTGGACGAATTCGGCGGCGCGACCGCGCGGGTCTACCGCCTGGTGGAGGCGCTGAATGTCGCGGCCATCGCGGGGCTGGCCGTGGCCTGCGTGGGCTACCTGTGGGCCAACCGGCTGGTGCCGGTGGGTGTGGACCATCGCGCGAGCGTGGAGCTGTATGCCTTCTTCGCGCTGTGGGGGCTGTCGCTGCTGCATGCCTTTCTTCGCCGACCGGCGCAGGCGTGGCGCGAGCAGCTCGGCGCATTGGCCGCGCTGTGCCTGCTGCTGCCGGTGCTGAACGTGCTGACCACCGGCGACCACCTGCCGGCGCAACTGCTGCGGAGCGATTGGGAAAGCGCCGGCGTCGAGCTGGGCGCGGTGGCCTTCGGGCTTGCGGCTCTCGGCGCGCTGCGCCACCTGCGCAGGTCCGCCCCATGACGACCGTGTACGCCTCGCTGCTCGGCCTTGCGCTCGCCTATGCCGGCATGGCGGGCTTGAGCTTTGCCATGGACCGGCATCACGAACAACTGACGCGGCAGCGCGAAGTGCCCGCGCGCCGGCGCGTGCTGCTGCGCACCGGCGGCGCCGCGCTGCTGGCGGCAGCGGCAGTGCCCTGCATGACGGCGTGGGGCGCCACGGTGGGCGCGGTCGCCTGGCTGGGCTTTCTGTCGGCCGGCGCGTTGCCGGTCGCGCTGCTGCTGCCGTACCGCCCGCGCGGCGCTGCGTGGCTCGCGGTCTGCGCCGCCGCAGCGGGTTGCGCGGGGCTCGCCCTTGCATTCATCGGGTCGCCGCGCTGAGCGGCGGCCTTCATTTCACTTCACCGGTTCGTGCCGGCAGCGAGGAAGACAAGGCCACGCGGACCCAGTTCCAGGCCCGCCGGGGGGCGCGAGGCCCCCGGGCGGCATGGCGCGCGCAGGCCTCAGCCCGCGCCTTGCTGGTGCCGCAGTCCCAGCGCGAACACCGAGTTCGGCGCATCGACGACGAAGGGCTTGCGCGCGGGCGCGCCCGGCGCGGCGCGGCGGGGCTCGGGCCGCGTGGCGGCCTGCACGCCCTTGGCCTTCTGTTCGTCGACCAGCGCCTGCAGCGTGATCGACTTCAGGAACTCGACCGCGCGCAGGTTCACGGTGGCCCACAGGTCGTCGATCTGGCAGCGGCCGGCTTCTCCCGGTTCGCCGGCTTCGCGGCGGCGGTTGTCGATGTCGTGTTCCTCGATCGACAGCACGATGTCGGCCACGGAAATGTCCGCTGCCTTGCGGCTGAGCGAGTAGCCGCCGCCCGGGCCGCGGGTCGACTCGACCAGGTCGGCGCGGCGCAGCTTGCCGAACAGCAGTTCGAGGTACGACAGCGACACGCGCTGGCGCAGGCTGATCGAGGCCAGCGTGACGGGGCCCGAGCGGCCGTGCAGGGCGATGTCGATCATCGCGGTGACCGCGAAGCGGCCTTTGGTGGTGAGGCGCATGTCAATATTCCTTCGTGGGGATTACTCGTCGCGGCCGCCGGCCAGGCCCAGCAGGGCCAGCAGCGACTGGAACACGTTGTAGATGCTGAGGTACACGCCCAGCGTGGCGGAGATGTAGTTGGTTTCCAGGCCGTCCTTCACGCGCTTCAGGTCATGCAGGATGAAGGCCGAGAAGATGCCGATGGCCGCGACCGACAGCGTCATCATCAGTGCGCTCGACTGGATGAAGAAGTTGGCAATGCCCGCCACCAGCAGCAGGATGGCGCCGATGAACAGCCACTTGCCCATGGCCGACAGGTCGCGCTTGATGACCGACGACAGCGTGGCCATGCCGAAGAAGATGGCGCCGGTGCCGGCGAACGCCGTCATCACCAGGCTCGCACCGTTGGCCAGGCCCAGCACCGAGCCGACCAGGCGCGACAGCATCAGGCCCATGAAGAAGGTGAAGGCCAGCAACACCGGCACGCCGGCAGCCGATTCCTTGGTTTTTTCGATGGCGTACATGAAACCGAAGGCGCCGCCGAGAAAGACCATCAGGCCGATGCCGGGCGACATGGCGCGCGAGAAGCCGGTCGCCACGCCGATCCAGGCGCCCAGCACGGTGGGCACCATCGAGAGGGCGAGCAGCCAGTAGGTGTTGCGCAGCACGCGGTTGCGTTCCTGCACCGAGGCGATGGGGGCCTCGAAGCCGGGGTTGAAGGCGGTAGGGCTGTTGTTCATTGTGATGATTCCTTGAGGGGTGGACCGGCGCTGGCTGGACGGAATGACGCGTTCAGATGGCAAGCGGCCCGAATGGGGGGTGTCGTGGTGTCGATGCGGGTACGGCCGTGTGGCCGGCAGGCCCGGATCGAGGGGCGGGCGCCAGGGCGGCGCCCGGTCGCGAAGGCTTTTCAGGGCCTAGGCGACGAAGTAAGCGGCCCGGGGTGGGCGCTTGGGCCGTTCGAGGAACGGCGAGATGGTGGTGGTCAGGCCCAGCTTGGGCAGCTGTTCCGTGAAGCGCAGCAGCGCGGGCGCGTCGTTGCGTGCGTCGACCAGCTCGGCGTGTTCGGAGCCGGCTTCGTCGACGGAAAGGGAGTCGTCCGAGGCCGCGTCGGCATCGGTGCCGTCCGGCGCGTCGGACAGCGAAACGCTGCTCACGAGCACCTGGGCGGTCTGCGCGGACAGGTCACTTTGCGAATGGCCGCCACCGGTCATGCTGTGGGCAAGCACGGCAAAGCCGTAGCAGGACAACATGAAGGCAAGGACAGTGGCGGTAAACCAGCGGGACATGAGGGTTAATTTTACCCGGCGCGCGGCGGCAAATCCGCCTTGCGCCAATTCAACCTTTTTCAACCGACCGGATTGCAGGAATGTTCGCTCAGGCCGGCGCGGTCGGGGTGTCGCTGCCTGGGGGCTGCAGCCACTCGCTCGCGTGGGTGCGCAATGCGTCGATCTGCAGCCATATCAGACCGAGTTCCGTGTGAAAAGTTCGCGCCTGCGGGTCGCCGCCTGCGCCGCTTGTGCCGCTGTCGGCAATGGCCTGCACGAGCGCGGCGCGGGCGCTTGCTTCGGCCTGCGCGTCCACCGGGCTGTCCACGCTGCCCTTGTCCAGCCCCGCCGCCAGGCCCTCCAGCGCCGCGATGGCGCCTTCGGCGGCGGTGCGCAGCACCGCCATCTGCGCCGAGTCGGGCAGCGCCGAGCGATGGGCGCCCAGGGCCGAGAGATAGCTCAGCAGCGTGTGCGAGCGGATGAGAAAGCGCAGCGCCACCCCCGCGCGCGGCCGCACGAAGCCCGGCTCGCGGAACATGTCCGACACCGCGGTGGACAACGCCGCATCGGCGTTGTGGTCGTTGCGCCGCGCCAGCCGGTAGTCGAGGTGGTCGCGCGCGCCCGTGCGGTACTGCGCGACGATCTGCCGCAGGTAGCCCGCATGACCGCGCAGCGCGGCGGCCGCCAGCTCGTTGATGCGCCTGGCCTGCCAGTGCGGCAGCACCAGCAGCACGGCCAGGCCCGCGATGGCGCTGCCGATGGCGGTGTCGACCAGCCGCGGCACCAGCAGCACGCCGCTGTCGCCCACCTGGTTGAAACACATCAGCACCAGCAGCGTCATGGACGCGGTGGCCAGCAGGTAGCGCGTGGTGCGGGTGGCGAAGAACACCACGCCGGCGGCCACCGCGATCACCGACTGCACCAGCGGCTGCGGAAACAGCTGCAGCAGCGCCCAGCCCGCCACCACGCCCAGCGCGGTGCCCGTGATGCGCTGGCCCATGCGCGCGATGGTGTCGCCGTAGCTCTGCTGGCACACGAACAGCGTGGTCAGCAGGATCCAGTAGCCCTGCGCGGGGTGGATGGCCTGCATCACGCCATAGCCGACCACCAGCGCGATCGACAGCCGCAGCGCATGCCTGAAAAGCGGCGAGCGCGGGGTGAGCTGCCGCCGCACGCGCTCTGCCGCGTCGCGCCACGAGCGCGGCGAGCGGTCGAACAGGCCCATCTCCGTGCGCCCGGCGCGTGCCGAAGGCTGGCTGGCGCCCACCAGCTGCCCGTCGAGCAGCGCCAGGTTGCGCGCCAGCGCCTCGACCGAGGCGAGCAGCGCGAGCCGCTCGGGCGGGGCGGCGCGTTCATGTTCGATCGCGCGTGCCCGCTCGTGCGCGATGGCGCTCTGCAGGTCGGCCAGCGCCTGCACGGTCTCCGTGCCCGCGTCGAAGGGCTCGCGCCGCGCGATCGAGTCGGCCAGCCGCTGGCACGCCAGCCCCTGCAGGCCCAGCACCCGCTGGCAGCGGTAGAGCAGGTCGCTGTGGAAGAAGGCGTCGGCCAGCGCGTTGTAGTCGTCGTGCGAGGAGCTGGCGCGCTCGTGCACGTCCTGCGCAATGAGATAGAGGCCGCGGTAGCGCGACAGGCGCCCGGTCGGCGCGCGTGCGCCGATGCGCCGGAAGATGCTTTCCTTGGCCGCGTTCAGCTCCGTCACCACCTCGGCGTTGAGCTGCGAGAGCGCGAGCCGCTTGCGCTCGATGTCGATGCCGCGCAGCGGCTCGAACAGCGACGCCTTGAAGCGCACGAAGTTGCCCAGCACCGTGAACAGCGACACCAGCCGCGCCTGCACCGGCTGCGCCGGGAACACGGCGCACCACAGCACCGAGAACACGCCGTACCAGGCGGCGCCCGCCAGCAGCAGCAAGGGCTCGCGTCCGCGCGCGGCCAGTCCACCGTGCACGCCATGCGCGGCCATGTTTTCGATGCCGAGCGTGGCGTACATCGCGAGGATCAGCGTGGCGTACGCAATCGCCTTGTAGCGCGCCTCCACCGCGCCCAGCATCGTGAGCGCGAAGGCCGCGAGGGCCAGCCCGGCGATGAACAGCAGCGGCAGGCCGAAGGCCGCCTCCACCGCGAACGCGATGGCGCCGAAGCAGGCCAGCGTGACCAGCTGCGCGCGCAGGCGGCCGCGCCAGCTGTCGTCGGTTTCCGCGAGCGCGCTGGCGATGGCGCCCAGGAACAGCGGAATCACCGCGTCGGGATGGCCGGTGGCGCCGCACAGCGCCATGAGGCTGCCGAGCGTCAGAAGAATGCGCACGGGCTGCGCGCGGGAAGCGAAAGACCGCAGCCGCTGGCGCAGCGCGTCGGGAGACAGGGGAAGCATGACGCCGATCTTGCACGATGCATGCCACGGCCAGCCGACCCGGGGCTGGCCCCCGTGCGGGTCAGGCCACCCGCGGCCCGCGACGCCGCCGCACCCACCACAGGCGCGCAAGCCCCGCCAGCAGAAGCAGCCCGACACCCATCGCCGGCAGGATGTACGGCTGCACCTGCGCCAGCAGCGGCCGGGGCCCGCCCGCGCGCGACAGGGCCACGTCCGCTTCGCTCACGTGCACCGCGCCGTTGCCGTAGCGCCCGAGCACGTAGTTGGAGATGTCGGCAACCTGCGCGTCGGTCAGCGGGTCGACGTAAGAGAGCGCGTCGAAGCGCGGCATCAGCACGTGCGTGTCGCCCACCTGCCGGTCCACGCCGTACAGGATGGCCGCCACCAGGTTCGCCGGATTCGCCAGCCCCGTGGCCGTGTTGTGGAACAGGCTCGGGTAGGCCTGGTTGCGGCTGCCCGCGCCGTTCGACTGGTGGCAGCTGGCGCAGTAGCCGTTGTAGAGCTGCTCGCCGCTGGTGAGCCGCGCCACGCTGTTGAACGGCCGGCTGCCGCGCAGCGTGGCCTCGCTGCTCGACGCCGCGCCCCATGCATGCGCGGGTTTGCTGTTGTCACCCTTGTCCGCCGCGTCGCGGATCGGCGGCGTGCCCTTCAGGTACACCGCCATCGCGCGCAGGTCGGCTTCGGGCAGGTGCTGCAGGCTGTTCTGCACGGCTTCGGCCATGCCGCCCGCGGCCTGCGCCTTGCCCTCGACGCGGCCGGTGCGCAGGTACTGCACCAGTTCCTGTTCGCTCCAAGCGCCGATGCCGCTCACCGGGTCGGATGTGATGTTGGGCGCGTACCAGGGCCCGACCGCGCCGCCCGCGAAGGCCTGGCCGCCGCGCTCGGCCATCAGCGCGTTGCGCGGCGTGTGGCAGGCGCTGCAGTGGCCCAGCGCGCCGGCCAGGTAGGCGCCGCGGTTCCATTCGGCGCTTTTCGTGGCGTCGGGCACGAAACGCCGGTCGTCCAGGAACAGCAGGTTCCAGATCGCCATCGACCAGCGCTGGCTGAAGGGGAAGGGCAGCATCGTCTTTTCCGCATCTGCGTCGACCGGCGCCACGCCGTGCATGAAGTACGCGTAGAGCGCGCCGGTGTCCTCGTCGCTCAGTTGCGTGTACGAGGTGTACGGCATGGCCGGGTACAGGTGGCTGCCGTCGCGCCGCACGCCTTGCCGCAGCGCGCGTGCGAACTCGGCCTCGGTGTAGTCGCCGATGCCGGCCGCTTTCGACGGCGTGATGTTGGTCGCGTAGATGCTCCCCAGCGGCGACTCGATGGCGTAGCCGCCCGCGAAGGGCTTGCCGCCACCCGGCAGGCCGAGCGAGGCGGGCGCGGTGTGGCAGGCCATGCAGTCGGCCGCGATGGCGAGCTGGCGGCCCTTGTCGACTAGCGCGGCCGGCGCCTCCTGCGCCATGGCACCCTGGCCGACGACAGCGCCGAATACGAGCAGCGTCGCCGCCCATGCACGCAGGTTCGTCATGCGCTCAACCCTTCGCCAGTGCACGGCCGATCGCGTCGGCCGACTTCAGGCCCAGCGCCGCCATGGTGAGCGTGCTGTTGACCACGCTGGCCGAGGGAATCGGCCCGCCGCCGGGCAGCCACAGGTTGTCGTGGTCATGCGTGCGGCAGTCGCCGTCGACCACCGAGTCTTTTCGGTCGGCGCCCATGATGGTGCCGCCCATGATGTGGTTGTTGGCGTTCAGCGCGGTCGTGATGTTGAACTCCGTCGCGCCGAACAGGCTGCCGATGTGCGCCAGCTGCTTGTGCGCCGCCGCCGCGCCCTTGCGCACGTAGTCGCCCACGTCGTAGTGGATCTCGGGGCAGGCCAGGCCCAGCGGGTCTTTGCGCGTGGCACTCAGCGTGAGCCGGTTGTTCGGGTCGGGCAGCGGCTCCAGGCTGATCGACAGGTCGACGCCGAAGGCCGCGCGGCGGCGAATTTCTTCGTCCAGCGCCTTGCCCACCAGCCCGAGCTTGAGTGCCTGCTGCGTCGCCGGCCCCACGCGCGTGATGTTGTTCAGGATCATCTTGTTCGACGAGTACTCGCTGCGGAACGCGCCGTCGCGCGGCCCCACCAGGCAACTGCTCTGCGCCGGGCCGCGGCCGATCCACAGCGGCTCGTTGGCCAGGAAGGTGCAGTGAAAGCCCGAGTGGTCCATCATGTTGCGCCCCACCTGGTCGGAGCTGTTGGCAATGCCCGTGGGGTTGCGGTCGTTGGCCGCCAGCAGCAGCAGGCGCGGCGTTTCCAGGCTGTTGCAGGCAATCACGAACTGGCGGCCCGTGGCCTTGTGCGACTTCCTGTCCTTGTCGTACCAGTGCACCGCGGTGATGCGGTTGTTCGCGTCCGTGTCGATGCGGTAGGCCACGGCCTCGGGCAGCAGTGTGGTGCCTTTGGCCTCCGCCGTCTGCACATGGTGGATGCCGTTGTACATGGCACCGATCGGGCAGATCGGCTGGCAGTTGTTGTTGCCGCAGCAGGTCGGCCGGCCGTTCCATGGCCGCGTGCTGCGGCCCTGCGGAATCGGCACCGAACGGTAGCCGTGCGCGTTCACCACCTCGGCGAAGCGCTTGTCGCCGTAGCTCCAGGGCACCATGTCCATCGGGTAGGGCTTGCTGCGCTCCGAGGGCGACTGCTGCGCCGGGTCGTTCGGCCCGGCCACGCCCATCTGTTCTTCGGCGCGGCAGTAGAAGGGCTCCAGCTCGTCGTAGCCGATGGGCCAGTCGCGGCCCACGCCGTAGGTCGACTTCATGCGCAGGTCCACCGGCAGGTGGCGCCAGCTCGACGCGGCCCAGTGCCAGGTGGTGCCGCCCACCACGCGCAGGTAGCCCTGCTGGAAGCCCTTGCCGTCGGGCCCCGAGAGGCCGACGTAGTCGTTGGGCGGAAAGTACAGCGGCGCGGGCGCCAGCGGCGACTGCGGAAACAGGCCCTGGAAGTCCGAGCCCACGCGGTTGGCGAAGGGCATGTTGCGCCAGTTCTCCACCGCCTGCGCGCGCTGGATGCGCGGGCCGGCCTCGAGCATGAGCACGGCGTGGCCCTGGCCCGCGAGCTGGTCGGCGATCATCGCGCCGACCACGCCGGAGCCGACGACGACCACGTCGGCGGTCGCGTTGCCATCTGAATCGAATGCTGTCTTTTTCATTGGGAATGTGTGTCTTGTGTGGGCCGTGCCGCTTCCTGCGGCGTCGGCACGCCGACGTCGGGCGGCGCGGCGGTCCACCACATCGGGCCTTCGTTGCAGTAGGTGGGTACCGTGAGCGCGTCGGCCACGGGCCGGTACATCAGTGCCTGCTCGTAGGCCACCACGGTGGTCTTCTGCCCGGCGACCACGGTGCCCGTGTACCAGGCCGTGACCACGGCCAGCGCCGCTTCGCGCAGGCCGGCGCTGGTGGCCGCGCCCAGCAGGGCCTCGGGGGCGATGCCCGGCTGCACCAGGCCCGCGAGCGAGGCGGCCTGCTGCGCGAAGGCGGCGTCGCCCTGCAGCATCGCCTCGCGGATGCGCGCCGAGGTGAGGGGGTCGATGTCGTCGTGGCCGGTGATGGCCTTGGAGAACGCGAGGAAGCGGGCGATGGCTTCGCCGTCGACGGTGCCCGTGGTTGCAGCCGCCGCAGCCGCCGGTGCCGGCTGCGCGCCGCCCGTGCCCGGCCAGCCGAACAGCGCCGCCTGCGCGGCCACCGCCGCGGCGGCGAGAACGGCGTCACGCCGCGTGAGCCCGCCCGGTGCGCGTGAGGCGTCTTCTTTCATGGGAAGGTGGTCGTGTGACATGGGTTTCCTCCTGAGCGCTCGCCTGCTTGCAAGCCGGCAGTGTGAGGCCGCCCGCGTACCCGAGCACGAGGGTGCGGGATTGAGCGGCGCTGTCCTACGCGGGACTGCGCAGGCCGCATGTGTCGCGCGAACGACCGACGCCCGACGCGGCGCCACGTATCGTCACCGCACACTGAAAGAAGAAGGACGAGACCCATGCATTTCGAATTCACACCCAAGGTGATCGCGCTGCGCGACGAGCTGCTGAAGTTCATGGACGAGCACGTCTACCCGAACGAAAAGCGCCGCGAGGAAGAACTGGCCGCCAACGCCCGCGCCGGCCACCCCTATGCCGAGCTGCCGATGATGGCCGGCCTGAAAGCCGAGGCGCGCAAGCGCGGCCTGTGGAACCTGTTCCTGCCCGAGGCCGGGCACGGCCCCGGCCTCACCAACGTCGAGTACGCGCCGCTGTGCGAGATCATGGGCCGGCGCTACTGGTGCGCCGAAATCTTCAACTGCTCCGCCCCCGACACCGGCAACATGGAAGTGCTGGCGCGCTACGGCACCAAGGCGCAGCAGGAACGCTGGCTCACGCCGCTGCTGGCGGGCGAAATTCGCTCGTCGTTCGCCATGACCGAGCCCGAGGTGGCCTCCAGCGACGCCACCAACATCCGCTGCAGCATCGTGCGCGAAGGCGACGAGTACGTCATCAACGGGCGCAAGTGGTACATCACCGGTGCCATGCACGAGCGCTGCGAAATCTTCGTGCTCATGGGCAAGACCGACCCCGACAACGCCGACCGCCACAAGCAGCAGTCGATGGTGCTGGTGCCCAGGAACACGCCCGGCGTGACCATCGTGCGCGACATGCAGCTGCTCGGCATGTACGACCCGCCGTTCGGCCACCCCGAGATCGTGTTCGACAACGTGCGCGTGCCGGTCGGGAACATCTTGCTGGGCGAGGGCCGCGGCTTCGAGATTGCGCAGGGCCGCCTCGGCCCGGGCCGCATCCACCACTGCATGCGCGCCATCGGCATGGCCGAGTCGGCGCTGGAAATGATGTGCCAGCGGCTGGTGTCGCGCACCGCGTTCCACAAGCCGTTGTCGGAGCAGGGCGTGTGGCGTGAGCGCATTGCCGAGTCGCGCATGCTCATCGAGCAGTCGCGCTGGATGGTGCTCAACGCCGCCTACCGCATGGACACCGTGGGCAACAAGGTCGCCGCGAAGGAGATCGCGATGATCAAGGTGCTCACGCCCAACAACTGCGTGAAGGTGATCGACTGGGCCATGCAGGCTTTCGGCGCGATGGGCCTGAGCCAGGACACCCTGCTCACCCACTTCTACGCCTACGAGCGCCACCTGCGCGTGGCGGACGGCCCCGACGAGGTGCACCGCAACGCCATCGCCAGGCAGGAGCTGGCGGCCTACCGGTAAGACCGGCAAGAAGGCGGCGCCGCGTTCAGTGCCCGGCTTCGGCCGGCGCTTCCCACGCGAAGCCCACGCCGTACACCGAGCGGATCCAGTCGTGCGCGGGCGTCACCGCGCCCAGCTTGCGGCGCAGGTTCTTCACGTGGCTGTCGATGGCGCGCTCCGTCACGTCCACCGTGTCGTCGTAGGCCAGCTCCAGCAGGCGGGCGCGCGAGAAGATGCGCCCCGGGTGCCGCGACAGCACCTGCAGCAGCCCGAACTCGCGCCGCGTGAGGTTGAGCGGCGCGCCTTCGAGCGAGGCGCGCCAGTGCACATCGTCCAGCACCAGGCCCGGCGCCTGGTCCGCCGAGGCCGAGCCTTGCGCGCCCGAGGCCGGCCCGGCGGTGCGCCGCAGCACCGCGCGCACCCGCGCCACCAGCTCGCGTGGCGAAAAGGGCTTGCACACGTAGTCGTCGGCGCCCAGCTCCAGGCCGAGCAGGCGGTCGACTTCCTCGATGCGCGCGGTGAGCATGATGATCGGGTGCGTCGTGTGCTCGCGCGCGCGGCGCAGCACCTCGATGCCGTCCAGCCGCGGCAGCATGATGTCCAGCAGCGTGAGGTCGGGCGGCGCGGCCACGATGCCCTCGAGCGCGCTCTGCCCGTCGGTGAAATGCGTGGTCTCGTAGCCCGCGTGGCGCAGGTAGTCCTGCACCACCGAGGCGATGTCGATCTCGTCTTCGACGATGGCGATGCGGGTCATGACGATGCGGCCAGTGGAAGGGTGATGGTCACGCGCAGCCCGCCCAGCGGCGAGGCCGACGCGTCGATGGTGCCGCCGTGCGCCTCGACGGTGGCGCGGCAGATCGACAGGCCCAGCCCCGAGCCGCCGTGTTCGCGGCTGCGCGAGGTCTCGCCGCGGAACAGCCGGTCGAACAGGCGCGGCAGCTCGCTCTCGGGCACGCCGGGCGAGCTGTCGTCGAACAGCAGCGTGAGGCAGTTGCCGGTCCACGCGCCTTCCACCGTGACGTCGATGCGCAGCGTGCCGCCTTCGTCGGTGTAGGCCAGCGTGTTCTCCAGCAGGTTCATGAACACCTGGTGCAGCCGGTGCGCGTCGCCGTCGACGGTGGGTTGCGAGAAGCTGTCGATGCGATCGACGGCGCCGCGGTCCACGGCGATGGCGCGCTTGGCGAAACGGTCGCGCGTGTGGTCGAGCGCTTCTTTCAGCAGCGACAGCGGGTACACCGTGGCGGTGAGGGCGTCGCTGCGCGGCTCGCGCATGCTGCTGCGCAGGTCGTCGACCAGCTGGCCCAGGCGGATCACCTGGCGGTGCAGGCGCAGCGCGGTGCGTTCGTCGAAGGTGCGCACGCCGTCCTGCAGCGCCTCGATCTCGGCGCGCATGGCGGCCAGCGGCGTGCGCAGCTCGTGCGCCGCATCGGCCAGCCAGGCGCGGCGCGAGGCCTCCACCGTGTCCAGGCGCTGCGCCATGTCGTTGAAGGTCTTGCCCAGCAGGGCCAGCTCGTCCGAACCCTGCACCGCCACGCGGGTCGACAGGCGCCCGCGGGCCACGTCCTGCGCGGCCTGGGTGAGCTCGTCGATGGGCTTGAACCAGCGGCGTGCCAGCAGCCACGACAGCACCAGCGCGAAGCCCAGGCCGCACAGGCCCGTGAGCACGATCACGCCAGACTGGCGCGCGACGAAGGCGCGGTCGGCCTCGCTCTCCAGCCCCTGCAGCGGTGCGAGCGCCAGGTAGCCGACGACCGACTTGTTGTGCCGGATCGGCATGCGCGCGGCGTTCGGCAGGTCGATGTCGGCGCCCACCACGCGCGCGCCGTTCGCGTCGAGCACGGCCAGGCGCTGGTAGATGGCGTCGTGCATGCCGCGCGGATCGGGAAACACCCAGGGCGGCGGCATGCCCGGCGGCATGCCGGGCAGTCGGCGCGGCAGCAGGTCGAGCTGGGGGGACGGCGGCGGCGGGCTGCCGTCGCTCGCGCCGTCGGCGGAGGCGCCCTCGGGCGTCGCGGCGCGCATGGCGCGGTATTCGTACCAGGGCGGCAGGCGCCGCTCGTCGCCGTTGGCTATGGCGCTGTCGAGCACATTGGCGAAGCGGCCCATCTGCAGGCGCTGCCAGGCGTCGTCGTTGTCGCGCAGGTTCTTCCAGTCGCCGTGGGTCGCGTAGTTCTTCAGCACCAGTTGCGCCAGCCAGTCCATGCGCCGGATCTCGATCTCGGCCACATAGGAGCCCAGGCCGCGCTGCAGCGCAATGATCGACAACCCCGCGAAGCTGATGAGCAGCACGATCAGCAGGGCGGCCAGCGCCAGGAAGATCTTGCGGGAAAGGGTCAGTTGGGGCATGGGCACAGGGGAGGCATGGGCGCATTCTGCGACATGCATGGCGATCGGGCGGACGGGGGTGTCGGGGGGGAGAAAACCGATGATGTCGCCCGAATGTGGAGGAAATTGGGAGACGGCGCCCCCAGGTTTCTCCATCATTTCTCCCGAATGCGGCCCCAGCATGGCTGCATGACACCGAGCCTGAACTTTGCGCTGCTGGGTGCGATCACCGTGTTCTTCTGGATGGTCGCGCAGGCGTGGACGCTGTTGGTCCTGTGGGCCGAGGGGCGTGCCACGCGAGCGGCCGGTGCCGGATCCAACGACGAGGAGGACAAACCATGACACAACCACCCACTTCTTCCATCGGCCGCCGCGGCCTGCTGGCCACCCTCGGCGCCGCGGCGATGGGCACAGCCTCCGCGCGCCCGGTGCAGGCTGCCGCAAAGCCCCTGCCGCTGACCGCGCAGACCACCGAAGGCCCCTACTACCTGGACCTGGCGCAGGTTCGCCGCGACATCACCGAAGGGCTCGAAGGCGTGCCGCTGGACGTGCGCTTCACCGTGTGCGACGTCGCCGGCAAGCCGCTGCCCCGGCTGCGCGTGGACCTCTGGCACTGCGACATGCAGGGCCGCTACTCGGGCTTTGCCGGGCAGGGCGACGACCGCGCGGGCACCTTCGAGGGCCAGACCTTCCTGCGCGGCAGCCAGTTCACCGACCGCGACGGCGGCGCCGCGTTCGCCACCGTCTACCCGGGCTGGTATGCGGGGCGCACCACGCACATCCACATGAAGGTGCTCCACGGCACGCGCGCCGTGCTCACTTCGCAGTTCTTCCTGCCCGATGCGTTGAGCGAGTTTCTCTACACGCAGGTCTCGCTCTACCAGCGCTCGCGGGTGCGCGACACGCTCAACAGCCTCGACGGCATTGCGCTGAAGGCCGGCGACACGGTGCTCGGCGCCGTGCGCGAAGAGCGCCGGCGCTACGTGGCCACGCTCGCGCTGGTGGTCGACCCGGCCGCGGCCCCCGTGGTCGACCGGCCGCCGCCGCCGGGCGGCATGCGGATGGGCGCCATGCCCCCTGGCGGAATGCCGCCTCCGGGTGGCATGGGCATGCGCGGCATGCCGATGGGCGACGGCGGTCCTGCACGCAGCCGTGCGCTGGACGGCGCCGCGCGCGTCAAGGCGCTCGTACCACCACGCACCGCAGGCTGAGCGTGCATGCGCGGGCGGCTGCCCCGGTCGCCGATCAAGCCGCAGGCCGCTCCGCGAAGCTGAAGCCCACGCCGTAGACCGAGCGGATCCAGTCGTGCGCGGGCGCGGCGTCCGACAGCTTCTTGCGCAGGTTCTTGATGTGCCCGTCCACCGCGCGCTCGTTCACGTCGAGCGCCTCGGCGAACGCCGCTTCCAGCAGCTTGGAGCGCGTGAACACCCGCCCCGGGTCGTTCGACAGTGCGCGCAGCAGCAGCAACTCGCGGCGCGTGAGCGCGAGCGCATGGCCCTCCAGCCGGGCGTTGCCCCGCATGCCCGGCGCGCCGGCGAAGTTCACCGCGGTGGACGGCCGGCCGGCGTCCTGGCGCTGCGCATGCCGGCGCAGCACGGTGTTCACGCGCGCCACCACTTCCCTCGGCCAGAAGGGCCTGCACACGCAGTCGTCGGCGCCCGCGTCCAGCGCCAGCAACCGGTCGGCCTCCTGCGCGCGCGCCGCCAGCACGATGACCGGGTGGTTGCCGTGCGCGCGCACCCTGTGCAGCACCGCGATGCCGTCCTCGGTGCCCAGCAGCGTGAGCGCCGGCGGCGCCGTCAGGATGCGCGCCAGCGCCGCCGCCGCGTCTTCGGTCTGCTCGACCTCGTGGCCCGCGCCGTGCAGGTGCGCGAGCAATTGCGAGGCGCTGTCGCGAGCGTCTTCCACCAGCAGGATGCGACCCATGGCTTCTCGTTCTCCGGTTCAGAAAGACGTGCCGATCTGGAACTGGAAGCGCTGCGTGCGGTCGGCCGTGATGCCGTTGGCCGTGTCCGCCTTCTGGTAGAGCAGCGGCACCGCATACGCCAGGCGCAGCGGCCCGAGCGGCGAGATCCAGCTGATGCCGATGCCGGCCGACGCGCGAAGGCGGTTCTGCGCCTTCCACTGCGCGTCGGTCATGCTGGCGGTGCGGTCGGCGAATACATTGCCCGCGTCGAAGAAGGAGTACAGCCGCAACGTCTTGTCGTTGCCCGCGCCGGGGAAGGGCGTGCTGAACTCCATGTTGAAGATCGCCTTGCGCGTGCCGCCCAGCGAGCCGGCCGTGACCGCGTCGGTCGGGCCGAGCGAGTTCTGCTCGAACCCGCGAATCGAGCCCAGCCCGCCGGCATAGAAGTTCTTGAAGATCGGGAACGTGCTGTTGCCGAGCGCCCGCGCGTAGCCCAGCTGGCCGTTGACGGCCAGCGTGTACTGCTTGGACAGCGCAAAGTACTGCTGGTATTGGTAGTTGGACTTCATGTAGCGCAGCTCGCTGCCCACGCCCACCTCGAGGTTGGCGCTCTGCAGCACGCCGCGCGTGGGCACCAGCGCGCTGTCGCGGTCGTCGCGCGACCACCCCAGCGTGGCCGGGATGCCCACGATGCTCGACCTGGCGCAGCTCACGCTCGGCGCGGTGCCCGTGCACTTGAAGTAGTCCAGGTAGGCCTGCGGCGTGGCCGTGTACACGTACGAGCCGTCCACCAGCGCGTAGGTGCCGTTGGTGCCCGGCGTGAACGAATAGCGCTCCACGCCGATGCCCAGGTACACCGTGTCCTGCTCGCCCACCGGAAAGCCGAAGCGCACCGAGCCGCCGTCGCTCGCGAGCTTGTAGTTGCCGTCGGCCTCGTAGTAGGGCCGGGTGGTGGTGTGGAACACGTTCAGCGTGCGCGAGATGCCGTCCTTGGTGAAGTACGGGTCGGTGGCCGTGAGCGAGATGGTGCGGTTGTACGAACTGGTGTTCACGTTCAGCCCCAGGTAGTTGCCGCTGCCGAACACGTTCTCCTGCGTGATGCCGAAGCTCAGCGACACCTTGTCGGTGGACGAGTAGCCCGCGCCCAGCTGCAGCGAGCCGGTCGGCTTCTCGGTCAGCGTCACCGCCAGGTCGACCTGGTCCGGCGAGCCGGGCACGTCGACGGTGTCGACGTTCACCTCGGTGAAAAAGCCCAGCCGGTCGATGCGGTCGCGCGAGGCGCGGATCTTGTTGCCGTCGTACCAGGCGCCTTCGTACTGGCGGAACTCGCGGCGGATCACTTCGTCGCGCGTCTTGGCGTTGCCGCCGATGTTGATGCGCCGCACGTACGCGCGCCGCGAGGCCTCGGCGTTCAGCACCAGGGTGACGCGGTTGTTCGCGCGGTCGATCTCCGGCTCGGCCTTCACGCGGGCGAAGGCGTAGCCGAAGGTGCCGAAGTAGTCGGTGAAGGCCTTGGTGGTGGCCGCCACCTGCTCGCCGTTGTAGGGCGCGCCGGGGCGAATGGTCACCAGCGTCTTGAACTCGTCGTCGCGGCCCATGTAGTCGCCCGCCAGCCGCACGCCGGCCACCACGAACTTCTCGCCTTCGGTGATGTTGATGGTGAGGGTGAGCGTCTGGCGGTCCGGCGAGATGGCCACCTGCGACGAGTCGATGCGAAATTCGAGGTAGCCGCGCGTGATGTAGTACGAGCGCAGCGTTTCCATGTCGCCGTTGAACTTGGTGCGCGAGTACTGGTTGGACTTGGTGTACCAGTCGAGCCAGCCGCCGTTGTCCTGGTCGAACAGGTCGAGCAGGGTGCTTTCGCTGAAGGCCTTGTTGCCCACCACGTGCACTTCCTTGATGCGCGCGGGTTCGCCTTCGGTCACGGTGAAGGTCAGGTTCACGCGGTTGTTCTCCAGCGGCGTGACGGTGGTGACCACCTGGGCGTTGTAGAGGCTGCGGCTGATGTACTGGCGCTTGAGCTCCTGCTCGGCGCGGTCTGCCAGCGCCTTGTCGTAGGCCTGTCCGTCGGTCAGGCCGATCTCGCGCAGCGCCTTCTGCAGCGCGGCCTTGTCGAACTCCTTGGTGCCCACGAAGTCGACGTCGGCGACGGTGGGCCGTTCTTCGACCACCACCACCAGCACGTTGCCGTTCACGTCGATGCGAACGTCCTTGAACAGGCCGAGCTTGAACAGCTCGCGAATGGCGTTGGTGCCACGCTCGTCGTTGTAGGTGTCGCCGGCCTTCAGCCCCAGGGTGGCGAACACGGTGCCGGGTTCGACACGCTGCAGGCCTTCGAGGCGGATGTCCCGCACGGTGAACGGATCGGTGGCCCATGCGGGGAGGGCAGCCAGCGAGGCAAGCAGCACGGCGGCCGCTGCGAGGGACTTCGGTAAATGCATCGCCGCATGGTCTTCGCCAATGTCGGAGAAATTTGGGACTACCCCGAGCGGCTCGGGGCTGTGCCGTGTCTTTACTTTGGGGGGTGTAGTGGCTGTCGTTCAGGGCGCACGCGCCCTGAACGCAAGGCTATTGCAGCACCGTGGCGTGCGTCGCCCCCTGTATTTCGAGCAGCCGTTCCACGGTCCGGTCGATGCCCTGCGCATCGAGAAGAGGGTACGTGCGAGCCGTTCGCCCGTGGTTGCGAACAAGGCGTGCGATGTAGGGCAGGTCTTGCTGCGTGATGACAGCCGCCGGCATCACGCCTTCGAGTTCGATGCCTTCACATGGCAACAACACGAAGTACTGCAGGCGTAAATCGTCGGGCAACAGGCTGCGCAACTGCGTCGTCTTGCGCCCGCCCTGCCACGCCGGGTCTTTCACCTCGCGTGCGCTCTTGCAGCCGTTGAGCCGCAAGAACCAGCGCGGTGGCGACTGGTCCGACTTCTTTCTGTAGACGAAGGCATTGCGCCACGGCTTGATCTCGAACAGGTAGATGCCGGTCTCGCACACCACCACCGCATCGATGCGCGCCGTGCGCACCGCATGGCCCTCGGGCATGGGAATCACGAGGTCGCGAAGAATGCGCAGGTGCGAAAAGGCGGGGCTGAACGCGCTGGCGAGCAGCTGCGCGCCCAGTGTCGAGGCGGTGTTGCTTTGCAAGGCAATGGTCATGGGTCACTCCTTCGGTCGCCGAGCATCGCGCGGCTTTTGGGAGACTTTTCGTACGGGGTGCTTCCGGGCGGCACGCAGGCCATGTGCACGCAAACAACATTCCGTGCAAAGAGCGGGCAATCACAAGATTCCTCCGAATTTGAACGAGACCATGCGTGTCTGCAGCTCGCTGAAGAGCCGCTGAAACCGGAGAACCCCAATGAAGAAAACCCTCACGGCATTCGCTGCCCTGGCCGTCTGTGGCCTGGCCTCTGCCCAATCGTCCGTCACGCTGTTCGGTGTCGTCGACGCCGCGGTGACCTACCAGTCGGCCACCGCGCGCGACCCGCTCACGGGCGCCTCGGTCAAGCAAAGCAAGACCAGCCTGAGCAACTCCGGCTACAACTCCAGCCGCATCGGCTTTCGTGGCACCGAAGACCTGGGCGGCGGCCTGGCTGCGAGCTTCTGGCTCGAAGCGCCCATCACCAACGACGACGGCGCCACCGGCATCAGCACCTTCGCGCGGCGCTCCACCGTGAGCCTGTCGGGTGGCTTCGGCGAAGTGCGCCTGGGCCGCGACTACACGCCCACGTTCTGGAACGACACCGTGTTCGACCCGTTCGGCACCAACGGCTCGGGCACCAACGTGATCAGCACCGTCAGCGGCAACACCGCCATCAACAACGCCAACTACGTGCGTGCGAGCAACTCGGTGGGCTACTTCCTGCCGCCGAACCTGGGCGGCTTCTACGGCCAGCTGCAGTACAGCTTCAACGAGAACACCAGCACCAGCGCAACGTCGACCACGGCGGCCACGAGCAGCAGCGCCGGGCGCTACGTGGGCGGGCGCTTCGGCTATGCCAACGGCCCGCTGGACGTGGCCCTGGGCGTGGGCCAGAGCGTGGCGGTGGACACCACCACGCTGGAGCGCAAGGTGCAGACGGTGAACCTGGGCGCGTCGTACGACTTCGGCCCGGTGAAGCTGTTCGGCGAGCTGTCGAACGTGAAGAACAAGTTCGACACGGCGCTCAGCAACACGCACGACAGCTACAACGGCTACCTGATCGGCGCCACGGTGCCGGTGGGCGCGGGCCTGATCCGCGCGTCGTACTCGGTGGTTCGCTACAACGAGGGCGCGGCCGGCATCACGGGCGAAGACCCGCGCGCGCAGAAGCTGGCCATCGGCTACGTGCACAACCTGTCCAAGCGCACGGCGCTGTACGCGACGGTGGCGCGCGTGAGCAACCGCAACGATGCCAACTACACGGGCAGCCTGGTCTCGGCGAGCACCACGGGCTACGGCAGCGCGGGCGTGGGCTTCTCGGGCGTGCCGCGTTCGTCGACCGGCTACGACTTCGGCATTCGCCACGCGTTCTGACGACGTGGTGCGCGCACTGTGCGCGGAATGAAAGAAGGGCGCATGCCCTTTTTTCCCGTGCGCAACCCGTCCATTCAGCAGTGAGCTTTTCAATGAACAGAATTCGACTTCTGGCGGTCGCCCTCGCGGCCGCCGGCCTCGCGGGCTGCATCGTGCTGCCCCCGCCGCCCATGCCTTACCGCGCACCGCCGCCGGGCTTTCGCGGTGAAGCGCCGCCCATGCCTTTTGGCGGCGCCCGCAGGCCGCCGGCGCCCGGGTGGGAGGGCTGTGACGGCCAGCGCAACGGTGCGGGCAATGACTGCAAGCGCGGCGCGCCGGGCGAACCCGACGCCCCTGTGCCGGGAGCGCGTTGATGTCCGGCGGACAACTGCAGTCCGGCAACCTCGGCGTCATCATCGCCAGCGTGATCTCGCTGGGCCTGGGCGGCGTGGTCTGCCTGATGGGCTCGCTGTTCGTCGCCAACCTGCGCCAGGGCGCGAAGGCGCGTGAATTCGCGGCGCAAGCCAGGCAGGACGCGCAGCAGCGGCTGGGCGCCAGCCGCGTGCAAGACCTTCGCCCGCTCCTCGACGCGGCCTCGGACGATACGCACGGCAAGGCCATCCGCTTCGAAGTCCAGCTGCCGCCGCAAGCGGTGCCTGTGCTCGCGATCGAGGCCGAGCTGCGCGAACTGCTCGCCAAGGTCGCGGCCTATGCGGCCAGCGTGATGCGCGCGGGCGCGACGCTGCAGGTGTCCGCGCACGCTGAAGGCGAGCAGGCCGTGATCCATTGGCGCGACCTCGATGCCGTCGATGCGCGGCCGCCGCTCGCGAGGTTCTTCGACAGCGCGCACGCAGCCGGCGCCAGTGCCCGGGCCTGCGAGCGCATTGCCGACCACCACGGCGGGCGCATCTACTCGGCGCCGTGTGCGGGCGGCGTGCTGGGCCTGACGCTGCGCCTGCCGCTGCAGGCATAGCCGGCAGCGGCAGGCGTGCGCCAACATGGACAAACGGCAATGAAGCTGCTGCGCTTTCTCTGGTTCAATCGCGGCTAGGATGGCCCCGGCGGCGCCCGGATGAACGGGGGGCCGGCCGACTCCATCGCCATGAGCACCCGAACGCAGTCACTCCCCGATCTTCTTGTTTCCCCGGCCCGTCGCGTTGCCCCGCACGAGGGCGCGACACCGGCGTGCTAGGCCCCACCGCCATGTGGCGCTGCCTCATCGTCGAGGACGATGCCGACAACGCGCGCTACATCGCCGACGGCTTCCGTTCGCTCGGCCACGTGGCCGTCATCAGCCGCGACGGTGCCGATGCGCTCGCGCGCGCCACGGGCGAGCCGTGGGACCTGGTGATCCTCGACCGGATGCTGCCCAACGACGTGGACGGGCTGTCGATCCTCTCGACCCTGCGCGCCCTCGGCAAGAAGACGCCGGTGCTGGTGCTCAGCGCATTGAGCGCGCTCGACGAACGCGTGCGCGGCCTCAAGGCCGGCGGCGACGACTACCTGGCCAAGCCCTTCGCCTTCTCGGAGCTGGCGGCGCGCGCCGAGGCGCTGGTGCGGCGCTCGCGCACCGGGCCCGAGATCCGCATGCTGCAGCTGGCCGACCTCACGCTCGACCTGGCGCGCCGGCACGTGGAGCGCGGCGGCCGGCCCATCGCGCTGCAGCCGCGCGAGTTCAGGCTGCTGGCCTATTTGATGATGCATCCGGGCCAGGTGGTCACGCGCACCATGCTGCTGGAGGCCGTGTGGGACTACCAGTTCGACCCGCAGACCAACGTGATCGACGTGCAGGTGAGCCGCCTGCGCGGCAAGCTCGACGCGGGCGGCGCGCCCACGCTGATTCACACCGTGCGCGGCGTGGGCTACACGCTGGCCCCGCCGCAATGACACGCACCCTGCGCCAGCTGTGGCGCTCGGTCGGCTTCCGGCTGGCCTTCTACTACGGCCTGCTCGTGGCCATCACGATGCTCGCCGCACTGGCCATCGTGTACATGCAGACGGTGGGCGTGCTGCAGCAGCGCATGGTGCGGCAGGTGGCCGCCAGCATGCAGCAGCTGATGGTGCGCTACGACGCACGCGGTGCCGACGGCGTGGCGGGCGAAATCTCGAATGCGCTGTCGGACGGGCGCAACTCCGACAACGAGATCTATCTGCTGACCGACCGCGCAGGCAACAAGCTCGCGGGCAACCTCGACCAGCTGCCCTCGGCGGCGCCCGACGCGGGCGACGGCGTGCACCGGCGCGTGGTGCGCGCGGGGCAGACCGTCGTCGCCTACATCGTGCTGCGCCCGCTGCCGGACGGCGGCCAGCTGGTGGTGGGGCACGACCTGCGCGACCAGGAGTCGATCGAATCGCTGGTGGCCAGCGCCAGCGCGGCGGCGGGCATCGTGGCGGTGCTGCTGCTGATCGGCGGCACCTTCGTGTTCCGCCAGGAGCTGGAGCGCAGCGTGGGCGCGGTGCGCCGCACGGCCGCGCGCATCGCCGCCGGCGAGCTGCAGGAGCGTGTGGCGCCGTCCGGCGAGGAGGACGAGTTCGCGCTGCTGGAGCACGACATCAACGCCATGCTCGACCGCATCCAGTCGCTGATGGACGGCGTGCGCCATGTGTCCAACACCATCGCCCACAACCTGCGCACGCCGCTCACGCGCGTGCTGGTGCGGCTGCGCGCGGTGGAAGCCGCGCTGCAGGCGCAAGACCCGCAGCGCGAGGCCGTGGCTACCGCGATTCGCGAGCTCGAGGAACTCGCGGTGGTGTTCGAGAAGCTGCTGCAGATCGCCGAGGTCGAGGCCGGTGCGCGCCGGCAGCAGTTCGCGCCGGTGGCGCTGCACGTGATTGCCGACGACGTGGCGGAGTTGTACGAGGCCGTGGCGGAAATGCAGGGCATCGCGTTGCTGCGCGAGCCCGCCGACATCGCCGTGGCGCTGGGCGACCGCGACCTGCTGGCCGGCGCGGCGGCCAACCTGCTGGACAACGCGCTGAAATACGCAGGCACCGGTGCCACCGTGCGCATCGGCACGCACACGGTGGACGGCAGAGCGCAGCTCTTCGTGCAGGACGACGGCCCCGGCATTCCCGCCGCCGAGTACGAGCGCATCGGCGTGCGCTTCCACCGGCTGGACCGCAGCACACCAGGACACGGCCTGGGGCTGGCCAGCGTGCAGGCGGTGGTGGCGCTGCATGGCGGGCGGCTGCAGTTCGCGGACGCGCGCCCGGGGCTGCGCGCGTGCATCGACCTGCCGATGGCCAGCGACTGAACGCTGCGCGTTCGTTCGCCACATTGCCGAACGGCAATGTCTTGGTCATGCACAAAAGCCGCCTGAATTCCTAGGATCGCGCGGCGCACAACGCGTGCCGATCAACGCAGTTCCAGGAGACATCAACGGTGAGAATCAAGAGTCAGAGAGACTTCTGCTCAGGCGTGCTTTTCAGCGCCTTCGGCGTGGCCTTCGCATGGGGCGCCACGACCTACAACGTGGGCTCGGGCGCCCGCATGGGCCCCGGTTACTTTCCCCTGATCGTGGGCATCCTCATTGCCCTCATGGGCGTGGCCGTCACGCTCAAGGCGCTCAGCGTCGAGACGGAAGACGGCGAGCCCATCGGGCGCATCGCATGGAAGCCGCTGGTCTTCATCATCGGCGCGAACCTGGTCTTCGGCGTGCTGCTGGGCGGGCTGCCGAGCATCGGGCTGCCGTCGATGGGACTGATCGTGGCCATCTACGCGCTGACCTTCATCGCCAGCCTCGCGGGGGACAACTTCGGCTGGAAGGGAGTGACCGTGCTTGCGACCGTGCTGGCAATCGGCAGCTACCTGGCCTTCGTGGTCGCGCTGAAGCTGCAGTTCCCCGTGTGGCCGACCTTCATCGCCGGCTGATTCGCACAAGAACAAGACAAGACCCATGGACCTGATTTCCAATCTTTCGATCGGCTTCGGCGTCGCCTTCACGGCGCAGAACCTCGTTTATGCCTTCGTCGGCTGCCTGCTGGGCACGCTGATCGGGGTGCTCCCGGGCATCGGCCCGGTCGCGACCATCGCGATGCTGCTGCCCGCCACGTACGCGCTGCCGCCCGTGTCGGCGCTGATCATGCTGGCCGGCATCTACTACGGCGCCCAGTACGGCGGCTCCACCACGGCCATCCTGGTCAACCTGCCGGGCGAGTCTTCGTCGGTGGTGACCGTGATCGACGGCTACCAGATGGCAAGAAAGGGGCGCGCCGGACCGGCGCTCGCCGCGGCCGGGCTGGGCTCGTTCTTCGCGGGCTGCGTCGGCACGCTGATCCTGGCGGCCTTTGCGCCACCACTGACCGAACTGGCCTTCAAGTTCGGCCCTGCCGAGTACTTCTCGCTGATGATCCTGGGCCTGATCGGTGCCGTGGTGCTGGCCTCGGGCTCGCTGCTCAAGGCGATCACCATGATCCTGTTCGGCCTGGCCCTGGGCCTGGTGGGCACCGACGTCAACTCGGGCGTGGCGCGCTACAGCTTCGACATTCCGGAGCTCACCGACGGCATCGGCTTCATCGCCATCGCGATGGGCGTTTTCGGCTACGGCGAAATCATCGCCAACCTGGCGGTGCCCGAGCACGAGCGCGAGGTGTTCACCGCCAAGGTCAAGGGCCTGTGGCCCACCAAGCAGGACTTCAAGGACATGACGCCTGCGGTGCTGCGCGGAACCGCGCTGGGTTCGGCGCTGGGCATCCTGCCCGGCGGCGGCGCGCTGCTGTCGGCCTTCGCGGCCTACACCATCGAGAAGAAGATGAAGCTGAAGAAGGGCGAAGTGCCCTTCGGCAAGGGCAACATCCGCGGCGTGGCGGGCCCCGAATCGGCGAACAACGCCGGCGCGCAGACCTCCTTCATTCCGCTGCTGACGCTCGGCATTCCGCCCAACGCGGTGATGGCGCTGATGGTGGGTGCCATGACCATCCACAACATCCAGCCGGGCCCACAGGTGATGACCAGCAACCCCGAGCTGTTCTGGGGCCTGATCGCCTCGATGTGGATCGGCAACCTGATGCTCATCGTGCTGAACCTGCCGCTGATCGGCATCTGGATCAAGCTGCTGACCATTCCCTACAAGTGGCTCTTTCCGTCGATCGTGCTGTTCTGCGCAGTGGGCGTGTACTCGGAGAACAACAACACTTTCGACGTGTGGATGGTCGCGATCTTCGGCATCGTGGGCTATGCCTTCCTGAAGCTCAAATGCGAGCCCGCGCCGCTGCTGCTGGGCTTCATCCTGGGGCCGATGATGGAAGAGAACCTGCGCCGCGCGCTGCTGCTGTCGCGCGGCGACTGGAGCGTGTTCGTCACGCGGCCGCTGTCGGCGGGCCTGCTGGTGGTGGCGGCGTTGCTGCTGGTCGTCGTGCTGCTGCCTTCCGTGAAAGCCAAGCGGGAAGAGGCTTTCGTCGAGGAGTGACGCGTCGCAGGGCCCTGGAAAAGCTGGACAAGCGGCATCACGGAACTCCGCGTCATACTCGCGGTCCCATGGTTCCGCTGCTTTTTCCCCGATGCCGAACGTGCGCCTTTTCGCTTCCCTGACCCTTCTTCGTGCGCTTGCCGCGAGCGCGGCACTTCTCGCCGCGGGCGCTCTGCATGCGCAGGCGCTCCCACCGGGCGTGCGCCTGGGCATGTCGGCCGATGAACTGCGGGTCGTGGTACCCGCCGCCGAGCGCGTGCAACGACCGCAGCGCCTGAGCGGCGGCCTGGTCGGCAGCTGGCACGCCGCACCGGTCGAGATGGCCGGCCTGCTGTTCGAGCCGACCTTCTTCTTTGCAGCCTCGGAGCTGCGCCGCGTCGAGTACGTGGCCACGGCCCAGGCCATGCAAGCCACGCCGGACAGCGGCGCTGCTGCCTTCGCGTCGCTCGTGCAATGGGGCCGCGGCGTGTTCGGCGCCGAGCTCGCCTCGCGCGACCCCGGCAGCGCCTACGCCGCCTGGGTGAGCAACGACACCGACGTCTACGTGCAGCAGGTCAGCGACCCGCGCCGCGCCAGCGTGCGGCTCGTGTACAAGGCGCGCCAGCTGCGCGACGGCAGCGAGCTCTGAGCGGGCGCGTTGCGCCGCCGGTGCGGCGGTGCTTCAGCCGGTGCCGCGCTGCGCGAGCTTGTGCAGCGTGGCCGACAGCTCCTCGACATCGACCGGCTTCAGCAGGTGGTGGTCGAAGCCGGCCCGCGCGATGCGCAGCCGGTCGTCGGCCTGGCCCCACCCGGTGAGCGCGATCAACCCCATGCCATGCAGTTGCGGATGGGCCCGAAGCCGGCGCGCCAGCTCGCAGCCGTCCATGCCCGGCATGCCGATGTCCAGGATGCCGAACGAGGGGTTGAAGCGCTCCGCCTGTTCCAGCGCGTCCGCGCCGCTGAACGCCACGGCGGTTTGCGCACCCAGCAGGCCGAGCAGCGCCGCGAGAGATTCCGCGGCGTCGCGGTTGTCGTCCACCACCAGGATGCGGTGCTGCGCGACCATCGTCTCCTGCAACGCACCGGGCTTGGCGCCGGCCCGCACGCCATGTTCGAGCAGCGGCAGCACGACGGTGAATTCGCTGCCCTGGTTGGCGCCGTCGCTCTTCGCGCTGACCGTGCCGCCGTGCAGCTCCACCAGGCTTTTCACCAGCGTGAGGCCGATGCCCAGGCCGCCCTGCGCGGCGCGCGCCGTGCCGCTCACCTGCACGAACATGTCGAAGATGGTGCCCAGCATCGCGCTCGGAATGCCCGCGCCGCTGTCCTTCACGCGCACCACCGCGTGGCCTTGGTCGTCGCGCTCCACGAAGACATCGATGCGCCCGCCCTCGGGTGTGTACTTGGCCGCGTTGTTCAGCAGGTTGGCGAACACCTGGGTCAGGCGCACGCCGTCGCCTTCCACCGCCAGCGAGGTGTCGGCCATGTGCAGCGACAGCGTGTGCTTGCCGGCGTCCATCAACGGGCGGCTGAGTTCCACCGCGCCGCGAATCACCTGGTTGAGCGCCAGCTCCGCGGGCTGCAGCTCGATCTTTCCGCGCGTGATGCGCGAGACCTCCATCAGGTCGCTCACGAGCCGCACCATGTGGTCCAGCTGGCGGCCCATGAGCTCGTAGTAGGGCAACGCGGTTTCCGGCGTCAGGGCCTTGCGCTTGAGGATGGCCAGCGCGGTGCTCAACGGGGCCATCGGGTTGCGCAGCTCGTGCGCCAGGGTGGCAAGGAATTCGTTCTTGCGCTTGTCCGCATCGTTGAGGTCTTCCAGGATGCGGCGCAGTTCGTACTGCCGGCGCCGTGCGCGCAAGGCGCTGCGCAGCGCACTCACCAGCGACGCCACGCGAATCGGGCGCTCCAGCACGGTGACGTTGGCCATGCCCTCCATGGCGGTGGAAATGGCGCGCGAGTCGGCGCCCTGCCGCGCGAGGATCAGCACCGGCAGGTCGGACCACGGCGGCTGGGCCGCCACCGCGGCGGCGAGCTGGTTGGCGCCGGTGCCGGTGAGCATTTCCTCGGACACTAGCAGCGCGCCGGCGCCTTCGCCCACGCCGCGCAGGAGCTCCGGCAGATCGGCGCACACCTGCGTCTCGATGCTGGCGCTCGACAGGACTGCCGACGCCATGACGGCGTCCCGCGGCGTGGCCGTTCTCATCAGAACGCGCAACTGCGGGTTCCGGAGGGCGACGGCGTCCGTCACGGCTGGGGCGGGACGGTGCCGTCGACCGGCACCGGCACGCCGGTCAGGATGCCGCGGAAATGCCGCAGCGGAGGACCCACGTGCAGCCCGGTGCCATCCATCGAGAAGGCGCGGATGGTGCGCTCGTGCGCCCCGCCGCGCTTCTTGAGCACCGAGATGGCCTGGCGCACCTCGCCTTCGGCTTCGAAATAGCGCAGCAGGACCACGGCGTCCGCCAGGTAGCTGGCGTCCACCGAGCTCTGCATCTGCGCGCCGATCAGGCCGTGCTGCGCGCCGACCAGGATCGTCGCCACGCCCGATTGGCCCAGGTAGGTCAGCAGCTCGTGCAGCTGCACGATCAAAAAGCGCTCGTCCGGCATCGCGTTCAGGTAGCCGTTCAGGCTGTCGATGACGATCACCTTCGCGGCCTGCTGGGTCACCTCCGTGCGAATCTCGTGCACGAACTCGCCCGGGGACAGTTCCGCCGGGTCGACCTGCTTGATGCGGATGAGCCCCGACGCCAGGTGCGGCTCCAGTGTCATGCCCAGGCCGGCGCAGCGTGTGCGCAGGGTGTTGACGCTCTCGTCGAAGATGAACAGCGCCGACGATTCCCCGCGCTGCGCGGCCTCGATGGCGAACTGCACCGCCACCGATGACTTGCCGGTGCCGGGCGCACCGACCAGCAGCGTGCTGGTGCCCTTCTCGAGCCCGCCGCCGAGCAGGGCGTCGAGCTCGCCGATGCCGCTGGGCAGCTTGGTCATCTCCATGTCGGAGACATGCTCGGCGGCGACCAGGCGCGGGAACACCTGCAGGCCGCCACGGTGGATCTTGTAGTCGTGGTAGCCGCCGCGAAACTCCTGCCCGCGGTACTTGACCACCAGCAGGCGGCGGCGCGAGGCGCCGTAGTCGGAGTTGGTCTGCTCCAGCCGCACCACCGCGTGCGCGATGCTCTGCACCTGAAGGTCGTGTTCGGTGGCGGTCATGTCGTCCAGCAGCAGCACCGTGCACTGGCGCCCTGCAAAGAACTGCTTGAGCGCCAGAATCTGCCGCCGGTAGCGCAGCGATGTGCCCGACAGCAACCGCAGCTCCGACAGCGAGTCGAACACGATGCGCGAGGGCTTCAAGGCTTCCACATCGCTCAGGATGCGCAGCGTGGTCTCGCTGAGCTCGACCTCCGACGGGTGAAACATCGTGTACTGCTCGTCGGGCTGCAGGCTGTCTTGCGTGGGCAGCATCTCGCGCACATGAATGGGCGAGACGTCCCAGCCGTGGGAGGCGGCCACGCCGCGCAATTCGGTCTCGGTTTCGGACAGCGTCACATAGAGCACCGATTCACCCCGGCGCGCGCCTTCGAGCAGAAACTGCATCGCGATGGTGGTCTTGCCCGCGCCGGGCGCGCCTTCGAGCAGGTACAGGCGGTTGGGCTCCAGCCCGCCGCCGAGCACGTCGTTCAGGCCCGGTACGCCAACACTCAGCAGTCGCTGGTGGTCAGGCTCCATGTTGCTTCTCCAAATATGAATCTGGAGCAAATTGAAACATTGGTGCGGTCGCGCGGCGTGCAGGACGACGCCGCCAAAAGTCGGCAAAAGCCGAGATTGCCGCCACGGGATGAGGGCGATGTCCTGCAAGGCGCGTCGGAATCGTCCGGCTGGCGGGGTGCCCCTGGCAGGGAAACTGTTCTCCCTGCCAGCAACTTGCTTTCGTTCCCCACCCACCTCAGTTTTTCAGGAGAAGACGATGCGCGAAGACACCGAAATCCGCATTCCTCAGGACGATGACCGCATCGATGTCACCGACCTCAAGGAGGTCGACTACTGGACCCGATGGTTCGGCGTGAGCGAGGCCCGCCTGCGCACCGCGGTGGCCTCGGCGGGCACGGTGAAGGACGACCTGCGCGTCTACCTCGGCCTGCCCTGACCGTCGGCGGGCTCAGCCCTCGGCGAGCATGCCTCGCGCCTCGATGAACGCCACCACCTCGGCCACGCCGGTGTGGGTCTTGAGGTTGGTCATCACGTAGGGACGCTGGCGGCGCATGCGCTGCGTGTCCTGCTCCATCACATCGAGGTTGGCGCCCACGTAGGGCGCCAGGTCGGTCTTGTTGATGATGAACAGGTCGCTCTTGGTGATGCCGGGGCCGCCCTTGCGCGGGATCTTCTCGCCGGCGGCCACGTCGATCACGTAGATGGTGAGGTCCGACAGCTCGGGGCTGAACGTGGCCGCCAGGTTGTCGCCGCCGGATTCGACGAAAACGATGTCGGCGTCCGGAAAGTCCTCGAGCATGCGGTCGATCGCTTCGAGGTTGATCGACGCATCCTCCCGGATGGCGGTGTGCGGGCAGCCGCCGGTTTCCACGCCCATGATGCGCTCGGCCGGCAGCGCGCCGGCCACGGTCAGCAGCCGCTGGTCTTCCTTGGTGTAGATGTCGTTGGTGATGGCGATCAGGTCGTACTTGTCGCGCATCGCCTTGCAGAGCATTTCGAGCAGCGTGGTCTTGCCGGAGCCGACCGGGCCGCCGATGCCCACGCGCAGGGGGGGAAGTCTCTTGGTGCGGTTCGGGATGTGGTGCAGGGCGGAGGTCATGGCGGATGTGCTCGGTTCAGCTTCGGAAGAGGCGGGAATATTGTGTTTCGTGGCGCGCCGACAGCACGGCCAGCAGGGGGGCGAAGGCCTGGCGGTCGTCGTCGCCCAAAGCCATGGCGCGGGTCACGGCGGCGGGTATTTCTTGCGACAGCCGCCCGAGGATGCGCTGGCCCGCGCTCTGGCCCAGCGGCACGGCCTTGACGGCGGCGCCGACCATGTTCTCGGCCCAGCCGAAGGCGAAGGCCAGGCAGCCGTCGTGCGCGCTGGCGCCCGTGCGGCTCACGGCGAATGCAAAGGCCACGGGGTAGGTTGCGGGCAGGTCTTTGAAGACCTCGGCCGTGTCTGCGTGGTGCAGCTTGAGCCACTCGACGAAGGAGCGGCCCATCTGCTCGGTCTGCAGGAAAAATTCGGCGGATTCGCGGGTGGCCACGACCCACTGGTTGAGTTCGCGAATGCGCGGCATGTCGTTGGCGCGCCAGGCTGCAACGGCCTGCGCGAACAGGGCGAGGTCGCCGCGCGCAAAGCTCAGGTGCAACTGGTCGGAGAGCCATTCGTCGGCTTTCGATTCCGAATCGACGCCGGCCCATTCGACAGCCGCCTCGACGCCTTCGGAGTACGAAAAGCCGCCCACCGGCAGGGCGGGGGAGGCGAGCCAGATGAGCTGCAGGAGACTGTTTGCCTGGGTGGGCATGTCAGGCTTCCTGTTTGCGTTCTTGGCGCTGTCGTTCTTGGCGCTGTCGTTCGGGGCGCTGCTGTTCAGGGCGAGTGCACAGGCCGCCGGGTACTCCCCTGCGCGAATGTCCCCCGCTTCGCTCCTCCTTTATTTCGCGGAGGGGAGCACCCGACGCCCTGTGCACCGGACACGCTGTCGGTGTGCCCCGATCAACGACTGCTCTGAAAACGCGAGCGCACCCCGAATGAACCCTGCGGCAGCGAAAAGAGAAGCAGGACCGCATTTCAGTGCGAGTGACCGTGGTGATCGTGACCGTGCGAATGGTCATGGTCGTCGAGCAGTTCCGGTGCCAGCACGAGCGGCTTCGGCCCTTTGCTGGCGCCATGCGACGGGCCGTGGTCATGGCTGTGACCCCCGCCGTGCGACCCGTACGCGCCCCCCTCGGGTTCGAAGGCTTCGTCGACCGCCACCACGATCAGGTGCATCGAACGCAGCATGTCGGCCAGCACGTGGTCGGGCTCGATCTTCAGGTGGTCGGGCTTGAGCTCTATCGGCACATGCCGGTTGCCCAGGTGATAGGCCGCGCGCGTCAGGTCGAACGGCGTGCCGTGGGCCGTGCAATGCGTGATGCGCAAAACCGATTGCGGCGCCGCGATCACCCGCACCAGCGAACCGTCTTCGGTCACCAGCACGTCCCCACCCCGCACCGCCGTGCCGCGCGGCAGGAACACGCCGATCTGGCGGCCCTGCGAATCGGTGGCGTCGAAACGGCTTTTCTGGCGGACGTCCCAGTCGAGCTCGATGGTGGCGGCGCGCTTGAGCAGCACGGGCGCAAGGCCGCGGCCCTGGGGCATGAGTTTGTTGGCGGTGAGCATGGAGACTTGCTTTCAGCGGGAAAATGTCGATAATATAACGTTTGTTATAACGTTGGAGCCCCTCATGTCAGCACTCAAATTGACCCAGATCGGCAATTCCGTCGGGGTGATTCTTCCCAAGGAAGTGCTGGCGCGGCTCAAGGTGGAAAAGGGCGACACGCTGTTCCTGACCGAAGCCGCCAATGGCGTCACCCTGACGCCGTACGACCCCGACGTCGAAGAACAGCTGAAGCTGGGCCGCGAATTCATGCGCGAATTCCGCGACACCTTCCACCAGCTCGCCAAATGAGCAGCTGGCGCTGGATCGACAGGCGCACCCTGATCCTCTTGCATGACGAAAGCCTCGCCGAGCATGGTGGAGCCTCGGGCCTGCGCGACGAAACGATGCTGCAGTCCGCGCTGGCCCGTCCGCTTAACCTCGTGAGCTACGGGTCGCCCGACGTGGCTGACCTCGCGGCCGCTTACGGGGTGGGACTGGCCAAGAACCACCCGTTCATCGACGGCAACAAGCGCGCGGCATTTCTGTCGGTCGGTCTGTTCCTCGCCCTGAACGGCCAGCGACTGGTGGCGACGCAGGCCGAGGCCACGCTGGTGATGCTCGATGTGGCGGCCAGCGCCATGGACGAGAGCAGCTTCGCCAGCTGGATCCGCAGCCACATGGCAACTCGTTCGCCCTGAGGCCCGCGGCATCTAGAACAAAAAGTACCGCTGCGCCATCGGCAGCAGCTTCGCCGGCTCGCAGGTCAGCAGGTGCCCGTCGGCGCGCACGGCGTAGGTCTGGGCGTCGATTTCCATCTTCGGCGTGTAGCCGTTGTGCACCATGTGCTGCTTGCGCACGCCGCGGATGTTCTTCACAGCGCTCAGGTGCTTGGCCAGGCCGTAGCGCTCCTTGATGCCCGATGCCAGGCCGGCCTGCGACACGAAGGTCAGCGAGCTCTTTGCGAGCGAGCCGCCGTACGCGCCGAACATCGGGCGAAAGTGCACCGGTTGCGGCGTCGGGATCGATGCGCTGGGGTCGCCCATTGCGGCCATGGCGATGGTGCCGCCCTTCAGGATGGTGAAGGGCTTCACGCCGAAGAAGGCCGGCTTCCAGATCACGATGTCGGCCCACTTGCCGACTTCGAGCGAACCCACCTCGTGCGCGATGCCGTGCGCGATGGCCGGGTTGATCGTGTACTTGGCGATGTAGCGCCGGGCGCGGAAGTTGTCGTTGCGCTCGTTGTCTTCGGGCAACGTGCCGCGCTGCAGCTTCATCTTGTGCGCGGTCTGCCAGGTGCGGATGATGACCTCGCCGACACGGCCCATGGCCTGGCTGTCGGAGCTGAACATGCTGATGGCACCCAGGTCGTGCAGCACGTCTTCGGCGGCAATGGTTTCCTTGCGGATGCGCGACTCGGCAAAGGCCAGGTCCTCGGCGATGCCGGCGTCCAGGTGGTGGCACACCATGAGCATGTCGACGTGCTCGTCGAGCGTGTTCACGGTGTAGGGCATCGTGGGGTTGGTCGACGACGGCAGGAAGTTGGCCTCGCCCACCACGCGCAGGATGTCGGGCGCATGGCCGCCGCCCGCGCCCTCGGTGTGGAAGGCGCAGATGGCGCGCCCGCCCACCGCCGCGATGGTGTTCTCCACGAAGCCCGATTCGTTGAGCGTGTCGCTGTGAATGGCCACCTGCGTGTCGGTGGCGTCGGCCACGTCCAGGCAGTTGCTGATGGCCGCGGGCGTGGTGCCCCAGTCTTCGTGCAGCTTCAGGCCGATGACGCCGGCGTCGATCTGCTCGTGCAGCGCGTCGGGCAGGCTGGCGTTGCCCTTGCCCAGAAAGCCCAGGTTCATCGGGAACGCGTCGGCCGCCTGCAGCATGCGCTCGATGTGCCAGGGGCCGGGCGTGGCGGTGGTCGCGAAGGTGCCGGTGGCCGGGCCGGTGCCGCCGCCGAGCATGGTAGTGACGCCGGAGGAAAGCGCCTCCTCGATCTGCTGCGGGCAGATGAAGTGGATGTGGCTGTCGATGCCGCCGGCGGTGACGATATTGCCTTCGCAGCTGATGATCTCGGTGCCCGGGCCGATGACGATGTCCACGCCCGGCTGCACGTCGGGGTTGCCGGCCTTGCCGATGGCGGCGATGCGGCCGTCCTTCAGTCCGATGTCGGCCTTGACGATGCCCCAGTGGTCGACGATGAGGGCGTTGGTAAGCACGGTGTCGACCGCGCCTTGCGCCCTGGTGCGCTGCGACTGCGCCATGCCGTCGCGGATGGTCTTGCCGCCGCCGAACTTCACCTCTTCGCCATAGCCGCCAGCGCGCAGGGTGTAGTCGGCCTCGACCTCGATCAGCAGGTCGGTGTCCGCCAGGCGAACGCGGTCGCCCACCGTGGGGCCGAAGATTTCGGCGTAGGCACGCCTTGAAATGGTCGCCATCAGAGCTTTCCTTGAACCAGGCCGCGAAAGCCGTAGACGATGCGATCGCCCGAATAGTCGACCAGCTCGACCGTGCGCTGCTGTCCCGGCTCGAAGCGCACCGCGGCGCCCGAGGCGATGTTCAGCCGCATGCCGCGCGCGGCCTCGCGGTCGAAGCCGAGCGCGCCGTTGGTCTCGGCGAAGTGGTAGTGCGAGCCGACCTGGATCGGCCGGTCGGCGGTGTTGCGCACCACCAGCGTGAGGGTGCGGCGGCCGGGGTTGAGCGTGTGCTCGCCGTTGTCGGTGAGGAGTTCGCCGGGAATCATGGCCGGCCTCAGAGGGATTGGGCCAGCAGCGTGGCACCCAGGCCGACCACCGCGGCACCGGCCACGCGCGGCAGCCAGGCCGTCAAGCCGTGGGCATGGCGCAGCGACCAGCCGAGCGCGATGCCCGCAAGGTGCAGCAGCACCGTCGCGCCGACCATGCCGGCCAGCGTGAGGGCCGCGCCCTGCCCGCTCGCCAGTTCGTGGCCGTGCGCCACGCCGTGGAACACGGCGAACACGCCGACGACCGCCATCGCCACGCCGGCCGGCAGGTGCACGCGCGTGACCACCAGCAAGCCCAGCACCAGCAGAGACGCCGCGATCATCGGCTCGACCGCCGGCAGCTGCACGCCGGCCAGGCCCATCAGCGCCCCCGCTAGCAGCATGCCGGCGAAGGCCAGCGGCGCCCAGAGCAGGTCGGGCCAGGCGCGGCGCGCGGCCAGGGCGCTCCAGAAACCGACCGCGACCATGGCGGCCAGGTGGTCGGCGCCGGTCAGCGGGTGCAGGAAGCCGGTGGCGAAGCCATGGTGCATGCCGCCGTCGACACCGACGTGGGCGCTGGCTGCGAACGGCAGCAGCAGTGTGGCGAGCAGGGGGAGGGTCTTGAGGGTCTTGGCGAGGCGCATGAAAAGGTCTTTCTTCTTGTGGCGGAGGTCAGACGATCGGCTGGTGCACGGTCACGAGCTTGGTGCCGTCCGGGAAGGTGGCCTCGACCTGGATGTCCGGGATCATCTCGGCAATGCCGTCCATCACGTCGGCGCGCGTGAGCACGGCGCGCCCGTCGCTCATGAGTTCCGCCACGCTCTTGCCGTCGCGGGCGCCTTCCATCACGGCGGCGGAAATCAGCGCGATGGCCTCGGGGTAGTTGAGCTTGAGGCCGCGGGCCTTGCGGCGTTCGGCCAGCAGCGCCGCGGTGAAGATCAGCAGCTTGTCTTTTTCGCGCGGGGTCAGTTCCATGGGATCGGCATCGGGTGGCTGGGGGAGGCGGCCATTATGGGCAAGCAAGCTTCTTTGCAACAGTCGTGCCCTGTTCGCCAAAAGCCGTACAGGTGGCATGAAAGATGCACCGAAACGGTGTGAATCCCGACGCCCCGCCCCTGCCGCCAGACGACGCTCCCCAGCGCATCGTCAAGGTCCGGCGCGACTACAACAGCTGGGTGGCCAGCGAAACGCTGGAAGACTACGCCCTGCGCTACACGCCGCAGCGCTTTCGAAAGTGGTCCGAATGGCGGGTGGCCAACACGGCGTTCGGCGCGGCGTCGTTCCTGATCCTGGAGGCGGTGGGCGCCACGCTGCTGGTGCAGTACGGCTTTGCCAACGCGTTCTGGGCGATCCTGGCGACCGGGCTCATCATCTTCCTGGCGGGGCTGCCGATCAGCGTGTACGCGGCGCGCTACGGCGTGGACATGGACCTGCTCACGCGTGGTGCCGGCTTCGGCTACATCGGCTCCACGCTCACCTCGCTGATCTACGCGAGCTTCACCTTCATCTTCTTCGCGCTCGAGGCGGCGGTGATGGCCTATGCGCTGGAGCTGGCGCTGGGCATTCCGCCGGTGTGGGGCTACCTGGTGTGTGCGCTGGTGGTGATTCCGCTGGTCACGCACGGGGTGTCGGCCATCAGCCGGCTGCAACTGTGGACGCAGCCGCTGTGGCTGCTGATGCTCGTGGTGCCCTTCGTGTTCGTGCTGGTGCGCGATCCTGGTGCGTTTGCAGGCATAACGCACTACAACGGTGTCAGAGCTGGAACGCAGGGCTTCAATTTGCACCTGTTTGGCGCAGCCCTCACGGTCGGCATTGCGCTGATCACCCAGATGGGCGAGCAGGCCGACTACCTGCGCTTCATGCCGGTTCGCAGCAAGGCGACGGCGCGCCGCTGGTGGGCCGGGGTGCTGGCCGGCGGGCCGGGCTGGGTGGTGCTGGGTGTACTGAAGATGCTGGGCGGCGCGCTGCTGGCCTACCTGGCGATCACGCACATGGTGCCGGTGGAGCGCGCGGTCGACCCCAACCAGATGTACCTGGCCGCCTACGAGTACGTGTTTCCGAACTACGGCTGGGCGGTGGCGGCCACGGCGCTGTTCGTGGTGATCTCGCAGCTCAAGATCAACGTGACCAACGCCTATGCCGGCTCGCTGGCCTGGAGCAACTTCTTCTCGCGCGTGGCGCACAGCCACCCGGGGCGGGTGGTGTGGGTGGTGTTCAACGCTCTCATCGCCTTCATGCTGATGGAGATGAACGTGTTCGAGGCGCTGGGCGACGTGCTGGGCCTGTTCGCCAACATCGCCATCGCCTGGATGATGGCGGTGGTGGCCGACCTGGTCATCAACAAGCCGCTGGGGCTGTCGCCGCCGGGCATCGAGTTCAAGCGCGCGCACCTGTGGGACATCAACCCGGTGGGCGTGGGCGCGATGGCGCTGGCCTCGGTGCTGTCGATCACGGCGCACCTGGGCGTGTTCGGCCCGCTGGCGCAGGCGTTCTCGGCGCTCATTGCGCTGGGCACGGCGCTGGTCGCCTCGCCGCTGCTGGCCTGGGCCACGGGCGGCAAGTACTACCTGGCGCGCGGCTCCGACGAAGCCCATGGCGCAGTCCCCTTCGCACCTGCCGAGGGCCCGCGCGCGGTGCGCTGGGCGCGCGTGGAAACCGCCAGCTACCAGCGGCTGAAGGTGCAGCACTGCGTGATCTGCGAGCGCGAGTACGAAGGCCCCGACATGGCCCATTGCCCGGCCTACCAGGGCGCGATCTGCTCGCTGTGCTGCACGCTCGATGCGCGCTGCGGCGACCTGTGCAAGCCGCATGCGAGCCTGTCGTCGCAGTGGTCGGGCGTGCTGCGCTGGCTGCTGCCGCGCCGCAGCTGGCGTTACCTGGACACGGGCCTGGGGCACTTCCTGCTGCTGATGTTCGTCATCGTGCCGCTGCTGGCCGTGGTGTTCGGCGTGCTCTATCAGCAGGAGTTGCGCGCGTTCGGCGAAGGCGCGCTGGAGCTGGCCTCGCAGGCCGACGTGGCCGCGGCGCTGGCCGGCGTGCAGAAGCTGTCGCTGCGCTCGGGTTTCCTGAAGGCCTACATGGCGCTGCTGGTCATTGCGGGCATCGTGGCGTGGTGGCTGGTGCTGGCGCACCAGAGCCGCAAGGTGGCGCAGGAAGAGTCGAACCGCCAGACGCACCTGCTGGTGCGCGAAATAGAGCTGCACCGCGAGACCGACCGCGCGCTGCAGGCCGCCAAGCAGGCGGCCGACGAGGCGCGCGAGATCGCGGAGCACGCCAAGCTCGCGGCCGAGCAGGCCAAGCAGGCCGCCGACCAGGCCAACCAGGCCAAGAGCCGCTACATCAGCGCCATCAGCCACGAGCTGCGCACGCCGCTCAACAGCATCCTGGGCTATGCGCAGCTGATGGGCGAAGACCACTCGGTGCCCCCGCACCGCCAGCAGGCGGTGGCCGTCATCAAGCGCGGCGGCGAGCACCTGCTGTCGCTCATCGAGGGCACGCTGGCCATCGCGCACATCGAGGCCGGCAAGCTCACGCTGCATGCGCAGCCGATGCGCTTTGCCGACACGCTGCGCGAGCTGGCCGACATGTTCGAGCTGCAGGCGGCGGAGAAGGGGCTGCAGTTCCGCTTCGAGGCCGCGGGCCCCTTGCCCGAGGTGGTGCGCGCCGACGAGAAGCGCGTGTGCCAGATTCTCATCAACCTGCTGGGCAATGCGATCAAGTTCACGGCGCAGGGGCAGGTCACGCTGCGGCTGGCCTATGCGCGCGAGTTCGCGTCGGTCGAGATCGAGGACACCGGGCCGGGCATGCCGGCCGAGGAGATCGAGCGCATCTTCGAGCCCTTCGCGCGCGGCAATTCCGCCGGCGCGTCGTCGGCGCCGGGCGCGGGGCTCGGGCTGACCATCGCCAAGATGCTGACCGACCTGATGGGCGGCGAAATGAAGGTCAGCAGCACGCCGGGCGTGGGCTCGCTCTTCTGCGTGCGGCTGTTCCTGCCGCGCGTGCACGACACGGCGGTGGGCGTGAACCGTCCGGTGCGGGTGCAGCGCCCGCGGCGCGGCTACGAAGGCCCGCGCCGCCGCCTGCTGGTGGTCGACAACGAGGAGGCGGACCGCGACCTGCTGGGCCACGTGCTCGCGCCGCTGGGGTTCGAGCTGCGCAGCGCGGCCAGCGGCCACGACGCGCTGGACCTGATCGCCGCGGGCTACCGGCCCGACGCGATGTTCGTCGACCTCGCGATGCCGGGCATCGACGGCTGGGAAACCATCCGCCGCGCGCGCAAGCTGGGGCTGACCGATGCGTCGGTGGCCATCGTCTCGGCCAACGCCTTCGACAAGGGGCTGGACAACGACGTGGCCATTGCGCCGGAAGATTTCTTCGTCAAGCCCGTGCGCCACAGCGAGCTGCTCGACTGGCTCGAACGCCGGCTCGGGCTGCAGTGGACCGATGCCGCCGCCAAGCCTGCGCCGGTGGCACCGCGCGCGCTGCAGGCGCCTTCGCTGGAGCGCCTGCGCGCACTGGAGGAAGCGGTGAGCCTGGGCTATTTCCGCGGCATCATGAACCAGCTCGACGCCATCGACGCGGCGCAGCCCGAATGCACGGGCTGGTCCGAAACCCAGCGCGTGCTGGCGCGCCAGTTCCAGTTCGAAGCCATGAGCCGCGCGCTCGCCGCAGCCGTTGAAAGCGCCGCATGACCCAGACGCCACCTCCCATGGACACCTCGCCGCTCGCCCGGACACTGCGCGAGCAGCAAGGCGCCAACAGCGACCTGGTGCTGATCGTCGACGACGTGCCCGACAACCTGGCCGTGCTGCACGACGCGCTCGACGAATCGGGCTACACCGTGCTCATTGCCACCAACGGCGAGCAGGCGCTGCAGCGCGCCGCGCAGGCGCGCCCCGACATCGTGCTGCTCGACGCCATGATGCCGGGCATCGACGGTTTCGAGGTGGCGCGCCGGCTGAAGGCCGATGCGGCCACGGCCCACATTCCCATCGTGTTCATGACGGGCCTGACCGAGACCGAGCACCTGGTCGCGGCACTGGAAGCGGGCGGTGTCGACTACGTCACCAAGCCCATCAAGCCCAAGGAAGTGCTGGCGCGCATGAACGTGCACCTGCAGGGCGCGCGCCGCGCGCGGCAGGACGCGCGGCAGGCCGGCCAGGCGCGCAACGCGCTGGACGCCTTCGGCTACGCGAGCATCACGGTGCGCCTGCCCGAGGGGCGGCTGATCTGGCAGACGGCGCTGGCGCGCGACCTGCTGCAGCGCTACTGCGAGACGCGCGCCCCCGAAACGCCGCCCGCGGTGCTCGAATGGCTGCGCCACCACACGCCCGATGCGCGCCAGCGCGGCATCGAGCCGCCGGCGCTGTCGATCGCGCAGGGCGCGGGCAGCCTCACGCTGCGGCTGCACCAGCAGACCAGCAGCGACGACGACGGCGACGAGTGGATGATCATCATGCGCGAGGTTTCCGACACCGGCGTGATCGAGGCGATGAGCCTGAGCCTGAAGCTCACTGCGCGCGAGGCCGAGGTGCTGTACTGGGTGGTCAAGGGCAAGACCAACAAGGACATCGGCGAGATCCTGGGCAGCAGCCCGGCCACGGCCAAGAAGCACCTGGAGCGGGTGTACGTGAAGCTGGGCGTGGAGACACGCACGGCCGCGGCCGGCGTGGCCATCAAGCGCATCCGCGAGTTGCAGCCGCAGTTCGAGATCTGATGCCGGCGGGCCCGCGCGGCGCGGCGCGTCATGGCGCCGACTTTCCGCGTCCCTAGAATGGTTCGAGGGCCCCCGGGGATGCGCGCGATGAAGAACAACACCAGCCAAAGAACGATCAGCCGACCGACATGCGGGCGCAGGCTCGCGGCTTCCCGTGTGTTGCTGGGCCTGGGCCTCGTTGCGGGAACGGCCGCCCACGCCTCCGGGCATTTCGACGTGGACGACGCCAGCACGCTCGATGCGGGCCAGTGCCAGTACGAAACCTGGTGGGGCCGCACGGGCGTGGAGCCCGTCACGGGGTTTCACTTCGGGCCCGCATGCCGGGTCGGCCCGGTCGAACTGGGCCTGAATTTCGACCGTACCTCGGTGGACGGCATTCATTCGGTCACCGGCGGGCCGCAGCTCAAGTGGAATTTCTACGGACAGGCGCCCGACGCGCCGCTGAGCGCCGCCGTGTCGATGGGCGCGGTGTTCGACCTGAAGCGCGGCGGCCGCGCGGGCGGCCAGTTCGTCGTGCCGGTGACCTGGCGGCCGTTCGACAGCCTGCAGGTGCATGCCAATGCCGGCGCCGACTGGGCCACGGGCACCGGCGTGCGGACCTCGCGCGTGGGCGCGGCCGTGGAGTGGGCGCTGAACGACACCGTCTCGTTCATCGCCGAGCGCAACCGGGCGTCGAACGTGTGGACCTCGCGCGTCGGCGGGCGCTTCAGCCTCACGCCGTTGATCAGCGTCGATGTGAGTACGTCGCGCACCGGGCCCCAGGGTGTCCGCGGCTTCGTGATCGGGCTGAACCACGAGTTCACGTGGAAGTGATCCCGGGTGTGCCCACCGTGAACTTGCGTGCTGCCGGAGCCACACTTTTGCAAGGTGCAATGGCAAGTTTGTGATCGGGCGACCCGTCAGGACTGCCTGATTTATTCACTGGTGCATAAAATTTGGCTCCACCTCCATTGCACTGACCCCGTGACGACATCGCCCGTTCTGGACTTCAAGTTCGCCGTTCCTCCCTCGGATGCCCACGCGCACGCTTCGGGAAATCCCTCGGGGCTGGTGAGGGACCGAACGCCCAAGCCGCTGCGCAACCCGCACCTGCGCGGGCTGCAGTGCCTGCGCTGCGATGCGCTCTACCCGGTCACGCTGACGCACGACGGCTGTCCGGCCTGCCGGCGCGCCGGCTTCCACGTGGCCCTGCGCGCCAGCTACCTGGCCGACGGCGCCGAGGCGATGCCGCTGCCGTACAGCGCAGGCTTCACGCTGGGCGAAGGCCGCACGCCGCTGCAGGACATGCCAGAACTGGCGCGGCAGTTCGGCGTGGCGCGGCTGGCCTTGAAGGACGAATCGTGCAACCCGACCGGCTCGCACAAGGACCGGATGACCGCCGTGGGCGTGGCGCAGGCGCTGGACTTCGACGCCCACACACTGGTACTGGCCTCCTCGGGCAACGCGGCGGTCTCGGCGGCGCACTACGCCTGGGCCGCGGGCCTGGGCTGCGAAGTGGCCACCTACGAGGGCATGCCGGCCACATACGTGCGGCAACTCGACGCGCTGGGCGCGCGGCGCTATGAGTTCGCCGACAACGCAGGCCGCTGGGCCTTCGTGCGCGAGCGAGCGCAGCACCCCGGCTACTTCGCGCTGACCAACTACCGCCTGCCGGCGCTGGGCAGCGCGCCGCTCGCCATCGAAGGCTACAAGCCCATCGCGCTCGAATGCGTGACGGACGGCGGCCTGCCGGACCACATCGTGATTCCCACCGCGCGCGGCGACCTGGCCTGGGGTATCTACGCGGGCTTTCGCGACCTGCTGGCCGCTGGACAGATTGCGCACCTGCCCCGACTCTGGCTGGTGGAGCCGTTCCCGCGACTGTCGCGCGTGCTCGCGGGCGGTGCCGTCAACGGCAGCTACCCGGGGCACACCGCGCAGTTTTCCACCGCGGGCGCCACCGTCACGTACCTGCAGTGGCAGGCGGCCACCGCGACGGGCGGCGGTGCCGTGGTGGTGCACGACGACCAGGCCCGCGAAGCGCGCCGGCTGCTCACGGCCGCCGGCATCAGCGCCGAGCTGTGCGCGGCCGGCGGCCTGGCCGCGCTGCGGCAACTGCGCGAGAGCAACGACATCGCGCCCGATGCGCATGTGGTGCTGATGCTGACCGCGAGCGCGGCCAGCGACCCGAGCTGGCCCGACCGCCCCGCCTGACCGGCTACTTCGCGTCGCTGTACACGGTGGCGCGCGACACGCCCATGTGCGCCGCGGCAATCTCGGCGCCCCGGCGCACTTCGAGCAGGCCCACCTTTTTCAGTTCCTGCACCAACTGCTTGCGGTCGGCCGGCTTCAGCGAACGCGAGGTGGTGGCGCGCGTGGCCGCGAACTCGTCGATGCGCGCGTGGATGCGCTCCGAATGGCCGCCACCCGCGTCGAGGTGCTCGTGCACCTTCTTGTCGTCGATGCGCGTGAACTGCGCTATTGCGCCCTGGAAGCTTTGGAACAGCGTGAGGTCGACGTTCAGGCACAGCGCGGCCACGTACTCGCCGCTCTCGTCCTTGACGCCGATGGAGGTGCTCTTGACCTTGCGCCCGTCGGAAAAGGTGTTCGCGTAGTTGGCGATCACCGCCGGGTATTGCGGATCGCGGATGCGCGCGAGGCCCAGTTCGGTGACCGACTGGCCCACCTGCCGCCCGCTCAGGTTGTTCTCGATCGCGTAGATCGCGTTCTTCGGATTGCTCAGGTCGTGCACCACGACTTCGCAGAACGGCGCAAAGGTCTCGCCCAGCCCTTCGGCCATGTTGCGCAGCATCTCCAGCAGATGTTGGTTCGACTTCTTTTTCATGCCCGGAATGTATCCAGGTCTGGACGAAGAATCCAAACTGTACAAAAAGTACATTATTGGATATATTTTCCAGATCGCGCCGATGCGGATCGACGCAAGCACCGATCACTTCTGGAGATCTCATGAAAGTCAGTTGGGCACTTTGCGCATTGGCGCTGGGGACGGCGAGCGGTTTCGCCACCGCGGACACACTGAAGAAGATGGCCGAGACGAAACGCATCGTCCTGGGCGTGCGCGAATCGGGGGCGCCGCTGTCGTACGCGCTGGGTGCGGGCCGGTACACCGGCTACCACGTCGAGCTGTGCGAACGCATCGTCGCCGGCATGAAGCGCGACCTGAAGCTGCCGCCCCTTGTGGTCGACTACCAGCTCGTGACCTCGGCCAACCGCATGCCGCTGGTGCGCAACGGCACGGTCGACCTGGAGTGCGGCACCACCACGAACAACGAGGCGCGGCAGAAGGAAGTGTCCTTCGCCCTCACCACCTTCGTGACCGAGGTGCGCATGGCGGTGAACGTGAAGTCGGGCATTTCGTCGATCGCGCAGCTCGAGGGCAAGACCGTGGTGGTCACCTCGGGTTCCAGCGCGGTCAAGAACCTGCGGCTTCACAAAAAGGCCGCGGGCATCAACTTCCAGGAGGTCTACGGCAAGGACACTGGAGAGAGCTTTCTGCTGCTCGCCACCGGCCGTGCGGATGCGTTTGTCGACGACAACAACATCCTGGCCGGCAATATCGCATCGTCCAAGGAGCCTGCGCAGTTCAGGCTGGCCGGCGAAGTGCTGGCCGTCGAACCCGTGGCGATCATGCTGCGCAAGGACGACCCCGACTTCAAGAAAGCGGTCGATACGCAGCTTGCCGCGCTGATGAAGAACGGCGAGCTCGCCAAGCTCTACACGCGGTGGTTCGTCGACCCGATTCCGCCGCGCAACACCTCGCTGAACCTGCCGATGAGCGAAGCGCTCCGGCAGCTCATCGACAAACCCGACGACAACCCGGCCGAGACCTATCAGGCCAAGTAGCAAAGGACGCAGACATGCCAACCAACCCACCGCCGAGCTACATCGACCCCCGCACCGGCAGGACCCACGCGCTGTCCGAACGCCGCTGGCGCTCGGACGACGGCAACCCGATGATGGTGACGCCGCTGCCCGGCATCACGCGCGACGACATCGATTCGCGAGAACGCTCGGTGTGGCGCTACCGCGCGGCGCTGCCCGTCACCATCGACAAGCCCGTGAGCATGGGCGAAGGCTGCACGCCGCTGGTGCAGAAGCGCTGGGGCGGGCTGGAGCCTTGCTTCAAGCTCGAGTGGTTCAACCCGACCTGCAGCTTCAAGGACCGCGGCGCCGTGGTGATGATGTCGTTCCTGCGCCAGCTCGGCATCGACGCGGTGCTGGAGGACAGCTCGGGCAACGGCGGCGCAGCCATCGCGGCGGCGGGTGCGGCGGCCGGCATGCGGGTCAAAGTGCTGGCGCCCAGCTACACACCGGCGCCGAAGGTGGCGCAGATCAGGGCCTTCGGCGCCGAGGTGCAGCTGGTGCCGGGGCCGCGCGAGGCGTCGGAGCACGAGGCGGTGCGCCAGTCGGAATCGATCTTCTATGCGAGCCACAACTGGCATCCGTTCTTCCTGCAGGGCACGAAGACCATGGCCTATGAACTCTGGGAAGACCTGGGTTTTGTCGCGCCCGACAACGTGGTGATTCCGGCGGGCGCGGGCAGCAATGTGCTCGGGTGCTGGATCGGCTTCAAGGAGCTGCTGGCGGCGGGGCAGATCAGGAAGCTGCCGCGGATCTTCGTGGCGCAGCCGCTGAATTGTTCGCCGCTCGATGCGAGCTTTGTCGCCGGCGTGGACACGCCGGTCGAGCGCATCGTGAAGCCGACGATCGCCGAAGGCACGGCGATCAAGCGGCCCGTGCGCCTGCCGGAGGTTGTTCAGGCCTTGCGGGAGACGAACGGCAAGACGGTGGCGCTGACCGAAGAGCAGATTGCGGCAGCCGTGCGCCGGCTCGCATCGACCGGTCTGTATGCGGAGCCGACGTCGGCCACGGCGGCCGCGGCCATCGAGGTGCTGGCCCAGCGCGGCGACATCCGTCCGGGCGAAACCACGGTCGTGCTGCTGACCGGCACGGGACTGAAGTCGACGCAGTTCATGACGGAGCTGTTCGGCGACGCTGCCGCCAGCGCCGCCTGACAACGGCTACCAGGGCCACGCGATGCGTGTGCCCGTGCCGGTTTCCGTCGCGCGCACGTGGAGCCGGCGCGCGACCGTCAGGTCCTGCAGCGCGAGGCCGGTCATGTCGAACACGGTGATGTCGCCCGGGGCGCGCACGAAGGGCGTCTTGCCGCTCAGCAGGTCGCCGAGCTCGGTGCTCTGCGTGTCGGGCGCCCATTGGGTTTCGCCGATCTGCATTGCCTGCGCGCGGTCGTCGACCACCAGGCGCACGCGCGACAACAGGCCCTCGGGCAGTTCGCGCTTGCCCTTCGTGTCGGCGCCCACGCAGTTCAGGTGCGTGCCGGGTTGTACGGCGTCCAGGTCGAACAGCGCGCCGCCGCCCGGGGTGGCGGTGATGACGATGTCGCTTCGCGCCACGGCTGTGTTGCGCTCGCTCGCGGGGGCGATGTCGCATCGGCCGGCGAAATGCGCCTCGAACGCGGTGTTGCGCTGGCCGTCGACACCCATATAGAGAACCTCGCGCAGCGAGGGCATCAGGCGCAGCGCGAAGTCGAGCTGGATGCGCGCCTGCACGCCGGTGCCGAACAGGCACAGCCGCATGCTGTCGGGCCGTGCGAGCTGTTGCAGGCCCAGGCCGCCGGCCGCGCCGGTGCGCACCGTGGTCACCGTGTTGCCGTCGATGACGCACAGCGGCCGGCCGGTGGCGGGGTCGATCAGCAGGATCGTCGCCTGGTGCGGCTCGCCGCCGCGCCCGCGGTTGGCGGGCCAGAAGCCGGCCGCCTTGAAGCCGAGCAGGCCCTGGGCCTGCACGTCGCCGGACTTGATGCCGAACACGCCGCCCGTGGCGAGCGGCTCGCGCACCACCGGGAAGACGCGGCCTTCGCGGTCGCTGTGCAGCACGAAGGCCTCGCGCACGGCCTGGAGCACGTCGTCGGGAGAGAGGAGGGCGTCGACCTGGTGTTTGTCGAGCAGCAGGAGCCGGGCGTCCGCGGGGGCAGTGGAGGATGTCATTTGGAAATATTATCTACTTCCAGACAAAAAATCAAAAATAAGACGCCGCCATCGCATCGGCGTCCGGTGTTCAGCGCCCGGTGTGCACCTTGATCCGGATGGTCGCCACGTCCCAGCCCCGGTTCTTCAGGCGAGTGACCAGCATCGGCGACAGCTGGCGCAGCTTGGCGGCCGCAGCGCTGCCCTTCACCAGCAGGCACCACACGTCGCCCTCGGCCGGACCGGGCAGGATGGCCGCGCGCATGGCCGGCGGAATCAGGCCTTCCACGGCCTTGAGCCGCTCCGCGGCGTCCCGGGCGCGCGCCATCAGGCTGCCCAGGGTGGGCGAGCCTTCCGCTGCCTGCTGCAGCGAAATGGGAGGGGGCGTGCGGCGATACATGGGTAATCCAGGGGTTAGAAACAAGACAGCTAAAATGCCCGGTTTGCCGGCGTTCGCGCCGGAAAAAGGGCCGCTTGCTTTCACGGGAAGCGCGCCCAACTGCTTTCACCATATCTTAGGGAATCCGGTCGAAGTGCCTGTCGTCTCAGGTGCCCGTCCATCTCCACCCATGGCAACCAACTTCCTGACCCAGATTTTCGGCAGTCGCAACGATCGGCTCCTCAAGCAGTATCGCAAGACGGTGGAACGCATCAATGCGCTCGAACCCGAGTTCGAGAAGCTCACGGACGACGGGCTGCGCGCCAAGACGCAAGAGTTCAAGGACCGCGCCGCCAAGGGCGAAAGCCTCGACGCCCTGCTGCCCGAAGCCTTCGCCGTCGTGCGCGAGGGCTCCAAGCGCATCATGAAGATGCGGCACTTCGACGTGCAGCTGCTCGGCGGCATGGCGCTGCACAACGGCAAGATCTCCGAAATGCGCACCGGCGAAGGCAAGACGCTGACTGCAACGCTGCCGGTGTACCTGAACGCGCTGTCCGGCCAGGGCGTGCACGTGGTCACGGTGAACGACTACCTCGCCAACCGCGACGCGACCTGGATGGGCCGGCTCTACAACTTCCTGGGGCTGTCGGTGGGCATCAACCTGCCGCAGATGCCGCGCGAGGAAAAGCAGGCCGCCTACGCCAGCGACATCACGTACGGCACCAACAACGAGTACGGCTTCGACTACCTGCGCGACAACATGGTCTACGAGCCGAGCGACCGGGTCCAGCGCGTGCTGAACTACGCCATCGTCGACGAGGTGGACTCGATCCTGATCGACGAGGCCCGCACCCCGCTGATCATCAGCGGCCAGGCCGAAGACCACACCGACATGTACCTGGCCATCAACAAGGTGGTGCCGCTGCTGACCAAGCAGGAAGGCGAGGCCGACCCGCGCACCGGCGAAGGCGTCACGGTGCCCGGCGACTTCACGGTCGACGAGAAGACGCACCAGGTGTTCCTGACCGAAGACGGCCACGAGAACGCCGAGCGCATCCTGGGCGAGTTCAAGCTGCTGCCCGACGGCGCCTCGCTCTACGACCCGGCCAACATCACGTTGATGCATCACCTGAATGCAGCGCTGCGTGCCCGCCACCTGTACCACCGCGACCAGCACTACGTGGTGCAGGAGGGCGAAGTCACCATCGTCGACGAGTTCACCGGCCGCCTGATGACGGGCCGCCGCTGGAGCGACGGCCTGCACCAGGCCGTGGAAGCCAAGGAAGGCGTGGAGATCCAGGCCGAGAACCAGACCATGGCCTCGATCACCTTCCAGAACTACTTCCGCCTGTACGGCAAGCTGGCCGGCATGACCGGCACGGCCGACACCGAGGCCTACGAGTTCCAGGAAATCTATGGTCTGGAGACCATGATCATTCCGCCGAACCGCATCAGCAAGCGCGACGACCAGCTCGACCGCGTCTACAAGACGACGCGCGAGAAGTACGAGGCGGCGATCCAGGACATTCGCGAGTGCTACGAGCGCGGCCAGCCGGTGCTGGTGGGCACTTCGTCCATCGAGAACTCCGAAATCATCGACGCGCTGCTCATCAAGGCGGACCTGCCGCACCAGGTGCTCAACGCCAAGCAGCACGCCCGCGAAGCCGACATCGTGGCGCAGGCCGGCCGCACGAAGATGATCACCATCGCCACCAACATGGCCGGGCGCGGCACCGACATCGTGCTGGGCGGCAACATCGAGAAGATGATCGAGGCGATCGAGAACGACGAAGGCCGCGACGAGGCCGCCAGGCAAGCCGACCTCGCGCACATCCGCGCCGAGTGGGTCAAGGACCACGAGTTCGTGAAGTCGCTGGGCGGCCTGCGCATCATCGCGACCGAGCGCCACGAGTCGCGCCGCATCGACAACCAGCTGCGCGGTCGTTCGGGCCGCCAGGGCGACCCGGGCTCGTCGCGCTTCTACCTGAGCCTGGACGATCCGCTGATGCGCATCTTCGCGGGCGACCGCGTGAAGGCGATCATGGACCGCCTGAAGATGCCCGACGGCGAAGCCATCGAAGCGGGCATCGTCACGCGCAGCATCGAGAGCGCGCAGCGCAAGGTCGAGGCGCGCAACTTCGACATCCGCAAGCAGCTGCTCGAGTACGACGACGTGTCGAACGACCAGCGCAAGGTGATCTACCAGCAGCGCAACGACATCCTCGACGCGGGCGACCTCACCGCGCAGATCGCGGCGCTGCGCGAAGGCTGCTTCACCGACCTCGTGCGCCAGTACGTGCCGCGCGAATCGGTGGAAGAGCAGTGGGACCTCGCCGGCCTGGAGAAGAGCCTCGCCAACGAGTGGGGCCTGAACATGCCGCTCAAGCAGGAAGTGGAAGCCGCGGACGCCATCGCCGACGAAGACATCGTCGAGAAGGTGCTGGCGCACGCCAATGAGACCTTCGACGCCAAGCTGGCGCTGATCGGCCAGGAAAACTTCACCCAGTTCGAGCGCATGGTGCTGCTGCAGAGCATCGACACCCACTGGCGCGAACACCTGGCCTCGCTCGACTACCTGCGCCAGGGCATCCACCTGCGCGGCTATGCGCAGAAGCAGCCCAAGCAGGAATACAAGCGCGAAGCCTTCGAGCTCTTCGGCCAGCTGCTCGACTCGGTCAAGAACGAAGTCACGCGCCAGCTGATGACGGTGCGCGTGCAGTCGGGCGAGCAGCTCGAGGAAGCCGCCGAGGCGCTCGAAAGCCGCGCCGAGAACGTTGCCAACATCACCTACAGCGCGCCCACCGAGACCGGCGAGGTCGAGGTGCGTGTCGACGAGGACAGCCAGCGCCGCCTTGCGGCCGCCGGTGCGGGCGCCATCAGCGCCGAAGCCGCGGCCTTCGGGCGTGTCGGGCGCAACGATCCGTGCCCGTGCGGCAGCGGCAAGAAGTTCAAGCAGTGCCACGGCAAGCTCAGCTGACCCCTCGTAACTTTCGAAGAGAACCCCCATGCCTGTGAACCTGTCCGCCCCTGATCCCGCCGCCTTGTTCGCGGTGCCCGGCGTCCGCATCGGCGTGGCCGAAGCCGGCGTGCGCAAGGCCAACCGCAAGGACCTGACGGTCGTGCTGATCGACGAAGGCTCGGCGGTCGGCGGGGTGTTCACCCAGAACCGTTTCTGCGCCGCGCCGGTGCAGGTCTGCCGCGCCCACCTGGCCGCCGACTACGGCATTCGCGCGATGGTGATCAACACCGGCAATGCCAATGCCGGCACGGGCGAAGACGGCCTGATGCGCACGCGTTCCACCTGCATCGCGCTGGCGCGCCACCTGGACATCGCGCCCGAGCAGATCCTGCCGTTCTCCACCGGCGTGATCATGGAGCCGCTGCCGGTCGAGCGCATCGAGGCCGGCCTGCCGGCCGCGCTGGCCGATGCCGACGCGAACCACTGGGCGCGCGCGGCCGAAGGCATCATGACCACCGACACCATCCCCAAGGCGTTCAGCCAGCAGGTGCAGGTCGGCGGCGCCACCGTCACCATCACCGGCATCAGCAAGGGCGCCGGCATGATCCGCCCGAACATGGCGACCATGCTGGGCTTCATGGCCACCGACGCGAAGATCGACGCGTCTCTGGTCCAGCCGCTGGCCACGCTGCTGGCCGACGCCTCGTTCAACCGCGTGACCATCGACGGCGACACCTCGACCAACGACTCGTTCGTGGTCATCGCCACGCAGAAGGCGGCGCACGCCCCCATCACCTCGCTCGACTCGGCCGACGGCCGGGCGCTCGTGGCCGCCATGCAGAACGTGGCCCGCCAATTGGCGCAGGCCATCGTGCGCGACGGCGAAGGCGCGACCAAGTTCATCACCATCCAGGTCGAAGGCGGGCGTGATGCGGCGGAGTGCAGGCAGGTGGCGTACGCCGTGGCGCATTCGCCGCTGGTGAAGACGGCGTTCTTCGCCAGCGACCCGAACCTGGGCCGCATCCTGGCGGCGGTCGGCTATGCGGGCATCGCCGACCTCGACCAGACCGGCATCGACCTGTTCCTGGACGACGTGCACGTGGCCGTGAAGGGCGGGCGCAACCCGTCGTACCGCGAGGAAGACGGCCAGCGCGTGATGAAGCAGAGCGAGATCACGGTGCGCATCGGCCTGGGCCGCGGCAACGCCAGCGAAACCGTGTGGACCTGCGACCTGAGCCACGACTACGTGACCATCAATGCCGACTATCGGTCATGAGTGAACAGTTCCAGAGGCTGATCGAGCGCGCCGAGCAGCTCATTGCCCGCATCGAATCGGTCCTGCCGCAGCCGCTGTCGGCACCTGCCGACTGGAACGCGTCCATCGCCTGGCGCTACCGCCGCCGCAACTCCGGCCACGGCGTGCTGGAGCCGGTGCGCCACGTGGCCGCGATGTCGCTCGATTCGCTCAGGGAAATCGACGTCCAGAAGGAAAAGATCGAGCGCAACACCCGCCAGTTCGTCGAAGGCAAGCCGGCCAACAACGTGCTGCTGACAGGCGCGCGCGGCACGGGCAAGTCGTCGCTCATTCGCGCCTGCCTGCAGACCTACGCGCCGCAGGGCCTGCGCCTGATCGAGGTGGACAAGGCCGAACTGGTGGACCTGCCCGACATCGTCGAGGTGGTCTCGCAGCGGCCCGAGAAATTCATCGTGTTCAGCGACGACCTGAGCTTCGACGAGGGCGAGCCGGGCTACAAGGCGTTGAAGTCGATCCTGGACGGCTCGATTGCCGCCTCGACGCCCAACGTGCTGATCTACGCGACCAGCAACCGGCGCCACCTGCTGCCCGAGTACATGAAGGACAACCTCACGTACACCCACACCGACGACGGCGAAGTCCATCCCGGCGAGGTGATCGAGGAAAAGATCTCGCTGTCGGAGCGCTTCGGCCTCTGGGTGAGCTTCTATCCGTTCAGCCAGAACGAGTACCTGACGATCGTGGCCCAGTGGCTGTCGTCGTTCGACGTCACGCCGGCCGCCATCGAGGCCGCGCGGGCCGAGGCGCTGGTGTGGGCGCTGGAGCGCGGGTCGCGCAGCGGCCGCGTGGCCTACCAGTTCGCACGCGACTACGCCGGACGAGACGCCGGCCGGAGCGCCGCGTGAGCCAGGCCGATGCATCCGCTCGCAAGCACACCGAAGTCGCTGTCGGCGTGCTGATCCGCCTGAGCGACGACGCGCTGCTGCTCTCGACCCGGCCCGAAGGCAAGGCCTACGCGGGCTTCTGGGAGTTTCCCGGCGGCAAGATCGAGGCGGGCGAAACGGTCGAGCAGGCACTGCGGCGCGAGTTGCACGAAGAGCTGGGCATCACCATCGCGGGCGCCGAGGCCTGGAAGGTCACCGAGCACGACTATCCGCATGCGCTGGTGCGCCTGCACTGGTGCAAGGTGACGGCGTGGAGCGGCGAGTTCGAGATGCGCGAAGGCCAGCAGATGGCGTGGCAGCAGTTGCCGCTGGACGTGAGCCCCGTGTTGCCGGGCGCATTTCCGGTGCTGCAATGGCTGTGCGAGGAGCGCGGCCTGCCGTTCGTGGCGCCGCCGGTCGTCGAGCCAGCCCGCTGACCGACTGATGCATCCCAAGTACCGTCCGGATATCGACGGCCTGCGCGCGCTCGCTGTGGGCTCCGTGGTGCTGTACCACGCCTTTCCCGCGGCGTTGATGGGCGGCTTCATCGGGGTCGACATCTTCTTCGTGATCTCGGGCTTCCTGATCACGACCATCCTGCTGCAGAGCCTGGCGGCGGGCGATTTCAGCTACCGCGACTTCTACGCGCGGCGCGTCCGGCGGATTTTTCCGGCGCTCATTGTGGTGTTGTCGGCCACGTTGCTCATCGGCTGGTACATGCTGTTGTCCGACGAGTTCGCGGAGCTCGGCAAACAGACCGTGGGCGGTTCGGCTTTTGTCGCCAACCTGGTGTTCTGGAGCGAGTCGGGCTACTTCGACACGGCCGCCGAGACCAAGCCGCTGCTGCACCTGTGGTCGCTGGGCATCGAGGAGCAGTTCTACATCTTCTGGCCGCTGCTGCTGGGCCTGGCCTGGCGCAAGCGCTGGCCGATCGTGCGCGTGGTGCTGGCCGTGGCGGCGGTGTCGCTGGTGATCAACGTGACCACGGTGCATCCGCTGCCGGCGGCGTCGTTCTACTCGCCGGCGTCGCGCTTCTGGGAGCTGATGGTGGGCGGCATTCTGGCCTGCATGCGACTGAAGCCGCCGGCGCCGAACGCGTGGCGCAGCCATGTGCAGTCGGTGCTGGGCGTGGGGCTGATCGTGCTCGGGCTGGTGATGATCCGCAGCAACAAGGCCTTCCCCGGCTGGTGGGCGCTGCTGCCCACGCTGGGCGCGGTGAGCTGCATTGCCGCGGGGCCGAATGGCGTGCTGAACAAGTACCTGCTGTCGAACCGGGTGATGGTGTGGATCGGGCTCATCAGCTATCCGCTGTACCTGTGGCATTGGCCGCTGCTGGCGTTCGTGCGCATCCTGGAGGACGACCCGCTGAATCTGAACCCGTCGTTTGCGCATCGTGCCTGCGCGTTGGTGGCCAGCGTGCTGCTCGCGTGGGGCACGTACCGCTTTGTCGAGCGCCATGCGAGGAACCGTCCCGGTCCGGGCACGCTCAAGGCGCTGGGCGTCGGAATGGCATTCCTGATCGCGCTCGGAGCAGCGACCTTCTTCGGCGTGCTGGAGCCTCGCCACAACGGCGCCAGGCTGCAGGTCGTGGCAAACGCCACGTTCGACGCCGACTACTACGGAGGCTTCAAGCGCGAGATGATCGGCGACCAGCTGGCCTACAAGGTCGGCGACGGGCCCAAGCGCGTGCTGTTCCTGGGCGACAGCCACATGCAACAGTACGCGCCGCGCGCGCTGGAGCTGGCCCGCACGTCGAGGCTGGACAAGGACAAGTCGGCCTGGTTCGTGACCCGGGGCGCCTGTCCGCCGGTGCCGGGCGTGCAGGCGGACAAGAACGTCGGATGCGCCGAGCAGCGCGATGCCATGTTGGCCTACGCGATGCTTCCGGAGGTCGACTCGGTCGTGATCGGTGGCTGCTGGAACTGCTACTTCGTTGAGAAGGGGGCGCTCGAATACTACTTCCGCGGCGCCGACAAGAAGGTCTATCCGTTCCAGAACGGCGACGGCATCGAGCGTTCCCTGGCCTCGCTGGAGTTCATGCTGCGCGAACTGGCGCGGCACAAGAAGGTCTACCTGCTGCTCGACAACCCCGGCGGCCCGGAGTTCGAGCCCAAGCACCTGATCGAAGGTGGCCGCCTGACGCACATGGACGCGACGACCTCGACCCCGACGACCCTGCTGCCGCCGGGCCAGAAGCAACTCAACGAGCGGCTGCGCGCCATCGCAAAGGCGAGCGGGGCGGAGCCGATCGACACGGTGGCGATGCTGTGCAAGGACGACCAGTGCCTGCGCACGTTGCCCGATGGTGCGCCCGCCTACAAGGACGCCAACCACTTGCGTCCGCGCTATGCGCGGGAAGAGGCAAGCTACTTCGACCGGACCTTGCAGACCGTGCCAGGCAACGCTGCGCAACAGCCGTCGCGCTGAACGAGGCCGGGCGAACGATGCACCCCAAGTACCGCCCGGACATAGACGGCCTGCGCGCCATCGCGGTGGGCTCGGTGCTGGCGTACCACGCCTTTCCGAGCCTGCTGCCGGGCGGCTTCATCGGGGTGGACATCTTCTTCGTGATCTCGGGCTTCCTGATCACGACCATCCTGCTGCAGAGCCTGGCGGCGGGCGACTTCAGCTACCGCGACTTCTATGCGCGGCGCATCCGGCGGATCTTTCCCGCACTCGTGCTGGTGCTGCTCGCCACGCTGGCCTTCGGCTGGTACGTGCTGCTGCCGGGCGAGTTCTCGCAGCTGGGCAAGCAGACCACCGGCGGGGCGGCCTTCTTCGCCAACCTGGTCTTCCTGGGCGAGGCCGGCTACTTCGACGCCACGGCGGAGACCAAGCCGCTGCTGCACCTGTGGTCGCTGGGCATCGAGGAGCAGTTCTACATCTTCTGGCCGCTGCTGCTGGGCCTGGCCTGGCGCAAGCGCTGGCCGATCCTGCGGGTGACGCTGGCGGTGGCCGCGGTCTCGTTCCTGGTCAACGTGCTCACGGTTCAGCCGCACCGCGCGGCGGCGTTCTACTCGCCGCTGTCGCGCGCATGGGAGCTGATGGCCGGCGGGCTGTTGGCGGCGATGCGCCTGCAGGCCGTGAACGCGCCGGCGGGCGCGGCGGATTCGCGTGCCTGGACGAAGCATGCGCAGTCCGTCGTCGGCGTGGGCCTGATCGTGCTGGGGCTCTTCATGACGCGCAGCACCAAGGCGTTTCCGGGTTGGTGGGCGCTGCTGCCGGTGCTGGGCGCGGTGAGCTGCATTGCCGCCGGGCCGGGCGGCGTGCTCAACCGCTACCTGCTGTCGAACCGGGTGATGGTATGGATCGGCCTCATCAGCTACCCGCTGTACCTGTGGCACTGGCCGCTGCTGGCGTACGCGCGCATCGTCGCGGGCGGCGAGCCTTCGCTGCAGGTGCGCATCGCGATGGTGGTGGCGTCTGTCGTGCTGGCCTGGGCCACCTACCGCTTCCTGGAGCGCCTCGTGAAGCTGCACCTGTCGCAGGGCATGCTGCGCGGCCTGGCGGGCGGCGGCGCGGCGCTGGCGCTGGCTGGCGTGCTGGTGTTCCTGGGCACGCCGCTGCCGCGCAACGACAACCCGGCGCTGCAGGCGGTGGCCGACGCCACGCGCGAAGACAACTACTACGACGGCTTCGAGGCGTCTGCGCTGGGCGGCCAGTTCGTCTACCGCGCCGGCGACGGCAGGCACAACGTGCTGCTGATCGGCGACAGCCACGTCGAGCAGTACGCGCCGCGCGCGCTCGAGCTGGTGCGCACGCAGCCGGACCACGCCCGCACGGTCTACTTCGCGACCAAGGGCTCCTGCCCGCCGGTGCCGGGCCTGTTCAGTGGCGCCGACACCAGCTGCGACGAGCGGCGCGCGGCGGTGCTCGACCTGGCGCTCAAGCCGGAGATCGATTCTGTGGTGATCGGGGCCTGCTGGAGCTGCTACTTCACCGGTGCCGGGCCCACGGTGAACTACTTCGTGGACGACAGGAAGGCGGTGCATCCCTTCCTCGGCGGGGACGGTATCGACCTGTCGCTGAAGTCGTTGGGCGAGGTGCTCAAGCGCCTGTCGGCGCACAAGAAGGTCTATCTGGTGCTCGGCAACCCGGTGGGCATGGATTTCGATCCGCTCAGGCAGATCCAGGGCAGCCGGCTGGGGGGCATGACGGCCGCCAGCGGGCAGCTGAAAGCACCGATGCCGCAAGACCAGGCGCAGCTCAATGCGCGGCTCCAGCAGGTGGCCGAAGCCAACGGGGCGCAGGTCATCGCGCCCTTTGCCAGCCTGTGCGCGAACGGCCAGTGCGTCCGCAGCATGCCGGACGATGGTTCGCCGGCCTACAAGGACATCGGGCATCTGCGGCCGCGGTATGCGCGCAGCTTCGCGACGTACATCGACCCGGCGTTGCTGGACGAAGACACGGGCAAGTAGCCCGCGCCGTTGCTACTGGATCTTCGGATCGCCGAAGGGGTCGTCGTCGGGCGGCGCCTCGGCCGGCATGCGGAACTCTTCGCTGGCCCAGGCGCCCAGATCGACACCCTTGCAGCGCGCGCTGCAGAACGGGCGGTAGGCGTTGCTCGGCGCATAGATGCTGTCGCCACCGCACGAGGGGCAACGCACGATGCGCTCGCCGTTCGCGTTCAGCTTGCTCATTGGCGTACCTTCGCGCTTCGCACAACGGCGTTCATGCGCAGAGGGTCAGCTCGAAGGGCGCGTCGTCCGAGCTTTGGTGCAGGCGGTCGTCCTTGTCGTGGCGCATGAGGCGCACCGACACCATGAGACGGTTGCCGCTGATTTCGGGAACCAGCCCCAGCCGGGGGTCGATGCGCAGTCGCAGCAGCTGGAAGCTGCGGCCCTGGGGCAGGTTCTGCTGGAACTGGCCGTGGGTGGCGATCACCTTGTAGGGCACGTCGGCATCGCGCAGCAGCTTGAGCAGCAGGTAGATCGACGAGGCCAGCGGCGACAGCGTGTTCGACCAGCGTTCGAGGTCGGCGCGACGGCTCGGCGCGGGGCGGTGCTGCCAGGCGTAGTAGGCCGGCAGGTCGAATTCGCAGGTGCCGCCCGGAATGCCGGCGCGGCTGCGGATGCTCATGAGCCACTCGTTTTCCGTCAGCGCCTGGCCGGCCTTGCCCGACACGCTGTTGAGCGTGGTGAAGTTGCGCTCGAGCTGGCCGACGACCTGGTCGAGCACGGTTTCGGCGATGGCCGGATTGCCGCGGTAGCTGTTGAAGACGTTCTTGTGCTTGTCCAGGTCGCGCAGCACGTCGGCCTTGAGGTCGGCGCGCGCGGCGACGTCCATGATCTCGAAGATCGTGATCAGGGCGAAGTGGTGGGACAGCGGCGATTCGGAGGGCACCAGCTCGCCGAGCCGGCGAAACAGGTGCTCCAGCCGCAAGTAGGTGCGGATGCGCTCGTTGAAGGGGTACTCGTAGAGGATCACGCGTATCGTTTTTTCACGTCAGGTTCGAGCTCATTGCGGTTTGCCGGTCGGCGCGGGGAACACCTGGCGCACAGCCTCCAGCATACGCTGACCGAAAAGAATGTAACCCCGGGTCGACACATGTGTCTCGTTGGCGGGGAAAAGGTCCATGACCTTGAAGCGGTTCTGCTCGGAAAGCTCGAACAGGTCCGGGCCGATATTTTGCGGGTTGAACGCGGCCTTGAAGGCATCGGCATGGTTTTGTTGCAAATACACGGTGCTCTTGTTCGGAACCACCATCCACACGACCTTGAAGGGCGCGGCGTTGCTTTCGAAACGCTTCATGAACCGTGCGGACTCGGCCGTCAGCGCTGGCTTCAGGCGGTCTTCGGCGGTCGTCAGCAGCCTGTCGCACGCGCGATGGCTGAACTGTTTGCAGCCGTCGGGCACCCTGCGCGCGTCGATCAGCTGGCCCCAGCGCTCGGGCTTGTTCGACCAGCTGTCGGAGGCCATGATCGCCCTGGTGTTGAGGTAGGTCATCCAGCCGCTGAGCAGTTCGGCATCCCAGTTGAGCTGGAAGCCGGGAGCGGGCCTGGCCGGGTTCTCGAGTGGCGGCGGCGAAGGCTTGAAGGCGTGCTTCATCGTCGTGCACTTCTCGGACTTTTCGATGCGCTCCTGCAGCAGGCGCTCGATGCTCTCGACGATCACGACCTTGCCCTTGAAACCGGACTTCTGCAGCCAGTCCGAGAAATCGTCGCACACCGTGCTGTCGAGGTTGTCCCAGTGCGTGGTGGTGACCTTGTAGCCCGCGCCCACGAGCGAGGCCTGCCAGGCATAGCGCACCGAGAAGCTGTCGCCGATCACCAGGATGTCGGCTTCGTTGAGCGGCCAGGTCTTGACGTCCGCGTCGGGGATGGGCGGGGGCGGCGCATGCCAGCCGAACTCGCGCTCGGAGATGCGCCCGATGCGGGTCAGGTCGCCATAGGGAATGGGGGTGAACAGGCTGACAACCAGCAACGCGCAGCACACCAGGAAACCCGCGGCGAAGATGCGAAGCCAGGTCTTGGCCGATGTCGTGTCTTCCATGTCAGAACTGGAAATAGAGGAACGGGCTGTAGTTGCCGAACTTCGACACGCACAGGCCAAAAAGATAGACGCATCCCAGCCCGGTGACCCAGGTGGCCACGCGCTGCAGACGGGGCCGTCCGGCCAGGCCCGCGACGTTGGGGATCCAGCGGTCGAGCGTGATGGTGGGCGGCAGCGCCAGGCAGATCACCAAGCCCACGAGAATGGTCTGGAAGAACTCGGGCTTGCGGAACGGCACGCGGAATTCGCTGAAGGCCGATACCGGCGCGCCATGCATGCCGAGCATGCCCTTGTAGATCTCGACGGCGGCCGGCAGGCTGTCTGCGCGGAACACCACCCAGGCGATCATCACGCACAGGAAGGTGATGAACCAGCCGGCCACGCGGCCGTACCACGTGGTCTTGGTGCTGCCGCCGCGCACCTTGGCGTTCCAGAAGTGGTTGACCATCAGGAACGCGCCGTGCAACGCACCCCAGATCACGAAGGTCCAGGCGGCACCGTGCCACAGGCCGCCCAGCAGCATCGTCAGGAAGAGGTTGATGTAGCGGCGCGCCGGCCCCTTGCGGTTGCCGCCGAGCGGTACATAGAGGTAGTCGCGCAGGAAGGTCGACAGCGAGATGTGCCACCGGCGCCAGAACTCGATCATGTTGGTCGACTTGTAGGGCGAGCGGAAGTTGAGCGGCAACTGCACGCCCACGCACAGCGACAGGCCGACCGCCATGTCCGAGTAGCCCGAGAAGTCGAAATAGATCTGCAGCGTATAGGCCAGCACGCCGAACCACGCGGTGTACAGAGAAGGCAGCACGCCCTCGTGCACGCCCTTGAACATCATGTCGGCGTACTGCCCCAGCGGGTCGGCGATCAGCATCTTCTTGGCCAGGCCGAAGACGAAGATGCCCAGCCCGAGCGCCATGCTGTTGGCGTTGAAGCGGTAGGTGGCCGGGCTGTTGAACTGCGGCATCATCTGCGCGTGGTGCAGCACCGGGCCCGCGATCAGGTGCGGGAAGTAGGTCACGAACAGCGCGTAGTGGACGAAGCTGCGTTCCTGCACCTTGCCCTGCCAGCAGTCGACCAGGAAGGCGATCTGGGTGAAGGTGTAGAACGAGATGCCGATCGGCAGCACGATGTGCACCAGGTCGATCTGCGAGAAGCCCGCGGCGGCCAGGCCGGCATCGATGTTTTCGAGGAAGAAGTTGGCGTACTTGAAGACCGCCAGCACCCCGAGGTTGATCGCGAGCGCAATGATCAGCAGCGCCTTGCGGTGCTTGTCTTCCCGGCCCGGCGAGGGCGTGAGCCGCAGCCCGAACCAGTAGTTGATGCAGATCGACCCCAGCAGCAGGGGCAGCGCCTTGACGCTCCACCAGCCGTAGAAGAAGAGCGAGGCCAGTGCCAGGAAACCCGCCGCCGCTCGGGGACTGCGCGCACCGATCAGGAAGAAGCCGATCAGGACCAGCGGGAAGAAAACGAAGATGAAGGGATACGAATTGAAAAGCATCGTGAGGGGCGCTGAGGTGTGCGCCGTTTGACGTGATCGTCGTGTCGCCGCTGCGGCGTCAATGCCAAATTATCGCGTGCCCGCCGGAACCCACCGTTCCCAGAGACCCCACACCTGCGCACCGAGGTCCTCCAGGGTCAGGAGCTCGTTGTAGATGACCGCGTCCGCAGCCGCCCGGCGCACCTTGCGCGGGGCCTGTTGGGCGATGACGGCCCGGACGGCTTCAGGCGTCCAGCCCGAGCGTGCGATTACGCGCTGGAGCTGCGTTCGCTCGGTGGCGTCGATCACCAGCACCCGGTCGACGAGGGCGCGCCAGCGGCCGGATTCGACCAGCAGGGGAACGTCGAACACCACCACCGCATCGTCGCCGGCCGCCGCGGCCTGGCGCTGGGTTTCGGTGCCGATCAGGGGATGGAGGATGGCTTCGAGGCGAAGCTTGGCGCCGGCATCGGCGAACACGATCTGGCGCATGGCGGCCCTGTCGAGGCCACGGTCCGGGCCGATGACGCCGGGGCCGAAGGCGGCCTCGAGGGCCGGCATCGCGATGCCGCCCGGTTGCGCGATGGCGCGCGCAATGGCGTCGGTGTCCACCAGCACCGCCCCTTGCTGCACCAGCAAGCCGGCCACGGTGCTCTTGCCGCTGCCGATGCCGCCTGTCAGGCCGATGCGCCGCACCATGCCCGGCGTCAATGGAGCAACGCGCCCAGGGGGAAGGCGAACGGAATCCATTGCCTCACGACCTCCGGACCCGCCACGAGACAGATGAGGCCCGCGCCGGCCAGGAAGGGGCCGAAGGCGATCGGGATGTCCTTGTGCGCCAGCTTGCCGGCCACGCGCAGCGTCACGCCGATCACGGCGCCCACCAGCGAAGAGACGAGGATGATCGCAATGAGGTAGTCGGCGCCGAGCCAGGCGCCCAGCGCGGCAAGCAGTTTGAAGTCTCCATAGCCCATGCCTTCCTTGCCCGTGACCAGGCGAAAGGCATGGTACACAAGCCACAGGCTCAGGTAGCCGAACACGGCGCCCCACACGGCGGAACTCAGCGCCACCCCGGTCCAGCCCGCAGCCGCGCCGATCAGGCCGAGCCACAGCAGCGGGTAGTTGAGCGAATCGGGCAGGAACTGGGTGTCGAAATCGATCAGGAACTGGCAGACCAGCAAGGCGCCGAACGCGGCCCAGAGCGCGCCCGCGGGCGTGACACCGAAGCGCCAGGCGCACAGGGCGAACAGGGCGCCCGTGACCAGCTCGACCAACGGGTAGCGAGGACTGATCGCGGTCTTGCAGGCGCCGCAGCGGCCGCGCAGCACCAGGTAGCTCAGCACGGGGATGTTCTCGTACCAGCGGATCCTGTGGCCGCAGGCGCCGCAGCGCGAGGCGGGGCGCGCCAGGTCGAAGGGAAGCTGGGCTTCGATGACCGCCGCAGCCCTGTCGGCCGCTGCTTCCAGCCCGGCGGGGGGCGCGACCTTCGAACCGAAGGCCAGCGACCACAGCGAGGGGGCGTCCTTCGACGGCATGAGGTTCGCGACGGCGTCGGCGAGCCAGTCGCGGTACATCATCACCGGCGTGCGGTAGATGACGACGTTGAGGAAACTGCCGATCAATAGCCCCAGCACACCGGCGAACGCGGTGTCGAATTCCCTCGACACGAGCATCAGACGACCTGGCCGAGCTTGAAGATGGGCAGGTACATCGACACCACGATGCCGCCGATGATGGTGCCCAGGAACACGATGATGATGGGCTCCATCAGGCTCGACAGGCCCGCGACCATGTCGTCCACCTCGGACTCGTAGAAGTCGGCCGCCTTGCCCAGCATGTGGTCGATGGAACCCGACTCTTCGCCGATGGCGGTCATCTGGATGACCATCGAGGGGAAGAGGTTGGCATTGGTCATGGCCGTGGTGAGGCTGGTGCCGGTCGACACTTCTTGCTGGATCTTCGCCGTGGCGTCGCCGTACACGCTGTTGCCCGAGGCCCCGCCCACCGAGTCGAGGGCTTCGACCAAGGGGACGCCCGCGGCGAACATGGTTGCCAGCGTTCGCGTCCAGCGGGCCACGCATGATTTCTCGATCAAGGTGCCGAAGATGGGAATGCGCAGCAGGACGCGGTCCATGACTTTCTGGAAGCGCTCGTTGCGTTTCCACGCCTGCAGGAAGAAGTAGATGCCGCCTCCGATGCCGCCGAAGATCAGCCACCAGTAAGTGACGAAGAATTCGCTGATGGCCATCACGAACAGCGTGGGTGCAGGCAGATCGGCACCGAAGGAAGTGAACACCTGCTTGAACGCCGGAATCACGAAGATCATGATGATGGCCACCACCACGAAGGCCACGACGACCACCGAGGTCGGGTACATCAGCGCCGACTTGATCTTGGACTTGATCGCCTCGGTCTTTTCCATGTACGTGGCAAGGCGGTCCAGCAGGTCTTCCAGAATACCGGCGGCTTCACCCGCTTCCACCAGGTTGCAATAAAGGTTGTCGAAGTACTTCGGAAACTTCCGGAAGGCCGCCGACAGCGAAGTGCCGGTTTCCACATCGGTGCGAATGTCGTTGAGCAGCTTGGCCACGCTGGCGTTCGCGTTGCCGCGTCCGACGATGTCGAAGGACTGCATCAACGGCACGCCGGCCTTCATCATCGTTGCCAGCTGGCGCGTGAAGATCGCGATGTCCTTGGGTTTGATGGACTTGCCCGAGCGCATCCGGCGCTTCTTGATCTTCGACGCGAGCACGCCCTGGCGGCGCAGTGCTGCCTGCACCTGGTTCTCGCCGGCGGCCCGAAGTTCGCCGCGCACCAGCTTGCCATTGCGGTCCTTGCCCTCCCACTCGAAGACAAACTCCTTGTGCGTGGGCTTGGAGCGGGGGGATGCCACTGTTGCCATTCGATCTCCGGTTTCTCGGTGTATTCGTTACAGGTTGGTGCAGGCGACCACTTCTTCCAGCGAAGTGAGACCTTGCATGACTTTGCGCAGGCCCGACTGGCGCAGCGAGCGCACGCCCTCGGCCTCGGACTGCTGGGCAATGTCGAGCGCGCTGCCGTCGCGCAGGATGATTTCCTGGATCGCCTCCGTGATCGGCATCACCTGGTAGATGCCCACGCGCCCCTTGTAGCCGCCGCTGCATGCGGAGCAGCCGACAGGGCGATAGGGCTTCCACGTTCCGTCCAGTTGTGCTTCCTCGAATCCGGCCTCGAGCAGCGCCTCGCGCGGCACTTCGGTGGGTACGCGGCACACGGTGCACAGCCGCCTGGCCAGGCGCTGCGCGGTGATCAGGATCACGCTGGACGCAATGTTGAACGGCGCGATGCCCATGTTGCGCATCCGCGTGAGCGTGGTCGGCGCGTCGTTGGTGTGCAGCGTGGACAGCACCAGGTGGCCCGTTTGCGCGGCCTTGATCGAGATGTCCGCGGTTTCCAGGTCGCGGATTTCGCCGACCATGATGATGTCCGGATCCTGGCGCAGGAAGGCGCGCAGCGCGGCGGCGAAGGTCAGGCCCGCCTTTTCATTGACGTTGACCTGGTTGACGCCGGGCAGGTTGATTTCGGACGGGTCTTCCGCGGTCGCGATGTTCACGCCCGGCTGATTCAGCAGGTTCAGGCAGGTGTACAGGGAGACTGTCTTGCCCGAGCCCGTGGGGCCCGTCACCAGCACCATGCCGTAGGGACGACCGATGGCGTGAAGGAGCCGTGCCTTTTCGTCCGCGTCGTAGCCCAGCGCATCGATGCCCAGGCGGGCGCTGCTGGGGTCAAGAATCCGAATGACGATCTTTTCGCCGAACAGCGTGGGCAAGGTGCTCACGCGGAAGTCGATGACGCGGTCCGGGCCGATCTTGAGCTTCATGCGGCCGTCCTGCGGCACGCGTTTCTCGGAAATGTCCAGCCGCGAGATGACCTTGATACGCGACGCGAGCTTGTCCTTGATGACGGTGGGCGGGCTGGCGATTTCGCGCAGCTCGCCGTCGATCCGGAATCGCACGCGGTATTGATGCTCGTAGGGTTCGAAATGGATGTCCGAGGCCCGCATGCCGATCGCGTCGAGCAGCATCTTGTGAAGAAAGCGCACGACCGGCGCGTCTTCGACCTCCGCAATGGCCTGGTCGGAGGCTTCGCTCGAAGTTTCGGAAGTGACTTCGTCGAACTCGAACTCGCTGCCGACGATGTTGTTGATGGTCTCCGCCGCGCTCACCGCAGCGGCTTCGATCATGCGAGACAGCTTGTCGTATTCGGCAATGACCCAGTCCACGCCCATCTGGGATGCGAACTTGATCTTCTCCGCCGCCTGCTGGTCCGACGGATCGGCCGTGGCAACAATCAGGCGGTTGTTGCGCTTGCTGAGGACGACGATGCGGTAGGCATGGCACAGCTTGGCGTCGAGCAGGTCCTTGGGCAGGCGCTGCGGATCGATCGCATCGAGGTCCAGGAGCGGGGCGCCGAAGGCTGTCGAAAGCGTGTGAGCCAGGTCGGCCGCCGAGACGGCGCCGGAGCCGGTCAGTTCGGCGATGAAGCTGGTGCGCCCGCTCAGCGACTTCTGATAGATGTCCTCTGCGGACTTGGCGGGGAGCTTGCCGGCCGAAACCAGGGCACGTGCGAGCCCCGGGAGCGCGATCTGCGTGGGTTCTTTGACGGGAAGTTCGGCAGCGGCCATTCAGCGAATGCAAAAGATGTGAAAAAGTGCTTCACGATCATCGCTGAACAGTCCTGCGCTGTAAATCGCTGCACAGCAACAGGCACGGCCATTTACTTATGCCAGCCAAAGGCTGGTCGGGGTGAGAGGATTCGAACCTCCGGCCTCTACGTCCCGAACGTAGCGCTCTACCAGGCTAAGCTACACCCCGATGGTTGCAAGAAAAAACTAATCGCCCTAGATGTCAACTCAGAGAGGTGTTCAGGTACGTCGCTCAAGCAACTGAGCCGCCAATTGTAGCAAACCTGAGGCGTAAGAATTGGACGGGAAGTCTTTCAATGCGTGAATCGCGCGTTGTGCTTCGGCGGCAGCCGCCGCGCGCGAGGCGTCCAGCGCCCCTGTTTCGCGAACGATCTCGACGATCTTGCCCAGCTGGGCGGTATCTCCGGCCTCGATGGCTGCGCGCACGAGTGCGCTCTGCGCCGAGGTGCCGCGCTGCATCGCGAAGATGAGCGGCAGCGTGGTCTTGCCTTCGCGCAGGTCGTCTCCCACATTCTTTCCTGTTTCCTGGGCATCGCCCGCGTAGTCGAGCACATCGTCGATCACCTGGAAGGCAGTGCCGAGTGCCTGGCCGTAAGTGGCGCAAGCCTCCTCGACTTCCGTGGTCGCGCCTGCCAGCACGGCGGCGAGCCGGGTGCTGGCTTCGAAGAGCTTGGCTGTCTTCGAGCGGATCACGCGCAGGTAGGCGACTTCGTCCAGCGATGCGTCGTGCATGTTCATCAGCTGGAGCACCTCGCCTTCGGCGATCACGTTGGTTGCCTCGGCCAGGATCTGCATCACGCGCATGTTGTTCGCGTCCAGCATCATCTGGAACGCACGCGAATAGAGAAAGTCGCCGACCAGTACGCTGGCCGGGTTGCCGAACGACTCGTTGGCGGTCGCCCGTCCGCGCCGCAGGGTCGATTCGTCGACCACGTCGTCATGCAGAAGGGTGGCCGTGTGGATGAATTCCACGACGGCTGCCAGATTGAAGCGCTGCTCGCCGGTGTAGCCCAGTGCGCCCGACATCAGGAGCAAAAGCGCAGGCCGCAGGCGCTTGCCGCCCGCGGAGATGATGTACCTGGAGACTTGGCTGACCAGCGGCACGCCCGTATCGAGGCGGTGGGCAATCACACGGTCGACTTCGACCATGTCGCCGGCAATCAGGTCCAGCACGGTGGCGGTGGGGGAGGTGTCGGCGGCGGGAACTGGCAAAGCGTGGGCGCAGGGCGCTGCTGGAGAGGGTGGCGGCCGCTGTATGAAGGGGGCCGGAAGGCTCAAATTATAGGGAGCCGCCGCAGGCTCCCTGTGTGGCCAGGGGCCGGACTGGTTGGCAGGCGCGGAGCGCGCTATAATCTTGGGCTCTGCGGAATTCGCCGTGGAGACTCAATTTCTAAGAGGTTTACATGTACGCGGTCATAAAAACCGGCGGCAAGCAATATCGCGTTGCTTCCGGCGAAAAAATTAAAGTAGAACAGATTGCTGCGGACGTAGGCCAGGAAATCGTGATCGACCAGGTTCTGGCCGTCGGAAACGGCGCTGAAATCAAGGTTGGCACGCCCCTGGTGTCCGGCGCAACGGTGACAGTCACGGTACTGTCGCACGGCAAGCACGACAAGGTCGGCATCTTCAAGATGCGCCGTCGCAAGCACTATCAGAAACGTCAAGGCCATCGCCAGCAGTTCACCGAACTGCAAATCGGCGCGATCGCCGGCTAAGGAGCACATTCCATGGCACAGAAAAAAGGCGGCGGCTCAACGCGAAACGGGCGCGATTCCAAGCCCAAGATGCTCGGCGTGAAGACGTTCGGCGGCGAACTGATCAGCGCAGGCTCGATCATCGTGCGCCAGCGCGGCACCAAGTTCCATCCCGGCGTGAACGTCGGCCTGGGCAAGGACCACACGCTGTTCGCCCTGGTCGACGGCCATGTGTCGTTCGGCTTCAAGGGTGCACTGAACAAGCACACGGTCAACGTGACCCCCGCGGCGTAAGCCTCGCAGTCACTTCGATCACCCGAGGCCCCGCATTGCCGGGGCTTCTTCATTTGTAAACTGGACATCCCATGAAGTTCGTCGACGAAGCCTTCATCGACATCGCTGCAGGCGATGGCGGCAACGGCTGCGTGTCGTTCCGTCATGAGAAGTACAAGGAATTCGGCGGCCCCAACGGCGGCGACGGCGGCCGCGGTGGCCACGTCTTCGCGGTGGCCGACTCGAACCTCAACACGCTGGTCGATTTCCGCTATTCGCGCCGGCACGAAGCCAAGCGCGGCGAGCACGGCATGGGCTCCGACATGTTCGGCGCCGCAGGCGACGACATCATCCTCAAGATGCCGGTCGGCACGATCATCTCCGACGTCGAAACGGGCGAGGTGCTGTTCGAACTGCTGGAAGAGGGCGAAGTCATCACCATCGCCAAGGGCGGTGATGGCGGCTTCGGCAACATGCGCTTCAAGAGCGCGATCAACCGCGCACCACGTCAGAAGACGCCGGGATGGCCCGGCGAGAAGCGCAGCGTCAAGCTCGAACTGAAGGTGTTGGCCGACGTGGGCCTGCTCGGCATGCCGAACGCCGGCAAGTCGACGCTGATCAGCGCCATCTCCAATGCCCGCCCGCGCATCGCGGACTACCCCTTCACCACGCTGCACCCGAACCTTGGCGTGGTGCGCGTCGGTCCGGAACAGAGCTTCGTCGTGGCCGACCTTCCCGGCCTGATCGAAGGTGCGGCCGAAGGCGCCGGCCTCGGCCATCTCTTCCTGCGCCACCTGCAGCGCACGCGCCTTTTGTTGCACGTGATCGACATGGCACCGTTCGACGACGCCGTCGACCCCGTGGCCCAGGCCAAGGCCATCGTCGGCGAACTCAAGAAGTACGACGCCGCGCTCTACGAAAAGCCGCGCTGGCTCGTGCTCAACAAGCTCGACATGGTGCCGCTCGAAGAGCGCCCGGCGCGCATCAAGGACGTCGTGAAGCGCCTGCGCTTCAAGGGGCCCGTGTTCGAAATCTCTGCGCTCACGCGGGAGGGTTGCGAGCACTTGGTGCAAGCGGTTTATCAGCAGGTCAAGGCGCAGCATTTGGCCGAGCAGGTGCCCGTCGTCGTCGATCCGCGCTTCACGCAGCTGCCGCCGGAGAGCGAAAGCGCGTGAGCGCCCACGCAGCATTGCCCGCTGGTGCTGCCTGACGAAAGACAGACAGCGGCACACCTTGCAGCATTCACGACCGCATCGCCAGAAATGACCACGAACTCCGGATCCACTGCCTTGCGGGATGCCCGCCGAATCGTCGTGAAAGTGGGCTCCAGCCTGGTGACCAACGAGGGGCGCGGCCTGGACGAAGCGGCCATCGGCGAGTGGTGCCGACAACTGGCGGCGCTGGTGCGCGAAGGGCGCGAGGTCGTGATGGTGTCGAGCGGCGCGATTGCCGAGGGCATGAAGCGTCTCGGCTGGCGCACGCGGCCCCATGAAATCAACGAACTGCAGGCGGCTGCAGCCGTCGGGCAGATGGGCCTGGCCCAGATGTACGAGACCAAGCTGCGCGAGAACGAAATCGGCAGCGCCCAGGTGCTGCTGACCCATGCAGACCTGGCCGATCGCGAGCGCTACCTCAACGCGCGCTCCACGCTGGTCACCTTGCTGAAGCTGGGCGTCGTGCCCGTCATCAACGAGAACGACACGGTCGTCAACGACGAGATCAAGTTCGGCGACAACGACACGCTCGGCGCGCTCGTGGCCAATCTGGTCGAGGCCGACGCGCTGGTGATCCTCACGGACCAGAAGGGCCTGTACACCGCAGATCCGCGCAAGGACCCGGACGCGAAGTTCGTGCACGAGGCGGCCGCGGGCGATCCGACGCTCGAGGCGATGGCCGGTGGCGCGGGCTCCAGCATCGGCCGCGGCGGCATGATCACCAAGATCCTCGCGGCCAAGCGCGCCGCCGGCTCGGGCGCTTCCACCGTCATCGCCTGGGGCCGCGAGCCCGATGCGCTGCTGCGCCTGTCGCGTGGCGAGTCCATCGGCACGCTGCTGGTGGCGCAAACCGCCAAGCACCAGGCCCGCAAGCGTTGGATGGCCGATCATCTCCAGTTGCGTGGTGCGGTCGTCGTCGATGCGGGGGCTGCCGCCAAGGTGCGCGCCGAGGGCAAGAGCCTGCTGCCGATCGGCATGACCAGCGTGTCGGGCGAGTTTTCGCGCGGCGACGTGATCGCGGTGCGCGATGTCGATGGCGTCGAGCTGGCCCGTGGCCTGGCGAACTATTCGAGCGTGGAAGCGCGCCTTCTGTGCCGCAAGCCATCGACCGAATTCGAGCGTTTGCTGGGTTATGTCGCTGAACCTGAAATGGTTCACCGCGACAACATGGTGTTGATGCCGAGCTGAAGACAAAAACGGGGCGCGAAGCCCCGTTTTTCATTGCCGCGGCGCAGCGCGCTCTACTGCACTTCCCGGATCGGGTTGCGGATGTTCTGGACCATTTCCCCCACCGAGGGGCGCGGCGCATTGCCGCGGCACAGTGCCTGGGTCGACAGCGCCCGGGTGTAGCTGGAGTTCATGGCGTTGATCTGCTTCCACTCCGGCGTCTGGGTCTCTTGCCAGATGCCGTTGTTGAAGCGCGCATAGCTCTTCATTTCGGCGGTCGAACAGCGCACACCCTCGTAGAAGGCATTGACCGCGTTTCCGCTGCTGTTGTGGGCCACCACCACGTAGCGCACGATGCCGTCGCCCGTGATGACGATCGTGCTTGGGGCCACGCCGAACTTCAGGCTCATGTACGGCGGCATCTGGATGTGCAGCAGGCGGTTTTCGCTGAAAGCCGGCGGCGGCGGCACGGCTGTTTCCTGCCACTCTTTCTCGGTACCGTAGCGCTTGGGCGGCAGCGGCATGCCCGACTGGGCCCAGTCGGGGTTGTCGGTGTCGTATTGACCCGATGCGCATCCGGCAAGGATGCCGAAGCAAGCCAGGAGAAGCGCGCGTTCAGCGTTGCGTCGGAAAGAAGGGCGCATTGTGGTGGAAGGGAGGTTCATCGCTCGCGGAAGGAATGTCGGGATGCGGATCGAAACTGCCGCCGGGCGGCAGGTCCAGTCCGGGCGGCGCTCCAGCGTCCAGCGAATGACGCTCGAACTCTCGAGCGCGCACGTTGCTGCGCAGGAAGCGGTTGCGGAAATCCTGCCGTGGCAGGTAGCGAGCAAGCTCGGTGAGCGCCATCTCGTAGACGCCGCGCTTGAACTCGACGACCACTTCGAGCGGCACCCAGTAGTCGTGCCAGCGCCAGGCGTCGAATTCGGGATGATCGGTGGCACGCAGGTTCAGATCCCAGTCGTGACCGACAAGTTGCAGCAAATACCAGATTTGCTTCTGGCCTTTGTAGTGGCCCCGTGCGTCACGGCGGATGAACCGATCCGGCACCTCGTAGCGCAACCAGTCACGGGTACGGGCAACGATGCGCACATGCTCCGGGTGGAGCCCCACCTCCTCGTGCAGTTCCCGGAACATGGCTTGCTCGGGACTTTCGCCGCGGTCTATGCCGCCTTGCGGAAACTGCCAGGAATGCGTGCGTATGCGCTTGCCCCAGAAAACCTGGTTTCTCTGGTTGAGCAGGATGATGCCGACGTTGGGCCTGAAGCCGTCCCGGTCGAGCATAATCAAACCCCAATTTTTGAACTGAGTCGATTATGCATGCCGGGGTGTCCCCGGCAAGCTGCCGATGCCAGGCTCTCAGGGTCTCTCCGGGGGAGCAGTCCCCCACTTCCCACCTTCGAACCCAGCGAATCCATCACGCCGATCCCGATGAAAGCTTCCCGATTTTTTGTCTCCACCCTCAAGGAAGCGCCCGCTGACGCCGAGGTCGCGAGCCACCGGCTCATGACGCGCGCCGGCATGATCAAGAAGCTCGGCACGGGCATCTACACGTACATGCCCATGGGCCTGCGCGTGATCCGCAAGGTCGAGGCGATCGTGCGCGAGGAAATGAACCGCGCCGGCGCCGTCGAGATGGCAATGCCCGTCGTGCAGCCGGCCGAGTTCTGGCAGGAGACCGGGCGCTTCGAGAGGATGGGCCCCGAGCTGCTGCGCATCAAGGACCGGCATGACCGCGACTTCGTGATCCAGCCCACCAGCGAAGAGGTGGTGACCGACATCGCGCGCCAGGAAATCCGCAGCTACAAGCAGCTGCCGAAGAATTTCTACCAGATCCAGACCAAGTTCCGCGACGAGCGCCGTCCGCGCTTCGGCCTGATGCGTGGGCGTGAGTTCATCATGAAGGACGCGTACAGCTTCGACCGCGACCTCGACGGCGCCAAGGCCAGCTACCAGATCATGGCGCAGGCCTATCGCAACATCTTCGACCGCTTCGGCCTGCGCTACCGCGCCGTGGCCGCCGACAGCGGCGCCATCGGTGGCGACCTAAGCGAAGAGTTCCAGGTGATCGCCGCGACCGGCGAGGATGCCATCGTCTATTGCCCCGACAGCGACTACGCGGCCAACATGGAAAAGGCCGAGGCGCTGGCCCCGGCCGGCCCGCGCCCCGCCGCCGCCAGGGCGCTCGAGAAGACCCCCACGCCGGCCAAGAGCACCTGCGAGGACGTCGCCGTGCTGCTCGGCGTGCCGCTGTCCACCACCGTGAAATCGCTCGTGCTGGCCAGCGACATCGTCGATGCCGCCGGCAACATCAAGGGCGCGCAGGTCTGGTTGCTGCTGCTGCGCGGCGACCACGAGATGAACGAGATCAAGGTCGGCAAGCTGCCGGGCCTGGACAAGGGCTTCCGCTTCGCCACCCTGGCCGAGATCGACGAGCACTTCGGTTGCAAGCCCGGCTACCTGGGCCCGCTGAACCTGAAGAAGCCGGTCAAGCTCGTGGCCGACCGTGACGTGGCCGTCATGGCCGACTGGATCACAGGCGCCAACGAGGTCGACTTCCACATGACCGGTGTCAACTGGGGCCGCGACCTGCCCGAGCCGGAACTTGTGGCCGACCTGCGCAACGTGATCTCCGGCGATGCCTCTCCCGACGGCAAGGGCGTGCTGGCCATCGAGCGCGGCATCGAAGTGGGCCATGTGTTCGTGCTCGGCACCAAGTACAGCAAGGACATGAACGCCACGTATCTGGACGAAGGCGGCAAGCCGCAGTTCCTCGAGATGGGCTGCTACGGCATCGGCATCACGCGACTGCCGGCCGCGGCCATCGAGCAGAACCACGACGAGCGCGGCATCATCTGGCCCGACGCCATCGCGCCGTTCACCGTGGTGGTCTGCCCGATCGGCATGGACCGCAGCGCCGAGGTCAAGACCGCCGCCGAGGCGCTCTACGAAGACCTGCTCGCCAAGGGTGTCGACGTGCTGCTCGACGACCGCGGCGAGCGCCCCGGCGCGATGTTCGCCGACTGGGAGCTCATCGGTGTGCCGCACCGCGTGGTCATCTCCGACCGCGGCCTGAAAGAGGGCCAGCTCGAATACCAGCACCGCCGCGACACGGCCGCCACCAAAGTGCCGTCGGCCGGCATCGCCGACTTCATCACCGGCAAGCTCGCTGCATGAGCCTCGAGGGCGGCCTCTCGCGGCGCCAGTGCCTGGGCGGCGCCGTGACGGCGAGCGCCCTGACGGTGCTGTCGCTGCCGCGGACCGCCCTGGCCGGCGCGCAGATCGAGGAGCCGCTGATCGACTCGGTGCGCACCGCGCTGAGTTCGGCGATCCACAACAAGGCGCCCCCGGTGCCCCAGTTCGCCAGCACCGAGGTCCGCCTGGCGTACCTGCGCTGGCTCGGCGAAATGAGCGAACGGCTCAAGAAGAAGGTGGCCGATGCGCCGTCGCGCATCGAGTTCCTGCAGACCGCGTGGTACGAGGCCAAGCGCTCAGGGCTCGAGGTGAGCCTGGTGCTCGGGCTGGTGCAGGTAGAGAGCAACTTCCGCAAGTTCGCGGTGTCCAGCGCCGGTGCGCGGGGCTACATGCAGGTCATGCCGTTCTGGACGCGCGTGATCGGCGACAGCGATTCGGCCAAGCTCTTTCACATGCAGACCAACCTGCGTTTCGGCTGCGTCATCCTGCGCCACTATCTCGACCGCGAGAATGGCGACCTCTACATGACGCTGGGCCGCTACAACGGCAGCCGCGGCAAGTCTCCTTACCCGAACGCGGTGTTCGCGAACCAGCGGCTCTGGGCGTTCAACGACAAGGAACGCGAGCGCGAGAAAGACAAGGACAAGGACCGCTCGGCCGCTTGATGCCTGCCGAGGCCTGTCAGGCGGCCGGCGCCTTCGCGGTGCCAGAGCCCTTCGTGACCATCACCTGGTCGATGCGGTAGCTGTCCACGTCCATCACCTCGAAGGTGTAGCCGCCCCAGGTCACGTTGTCGGTGCGCTTGGGCACGCGGCGCAGCATCACCATCAGGAAGCCCGCGAGCGTTTCGTATTCCTCGGCATGCGGCAGCTCGTCGATGTGCAGCGCGCGCTGCACGTCCTGGATGGGCGTGACGCCGTCGATGAGCCACGAGTTCTCGTCGCGCCGCACGATCTGCTCTTCGTCGGGCATCGTCACCAGGTCGCCCATCACCGTGCTCATCACGTCGTTGAGCGTGATCACGCCCACCATCAGGCTGTATTCGTTGACGATGATCGCGAAGTCTTCATGCGCCTGCTGGAACTGCTCGAGCACCTCGGTCAGCGACAGCCGGTCGGGAATGACCAGCGCCTTGTGCAGCGGCAGCCCCTGGTCGAAGGCCAGCGGCTGGCCGCTGAGCACGCGCTGGAACATGTCCTTCGCATCCACATAGCCCAGCACATGGTCGATGTCGCCGTCGCACACCGGGTACGCCGAGAAGGGCTCGGCCACGATGCGCGCGCGCAGCACCGACTCGGGGTCGTCGTGCAGGAACCAGGCAATGCTTTCGCGCGCCGTCATCACGCTGCTCACCAGGCGTGTCTCCAGCTCGAACACATTGGCGATCACCTGCTGCTCGCGCACCGCGAGCACGCCCGCGCGGGCGCCGGCTTCGGTCATGGCCAGGATGTCGGCCGAGGTGATCTTGTCGTCGCGCGCCATCGGCATGCCGAGCACCTTGAACAGCAGGTCGGTGCAGCGCGTGAAAAACCACACCAGCGGCTTGAAGGTGGTGATGAGCACCTGCATCGGCCCGACCATGCGCACCGCGAGCTGCTCGGGGTTGCTCATGCCCAGGCGCTTGGGGAACAGGTCGGCGAACACCAGGAACACCGCGATGACGATCACGAACGAACAGAGAAAGGCCACGCTGGCCGACGCCTCGACGCTCAGCCAGCGTTCGAAGAAACCTGCGAAGTAGGGGCTGAGCGAGCCTTCACCGACCACGCCGCCCAGGATGGCCACGGCGTTCAGGCCGATCTGCACCACGGTGAAGTAGTGGCCGGGCTGCTCCTGCACGCGCAATACTTTTTCCGCCCGCGGGTCGCCTTCGTCGGCCATCTGGCGCAGGCGCAGCCGGCGCGAGGCGGCCAGCGTGATTTCGGCCAGGGAGAAGAACGCGCTCAACGCGATCAGCAAGACGATGATGAGCAGGCTTTGGGTCAGGTTCATGGTGGCACGGCGAAGAGCGCCATGGTGCCATGACTTGGCCGGGGAAAAGCGTTCAGACCGCGCCGTGTGGGTGAGTCGGGTCGACCCACAGCACCGATTCGGGTTTCTCGACGGGCTCGATGTCGAGGTTGACTGCCACCGCTTCGCCATCGCTGCGGCACAACACGCATTCCAGCGACTCGGTCGCGCTCGCGTTGATTTCCTGGTGCGGCACGAAAGGCGGCACGTAGATGAAGTCGCCGGGTCCGGCCTCTGCCGTGAACTCGAGCTTCTCGCCCCAGCGCATGCGGGCCCGGCCGCGCACCACGTAGATCACCGATTCAAGGTGCCCATGGTGGTGGGCGCCGGTCTTGGCATCGGCGTGGATGGTGACCGTGCCGGCCCACAGCTTCTGCGCGCCGACGCGCGCGAAGTTGATGGCGGCCGCGCGGTTCATGCCGGGTGTCTGCGCGGTGTTGACGTCGAGCTGGTTGGCCGCGACCACGCGCACGCCGTCATGCTTCCAGGCCGGTTCGGTCGAATCGACCGGACGATCGCCGTGAGCATGCGAATGGCCGTGATCGTGGCTCATTGCAGTCTTCGGAAAATCAGGCGGGGCTGCCGTTCACCACTTGCTGCAGCTCACCGGATTCGTACATCTCCATCATGATGTCCGAGCCGCCGATGAACTCGCCCTTCACGTAGAGCTGCGGAATGGTGGGCCAGTTGCTGTACTCCTTGATGCCCTGGCGGATGCCGTCGTCTTCGAGCACGTTAACGGTCTTGAGCGCCTTGGTGTCGACGCCGACGGCTTTCAGGATCTGGATGGCGCGGCCCGAGAAGCCGCACATCGGGAAACTGGCATTGCCCTTCATGAAGAGCACGAGTTCGTTGGTTTTGACGAGATCGTCGATGCGTTGCTGAGCGTCGGACATGGGGAACTCCTGAAAAGTGGGCTGAACGGATTATTTCACCGCGCGCCAGATCCCGCCTGAGCAGCGCGGGATGCCGGCAAGGTCGTCGCGGCTTTGCACGTCAGAAAAACCGCGCTCGGCGAGCAGTTGCCGCACGGTTGCGGCCTGGTCGTGGCCGTGTTCGAGCAGCAGCCAGCCGTTTTGCGCGAGGTGATCGGGTGCGTGTTGCACGATCTGGCGGATGTCGTCGAGGCCGTCGGCGCCCGCCACCAGAGCGGACACCGGCTCGTGGCGCAGGGCGGGCAGGTGAGGGTCGCCGGCGGCGATGTAGGGCGGGTTGCCGGCGATGACCGCGTAGCCGCTGCCGGCGCCGTCGAGCCAGTTTGCCTGGGCGAAGCGCACCGGCAGGCGCAGGCGCTGGGCATTGGCCTGCGCCACCGCAAGCGCGCCGGCGCTGGCATCGACCGCATCGACCTGCGCGTCGGGGCGGGCGTGCTGCAGGGCCAGCGCGATCGCGCCGCTGCCCGTGCCCAGGTCGAGCACGCGCGGTGCGGCGTGGCCGTCGAGGCACTGCAAGGCCCATTCGACCAGTGTCTCGGTGTCGGGGCGGGGCACCAGCACGCGCGCATCGACCCGCAGGTCGAGGCCGTGGAATTCCTTTTCGCCCAGCAGGTAGGCCACCGGCTCGCCCGCCAGGCGGCGCGACAGCTGCGCGGCCAGCGCGGACCACGCCGCACCGGGCATTGCGTCGGTGTCGTGCGCGAGCAGCCACGCACGGTCGTGCGGGGCACGGCCCAGGGCGTGCAGCAGCAGCAACTGCGCGTCGAGCCGGTCCACGCCCAGCGCGACGCCTGCCGCGAGCGCCTGCGCCACGGTCGAGGGCCGCGGGTTGTCGGTGCTCGTCACGCCGGCAGGCTCGATTCCAGCTCGGCCAGCTGCTCGGCCTCGCGCGCTGCACGCAGCGCTTCCAGCACGTCGCCCAGGTCGCCTTCCATGATGGCCAGCAGCTTGTAGAGCGTGAGGTTGATGCGGTGGTCGGTGAGCCGCCCCTGCGGAAAGTTGTAGGTGCGGATGCGGTCCGAGCGGTCGCCGCTGCCGATCAGCCCCTTGCGCATGGCCGCGTCCTTGGCGGCGCGCTCGCTGCGGTCTTTTTCCTGGATGCGCGCCGACAGCACCTGCAGTGCCTTGGCCTTGTTGCGGTGCTGGCTGCGGTCGTCCTGGCACTCGGCCACGATGCCGGTGGGGATGTGCGTGATGCGCACGGCCGAGTCGGTCTTGTTGATGTGCTGCCCGCCCGCGCCGCTCGCGCGGTAGGTGTCGATGCGCAGGTCGGCCGGGTTGATCTGCACCGCCACGGTCTCGTCGGGCTCGGCCAGCACGGCCACCGTGCAGGCGCTGGTGTGGATGCGGCCTTGCGTCTCGGTGGCCGGCACGCGCTGCACGCGGTGGCCGCCGGATTCGAAGCGCAGCTTGCCGAAGACCTCGTCGCCGACGATGCGGATCACCACTTCCTTGTAGCCGCCGAGCTCGCTCGGGCTTTCGCTCACGACCTCGCAGCGCAGGCCGACGCGCTCGCAGTAGCGCGTGTACATGCGCAGCAGGTCACCCGCGAACAGGGCCGACTCGTCGCCGCCCGTGCCGGCGCGGATTTCCATGAAGGCGTTGCGCGCGTCGTCCGGGTCCTTGGGCAGCAGCAAGCGCTGCAGCTCTTCTTCGAGCTGGAGCAGCTCGGCTTCGGCGCCCGAAATTTCTTCCTTCGCCATCTCGGCCATGTCGGGGTCGTCGAGCATCTCCTTCGCCCCGGCGATGTCGGCCTCGCGCTGCTTGTAGCGCTCGTAGCGGCCGGCGATCTGCGTGATTTCGGCATGCTCGCGCGAGATGGTGCGGTACTGCGCCATGTCGCTCATGATGTCTTCGCGCGAGAGCAGGAAGTCGAGTTCGCCCAAACGCTGGACGTAGCGTTCGAGTTGGTGGCGCAGAAAGGATTTCACAGCGGAATGGGGCTCGGAAAAATGAGGGGTTGCCGCCGTGCGATCGCAGGGCGCATGAAAGCCAAGGCCACGCGGCCGGCCGATGACCCGCGTCGCTAACGCTCTTTGCGCAGGAACAGGCGCGAGATGGTCTGCGCCGTCTGCTCGCGCGACTCGGCATCGCCCGCATGCAGCTCGGCCATGGCACCGTGCATCATTTTTTGCGTGAGCCCGCGCGACATGGCTTCGAGCACGGCCTCGACCGATTCGCCCTTGGCCAGCAGCTTGCGCGCGCGGGTCATTTCCGCGGCGCGCCATTCGTCGGCCTGCGCGTTGAGCTGCTGGATCAGCGGCACCGTGCCGCGCTGGCCCAGCCAGTGCATGAAACTCTGCACGCCCGCGTCGATGATGACTTCGGCCTGCGCCACGGCGGCCTGGCGATTCGCCTGGCCCTGCTGTACGACCTGGGCGAGGTCGTCCACGGTGTAGAGATAGATGTCCTCGAGCGCCTTCACTTCGGGCTCGATGTCGCGCGGCACCGCCAGGTCGACCATGAACATCGGGCGGTGCTTGCGCGCCTTGAGCGCGCGCTCCACGGCGCCCAGGCCGATGATCGGCAGCGTGCTGGCGGTGCAGCTCACGACGATGTCGAACTCGGCCAGCCGCGAGGGCAGGTCGGCCAGCCGCATGGCTTCGCCGCCGAAGCGCGAGGCCAGCTTTTCGCCGCGTTCGAGCGTGCGGTTGGCGATGGCGATCGACTTGGGTTCCCTGGCCGCGAAGTGCGTGGCCGCGAGATCGATCATTTCGCCCGCGCCCACGAACAGCACGCGCGTCTTGCGCAGGTCTTCGAAGAGCTGGCCGGCCAGGCGCACCGCGGCGGCGGCCATGCTGATGGAGTGAGCGCCGATCTCGGTGGCGGTACGCACCTCTTTCGCCACCGCGAACGAGCGCTGGAACAGCTGGTTGAGCGTGCTGCCGAGCGCGCCGGCGGTTTCGGCGGCGCGCACGGCATCTTTCATCTGCCCAAGGATCTGCGCCTCGCCCAGCACCATGGAGTCGAGCCCGCTGGCCACGCGAAAGGCATGGCGCGCGGCTTCGTCGTCGTGCAGGGTGTAGGCATGCGAGCGCAACAGGGCCGGGGCCACCCCGCCGCTTTGCGCCAGCCAGCCGAAGGTGTGGTCGAGCGCGATGTGCTCCGAGGCGCAATAGATCTCGGTGCGGTTGCACGTGGAGATGATCGCGGCCTCGACCTGGGGGTGGCGGCCGGTGCCGAAAGAGCTGCGCAAGCTCTGCAGCGTGGGGGCGATCTGATCGAGCGCGAACGCGAAACGACCGCGCAGATCGAGCGGCGCGGTCGTGTGGTTCAAGCCGAGAGCCCAGACTGACATGGGCGTGATTATAAAATCAGCAGCCGCACCCGGCTTGCGCAAGGACAAATGGCTTTCCCTATGACAGCCATAACACTGCCCGCATGACCCGACGCTTGCGCCTTTCCTCCCGATGGACCTGCTGGCCCTCCTGAATCACCTGCTCAATTTTGTGGCACCCGCGGCTTTCCTGGCGCTGGTGCTGGCCTTTGCCGGGCGTTTCCTGGGTGGCCGGCGCGCCGGCGTGCCGCGCTGGTGGGTGCAATGCGCCTGCACATTCCTGGCCGGTGTGGTCGTGTCGGTGGCCGGTCTCGTGGTGTCCGGTCGCGACGGCTCGATGGTGACCTACGCCGCGCTGGTGGCGGTCTGCGGCACGGTGCAGTGGCTGGCGATGCGCGGCTGGCGCCGCTGACAGCCCCTCAGTCCCGCCGCCGGACGCGGGCGACGCCTGTCAACCTTGCACGCCCGGAATCGGGGACGTCGTCGACGAAGGCACCGTGGGCGTGGCCAGCGGCTCCGGTGTGGCCGCCGTCGCCGCCATCACCATGGTCGGCACCGCCAGCGGCAGCGAGGCCTTCTTCAGCTCGTCGAGGATCACGAACAGCAGGTCGCTGCGCACCCCGCCCGCCAGCCGGGGGCTCGCCACGTAGGCGATGGCCTGGAAGATCAGCAGCCCGTTCTCGATGCCTTCGAGGGTGAGCGACGGCGCCGGCGTTTCGAGCACGCCTTCATGCGCCCTGCAGGCCGTGAGGATCAGCTCGCGCACGCGCTGCGCGTCGGTGGTCAGCGGCATCGGCAGGCGAATCAGCACGCGGCCCTCGGCGTTGGACAGCGTCATGTTGCGCACGGTCTTGGTGATGAACTCCGAGTTCGGCACGATCAGCGTCGAGCGGTCGCCCAGCACGATTTCCGTGGCCCGCACGTTGATGCGCCGCACGTCGCCCTCGGCCGTGCCCAGCACCACCCAGTCGCCCACCTTCACCGGCTGCTCGGCCAGCAGGATCAGGCCGGAGATGAAGTTCTGCACTATCGCCTGCAGGCCGAAACCGATACCCACCGACAGCGCGCTGGCCACCCATGCGATGCGCTCGATGCCGATGCCCATTGCCGACAGCGTGAAGGCAACCACCAGAATGCCGCCCACGTAGCCCAGCAGCGTGGTGATGGAGCTCTGCATGCCCGGTTCGAGCTGCGTGTTGGGCAGGTAGCTGCGCTCGAGCCAGCGCTTGAACACCCGCAGCACGATGAACCCGATGACCGCCACCGCCAGGGCGCTCAGGATGGCGCCCGGCACCAGCTGGAACTCGCCCACCTTCACGCCGGAGCCCAGCTTGCCGCTGCGCTGGAACACCTCGCCCGGCGAAGTGCCCAGCGGCGCGGCCAGCGCGATCAGCATGTAGACGAACAACGCCACCCGGCTGATGCCCGATAGCACCGTGGCCGCCTGGTCCAGCGTCTGCGGCGCGAGCCCGAAGCTCTTCTGCAGCTTCTGGCCGAAGGCGCTGCGCGACGACACCACGGCCGTGAACACGTCGTCGGCGAACTTGAACAGCACGTAGAAGGCCGCGGCCACAATGCCGGTCCAGGTCAGCTGCGAGGCCAGGAAGCTGCCCAGCGCCACGTAACCCAGCGCCACCAGCACCCAGATGGCGATCATCAGCACGCCGATCAGCGCCACCAGCAGGCCGACCCACATCGGCCGCTCGGGCAGGCCGGCCTCGGGCGCGTCGGCGCGCAGCGCCTTGAGCCGGTAGATCACGGTGCCGACCAGCGCGGTGAGGATCAGCGCCGTCAGCACGTGCGTGGCCACCACCGCGGCAAAGCTGGCGTCGACCAGCGCATTGATCTCGGCCGGCGTCCAGGCCAGCGCCGCCACCAGCGCCACCAGCCAGGGCAGCACGGCGAGCTTGCTGGCCGTGGCGTCCGGAATGGGCGGCAACCGCCACGAGGGACGGGAGGTGGCCAGCAGCGCGCGGCCCAGGCCGATGACGAAGGCCATGAACGTCAGCGCCTGCGCCGCCGATTGCAGCGCCTTGCGCGCCTGCGCGTCCCAGGTGGCGTGCGCCTTGAGCACCTCCACGAAGCCGTGCGCGGCCACGGCCACCAGCAGCACGTGGCTCGCGACGATGGCAATCACCAGCAGCGAGCGCCGCAGCCGCCCGGCCGGCAGCACTCGCATCGCGAGGCGCGTGAGCACGCGCTCGGCGCCCCAGATGCCAACGAAGGCCAACAGCAGCGCGCCGATCAGCGTGGCGATCACCAGCGTGCGCGACGCGGGCGCCAGCGCCTGCGCGAACCCGTCGCCGAGCGCCGCGCCCATGGTCTGCAGCCGTTCCAGGTCGTCGGGCCAGGCCTCTTGCAGGTCGTTCCAGAAGGCACCGGTGAGCGGCGAGGCCGCGCGCTCGGTGAGTTGGGCCTCGAACAGCTCGCGCCGCTGCGTGACGAGGTCGGCGCCGCGCTGGCGCACGTCGATGGACAGCAGCCTCGCGAGGCGGATGTCCGCGTCGAGCGCGTTGCGCTCCTTGGTCAGGCGCGCACGCTGGCGCGTGATGTCGGGGTCTTCGGTGGCGCCGGCGCCTGGCGGATTGCCGAGCTCGCCGAGCCGTGCGTTGAGGTCGGCGAGGTCGCTGGTGCGCGCGGCCACGAACTTGTCGGCCTGCGCGCCGATGTCGTTGATCGGCCCGAGCTGCTTGCGCGGATCGTCGTCGGTACCGGTGCCCGCATCGGCCGTGATCTTGTTGAACTGGGCGCGCAACTCGGCGACCGTGGGCGCGGGGGGCGCCGCCGTGGCCGTGTTGGCGCTGTTGTTGGGGTTGCCGTTGCCGGCGTTCATGCTGGCGTCGGGCTGTGCCAGCGCAACGCCGCACATCGACAGGGCCAGCAGGATGGCGAGGCCGTGGCGCGCCAGGCGAGAGGTCCGATTCATGGCCGCATCATAGAAGCGGCCACGAGGTAAGTGCCTGTAAGAGACGTGCGCCTCAGCCGGCGGGGCTGAAGAGGTCGACGCGGTCGGTGATGATGCCGTCGGTGCCCAGCGCGATGAGCCGCTGCGCGTGCGTCTCTTCGTTGACGGTGTAGCTCAGCGCGCGCATGCGCGCGCCGTGCACCTGCGCGACCACGTCGGCGTTCCACAGCGTGTGCTTGCACACGATCGCCACGCAGCCCAGCCGCTGCGCGGCTTCGAGCCAGCCGGCCCAAAGGGTGTCGAGCAACAGCCCGCGCGGCAGCTCGGGTTGCGCCGCCTGCGCGCCCTCGAGCGAATCGACCTTGAAGGAGGTCAGCAGCGGCGGGACGGCTTTGCCTTGCCACCACCGCGCGGCCTGCTGCGCGACCACTTCGCCGGTCTGGCGCTCGGTGCCGGGCGTGGGCTTGATCTCGATGTTGAGCAGGTGGTCGTTCGCCAGGCAGAAGCGCGCAATGTTTTCCAGCGTGGGCAAGGGCTCGCCCGCGTAGCCGGGCGAGTGCCAGCTGCCCGCGTCCAGTTGCGACAGCGCGCTCCAGGCCTGGGTGCCGCCGGTGCCGCGGCCGCCGGTGGTGCGCTCCAGCGTGTCGTCGTGCATCAGGAACGGCACGCCGTCGGCGCTGAGCTTGGCGTCGCACTCGAACATGCGGTAGCCGTGCGAGGCGCCGAGCCGGAAGGCCGCCAGCGTGTTCTCGGGCGCCAGCTTGCCGGCGCCTCGGTGGGCCACCCAGCGGGGGTAGGGCCAGGGTGTCGACAAAGCCATCGCTCAGTCCGCGCGCTTGCCCGAACCGGCGTCGAACCAGTGCAGCTTTTCTTCGCGCGCGGCGATCTTCACGGTGTCGCCCGGCACGGGCGGGCGGTCGCCCTCGTCGGTGCGCATGATGATCTGTTCGTCGCCGATGCGGCCGTACACCAGGCGCTCGGCGCCCAGCAGCTCGACCTGCTCGACCTGCACCGTCCAGCCGCTTTCGTCGAGCTTCATGTGCTCGGGGCGAATGCCCAGGATCTGGCCCGGGCGCACGCCCGGCGCGTGCCTGAGCAGGTTCATCGGCGGCGAGCCGATGAAGCTGGCCACGAAGGTGGTGGCGGGGCGGTTGTACACCTCCTCGGGCGTGGCGAACTGGTCCATCACGCCACCGTTCATCACGATGATGCGCTGCGCCAGCGTCATCGCCTCGACCTGGTCGTGCGTGACGAACAGCGAGGTGATGCCCAGCTCGCGGTGCAGCTTCTGGATTTCCAGGCGCGTCTGGGCGCGCAGCTTGGCGTCGAGGTTGGACAGCGGTTCGTCGAACAGGAACACCTGCGGCTGGCGCACGATGGCGCGGCCCATGGCCACGCGCTGGCGCTGGCCGCCGGAGAGTTCGCGCGGCTTGCGCTCCAGCAAATGGCCGAGTTCGAGGATCTTGGCGGCCTTGTCGACGCGCACCTTGATTTCGGGCACCGGCACCTTGGCGATCTTCAGGCCGTAGGCCATGTTCGCGAACACGCTCATGTGCGGATAGAGCGCGTAGTTCTGGAACACCATGGCGATGTCGCGCTCGGAAGGTTCGAGCTCGTTCACGACCTTGCCGCCGATGCAGATTTCGCCGGCGGAAATTTCTTCCAGGCCGGCCACCATGCGCAGCAGCGTCGACTTGCCGCAGCCCGAGGGGCCCACGATCACGATGAATTCATGGTCGGCAATCTCGGCGCTCACGCCGTGGATGACCTGGTTGGCTTTGGGCCCGTGGCCGTAGCGCTTGATGACGTTGCGAAGAGAGAGAGCAGCCATATTCTTAGTCGGTCGGGGACGCAGCAGATTGCTTCGCAATCCGGGTCTGTCCCGCAAGTTATTTATTTCTCGGTGTCCACGAGGCCCTTGACGAACCACTTTTGCATCAGGATCACCACCAGCGCGGGTGGCAGCATCGCGAGGATGGCGGTGGCCATCACGACGTTCCATTCGTTCTGCCCGTCGCCGCCGGCAATCATTCGCTTGATGCCGACCACCACGGGGTACATGTCTTCGCTCGTGGTCGCGAGCAGCGGCCAGAGGTACTGGTTCCAGCCGTAGATGAACTGGATCACGAACAGCGCCGCGATCGAGGTCTTCGACAACGGCAGCAGCACGTCGAAGAAAAAGCGCATGGGGCTCGCGCCGTCCATGCGCGAGGCTTCGGTGAGCTCGTCGGGCACGGTCAGGAAGAACTGGCGGAACAGGAAGGTCGCCGTGGCCGACGCGATCAACGGCACCGTGAGGCCCGCGTACGAGTTCAGCATGTTCAGGTCCGACAGCACCTTGTAGGTGGGCAGGATGCGCACCTCCACCGGCAGCATCAGCGTCACGAAAATCGCCCAGAAGCAGATCTTCTTGAACGGGAAGCGGAAGTACACGATGGCGAAGGCCGACAGCAGCGAGATCGAGATCTTGCCGATGGCGATCACCATGGCCGTCACGAAGCTCACCCACATCATGTGCGCCACCGGGGCGTTGGAGCCCGCGCTGTTTTCGCGCCCGAAGAGCGCGCCCTTGTAGCTGTCGATGATGTTCGAGCCGGGCAGCAGCGGCATCGGCGCCTGCACGATCTCCTGCGCGGTGTGCGTGGAGGCCACGAAGGCCAGGTACAGCGGGAAGGCGACGATCAGGACGCCGAGGATCATCACCACATGGGCCAGGATGCCCTGGGTGCCGCGTCGTTCAACCATGTCGTGCTCCGCCCGTTGGGGTTTTCTGTTGCTGTTTCATCTTCAGTACTGAACCTTCTTCTCGACGTAGCGGAACTGGATGACGGTCAGCGCCACCACGATCACCATCAGCACCACCGACTGGGCGGCCGAACCGCCGAGGTCCAGGCTCTTGAAGCCGTCGTGGTAGACCTTGTAGACCAGGATGGTGGTGTCCTGGCCCGGGCCGCCCTGGGTGGCCGCATCGACGATCGCGAAGGTGTCGAAGAAGGCGTACACCACGTTGATCACCAGCAGGAAGAAGGTGGTGGGCGACAGCAGCGGGAACTGCACCGTCCAGAAGCGGCGCCACGGGCGCGCGCCGTCGATGGCGGCGGCCTCGATCAGCGACTTCGGAATCGACTGCAGGCCGGCCAGGAAGAACAGGAAGTTGTACGAAATCTGCTTCCACACCGAGGCCATGACGATCAGCGTCATGGCGTGGCCGGAGTCGAGCAGGTGGTTCCAGTTGATGCCGATCTTGCCCAGCGCATAGGCGACCACGCCCAGCGAGGGCGAGAACATGAAGACCCACAGCACGGCCGCCACGGCGGGCGCCACGGCGTAGGGCACGATCAGCATGGTCTTGTAGAAGGTGCCGCCGCGCGTGATGCGGTCGGCGAACACGGCCAGCACGAGCGACAGGCTGATGCCGATGCTGGCCACCAGCACCGAGAACACGGCCGTCGTCCTGAAAGACGCGGCGTAGCTCGAGTCGCCCCACAGATGCCGGAAGTTGTCGAGTCCGACGAACTCGACCGACGTGCCGAACGCGTCTTGCTGCTGCAGCGACTGCAGCACGGCCTGCCCCGCTGGCCAGAAGAAAAACACCAGGATCACCGCCATTTGCGGTGTCAGCAGCAGCCAGGGCAACCAGCCCGAGCGAAAGAAGACGCGTTTTTCCATGAACCCCTCGTACCCCTCGACATAAAAAATCCCGCCGGGCCCACTCTTCTACAAGAGTGGACGCGGGCGGGCGATATTAGCCGGACACGAGGGCCCGAACTTCAATCGTCAGCTTTTGTTCGCCTTCTGAAAACGTTCGAGCTGCTCGTTGCCGCGGGTCACGATGGCGTCCAGGGCTTCCTTGGCCGTCTTCTTGCCGTTCCAGACCTGTTCCAGCTCTTCGTCCTCGATGGCGCGGATCTGCACGTAGTTGCCCAGGCGGATGCCGCGGCTCTTGTCGGTGACCTTGCGGATCATCTGCGTCACGGCCACGTCGGTGCCGGGGTTCTGCTTGTAGAAGCCCGATTCCTCGGTGAGCTTGTAAGACGCCGTGGTCACGGGCAGGTAGCCCGTGCGCTTGTGGCTGGCGGACTGCACTTCAGGCGTCGAGATGAAGCTGAAGAACTTGGCCACGCCCTTGTACTCGGCGGCCTTCTTGCCCGACATGACCCACAGGCTCGCGCCGCCGATCACCGTGTTCTGCGGTGCGCCCGGCACGTCCGGGTAGTAGGGCAGGGGGGCCAGGCCGTAGGCGAACTTGGCGTTCTTGGCCACGTTGCCGTAGAAGCCCGACGACGTGTTGATCATGGCGCACTCGCCCGACACGAACGAGGCTTCAGGCACGTTGCCGCGGCCCTTGTAGACGAACAGGCCCTGCTTGGCCATGCTCGCCAGGTTCTCGATGTGGCGCTGGTGCAGCGGCGAATTCACCTTCAGCCGCGCGTCCAGGCCCTGCAGGCCGTTGCCCTTGCTCGCGAACTCCACGTTGTGCCAGGCCGAAAAGCTCTCGACCTGCGTCCAGTTCTGCCAGGCGGTGGTGAACGGGCACTTGTGGCCGCTGGCCTTGAGCTTGGCTGCGGCCGAGACCACTTCGGGCCAGGTCGACGGTGCCTTGTCGGTGGGGATGCCGGCCGCCTTGAAGGCGTCCTTGTTGAAATAGAAGATGGTGGTCGAGCTGTTGAACGGGAAGCTCAGCATCTGGCCGTTGGGGGCGGTGTAGTAACCGGCCACGGCGGGGATGTAGGCGGCCGGATCGAACTTCTCGCCCGCGTCCTTCATGACCTGGCCCACGGGAATGATGGCGCCCTTGCTGGCCATCATGGTGGCGGTGCCCACTTCGAACACCTGCAGGATGTGCGGCGCGTTGCCCGAGCGGAAGGCCGCGATGGAAGCCGTCATGGATTCGTCGTACGTGCCCTTGAAGGTCGGCACGATCTTGTATTCCTTCTGGCTCTCGTTGAACTGCTTGGCCAGGTCGTTGACCCACTCGTTGTTGACGGCGGTCATGGAATGCCACCACTGGATTTCGGTCTGGGCGTGTGCCACGTTGAACAGCGTGGTCGCGGCCAGCGCCGATGCCAGCGCAAGCGTCTTGAATCGCATGAAGACTCCTGAAGGGAAAAAGAGAAAGCGCGGATGCTATGGCATGTGCGTGACACCGCCGCGTCACATTGGCGCACGGTGCGCGGGTTTCTTCCAATCGGGGAAACCCCTTTGGCCCTGTTGGCGTCAAGCCCGGCGCGGCCTGCGGCCCTGCATGGTGCAGCGCACCATGCTAGCATCGCCCTCCCTTTTTTGGCCCAGCTTGTCGCCACGGCCGGGGCTTCCGCGAGACCGCCATGAGCAGCAAAACTTCCCTCGACAAAAGCAGGATCAAGTTCCTCTTGCTCGAGGGCATCCACCCCTCGGCGCTGGAGGTTCTGCGCGCCGCCGGCTACACCAACATCGAGTCGCTGCCGGGCGCGCTGCCCGACGCGGACCTGAAGGCCAAGATCGCCGACGTGCACTTCCTGGGCATCCGCTCGCGCACGCAACTCACCGCCGACGTGTTCGCCGCCGCCCACAAGCTGGTGGCCGCCGGGTGCTTCTGCATCGGCACCAACCAGGTCGACCTGGAAGCCGCCCGCGAGCACGGCGTGGCCGTGTTCAACGCCCCCTATTCGAACACCCGCTCGGTGGCCGAGCTGGTGCTGGCCGAGGCCATATTGCTGCTGCGCGGCATTCCCGAGAAGAGCGCGGTGGCGCACCGCGGCGGCTGGCTCAAGTCGGCCGACAACGCCTTCGAGATCCGCGGCAAGACGCTGGGCATCGTGGGCTATGGCTCGATCGGCGCGCAGCTGTCGGTGCTGGCCGAGGCGCTGGGCATGCACGTGGCCTTCTACGACGTGATCACCAAGCTGCCGCTGGGCAATGCGCGCCAGGTGCGCGACCTGCACCAGCTGCTGGGGCAGAGCGACATCGTGACCCTGCACGTGCCCGAGACGCAGGCCACGCAATGGATGATCGGCGCGGCCGAAATCGCGGCCATGAAGCCCGGGTCGATCCTGATCAACGCCTCGCGCGGCACCGTGGTCGAGATCGACGCGCTGGCCGAGGCCCTGAAGGCGAAGAAGCTGCTGGGCGCCGCCATCGACGTGTTCCCGGTGGAGCCGCGCAGCAACAAGGACGAGTTCCTGTCGCCGCTGCGCGGCCTGGACAACGTGATCCTGACGCCGCACATCGGCGGCTCGACGATGGAGGCGCAGGCCAACATCGGGCTGGAAGTGGCGGAAAAACTGGTGAAGTACAGCGACAACGGCACCTCGACGTCGTCCGTCAACTTCCCCGAGGTGGCGCTGCCGGCGCACCCGGGCAAGCACCGGCTGCTGCACGTGCACCGCAACGTGCCGGGCGTGCTGTCGGAAATCAACAAGATCTTCTCGGACAACCACATCAACATCGCCTCCCAGTTCCTGCAGACGAACGAGAAGGTCGGGTACGTGGTGATGGACATCGACGCGGCTTCTTCCGACCTGGCGCTCGAAGAGCTGTCGAAGGTGAACGGGACCATTCGCAGCCGCGTGCTGTTCTGAGCCCCTGGCTTGCTCCCTCTTCCTGTGGGGAGAGGGGCGGGGTGAGGGCTGCGGCGTCAACTCCCCCGCCAGCAGCGCCCCTGGCACAAGGGCAAGCGCCCCGCCACGAGGCAAGGCCCCGGGGCCTGCCCTAAAATCCCCAGCCCGGCTATGGGCGCGCAGCGCCCGGCCGAGGCGCCCCACCCGATGAATGCTCCGACCGCGTTGAACACGCTGTTGGCACAGGCCGCAGAGCCTGTCCGACTGCGCGAGATCCCGTACAACTACACCAGCTTCTCCGACCGAGAAATCGTGATTCGCCTGCTGGGCGAACGCGGCTGGGAACTGCTGCAGACCCTGCGCGCCGAGCGCCGCACCGGCCGATCGGCCCGCATGCTCTACGAGGTGCTGGGCGACATCTGGGTGGTGCAGCGCAATCCCTACCTGGTCGACGACCTGCTCGACAACCCGCGCCGCCGCGGCCAGCTGGTCGAAGCCCTGAAGCACCGCCTGGGCGAAGTCCAGAAGCGCCGCACCCCCGACAGCGACCTGACGCGCGACCAGTTCGTGGGCGAGCTCACCCGCCTCGTGGGCGACGCCGTCTCCGCCTTCGACACCAAGTTCCGCGACGTCGCCGCCCTGCGCCGCAAGGCCACGCGCGTGCTGCGCCGGCTCACGGCCAAGGACAACATCAAGTTCGACGGCCTCTCGCGCGTGTCGCACGTGACCGACGCCACCGACTGGCGCGTGGAGTACCCGTTCGTGGTGTTGTGCCCCGACACCGAGGCCGAAATGGCCCTGCTGGTCAAGGGCTGCATCGAGCTGGGCCTGACCATCATTCCGCGCGGCGGCGGCACCGGCTACACCGGCGGGGCGATTCCGCTGACCTGGAACAGCGTGGTCATCAACACCGAGAAGCTCGAGGCGATGACCGAGGTCGAGCACATGCCGCTGCCCGGCCTGGCCGACCCCGTGCCCACCATCTGGACCGAGGCCGGCGTGGTCACGCAGCGCGTGGCCGACGCGGCCGAGCGCGCGGGCTTCGTGTTCGCGGTCGACCCGACTTCGGCCGAGGCCTCGTGCGTCGGCGGCAACGTGGCCATGAACGCGGGCGGCAAGAAGGCCGTGCTGTGGGGCACGGCGCTGGACAACCTCGCCTCGTGGCGCATGGTGACGCCGCAGGCCGAGTGGCTCGAAGTCACGCGCGTCGGCCACAACCTCGGCAAGATCCACGACGCCGAAAGCGCCGTGTTCGATCTGCAGTACTACGCCGCAGACGGCAAGACGAAATTGCGCACCGAGCGCCTCGACATTCCCGGGCGCAGCTTCCGCAAGGAAGGCCTGGGCAAGGACGTGACCGACAAGTTCCTCTCGGGCCTGCCGGGCATCCAGAAGGAAGGCTGCGACGGCCTCATCACCAGCTGCCGCTGGGTGGTGCACAAGATGCCCGCGCACACGCGCACCGTGTGCCTCGAATTTTTCGGCAACGCCAAGGACGCGGTGCCCAGCATCGTCGAGATCAAGGACTTCATGTTCGCCGAGCAGAAGCGCTCGGGCGTGCTGCTGGCCGGCCTGGAGCACCTGGACGACCGCTACTTGAAGGCGGTGGGTTATGCCACCAAGTCGAAGAAGCACGGTGGCTTGCCCAAGATGGTGCTGTTCGGCGACATCGCGGGCGACGACGCCGACGATGTGGCGCGCGTCACTTCGGAAGTGGTGCGCATCGCCAACTCGCGCAGCGGCGAAGGCTTCATCGCCATCAGCCCCGAGGCGCGCAAGAAATTCTGGCTCGACCGCAAGCGCACGGCCGCCATCAGCAAGCACACCAACGCCTTCAAGATCAACGAAGACGTGGTGATTCCGCTGCCGCGCATGGCCGAGTACAGCGACGGCATCGAGCGCATCAACATCGAGCTGTCGCTGCAGAACAAGCTCGCGCTCACCGACGAGCTCGAGACCTTCCTCACGCGCGGCAACCTGCCCTTGGGCAAGACCGACGACGCGCACGAGATACCGGCGGCCGAGCTGCTGGAAGACCGCGTGGCGCAGGCTGTGACGCTGGTGCAGGAGGTGCGCGCGCTCTGGGCCGGCTGGTTGCAGAACGTGGATGCGCAATTCGTGCAGCTGCAGGACCATTCGCTGCGCGCGAGCTGGAAGACCCAGCTGCGCCAGCCGCTGCAGGAGATTTTCTCGGGCGCCGAGTTCGCGCCGATCCTGGCCGAGTGCACGGCCATCCACAAGCGCGTGCTCAAGGGCCGCGTGTGGGTGGCGCTGCACATGCATGCGGGCGACGGCAACGTGCACACCAACATCCCCGTGAACAGCGACAACTACGACATGCTGCAGACCGCGCATGCCGCGGTGGTGCGCATCATGGCGCTGGCGCGCAGCCTGGACGGCGTGATCTCGGGCGAGCACGGCATCGGCATCACCAAGCTCGAGTTCCTGACCGACGAAGAGCTGCGTCCGTTCACCGAGTACAAGGCCCGCGTCGACCCCGAAGGCCGTTTCAACAAGGGTAAGCTTTTGCGCGCACCGGCAGGCGAAGCCGTCACGCTGCATGCCGACCTGACCAACGCCTACACGCCGAGCTTCGGCCTCATGGGCCACGAGTCGCTGATCATGCAGCAGAGCGACATCGGCGCCATCGCCGACAGCGTCAAGGACTGCCTGCGCTGCGGCAAGTGCAAGCCGGTGTGCGCCACCCATGTGCCGCGCGCCAATCTGCTCTACAGCCCGCGCAACAAGATCCTCGCGACTTCGCTGCTGGTCGAAGCCTTCCTCTACGAAGAGCAGACCCGCCGCGGCATCAGCATCAAGCACTGGGAAGAGTTCGAGGACGTGGCCGACCACTGCACCGTGTGCCACAAGTGCCTGACGCCGTGTCCGGTGAAGATCGATTTCGGCGACGTGTCGATGAACATGCGCAACCTGCTGCGCAAGATGGGCCAGAAGAGCTTTCGGCCGGGCAACGCGGCCGCGATGTTCTTCCTGAACGCGACCAACCCGCAGACCATCAAGGCGGTGCGCGCGGGCATGGTGGGCATCGGCTTCAAGGCGCAGCGCCTGGCCAACGACCTGCTGCGCGGCCTGGCGAAGAAGCAGACCGGCGCGCCGCCGGCCACGCTGGGTCCGGCGCCGATCAAGGAGCAGGTGATCCACTTCATCAACAAGAAGATGCCGGGCAACCTGCCGAAGCAGACGGCGCGCGCGCTGCTCGACATCGAGGACGCCGACTACGTGCCGATCATTCGCGACCCCAAGACGACGACGTCCGAAACCGAGGCGGTCTTCTACTTCCCGGGGTGCGGGTCGGAGCGCCTGTTCTCGCAGGTCGGCTTGGCCACGCAGGCGATGCTGTGGCACGCCGGCGTGCAGACCGTGCTGCCGCCGGGGTACCTGTGCTGCGGTTATCCGCAACGGGGCAGCGGCCAGTTCGACAAGGCCGAGAAGATGATCACGGACAACCGCGTGCTCTTCCACCGCGTGGCCAACACGCTCAACTACCTGGACATCAAGACGGTGGTGGTGAGCTGTGGCACCTGCTACGACCAGCTGCAGGGCTACCAGTTCGACAAGATCTTTCCGGGCTGCCGGATCATCGACATCCACGAGTACCTGCTCGAAAAGGGCATCACCCTGGCGGGCGCCGGGGGCGGTGGCTATCTTTATCACGACCCCTGCCATTCACCCATGAAGCTGCAGGACCCGATGAAGACCGTGAAGGCGCTGGTCGGCGACAACGTGCTCAAGAACGACCGCTGCTGCGGCGAGTCGGGCACGCTGGGCGTGTCGCGGCCGGACATCTCCACGCAGATCCGCTTTCGCAAGGAAGAAGAACTTAAAAAGGGCGAGGCCGATTTGCGCGAGAGCGGCGCTGTCGGCGCCAAGGACAACGTGAAGATCCTCACCAGCTGCCCGAGCTGCCTGCAGGGCCTCTCGCGCTATGGCAACGACCTGAACAACGGCCTGCTCGAAGCCGACTACATCGTGGTCGAGATGGCCAACAAGATCCTCGGCGCCGACTGGATGCCCACCTACGTGGCCGCGGCCAACCAGGGCGGGATCGAACGGGTGCTGGTGTGACGACGATGCAAGGCTGCGTGCTCTGCGAAGGCCCGGGGGGGCGCCTGGTGTTCGAGAGCGTGAAGCTGCGCGTCATCCATGCGGACGAGGCGGGCTTTCCGGCCTTCTATCGCGTGGTGTGGCGCGACCATGCGCCGGAGTTCTCCGACCTCGACGCGGCCGACCGCACGCTGTGCATGGAGGCCGTGGCGGTGGTCGAGCAATGTCTGCGCGAGCATCTGGCGCCGGCCAAGATGAACATCGCGGCACTCGGCAACGTGGTGGCGCACCTGCACTGGCATGTGATTGCACGCTTTGCCGACGACAGCCATTTCCCGGGCTCGGTGTGGGCGCCGGCGCAGCGCGATCGCAATGCCGCGAGAGAGGCCGCGATCACCGAGCGCCTGCCCGCCGCCGAGGCTGCGATGATCGAGCGCTTGGCTCTCTGGCCTTTCTGAAGGAGTTTCCGATGGCAGGCTTGAAACCGGGCGCACCGACGCCGCAATCGATCACCGTGCACGGCCAGTCGCGCGTGCTCGAGGTGGGCTTCTCCGACGGCGCGAGCTTTCGCATTCCCTTCGAGCTGATGCGCATCTGTTCGCCGTCGGCCGAGGTACAGGGCCACGGTCCGGGCCAGGAGATCCTGCAGACGGGCAAGCGCGATGTCGAACTCGTCGACCTGGAGGCGGTCGGCAACTATGCCGTGCAGCCGACCTTCAGCGACGGCCACAACACCGGCATTTATTCGTGGGACCTGCTCTATGAACTGGGCGCGAAGCAGGCCGAGCTGTGGGCCACGTATGAACGCCGCCTGGCCGAGGCGGGCATCGACCGCGACGCGCCGATGATCGACAAGAGCGGCTCCGCCTGCAGCAGCCACTGAGCGCGCGGAAATCGCCCGAAACTCCGGCGCTGCGCCCGCTGGCATAGCCCTACGCCAGGAAGGGCGGGACAAAAAAAGCAACGAATGCCCGCCGTGCCCGCGGGGTCGTCCGCTTGATGTGCAGGCTTCCGGCCTAACATCGGTCGCATGAGTACCACACACTTCGGCTTCGAAACAGTCGACGAAAGCGAGAAGGCCCGCCGCGTTCGCGGTGTCTTCGATTCGGTTGCCTCGCGCTACGACATCATGAACGACCTGATGTCGGCCGGCCTGCACCGCGCCTGGAAGGCGTACACCGTCATGGTCGCGAACGTGGGCGAAGGCTCGCGCGTGCTCGACATCGCAGGCGGCACCGGCGACCTTGCACTGGCCTTCGCGAAGAAGGTCGGCGCCACCGGCCAGGTGGTCCATACCGACATCAACGAGGCCATGCTGCGCACCGGGCGCGACCGCCTGCTCGACGCCGGCGTCTCGCTGCCCACCACGGTCTGCGACGCAGAAAAGCTCCCCTTTCCCGACAACCACTTCGACGTGGTGACGGTGGCCTTCGGCCTGCGCAACATGACGCACAAGGACGCCGCGCTCAAGGAAATGAACCGCGTGATCAAGCCGGGCGGCAAGCTGCTCGTGCTGGAGTTCTCCAAGGTCGCCAAGCCGCTTGCGAAGGCCTACGACTGGTATTCCTTCAACGTGCTGCCGCGCCTGGGCAAGCTCGTGGCCGGTGACGACGCCAGCTATCGCTATCTGGCCGAATCGATCCGGATGCACCCCTCGCAAGAGGAGCTCAAGACCCTCATGAAAGAGGGCGGTTTCGGACATGTGGACTATCACAACATGACGGGTGGCATCGCTGCCTTGCATGTTGGAATCAAATGTTGATGAGGCGAATTTTTCGCTCGAGAGGAGACGACATGAAGAGTTTGGGTACTTTGTTTTTGGCGGCAGCTTTGGTTCTTGGCAGTGTCCAGGCCGAGGCTGCGCGCATGGGCGGTGGCAAATCGTTCGGGCGCCAGTCGTCCAACGTGACGCAGCGCCAGGCCACGCCGCCGGCAGCGCCGGCGCAGCAGAACGCGACTAACGCGGCAGCCAAGCCTGCAACGCCCGCACCCGCGGCAGCTGCACCGAAGCGTCCCTGGGGCGCGATGCTCGGCGGTCTCGCGGCCGGCCTGGGTCTCGCCTGGCTCGCGCATTCGCTGGGCCTGGGCGCCGGCTTCGGCAACATCCTGCTGATCGGCCTCCTGGTGCTTGCCGGCGTGATGGCGTGGCGCATGTTCAAGGCGCGTTCGCAAGCCTCGGGCGCCAGCGGCCAGGGTGGCTTCGCGTTCCAGGGCGCGGGTGCCAGCCCGAGCAACGCCAGCGCCCCGGCGCAGTACAGCCCGGCCAACGTCGGCAACGACGCCTCGGCACGTCCCTGGGAGCGCAATGCAACGTCGTTCGACGCCACGCCTTCAAATGACGTACCGCACGGCAGCAGCCTTTCGGCAGCGGGTGCCGCGGCCGGCGGCAGCATGATCGGTTCGGCACTCGGCGGTTCGCAGTCCTGGGGCATTCCCGCGGGCTTCGACGTCGACGGCTTCCTCGGTGCCGCCAAGCGCAACTTCGTGACGCTGCAGGACGCATGGGACCGCGCCGACGTGTCGATGCTGCGTTCGATGATGACCGACAGCATGGTCGAAGAAATTCGCACGCAGCTGGCCGACCGCGCCGGCCACACCGGTGGTGCATCGAACAAGACGGAAGTCGTGATGCTCGACGCCAAGCTGCTCGGCATCGAAGAGCTGCCCGAGGCCTACATGGCCAGCGTGGAGTTCTCCGGCATGATCCGCGAAGACGCCTCGACCGGCCCGGGTCCGTTCCGCGAAGTCTGGAACATGACCAAGCCTACGAGCGGCAACGGCGGCTGGCTGGTGGCGGGCGTGCAAGCCCTCCAGTAAGAAAAACCTGAACCGCGGCCCTCACAGGGCTGGGGCACAGACGGGATAATGGGGACATGGCCACACCATCGTCCCCATTTTCTTTTCTCGGCGACTTTCTCAACCGCGTCGGCGAACGCCTTCAGCCCCCGGACTGGGCGGTTCACGAAATACAGCACCGTGTCGTCCTGTTCCTGAACCATGTGCTGCAGCAGGAACCCGAGGCGCAGCAGCGTTTGCTGCGCCAGCAGGGGCGGGTGGTGCGCTTCCAATGGCGCTTCGTCACCATGGAACTGGTCGCCACGCCTGCCGGGCTGCTCGACCTGGCCCCTGCAGGCTCGGTGCCCGAGCTCACGCTCACCGTCACCGACGACTCCCCCTTCGACATTGCCCGTGCCACGCTGCGCGGCGACAAGCCTGCCGTGCAGATCATCGGCGACGTGCAGCTGGCCGCCGAGGTCAACTGGCTGGTCGACCATGTGCGCTGGGACGTCGAGGACGACCTCGCCCGCGTGATCGGCGACGTGCCTGCGCACACGCTGGGCAACGGCGTGCGCCGCGTCGCGGGCGCGCTGCGCCAGTTCGTCGGCGACCGCACCGCGAAGGCCGGCTCGGCGGGCAAGGCCGAATGAGGCGCTTCTACCGCGGGCTGTTCATCGTCTGGATCGCGCTGCGCTATGGCCTCGACGAGCTCGTGCTCACGAGCTTCCAGAAGCCCTGGCTGCGCGTGGTGGCGCGCATCGTCTCCGTCGGACGCAACCTCGACGCGCCGCGCGGCCAGCGGCTGCGCGAGGCGCTGGAGCGCCTCGGGCCCATCTTCGTGAAGTTCGGCCAGGTGCTGTCGACCCGCCGCGACCTGCTGCCACCCGACATCGCCGACGAGCTCGCGTTTCTGCAGGACCGCGTGCCGCCGTTCCCCTCGGCGGTGGCCATCGCGACCATCGAGCGGGCCTTTCGCCGTCCGGTGAGCGACGTGTTCGTCCAGTTCGACGAAACCCCCATCGCCAGCGCTTCGATCGCGCAGGTTCACTTCGCGACCATCCGCACCAACCAGGGCGAGGTGCGCGAGGTTGCAGTGAAGGTGCTGCGCCCCAACATGCGCGGCGTGATCGAGAAAGACCTGGCGCTCATGGCCATGATGGCCGGCTGGGTCGAAAGCCTGTCGGCCGACGGCAAGCGCCTGAAGCCGCGCGAGGTGGTGGGCGAGTTCGACAAGTACCTGCACGACGAGCTCGACCTGGTGCGCGAAGCCGCCAATGCGGCCCAGCTGCGCCGCAACATGGCCTCGCTCGACCTGGTGATGATTCCGGAGATGTTCTGGGACTTCTGCCACCCCGAGGTCATGGTGATGGAGCGCATGAAGGGCGTGCCCATCGCGCAGATGGACCGTCTGCGCGCGGCCGGCGTCGACATTCCCAAGCTGGCGCGTGACGGCGTCACGATCTTCTTCACGCAGGTGTTCCGCGACGGCTTCTTCCACGCCGACATGCACCCGGGCAACATCCAGGTGAGCCTGGCGCCCGAGACCTTCGGGCGCTACATCTCGCTGGACTTCGGGATCATCGGCACGCTGACCGAGTCGGACAAGGAATACCTCGCGCAGAACTTCGTGGCCTTCTTCCGGCGCGACTACAAGCGCGTGGCTGAGCTGCACCTCGAAAGCGGCTGGGTGCCCGTGGGCACCCGCATCGACGAGCTGGAGGCCGCCATTCGCACCGTGTGCGAGCCGTACTTCGACCGGCCGCTCAAGGAGCTTTCGCTCGGCATGGTGCTGATGCGCCTGTTCCAGACCTCGCGGCGGTTCCACGTGGAGATCCAGCCGCAGCTGGTGCTGCTGCAGAAGACGCTGCTCAACATCGAGGGCCTGGGCCGCAACATCGACCCCGATCTCGACCTGTGGGCCACGGCCAAGCCCTTCCTCGAAAAGTGGATGGTCGACCAGATCGGGCCGAAGAAGCTGCTGCAGCAACTCAAGGCCGAGGCGCCGCGCTACGCGAAACTGCTGCCCCAGTTCCCGCGGCTTTTGCACGATTTCCTGGAGAATCGCCCCGCCGACAACCGCCGCGAGCTGCTCGAACTGCTGGCCGAACAAAAACGCACCAACAGGTTGCTTCAGGCCATCGTCTACGGTGGCATAGGTTTTGTATTGGGGTTGCTTGCCATGCAGTTGCTGGTGCGCGTGAGTCTGTTCTAGAGGAGTTGTTGCCGTGTTGTTGACGCTGGTCATCGTCTATCTGCTGGTCACCATCGCCATCGGCCTCTACGCCGCCAAGCGGGTGAAGAACACCACCGACTTCGCCATTGCGGGGCGGCACCTGCCGCTCTTCATGATCGTCACGACCACGTTCGCGACGTGGTTCGGCTCCGAAACGGTGCTCGGCATTCCGGCCAAGTTCATCGAGGGCGGGCTCAACGGCGTGGTCGAAGACCCGTTCGGCGCCGGCACGTGCCTGATCCTGGTGGGCCTGTTCTTCGCGGGCAAGCTCTACCGCATGACGCTGCTGACCATCAGCGACTACTACCGCGAGCGCTATGGCCGCACGGTGGAGGTGGCCTGCTCGCTGATCATCATGCTGAGCTACCTGGGCTGGGTGTCGGCGCAGGTCACGGCGCTGGGGCTGGTGTTCAACCTGCTGTCGGCCGGTGCCATCAGCATTCCGCTGGGCATGGTGATCGGCGTGGTCTCGATCCTGGCCTACACGCTGTTCGGCGGCATGTGGTCGGTGGCGGTGACCGACTTCATGCAGATGATCATCCTGGTGACCGGCCTGACGGTCATCGCGGTGTTCGCGGGCAACATGGCCGGCGGGGCCGACAAGGTGGTCGCCTTCGCGGTCAGCAAGGACCTCTTCAAGTTCTGGCCGGAGCCCAACCTGCACGACATGGTGTTCTTCTTCGCGGCCGCCATCACGATGATGCTGGGCTCCATTCCGCAGCAGGACGTGTTCCAGCGAGTGATGTCGGCCAACAGCGTCAAGGCGGCCCAGCGTGGGCCCGTGATCGGCGGCGTGGCGTACATCCTGTTCGCCTTCGTGCCGATGTTCCTGGTGGCCAGCGCGCTGCTGATCATGCCGGAGGAGGTGGCCGTGCTGCTGAAGGAAGATCCGCAGAAGGTGCTGCCCACGCTGGTGCTGCAGAAGATGCCGTTCGCGATGCAGGTGCTGTTCTTCGGTGCGCTGCTTTCGGCCATCAAGTCGACCGCCTCGGCCACGCTGCTGGCGCCCAGCGTTACCTTCACGGAGAACATCTGGCGCCAGTTCCGCCCGGCCGGCACCGACCGGCAGAACCTTCTGACGATGCGCATCACGGTGCTGGTGTTCAGCGCCGCGGTGCTGGCCTATGCCATCCGCATGCAGGGCACGCCGATCTACGAACTGGTGTCGGGTGCCTACCAGGTGCCGCTGGTGGGCGCGTTCGTGCCCCTGGTGTGCGGCCTGTACTGGCGCCGCGCCACCACGCAGGGCGCCATCGCCTCGATCGTCCTGGGCATCGGCGTGTGGCTGCTGTTCCTGGCGCTGCCTTGGGGCGGCGTGTTCCCGGCCCAGTTGGCGGGCGTGCTGTGTGCGTTCGTTGGCATGGTGGCCGGCTCGCTGACGCCGCAATGGGTGACCGACACGCACACGCCGCACCGTCCTTTGGCGACGGAGCCGGCCTGAAGCGGGGGCTCGGCCTTCGGTCGGGACGCCCTTGGACAGGGGCGGCCCTATAATCGAGGGCTTTGCGAGCGGCAGCTGCGCCGCTTTTTTGAACCCAATCTCATGCCCATTTACGCCTACAAGTGCAGCGCCTGCGGCTTTGCCAAAGACGCTTTGCAGAAGATGTCCGACGCGCCGCTGACGGTGTGTCCGGCGTGCGGCGCGAGCGCACTCGAAAAACAGGTCACCGCCGCCGGCTTCCAGCTCAAGGGCTCGGGCTGGTATGTGACCGATTTCCGCGACGGCGGCGGCAAGAAGGCCGAGCCCGCGACGGCGCCCGCCTCGGGCGAAGGCGCCAAGTCCGGCGAATCGCCTTCCAGCGGCGCCGCGCCGGCTGCTGCGCCTGCGGCGGCCCCCCCGCCTGCCGCACCGGCCCCCGCGCCGGCCCCCGCCGCCAAGAGCGGCGACTGAACCAGGTATCCCGACCGCCATGCTCGCCTTGCGCAAATGGTTGTTCTCCGGCTTGCTGGTGATCGTTCCGCTGTTCATCACCCTGGCGGTGCTGAAGTGGATCATCGACACGCTGGACCAGACGCTCTGGGTGCTGCCCGGCGCGTGGCAGCGCTGGCTCTACGACAACAACATCCGCGGCCTCGGCGTGCTGCTCACGCTGGCGATCCTGCTGGTGGTCGGCGCCGTCGCCAGCAACTTCGTGGGCAAGCGCCTGCTGGGCTGGGGCGACGCGGTGGTGCGGCGCATTCCGGTCGTGCGCTCGATCTACTCGAGCGTCAAGCAGGTGTCGGACACGCTGTTTTCCGAGAACGGCAACGCCTTTCGCACGGCAGTGCTGGTGCAGTGGCCGCGTGAAGGGGCCTGGACCATCGCCTTCGTCACCGGCACGCCCGGTGCCGACGTGGTCGAGCACCTGGGCGGCGGCGACTACCTCGGCGTCTACGTGCCGACCACGCCCAACCCCACGGGCGGGTACTTCGTGATGCTCAAGCGCAGCGACTGCATCGAACTCCAGATGAGCGTGGACGAAGCGCTCAAGTACATCGTCTCGATGGGTGTGGTCGTCCCGGGCGGTCCCGCCGCCTTGCCCATCAAGCCATCCAACTCATAAAAACGAACGCGCCACGACGGCGCCGGAAGTCATCTCCATGGCCATGCGTACTCACTATTGCGGTCTTGTGACCGAAGCCCTGCTGGGCCAGACCGTCACCCTGTGCGGCTGGGTCAACCGTCGCCGCGACCACGGCGGCGTGATCTTCATCGACGTGCGCGACCGCGAAGGTTATGTGCAGGTGGTGTGCGACCCCGATCGCGCCTCCACTTTCGCCGTGGCCGAGAACCTGCGCAACGAGTTCTGCGTGCAGATCACGGGCCTGGTGCGCTCGCGCCCCGAAGGCACCACCAACGACAGCCTGAAGAGCGGCAAGATCGAAGTGCTGTGCCACGAACTCAAGGTGCTGAACCCGTCGGTCACGCCCCCGTTCCTGCTGGACGATGACAACCTGTCGGAAACCACCCGCCTCACGCACCGCGTGCTCGACCTGCGCCGCCCGGCCATGCAGCGCAACATGATGCTGCGCTACAAGGTGACGATGGAAACGCGCAAGTTCCTCGATGCCAACGGCTTCATCGACATCGAGACGCCGATGCTCGGCAAGTCCACGCCCGAAGGCGCGCGCGACTACCTGGTGCCCAGCCGCGTGCACGACGGCAGCTTCTTCGCACTGCCGCAGTCGCCCCAGCTCTTCAAGCAACTGCTGATGGTGGCCGGCTACGACCGCTACTACCAGATCGTGAAGTGCTTCCGCGACGAAGACCTGCGCGCCGACCGCCAGCCCGAGTTCACGCAGATCGACATCGAGACCTCGTTCATGGCGGAAGAAGAAATCCGCGAAATGTTCGAAGGCATGATCCGCCAGGTCTTCCGCTCGGCCGCCAACATCGACCTGCCCGTGTTCCCGACCATGACGTATGGCGACGCGATGTTCAAGTACGGCTCGGACAAGCCCGACCTGCGCGTGAAGCTCGAATTCACCGAGCTCACCGAGCTGATGAAGCGCGTCGAGTTCAAGGTGTTCTCGAACGCCGCGACGCAAAAGGACGGCCGCGTGGTCGCATTGCGCGTGCCCGGCGGCGGCGGCGAGGGTGGCCTCTCGCGCGGTGAAATCGACGCGTACCAGGAATTCGTCAAGATCTACGGTGCCAAGGGCCTGGCCTACATCAAGGTCAATGACGCGGCGGCCGGCCGCGAGGGCCTGCAGAGCCCGATCGTGAAGAACCTGGACGACAACACGCTGGCCGAGATCATTGCCCGCACGGGTGCGCGCAACGGCGACATCGTGTTCTTCGGCGCCGACAAGGAAAAGGTCGTCAACGACGCCATCGGCGCGCTGCGCGTGAAGATCGGCCACAGCCCCTTCGGCAAGAAGAGCGGCCTGTTCGACGACCGCTGGGCACCGCTGTGGGTGGTCGACTTCCCGATGTTCGAGTTCGACGAGGACGGCCAGCGCTGGAGCGCCGTGCACCACCCGTTCACCGCGCCGAAGGACGGCCATGAAGACCTCATGGACACCGCGCCCGAGAAGTGCATCGCCAAGGCCTACGACATGGTGCTCAACGGCATCGAGATGGGCGGCGGTTCGGTGCGTATCCATCGCGAGGAAGTGCAGAGCAAGGTGTTCCGCGCGCTGAAGATCAGCGCCGAGGACGCGCAGCTCAAGTTCGGCTTCCTGCTGGACGCGCTGCAGTACGGCGCCCCCCCGCACGGCGGCATCGCCATCGGCCTGGACCGTCTCGTCATGCTGATGACCGGCGCCGAGTCGATCCGCGACGTGATCGCATTCCCCAAGACGCAGCGCGCGCAAGACCTGCTGACGCAGGCCCCCAGCCCTGTCGACGAGAAGCAGCTGCGCGAACTGCACATCAAGCTGCGCAACACGCCCCAGCCCGTCTGATGCAGTCATGACGACCAGCCCCCGGCCCTGGAAGATCCCGGAGTCGGTGCTGGTCGTGATCCATACGCCGGCGCTCGATGTGCTGCTCATCCGGCGTGCGGATGCCGAGATCGACTTCTGGCAATCGGTCACCGGCAGCAAGGATGCCGCCGACGAGCCGCTGGCGCTCACCGCGGCGCGGGAGGTGGCCGAGGAAACCGGCATCCAGTGCGGCGAGGGCACTGCACTGGCCTCGCAGCTTGCCGACTGGCAGCTGAGCAACATCTACGAGATCTATCCGCAATGGCGCGCCCGCTATGCGCCCGGTGTGACGCGAAACACCGAGCACCTGTTCGGCCTCTGTGTGCCCGAACGCCTGACCCCCACGCTCGCGCCGCGCGAGCACACTGACTGGCGCTGGTTGCCGTACCGGGAGGCGGCCGACGCCTGTTTTTCCCCGTCGAACGCCGAAGCCATTCTGTTGCTGCCAGAATTTGTGCAATGAACCAGCCCGCAGCAGCAGCACACACCCTCCGGGTCGCGACCTACAACATCCACAAGGGTGTGCAAGGCATCGGGCCCGCGCGCAGGCTTGAGATCCACAACCTCGGCCACGCGATCGAGCAACTCGACGCCGATATCGTCTGCCTGCAGGAAGTGCGCAAGATGAACCGGCAGGCCGCGGTGCGTTTCGCACGCTGGCCGGAGATGCCGCAGGCGGACTTTCTCGCGCCCGAGGGCTATACCGCCGTCTACGAGACCAATGCCGTCACCCGCCACGGCGAGCACGGCAACGCGCTGCTCACGCGCTGGCCGGTGATTCGCACCGGCCACCAGGACATTTCGGACCACCGCTTCGAGCAGCGCGGCCTGCTGCATGTGGTGATCGAGGTGGAAGGGCAGCCTGTGCATGCGATCGTGGTGCACCTGGGCCTCATCAAGGGCAGCCGCGTGCGGCAGATTGCCCGCCTGCGCGAGTTCATCGACCGCGAGGTGCCACCCGACGAGGCCGTCGTGGTGGCGGGCGACTTCAACGATTGGGGCGCGCGCATGCGCTACGCCATGAATGCCATGGGGCTGCGCGACGCCAGCGACCTGCGCGGCCCGCGCACGCTGACCTATCCCTCGCGCCTGCCGGTGGCGCAGCTCGACTTCGTCTACGGACGCAAGCTGGAGCCGCTGGCCTGCACCGTGCCGCGCGGCCCGATCTGGGCCCGCATGTCCGACCACCTGCCGCTGGTGGCCGATTTCTCGCTACTTAATTGATAGCATTGCTCCAAGAAGGGACGGGCGTTGCAGCCCGAATCTCCTTGAGTCATTCACTGGTACGATCTCCGCCATGCTGAGGAAAACCGACGTCGAACCGCTCCCCGATCGAATAGACGATGACGAGGGCACCCCCGTCTCCGTGAAGATCCGCGAGCGTCTGAATGCGGCGCGCAAGCGCTTCAATGCCAACGACAACATCGCCGAGTTCATCGAACCCGGCGAGCTGGAGGCGCTGCTCGACGAGGTCGAGATCAAGATGAAGGGCGTGCTCGAGAGCTTGGTGATTGACGTCAAGAACGACCACAACACCGACAACACCGCGCGCCGCGTCGCCAAGATGTACGTGAACGAGGTGTTTCGCGGCCGCTACGTGCCGCCGCCCGCGCTCACCGAGTTTCCCAACGCCGAACACCTGAACGAGCTGATGATCGTCGGCCCGATCACCGTGCGCAGCGCCTGCTCGCACCACTTCTGCCCCATCATCGGCAAGCTCTGGATCGGCGTCATGCCGAACGAGCACACCAACGTGATCGGCCTGTCGAAGTACGCGCGCCTGGCCGAATGGGTCATGGGGCGGCCGCAGATCCAGGAAGAAGCGATCGTTCAGCTCGCCGACCTGATCCAGGAAAAGACGCGGCCCGACGGCCTTGCGCTCGTGATGGAAGCCGAACATTTCTGCATGGCCTGGCGCGGCGTGAAGGAGATGGACAGCAAGATGATCAATTCCGTGATGCGCGGCGTGTTCCTGAAAGACCCGAGCCTGCGCCGCGAATTTCTGTCCCTCATGCCGAGAAAGAACTGATCATGCTGGTCCGACTTCTCTACGCCAGCCGTGCCGTCGATACCAGCCCTGCGGCCATCGACGCGATCCTTACTCAATCGCGCACGCACAACCCGGCGTGCGGCATCACCGGCATCCTCTGCTATGGCGCAGGCACCTTCCTGCAGGCGATCGAAGGCGGGCGAGACGCCATCAGCGACCTTTACGGCCACATCCAGCGCGATGCGCGCCACAAGGACGTGGTGCTGCTGCACTACGAAGAAATCTCCGAACGCCGGTTCGGCGGATGGACGATGGGGCAGGTCAACCTGTCGAAGCTCAATGCCTCGACGCTGCTCAAGTATTCCGAGAAGCCCGAGCTCGACCCGTACAAGGTCTCGGGCAAGGTCTCGTTGGCGCTGCTCGAAGAACTGATGGCCACCGCCGCCATCGTCGGCCGCCACTGATCCAGGGGTGCCGCTCTCCGCCTTCGCGCTGATCCTGCTCGCCGGGGTCATCCATGCCAGCTGGAACATCGCCGCCAAGAAGGCGAACGGCGATGCGCGGTTCAGCTTCCAGACCAGTGTCTTCAACATGCTCATATGGGCGCCCGTGGGCATCACCCTGGGGTGGAACGTGGTGCCGGGCTGGGGCCTGATGGAGTGGGGCTTCGTCGTGCTCAGCGGCGTGCTGCACATCTTCTATTTCATCGTGCTGCTGCGCGGCTACCGCCGATCGGACCTGACCGTGGTCTATCCGCTTGCGCGCGGCTCGGGGCCTCTGCTGTCGTCGCTGGTGGCGGTGCTCTTTCTCGGCGAGAAGATCAGCCTCTTCGGTGTGGCGGGCATCGCGGGCGTGGTGATCGGCGTGTTCCTCATCGCCGGCGGGCCGAAGCTGTGGCGCAAGGCACAGGACCCGGTGCAGCGCGAGCGCGTGCACAAGGGCATTCGGTACGGAGTGCTGACTGGCGGCTTCATTGCGGCGTACACCGTGGCGGACAGCTACGCGGTCAAGTTCCTGGCCATGTCGCCGATCCTGCTCGATTACTTCGGCAACCTCGTGCGCATGGTGCTGCTGGCGCCCGTTGCGCTGAAGGATCGCGCGACCACCGCACGCATGTGGCGCGAACAGTGGAAGTACGCGCTGCTGGTGGCGGCGGTCAGCCCCGTGTCTTACGTGTTGGTGCTCTATGCGGTGCAGCAGGCGCCCATCTCCCACGTGGCGCCCGCGCGCGAGGTGTCGATGTTGTTCGCCGCGTTGATCGGGGGCCATCTGCTGCGCGAGGGCGACCGGCTGCTGCGGCTGTTGGGCGCGTTGTTCATCGCCGCCGGCGTGGTGGCGCTGGCACTGGGCTGACGTCGTGGTGCTGTTCGGCTGCGATTTCTCGAGCGCCCCGACGCGGCGCAAGCCCATCGTGGTGGCCGTTGGCGAAATTGCCGATGCCCAGCGCGTCGTTCTGACCGGTCTGCAACGCTTCGCCACGCTCGATGCGTGGGGCGATTGGTTGTGCGCCACGCCCGCGTGGGTGGGCGGCTTCGACTTCCCGTTCAGCCTGCCTCGCGAACTGGTCGAAAAGCTGGGTTGGCCGACGCAATGGGCGCCGCTCATGGCGCACTACGCAGGCTTGAGCCGTGCGGAGATCCGCGACACCTTTGCCACCTTCTGTGCGGGCCGGCCTGTGGGCGGCAAGTTTGCGCATCGCGCCGCCGATGGTCCTGCGGGTTCCAGCCCGTCGATGAAGTGGGTGAACCCGCCCGTGGCCTACATGCTCCATGCCGGCGTGCCTCGCCTGCTGGCATCCGGCGCGCGTATTCCCGGGCTGCACGCGGGCGACCGCGACGACCGTGTCGCGCTGGAGGCCTATCCGGGCCTGCTGGCGCGCGAGTTGATCGCACGGCGCAGCTACAAGAGCGACGACTTGGCCAAGCAGACCCCGGCGCGTCTTGCAGCGCGTACCGACCTGCTCGCCGCGCTCGAAATCGGCACGAGCCGGCTTGGTTTGCGGGTTTCCATCAACGCTGGGCAAAGGGCCGAATTGCTGGCCGATGCCCGCGGCGACGACGTCGACGCCGTGCTGTGCCTCGTGCAGGCTGCCTGGGGGTTGCAGCGCGCCAGCAGTGCCGGGCCGGGATTCGGGTTGCCGCAGGCCTTCGACGCGCTTGAAGGATGGATCGTCACCGCCTGAGCCTTGTTGTCCTACACCGCTTCGGGCTTCCGGCGGCATTCGCTGATGCCAGTCGCCATTTAGATTGAAGTCAGTGAGTCATTCCGGCTCACATATTTCACCTACGCAGGAAGGAAAGCGACATGAACAAAGACCAAGTGGCAGGCCGGGTCGAAGAGGCCAAGGGCAAGATCAAGGAAGCTGCCGGCAAGGTGGTGGGCAACGAGAAGCTCCAGGGCGAAGGCGCGGCAGATCAGGCCGCAGGCAAGGTGCAGAAGACGTACGGCGACGTGAAGGAAAAGGCCAAGGACGCCATCAAGACCGGCGCCGACAAGCTGTGAGGAACAAGGGGCTGCAAGCACCACGAGACGGGTGCCTGCAGCTCTTTTTCATTTGACGAGCGATCGACGTGAGCGATCGACAGGAGGTTCCATGAGCAAACAACAGCAAAACACCCCATCAAATGCCATGTCGCACATGCGGACATGGCTTGTCGTGCTTCTGGCTGGTGCAGCATTAACGCTGGCCGCCTGTGACAAGTCCGATACCCGCAGTGCAGGCGAGAAGCTCGACAGCGCAGTCGCCAAGACGGAGCAGGCCGCTCAGACGGCAGCCGCCAAGACCGGCGAAGCTATGAAGGAAGCCAAAGCCAAGGTGGATGCTTCCGGGACTACCGCCGAGGTGAAGGACGGAATGGCGAACGTGAAAGAAGCCGCAAAGGAGGCCGGTGCTGCGGTGAGCGCGACAGTGGGCGATGCCGCCATCACTGCCTCGGTATCCGCAGGGTTGGCAAAGGACCCGGATCTGAGCGCGATCAAGATCAACGTCGATACCAAGAGTGGCGCTGTGAGCCTGAAGGGGCCGGCGCCGACAGCTGCAGCCAAAGCGCGGGCCGAGGAAATAGCCAAGGGCGTGCAGGGCGTGACTTCTGTCGACAACCAGCTCGAAGTGAAAAGCTGATCGGCATCGAACAGCGCACCACAAGAACAAAGCCCGGGATTCCCGGGCTTTTTGTTGTCCTGCACTCGGTGGCGACTAAGGTACGGGTGGGACATTCGATAAAAAGTCTTCGCTCAGTTGCTGGAAGTGCTGAAAACTGTGCATAATCGAGGGCTCGACTAACAGTCACTGCAAGGTGGTTGAAGCGGTGGGTTCTTCGGAGCTGATTGCGAGTTGG
>NZ_JBPJZP010000009.1:0-435815 GCF_051216855.1 Variovorax monticola
CCAGGCGCTGCGGGGCTGAGGCCCTTGTCTTCTTCACTTCGCGCCCCAATGAAAAATGCCCCGCTGTTGCGGGGCATCTTGATCTAAGCGGCCGGCTGACTATTTACACAGCCTGTTTCGCGGGCTTTTTCATGGGTGGCCGGCCGGGCCTATATGCGGCCCATGAGCACCAGGATGACGATGATGACGACGATGAGGCCGATGCCGCCGCTGGGTCCGTAGCCCCAGGAGCGGCTGTAACCCCAGCTCGGCAATGCGCCGACCAGTATCAGGATCAGGACGATCAGCAGAATGAACGAGAGCGACATGGTTTCTCCAGGGCAGTTGTTGTGTTGAGCTTCGATGCTCTACCTGTCCCGTCGATTGGATCGCCGGATAGCCGCCCCTTCGGTGGTCAGTGAACGTCCTACCGAAGGCGCCGGCGTTCCAGCCGGGTGCCGTCGGCGCTTGCCTCAGAGGCGTGCAAGGCGGTCGAGCGCCGCGAGCAGGGTTTCGTCTTTCTTGGCGAAGCAGAAGCGCACTACGCGCTGGTCGAAGCCGTTGCCGTAGAAGGCCGACAGCGGAATGGCCGCCACGCCGATCTCGCCCGTGAGCCAGAGGCAGAAGTCGGCTTCCGACAGGTCGCTCACCGCCGAGATGTCCACGCACTGGAAGTAGCTGCCCTCGCTGCGCAGCAACTTGAAGCGCGTCTTCTCGGCCAGGCCGGCGGCGAACAGGTCGCGCTTGCGCTGGTAGAAGGCCGGCAGCTCGAGGTAGGGCTCGGGCTGCGCCATGTACTGCGCAAGCGCATGCTGCATCGGCGTGTTCACGGTGAACACGTTGAACTGGTGCACCTTGCGGAACTCGGCCATCAGCGGCGCCGGCGCGGCCACGAAACCGACCTTCCAGCCGGTGACGTGGTAGGTCTTGCCGAAGCTGCTCACGATGAAGCTGCGCGCCGCCAGGCCCGGGAACCGCGCCACGCTTTCGTGGCGGGCGCCGTCGTAGACCATGTGCTCGTAGACCTCGTCGCTGATCACGAACACGTCGGTCGGCGCCAGCAGCTCTTCGAGCTTGCGCATCTCGGCCTCGGTCCACACGGTGGCGCTCGGGTTGTGCGGCGTGTTGACGATGATGGCGCGGGTGCGCGGCGTGAGCGCGGCAGAGATCTTGTCGAAATCGGGGCGGAAGGTGCCGGGCGTGAGGGGCACGCGCACCACGCTGCCGCCGGCCAGCTCGATGTTGGGCACGTAGCTGTCGTAGCAGGGCTCCAGCACGATCACTTCGTCACCTGCGCGCACCACGGCGAGGATGGCCGTGATGATGGCCTGCGTGGCACCCGCGGTGACGGTGATTTCGGTGGCAGCGCTGCAGGCGTGTCCGTAGAGCGCGGAAATCTTGGCGGCGATGGCATCGCGCAGCGCCGGAATACCCGGCATCGGCGGGTACTGGTTGTGGCCCGCGGCCATGGCGGCCGTGACGTCTTCGAGCAGCTTCGGATCGCAGTTGAAATCCGGAAAGCCCTGGCCCAGGTTGACCGCGTTCTTCTCGGCCGCCAGGGTCGACATGACCGTGAAGATGGTGGTGCCTACAGAGGGCAGCTTGGTGCCGATGGCCGGCGTGCGTGGGGCGTGAACTGTGCTCATAGCTCGTAGTCTTGTTGGTGGCCGCTCAGGGCCTTGGCGATCAGGTTGCGGTCCAGGCGGTCGGACAGCAGCTCCGCGAACTTGAAGACGAAGTTGCGCAGATAGGCGCTGCGCTTGAACGCGACCCGCGCGATATTCTGGCCGAACACATGGCCCATGGGGCGCACCACGAGGTCGGCGTTCGACTCGTCGCGCACCGCCATCTCGGCCACGATGCCCACGCCCAGCCCAAGGCGAACGTAGGTCTTGATCACATCGGAGTCGATCGCTTCGAGCGCGATGCGCGGCGACAGCTTCTTCTGTGCGAAGGCGTGGTCGATGCGCGTGCGGCCGGTGAACGAAGGGTGGTAGGTGATGATCGGCTCGAGCGCCAGGTCTTCGAGCGAGATGCGCTCCTTGCCAGCCAGCGGGTGGTCCTTGGGCAGCACCAGCACGTGCTGCCATTCGTAGCAGGGCAGGGTCACGAGTTCGGCGTAGCCGTCGAGCGATTCGGTGGCGATGCCGATCTCGGCGATTTCGTCGATCACCATGCGCGCCACCTGGTCGGGCGAGCCCTGGTGCAGGCTCACGTTGACCTTGGGGTAGGCCTCGCGCAGGTTCGCCACCGGCACCGGCAGCACATAGCGCGCCTGGGTGTGGGTGGTGGCAATGGAAAGGGTGCCGCTGTCCTGCGCGCTGAACTGCTCGCCGATGCGCTTGAGGTTGCCCACTTCTCGCATGATCAGTTCGATGCTGGCAATGACGTGCTGGCCCGGCTCGGTCACGCGCTTCAGGCGCTTGCCGTGGCGCGCGAAGATTTCAACGCCCAGTTCTTCCTCGAGCTCGATGATGGCCTTGGAGACTCCGGGCTGCGAGGTGTGAAGCGCCTTGGCCGCCTCGGTGAGGTTCAGGTTGCGCCGTACGGCTTCCTGAACAAACTTGAACTGATGCAGATTCATATCAAATTCCGTCTTATTACGGAATTCATTATGCCTTCTTAATCTATCGAAATGGCCGAATGTTCAGGATTTGATGGCAACTCTGGCCAGCAGGTCGACCAGCTCAGGCTCTTCGCCCACGATGCGGGCGAGCGAGATGTCGATGTCGGGCCAGGTCTGGCGCAGCGCTTCAAGCTGGTGCGGCAGGTCTTCGCGGGCATGCTTGCCCATGCCCAGGAAAAGCGGAACGACGCGGATGGCGCGCGCGCCGGCGGTGATCAGGGCGGCGGCCGCGGTGGAAAGGTCGGGCGTGGCCAGTTCCATGTAGGCGCAGGTCACGAGTGCGTCAGGCGCTCGCTCGGTGACGCGCGCGGCCACGGCTTCGATCGGCTCGCGCCAGCGCTCGTCGCGCGAACCGTGCGCCAGCAGGACGATGCCCTGCGCCTGCCTGCGTGTTGCAGTGGTCATGGTCATCGTCGCAACACCAGCCAGCTGAAGGCGGTCAGCGACATCACCGAATAAATCATTCCCGGCGCCGCCGCAGTGAGCCAGGGTGACCAGTTGCTCAGGTTGCCGAGGTAGCCGAACACGTTGTTCAGCAGGAAGAAGCTGATGCCGATCATCACGCCGCCGAACACGTAGGTCGTGATGCCGGCCTGTCGGAAGTGCAGGTAAGCGAAGGGCAGGGCGAGCACCACCATCACCAGGCACGAGAGCGGGTAGAACACCTTGCGCCAGAACTCGATCTCGTAGCGCTGCGCGGTCTGACCGTTGGCGTCGAGGTGGCGGATGTAGTCGAACAGGTCGATCGTGCTCATGCGGTCGGGGCGCAGCAACGCAACAGACACCATCTCGCCCGTGAGCGACGTGGGCCAGTTCAGCTGCGCCTTCTGGGTGGTGACGATGCGGGCCTGGTCGGCCGAGCTGCGCGTGTCGAACTTCTGCTCTTCCACGTTAGTGAGCATCCAGTGCCCGTCGTCGCCGATGGTGGCCGAGCCGGCCACGATCTGGGTGCTGATGTAGCCGGCGTCGTCGAACTCGAAGATGCGCGGGTTCTTCAGCGCGCCCTTGCGGTCGATGGACAGCACGTTCACCGCGTACGACACGTTGCCGCGTTTCTCCTTGAGCCAGGCGCCGGTGTTGCCGGCCATGGAATAGATGCCCTGGTACTTGGCCTTGAGCAACTGGCCGGTGCGCTCGGAAGCGGGCGCGACATAGTCGCCGATGGCGAAGGTCAGCATCACGAAGCCGATGCCCAGCAGCAGCAGGGTGCGCAGCGCACGCCAGGGGCCCAGGCCGCTGGTACGAAGAATGGTGTATTCCGAGCTTTGCGCGAGCCGTGCCATGACGAAGATGGAGCCGATCAGCACGGTGATCGGCAACAGTTCGTACAGGTGGCTCGGTATCAGCAGGGTCACGTAGATCAGCGCCTGCACGGGCCCGTAGTTCAGGCTGTCCGGCTTGCCGATGGACTGCAGCTCGTCGACGAAGTCGAAGAAGAAAAAGAGGCTCAGGAAGCCGAGCGTCACGAACGCGACGGACTTCAGCACCTCCACGTAGATCAGGCGTCTTATCGTTTTCACGTCGTGGGTTCGATCTTGGGTGTGGGCACCGCGGCGGCACGGCTTTGCTTGGTGCGGCGGCTGCCCCAGTTGTTCTGGCGTGCGCTCAGCCATGCCAGGTTGAGCACCAGCACGCCACCGTGCAGCATCACCATGAAGCCGGCCATGCCGAAGCGCCCGGAACTGATCCAGCTCTGCCCGATGTTGAGCATGTTGTAGTAGACGACGAACGCGAACAATGCCAGCAGCAGGTTGCCGCTGCGCCCGACGCGCGGGTTGGCGCTCGACACGTTCAGCGCCAGCAGCACGAAGTTGACGGCGGTCAGCAGCATGCCGATGCGCCAGGCCAGTTCACCGCGGCTGGGGTTGCCCGGGTCGGCCAGCAGCGAGAGGGTGGTGCGGGCGCGGGGCGGCGTGGCATCGTTCACCGTGCCGTTGTCGCCGCCGGCACGGGTGCCGTAGGTCTTGAATTCGCTGATCTTCAGGCCGGTGTTGGCCATCGGCTGCTCCAGCCGCTGGCCGTTGTTGAGCAGCAGGTAGCGAGAGTTTCCGATGTTCTCAATGCTGCCGCTGCGCGCCGAGGTGGTGATCTGCAGGTTGCGCTCGATCGACCAGATGAAGACGTTGGTGGCCTTGGAGGCGTCCGGCGTGTCCTTGTCGATGAAGAACACCCGCACGCGTCCGGCCGACTCGCGGAACTCGCCCGGCGACACGCGCTCGATGTCGCTGCGCTGCTCGTACTGCTGGCGCATGCCGATGGTCTGCGAGTTGGCCCAGGGCCAGCCCACCAGCGCCATCACGGAGATCAAAATCAGCACCGGCCAGGAAAAGCGGAACAGCGGCTTCACGAAGTCCATGAGCCCGCGCCCGCTGGAGAACCAGATCACCATTTCGCTGTCGCGGTACATGCGCGACAGGGTGCCGACAATGGCGATGAACAGGCTCAGGCTCAGGATGGTCGGCATGTAGCCGAGCACCGTGTAGGCCATCACCAGGAACACTTCCTGCGGGTTCACACTGCCCTTGGACGCGAGCCCCAGGGTACGGATGAGCATCATGGTCATCACGATGGTGACCAGGACCACGAGGGTTGCTCCGAAGCTGCGGGACAGCTCCTTGCGTAGGGAAGAATGGAATAACATCGTTCGAGGAAAAAAAGGATTATGGACTTTCAACTCAAGACCCTCACCGTCGCCCAGGCTGCAGCCGAGAAATCCGATGTCCTGATCGTGCTCGTCGGCAGCGCTCCCCTCACTGCCAAGGACCCACTTTCGGTGCTGGCCGCCAGTGCCCGCAAGGCCGGCGACCTGCCCGACAAGGCCGGAAAGCTGCTGGCGCTCTACCGTCCGGAAGATGTCGTGGCGTCGCGCGTGGTGCTCGCCGCGATCGGCGACGGCAAGCTTGCTTCGGTCCGCAGCGGTGTGGTTGCCGCGGTCAACGCCGTCAAGGCACACGGGCCGAAACGCGTGGTCGTGGTGTTTGCGCAGCCGGCCGACGGCGCCGCCGCGGCGTGCGCCGTGACGGCGGTGGCCGATGCCAGCTACGTCTACACGACCACCAAGTCGAAGGCCGAGCCGCGCAGCATCCGAAACGTGATGCTCGGTGTGGCCGATTCGCCTGCTGTGGCTGCCGCCTTCAACGACGCTCGTGCCATCGTCAACGGCATCGAGCTGGCCAAGGAATGGGGCAACCGGCCTGCGAACCATGCAACGCCCACGCTGCTGGGCGAGGCAGCCAAGGGCCTGGCCAAGCTGCCGAACATCAAGTGCGAAGTGCTCGGGCCCAAGGAAGTCGAGAAGCTCGGCATGGGTTCGTTCGCCGCCGTGGCACAGGGCTCGGCCGAGCCGCTGCGCTTCATCGTGCTGCGCTACCACGGCGCACCGAAGGACCAGGCGCCGGTGGTGCTGGTCGGCAAGGGCATCACCTTCGACACCGGCGGCGTCTCGCTCAAGCCGGCGGCCGAAATGGACGAGATGAAGTTCGACATGTGCGGTGCGGCGAGCGTGCTGGGCACCTTCCGTGCGCTCGGCGACATCCAGCCGGCCATCAACGTCGTCGGCCTCATTCCCTCCTGCGAGAACATGAACGACGGCCGCGCGGTCAAGCCCGGCGACGTGGTCACCAGCATGAGCGGCCAGACCATCGAGGTGCTCAACACCGACGCGGAGGGCCGCCTGGTCCTGTGCGATGCGCTGACCTATGCCAAGCGCTTCGAACCCGCCGCCGTCATCGACATCGCCACGCTCACGGGCGCCTGCGTGGTCGCGCTGGGCGGCGTGCGCAGCGGTCTGTTCTCGAGCGACGACACACTGGCCGCCGCACTCGAGGCGGCCGGCGAGGCTTCGCAAGACCGTTGCTGGCGCTTGCCGCTGGACGACGACTATGCGGAAGGCCTGAAGAGCAACTTCGCCGACGTGGCCAACATTGCCGGGCGAGCCGGCGGAGCCATCACCGCGGCCAAGTTCCTGCAGCGTTTTGCCGGCGACTTCGCCTGGGCGCACCTGGACATCGCCGGCACGGCCTGGAAGAGCGGGACCGCCAAGGGCTCGACCGGCCGGCCGGTGGGCCTGCTGGTGTCCTACCTGACGACCCGTGCGGGCAGCGCCGAGGCATCGGCCAAGGCAAAGACCTCCAAGGCGGCCAAGGCTCCGGCGCGAAAGGCCCGGTCCGCGAAGTGACGGAAATCGGCTTTCACTACAACGCGCCGGACAAGCTGAACTACGCCTGCCGGCTGGTTCGCAAGGCCGTGAACGCGCGCGGCCTGCGCGTGGTGTTGGTGGGCGATGCGCGCACGCTCGACGCGGTGGACGCCGCGCTCTGGCAGCTTTCGCCGGTGGACTTCGTCGCGCACTGCCGCGGCGATGCGCCTGCGCATGTGGTGGCGCGTTCGCCCGTCGTGCTGTCCGTGGAAGGCGCCGACGCGGCGTCTCTGCCGCACCGCGAGATGCTGGTGAATCTCGGGCTCGACGTGCCCGCCGGCTTCGAGCGCTACGAGCGCATGATCGACATCGTGAGCGACGAGACCCACGACCGTCAGGTCGGGCGCTCGCGCTGGCGCCACTATGCCGACCGCGGCTACACCATTCAGCCGCACGACTTCGCAAAGAGTTCCTGACATGGCCAGCACGCTGCGCACACCGCCCCGGTTCGTTCCCACGCTGACGACCGTGCTAGAGATTCCTGCGGAGCCCGCGACCCCACCGAACTCCGAGCCACACGGCGAGCCGGCGCGTCATGCCGACCCGACGAGCGCCATGGCTTTGCCGCCGGCGGCGCAGCTGACGCAAGCCGAAATCGTCAGCCTCGAAGAGCAACTCCTGCACCGCGTGCTGCAGCGCGTCGACCTGTCGCTGGAAGAACGTTTGAGCGACACGGTGTCAGCCGCCATTCAGCATCAACTCGATGCAATGGTTCCGCGTTTGCGCGCTGAAATCGAGGCTGTTTTGCGCGCGCTGGTCATCGAGGCAATGGCCGCCGAACTCTCCGAGAACACAGGGTCTACGCCAGCTTCCGGCGCGTAAATCCTCGGCTAAACTGCGCCGCAGGTCGCAAGGGCGTGAGGGTGCCGCTGGCCTGCGGCGCGAAACTTGCGAGGTTTGCGCGCCCGGATCACACGACCGGTTTTTTATTCTTTATCCAAGTTCTGGAGGTTCTCATGCAATTGAAATGGACAGCGGTCGCACTGGCTGCAATCACGCTCGTGGCTTGCGGCAAGAAAGAAGAAGCTGCTGCGCCTGCTGCAGCGCCGACCGCCGCGGCCCCGGCTGCAGCTGCACCCGCACCTGCCGGAGAAACGCTGGTCGTGAAGATCGGTCACGTGGCACCTACCAGCGGTCCCATTGCCCACCTGGGCAAGGACAACGAAATGGGTGCCAAGATGGCCATCGAAGACCTGAATGCCAAGGGCCTCAAGATCGGCGACAAGACCGCCAAGTTCGAACTGGTTGCAGAAGACGATGCCGGCGATCCGAAGCAAGGCACCGCAGTGGCCCAGAAGCTCGTGGACGAAAAGGTCAACGGCGTGGTCGGTCACCTGAACTCGGGTACCACCATTCCCGCCTCGAAGCTTTACAGCGACGCTGGCATTCCGCAGATCTCGCCTTCGGCCACGAATCCGAAGTACACGCGTCAAGGCTTCAAGACCACGTTCCGTGTGGTGGCCGACGACACGCAACTCGGCGGCACGCTGGGCAAGTACGCGGTCGATACGCTCAAGGGCAAGAACATTGCCGTGATCGACGACCGCACAGCCTACGGCCAAGGCGTTGCCGAAGAATTCGAAAAGGCGGCCAAGGCTGCTGGCGCCACCATCGTGGGCCACGAGTTCACCACCGACAAGTCGACCGACTTCAACGCCATCCTGACCAAGCTCAAGGCGACCAAGCCCGACGTGCTGTTCTTCGGCGGCATGGACGCTGTCGGCGGCCCGATGCTCAAGCAGGTCAAGCAACTCGGCCTGAACGTCAAGTTCATGGGCGGTGATGGCCTTTGCACCGGCGAGCTGCCCAAGCTGGCTGGCGACGCCATCGGTGAAGACATGGTGGTGTGCGCTGAAGCCGGCGGCGTGGACGGTGACTTCAAGCAGCCGCTGGAAGACTTCAAGGCCAAGTTCAAGACCAAGAACGGCGTGGAAGTGCAGATCTATGCACCGTACGTGTACGACGCGGTCAACGTGCTGGCCGAAGCCATGGTCAAGGCCGGTTCTTCCGATCCGGAAAAGTACCTGTCTGAAGTCGGCAAGGTGCAATACAAGGGCGTGACCGGCCCGATCGCCTTCGACGAAAAGGGCGACATCAAGAACGGCGCGCTGACGCTGTACACCTACAAGGGTGGCGTGCGCACGCAGATCGCCGTTGTGCGCTGATTGGCATTCGCCAAAAAGAAAAGGGCCTTCGGGCCCTTTTTTCATGTCTGCCGCCGGAGCCGTTCAGAGCGGCGCGAGGCCCGAGGGGCGGTCGGTGTTGCAGTACTCGATGAAGGCGTCGAGGTCGCGCGACTTGTCGAACACGGCATCGGCGCCGAGCGCCGCGCAGCGCGCGCGAATGTCTACCGTGACGTAGTTGCTGAGCACCACCACGCGCTGCGTCGGCTTGCGTGTCTTGCAGCCCGCCAGCACGCCCAGGCCGGAGCCTTCCTTGAGGAAAAGGTCGACGATCAGCAGTTGCCAGTCGTCGGGGTGGGTGTCGAGCCAGGCCAGCGCTTCGGTTTCGGTTTCGGCGAAGCCGACCACATGGCCATTGACCAGGTCCTCGAGTGCCGGGACCAGGTTATCCCTGATGGTCTTGTTGTCCTCGACGAGGAACGTGATGAGGGACATGCCGTGGTTTCGCTTTGAGAACCAATAGCGTAGCGTGCCTGACGCCGCCGCAGCGTAGGAGAAAGGATACGGACGCAGGGAGCCTGTTGTGCCGCCTGGGTCAGTTGGAGCTCTGGGCGCGGATTTTTGCCTTGAGCTTCTCGGCCAGTGCCAGGCTTTCGTCTCGCTCGGCCGTGGCTTCGAGGCGCTTCTCGATTTCCTCGCTCAACGCGGCATTGACCTCCGCCAGCTTCTCGGCCGACTTGGCCAGTTTGCCCTCGAGCTGGCTCGTGTGCTCGATGGCCTGCGCCACTTCGCCGACCTGCACCTCTGCGGGCAGCTCTTGTTCGAGCACGGTGGTCACAACGGCGAGGTTGTCCGAGGCGCGCTGTACATCGGCAGCCACCTGTTCGCTCTTTTGAAGGGTGCGGTCCAGCGATGTCGTGCCACGCGGCGAGATTTGGGGTTGTCCAGCCATCGAGGCTCCTTTGCAGGCTTGAAAGTAAAACCTTTGAATCGTACTGCCAGACGAAACGCCCGGTGCACGATGCCTAGTTGTTGCAAAGCAACGCATTGCCTTGCAGAACAGATGACAAAAAAGCCCAAGTGCTTGTGGCGACTTGGGCTTCTTGTGCTGTCTGCATGTTCGCGAACGGTTACGAACAATCAATCTCTGGCGGAGCAGGCGGGATTCGAACCCGCGGAGGGCTATTAACCCTCACACGCTTTCCAGGCGTGCGACTTAAACCGCTCATCCACCGCTCCTGAGCCTCAAATTATAGCTTGGCTTCGAGCCGTTTCAGGTCGGGCCGGCGCTTTTGCCGGTCTGAATCATGCGCATCGCCGATGCAATGAGCGCTGCGGTCTCGGACATGTTGCTCGGCACGATCAGTGTGGTCTTCGAATCTGCTGCGACCTTGCCGTACGCATCGACGGCGCGTTCGGCCACCTTGAGCTGAACAGCCTGCTCGCCGCCCGGCTGGCGGATCGCTGCAGCCACACGCTCGATGGCGTCGGCCGTGGCCGTGGCCACTGCGGTGATGGCCGCGGCTTCACCTTGTGCGTTGTTGATTTGCGCCTGCTTCTCGCCCTCGGAGCGGGCAATGAAGGCTTCGCGCTCGCCGGTGGCGATGTTGATTTGCTCCTGGCGGCGGCCTTCCGAGGCCGCGATCAGCGCGCGCTTGCCGCGCTCGGCGGTGATCTGCGCCTGCATGGCCAGCAGGATTTCCTTCGGCGGCGTCAGGTCCTTGATTTCGTAGCGCAGCACCTTCACGCCCCAGTTGAGCGCCGCCTCGTCGATGGCGGCCACCACCTGCGCGTTGATGACGTCACGTTCCTCGAAGGTCTTGTCCAGCTCCAGCTTGCCGATCACGCTGCGCAGCGAGGTTTGCGCGAGCTGTGTCACCGCCACGATGTAGTTCGACGAGCCATAGCTCGCACGCATCGGATCGGTCACCTGGAAGTACAGGATGCCGTCGACCTGCAGCTGCGTGTTGTCGCGCGTGATGCAGATCTGGCTCGGCACGTCGAGCGGAATTTCCTTCAGGCTGTGCTTGTAGGCCACCCGGTCGATGAACGGGATCAGGAAGTTGGGGCCGGGCGTCATCGTGCTGTGGTACTTGCCCAGGCGCTCGCGCACCCAGGCGTTCTGCTGCGGCACGAACTTGACCGACTGGCTGATGAAGATGATCGCGATGACCAGGATGATGAGGGGGACCGAAAATTCCATGGTGCGCTTCCTTTTCTGAGTTCTATGGACTGACTAAACCTTGTCGACGACGAGGCGGCTGCCGATCACTTCGACCACGCGGTGCTCTCCGGCGGACGGGGTGCTGCCTGCGTGCTGAATCACCGTCCATTGCGCGCCGCGGTAGCGAACGGTCGCGGTGCCGTCGGCATTCCAGGCATCGACCTGCACGCTCTCGCCGATGTCGAGGTTCACGTCGCGGTTGGTGCCGGTCCGCGGTGCGGCGGGGCGCCGGCGCTGGACCGAATACCAGACCAGCACGGCGCCCACGCCGATCACCGACGCCACGATGAGTTGCGTGACGGTACCGAAGCCCAGGTGCGCCGAGATCGCGGCGGCGGCGAAGCCGGCGGCGAGCAGCAGCAGGTAGACCGTGCCCGAAAGCAACTCGGCCACGATGGCCACCCCCGCAATCAGCCACCAGACGGTGGAATTCGCCATGTCGACTCCTCTCTTGCTTGTTCGATGCGCACCATTCTGCGGCATGAACCCCAAGCGCTTGCCGTGCGTAGGGGTACTGGCGCGGGAGGAGGTGGGCTTGCCTGGCGGGCCCGAATGTCTTGCAGGAAGCTGACCGAATCCGTCATCCGAATTCCGTACACTTCGCGCCTCGTCTTTGCCTGTCTGTCTCCCCGCCTGTCCGGAGCCCCGCTCATGAAATTTCGCTTTCCCATCGTCATCATCGACGAGGACTTCCGTTCCGAAAACACTTCGGGCCTCGGCATTCGCGCGCTCGCGCAGGCCTTCGAGAGCGAGGGCTTCGAGGTGCTGGGCGTCACGAGTTACGGCGACCTGAGCCAGTTCGCGCAGCAGCAAAGCCGCGCCAGCGCCTTCATCCTGTCGATCGACGACGAAGAATTCACTGTCGGCCCCGACCTCGACCCGGCCGTGCTGAACCTGCGCACCTTCATCGGCGAGGTGCGGCGCAAGAACGCGGACGTGCCCATTTATATCTACGGCGAGACCAAGACCGCGCGCCACATTCCGAACGACATCCTGCGCGAGCTGCACGGCTTCATCCACATGTTCGAGGACACGCCCGAATTCGTGGCGCGCCACATCATTCGCGAGGCCAAGAGCTACCTGGAAGGCGTGCAGCCGCCGTTCTTCAAGGCGCTCATCGACTACGCGGAAGACGGCTCGTACTCGTGGCACTGCCCGGGCCACTCGGGCGGCGTGGCGTTCCTCAAGAGCCCTGTGGGCCGGATGTTCCACCAGTTCTTCGGCGAGAACATGCTGCGCGCCGACGTGTGCAACGCGGTGGAAGAACTGGGCCAGCTGCTCGACCACACCGGCCCGGTGGCGGCCAGCGAGCGCAATGCGGCGCGCATCTTCAACGCCGACCATTGCTTCTTCGTGACCAACGGCACCAGCACCAGCAACAAGATGGTGTGGCACCACACGGTCGCGCCCGACGACGTGGTGGTGGTCGACCGCAACTGCCACAAGTCGATCCTGCACGCGATCATCATGACCGGCGCGATTCCGGTGTTCATGAAGCCCACGCGCAACCACTTCGGCATCATCGGCCCGATTCCCCAGAGCGAGTTCGAGCAGAGCGCCATCAAGGCCAAGATCAAGGCCAACCCCTTGCTGTCGCATGTGGACCCTGAAACGGTCAAGCCGCGCGTGATGACGCTCACCCAGTCGACCTACGACGGCGTGATCTACAACACCGAGACCATCAAGAACATGCTCGACGGCTACGTCGACACGCTGCACTTCGACGAGGCCTGGCTGCCGCACGCGGCCTTCCACCCGTTCTACGGCGCGTACCACGCGATGGGCAAGCGCCGCGTGCGGCCGAAGGACTCGCTGGTGTTCGCCACCCAGTCCACGCACAAGCTGCTCGCCGGCATCAGCCAGGCCAGCCACGTGCTGGTGCAGGACTCGCAGAACCGCGCGCTCGACCGCGACCTGTTCAACGAGGCCTACCTGATGCACTCGTCGACCAGCCCGCAGTACGCGATCATCGCGAGCTGCGACGTGGCCGCCGCCATGATGGAGCCGCCCGGCGGCACCGCGCTGGTGGAGGAGAGCATTCTCGAAGCGCTCGACTTCCGCCGCGCCATGCGCAAGGTCGAGGAAGAGTTCGGCTCGGAAGAGTGGTGGTTCAAGGTCTGGGGCCCCGAGAAGCTGGTCGAAGAAGGCATCGGCCGCGCGGACGACTGGATCATGAAGGGCGAGAAGGAGGCCACCAAGCGCAAGACCAAGAAGTCGCCGCGCAACTGGCACGGCTTCGGCGACCTGGCCGACGGCTTCAACATGCTCGACCCGATCAAGTCGACCATCGTCACGCCCGGCCTCGACCTCGAAGGCAACTTCGCGGAGAGCGGCATTCCGGCCAGCGTGGTGACCAAGTTCCTCGCCGAGCACGGCGTGATCGTGGAGAAGACCGGCCTGTACAGCTTCTTCATCATGTTCACCATCGGCATCACCAAGGGCCGCTGGAACACGCTGCTCACGGCGCTGCAGCAGTTCAAGGACGACTATGCGCGCAACCAGCCGATGTGGCGCATCCTGCCGGAGTTCTGCCAACAGCACCCGGGCTACGAGAAGCTCGGCCTGCGCGACCTGTGCCAGCACATCCACAAGCTGTATGCGCGCTTCGACGTGGCGCGCCTCACGACCGAGATGTACCTGAGCGACCTGACGCCGGCCATGAAGCCCAGCGACGCCTTTGCCCACATCGCGCACCGCAAGACCGAACGCGTGGAAATCGACGAGCTCGAAGGCCGCATCACCACCAGCCTGATCACGCCGTACCCGCCGGGCATTCCGCTGCTGATTCCAGGCGAAGTGTTCAACAAGAAGATCGTCGACTACCTGCGGTTCTCGCGCGAGTTCAACTCGCAGTGTCCGGGCTTCGAGACCGACATCCACGGCCTGGTGGCGCGCGTCGACGAGACGGGCAAGAAGCGCTACTACGCGGACTGCGTCAGGGCAGTGCAGTAAACAGGCCTGCGGGTCGGGCCGCCCGGCCCGATCGAATGGCCTGTGCCTAGCCTTCTCGCACCCGCATGAAGCGGGCGAAACGCGGCAGCCCCTTGGCGGTGGTGCCGTTGTAGCGGTAGGTCACCCAGCTGCCGATGGCGGGCGGGTTCTCCCGTTCGGCGTCGGTCAGGCCGGTGCCCAGCTTGAAGCGCTTGCCGTCGGCGGTTTCGACCACCAGCGCGCCGAGCCGGCTCGCGTGCTTGCCCTTGCCGGCCACATGCTCGACGACGCGGGCCTCGGCTTCGTCGTAGGGCTTGACCTTCAGCAGGTCACTGTTGCGCTCGCCGCGATAGCTCGAGCTGCCGCGGTGGAGCATCAGGCCTTCGCCGCCCATCTTCACCGTCTTGTCGAGCAGCGCCTGCAGCGCTTCGTGCGTGGTCGCGCGCTCTTGCGGCACGGGCACCACCCACGGTGCGTCGGTGACGGGGAGCAGCTTGCGCAGGGCGGTCAGCCGCGCGCTGAAGTCGCCGGCCTGGGCGGGCAGGTCGAACACCATGAAGCGCATCTCATGCCACGCGGTGTCGTTGGGCGTCTGGCTGCGCACCGTCGAGACCGCATGCGGGAACCGGCCGCGGCCCGCCCACAGTTCGCCGTCGAGCGGCTGTTTGGGCAGCGGGGCTGTGAACCATGCGGGTGCCACGACGCGTTCGCCGCCGCGCGTCCATAACTGCTTGCCGTCCCAGTAGCCGCGCACGCCGTCGTATTTCTCGCTGACCCAGTAGTCGGACAGCGACATGCCGGGGCGGTAGACCTCGGCCAGCATCAGCGAGGGCGCGGCGTCGCGCGCGAACACGGCGTGTGCGGCGACGAGGCCGAAAGCAGCAAGAAGGAGGGAGCGTCGGCTCAGCACGGTGCTATTGAATAGATAGCTGCATACGACCGCCTGGCGACCGTACCAGCGGGTTTCTGCTGAAATTACTCGGCCATTCCGCCCACGACGTTGCTGAAACCACCGTCGACATACGTGATCTCCGCCGTCACACCGCTGGCCAGGTCGCTCAGCAGGAAAGCGGCCACGTTGCCGACTTCCTCGATGGTCACGTTGCGGCGGATCGGCGAGGCCTCGGCCACGGCGGCGAGCATCTTGCCGAAGCCCTTGATGCCGCTGGCCGCGAGTGTCTTGATCGGTCCGGCGCTGATGCCGTTCACGCGCATGTTCTTCGGGCCCAGCGAGGCGGCCGTGTAGCGCACGGAGGCTTCGAGTGAAGCCTTGGCCAGGCCCATGGTGTTGTAGTTGGGCAGCGCGCGCTCGGCACCCAGGTAGGTCAGCGTGAGCAGGGCCGACTTTTCGTTGAGGTAGGGCAGGGCGGCCTTGGCCATGGCCGGGAAGCTGTATGCGCTGATGTCGTGCGCGATCTTGAAGCCTTCGCGCGAGAGTCCGTCGAGGAAGTCGCCTGAAATGGATTCGCGGGTCGCGAAGCCGATGCTGTGCACGAAGCCGTCGAACGTGGGCCAGGTTTGCGCCAGGTCGGCGAAGAGCTTGTCGATCTGCGCGTCGTTGCCCACGTCGCAGTCGAAAATCAGCTTCGAGCCGAAGTCTGCGGCATATTCGGTGATACGGTCCTTGAATCGCTCGCCGACATAGCTGAAGGCGAGCTCCGCGCCCTGTTCATGACAGGCCTTGGCAATGCCATACGCAATGGAGCGATTGCTCAACACACCGGTGATCAACAGTTTTTTGCCGGAAAGAAAGCCCATGAAGTTGCCTTGTGAAAATCTTGGGCAGAATTCTCGCATGCGAGGTTGGCTGCTCTGGATGGTGTTGGCGTTCTCGGCGACCCCCTCGTGGGCCGCCCATGCCTACGCACAGTTCGGTGACATCAAGTACCCGGCGGGATTCACGCATTTCGAATACCTCAATCCGGATGCCCCAAAGGGTGGTGAGATCCGCATGGTGCCTCCGACTCGCCCGACCAACTTCGACAAGTTCAATCCGTTCACGCTCAAGGGGACCGCGCCGTCGGGAGTGGGCCCCCTGATGTTCGAGAGCTTGCTCATCGGCAACATGGAGGAACCGACCACTGGCTATGGCCTGCTGGCCGAAGATGTGGAGGTCGCGCCCGACCGACTGTCCGCCACTTTCCGCATCAATCCGAAGGCGCGCTTCAACGATGGATCGCCGGTGCTTGCGGCAGACGTCGTGCACTCGTTCAAGACGTTGACTGGCAAGCTCGCTTCGCCGGCGTACCGCACGATCTACGCCGAAGTGAAGGGCGCCAGTGCAGTGAGCGAGCGCACCGTTCGCTTCGACTTCGCCAACCCGAACCGCGAGTTGCCCCTGGTGGTTGGCGGCATGGCGGTGTTCAGCCAGAAATGGGGCGCGGGCAAGCCGTTCGACCAGATCACGACAGACGTGCCGGTCGCCTCGGGCCCCTACCGACCGGTCAGCGACCGCCTGGGCCGCGACATCACCTACGTGCGTCGCGCAGATTACTGGGGCGTCGACCTTGCGGTACGCAAGGGGCAGTTCAACTTTGACCGTGTCACGTACAAGGTCTACCTCGACGAAACTTCCCGTTTCGAGGGGCTCAAGGCTGGCGAGTTCGATTTCATGCGCGAGTTCACGTCTCGCAATTGGGCGCGCCAGTACAAGGGCAAGCAATTCGACAGCGGCGAGATTCTGAAGCGCGAGTTCAAGAACAACAACCCCGGGGATTTTCAAGGCTACGTGTTCAATGCGCGCAAGGAGAAGTTCAAGGACGTTCGTGTGCGGCAGGCGATCGGGCTGGCGGTGGACTTTGAATGGCTCAACCGCCAGCTTTTCTACGGCATCTACACGCGCGCACAGGGCTACTTTCCGAACAGCGAGTTTCACGCCGAGGGCTTGCCCAAGCCGGACGAACTGGCGCTGCTGGAGCCGCTTCGAGCCAAGCTCCGGCCGGAGGTGTTCGGCCCTGCTCCGGTTCCCTCGAGCACCGTGCCGCCCAACAGCCTGCGCGAGAACTTGCGCCAGGCGCGCACATTGCTCGCCGAGGCTGGCTGGAACTACAAGGACGGCGCGCTGCGCAATGCGAAGGGCGAGGCATTCACCATCGAATTCCTCAACGACCAGCCTTCACTGATCCGCGTGGCGACGCCGTTTCAGACCGCACTGCGCAAGCTGGGGATCGAAATGACTTTCCGCACGGTCGACTTCTCGCTCGCGCAGCAACGCATGGACAACTTTGACTTCGAGATGACATCGAGGCGCTTGCTTGGGAGCACCGCACCGGGCGGCGAACTCTTCGAGCTTTTTGGCATGAAGGCCGCTGACACAGTGGGCTCTGCCAACTCGTGGGGCGTGGCAGACCCTGCTGTTGACGCCATTTTGGGCAAGGTTGCGATGGCCACCACGCGCGTGGAACTCGCCACCGCCATGCGTTCGCTGGATCGCGTGCTGTCTAACGGCTATTACTCGATCCCTCAGTACTACAGCAACTCCTTCCTGATCGGGTACAGGCCAGGTCGCTTCGTGTTGCCGCCGACGATTCCGCCTTACTACCAGGCCGACGACTGGGCGCTGTCGACCTGGTGGGCTTCGCCTTCCAACAAATAAAGTCAGGCATACATTCATGGCGACCTACATCCTCAAGCGCTTGCTGTTGATGATTCCGACGCTGCTCGGCGTGTTGATCGTCACTTTCGCGGTCATCCAGTTCGTGCCCGGCGGTCCGGTGGAGCAGTTGGTTTCCCAGCTTCAGGGCAGGGATTCGGGCGGGGAGGGCGCGGCTGCCAGCGGCGCCGGATACCGTGGTCGCCAAGGCCTGGATCCGCAGCGCATCGAGGAAATCAAGGTGCTCTACGGTTTCGACAAGCCGGCCCACGAGCGGTTCTGGACGATGCTCAAGTCGTTCGCACAGCTCGACCTCGGCACGAGCTTCTATCAACGCAAGGCGGTGTGGGAACTTGTGAAGGAGAAGCTACCAGTCTCCATCAGCCTCGGGCTGTGGACCTTCTTCATCAGCTACCTCATTGCCGTTCCGTTGGGTGTGGCCAAGGCGGTACGGGCCGGGTCGCGCTTCGACTTCGTCACCACGCTCATCGTGCTCGTCGGCTATGCCATTCCCGGCTTCGTGCTCGGCGTGGCGCTCTTGGTAATTTTTGGCGGCAAGCTGCAATGGTTTCCGCTTCGGGGGCTGACCTCGCCGAACTGGGAAACCTTGAGTTGGGGTGCGCGCATCGTCGATTACCTGTGGCACATCGCATTGCCGGTGTCGGCGATGGTGCTCGGTAGCTTCGCCGTCACGGCCATGCTGACCAAGAACTCCTTTCTCGAAGAGATCCGCAAGCAGTACGTGCTGACGGCCAGGGCCAAGGGACTCACCGAGCGCCAGGTACTCTGGAAGCATGTGTTCCGCAACGCGCTGATTCCCATAATCACGGGCTTTCCAGCGGCGTTCATCGGCGCCTTCTTCACTGGCGCGCTGCTGATAGAGACCCTTTTCACGCTCGACGGCCTGGGCCTCCTGAGCTACGAGAGCGTGATCCGGCGCGACTATCCGGTGGTGTTGGGCACGTTGTACCTTTTCACGCTGATCGGCTTGGTGACCAAGCTGATTTCCGATCTTTGTTATGTATGGGTCGATCCGAGGGTCAAGTTTGACTAGCGCACCTGTCAAGTCGGTCAGCCCGCGCGTTCGCGCCTGGCGTCGCTTTCGTCGCAATCCTCTGGGGTTCTGGAGCCTCGTCGTTTTCTCGACACTGGTGGTCTTGAGTCTCTTCGCGGAAGTGATTTCCACCGACAAACCACTCGTCGTGCGGTACGAAGGCCAGACCTATTTTCCCGTGCTGCGCGACTATTCGGAAAAAACCTTTGGCGGTGACTTCGAGACGTCGGCCGACTACCTGGATCCTTTCATCAGGGAGCGCATCACCGCTGGCGCCAACTGGGCGGTGTATGCGCCGAATCCTTACGGTCCGCGCACTCTCAACTACTTCGCGTCCCAACCCAATCCGGCCGCGCCATCGGGCGAAAACTTTCTTGGTTCCGACGACCGCGGCCGCGACCTGCTCGCGCAACTGATTTACGGCTTTCGCGTGAGCGTGCTGTTTGCGCTCGCGCTCACCGTGATCGGGGTGGTTCTGGGCATCGTCAGCGGCGCGGTGCAGGGCTTTTTTGGCGGCAAGACCGATCTGTTGTTCCAGCGCTTCATCGAAATCTGGAGCTCCATGCCCGAGCTCTACCTGCTGATCATCTTCAGCGCGATCTTCGCGCCCAGCGTGGCGCTGCTGCTCATTCTGCTGAGCCTTTTCGGCTGGATGGGCCTGGCCGACTACGTGCGCGCCGAGTTCCTGCGCAACCGACAGATGGACTACGTGCGCGCCGCGCGCGCGCTGGGCGTGAGCAACCTGCAGATCATGTGGCGCCACATCCTGCCCAACAGCATGGTGCCGGTCGTCACCTTCCTGCCGTTTCGCATGAGCGCCGCCATCCTCGCCCTGACCTCGCTCGACTTCCTGGGCCTGGGCGTGCCGCCCGGCACGCCGTCGCTCGGCGAACTTCTGAGCCAGGGCAAGGCCAACATCGATGCCTGGTGGATTTCCCTTTCCACCTTCGCCGTGCTGGTCGTCACGCTGATGCTGCTGACCTTCATGGGCGACGCGCTGCGCGATGCGCTCGATCCGCGAAAGGCCGACAAGTGACGGACGGCAACTCCATGAATCCCCCCCTCATCGACGTGAAGGGCCTGCGCGTCGCCTTCGGCGGCAAGGAGGTGGTGCACGGCATCGACTTCCATATAGCCGCCGGCGAAAAGCTCGCGCTGGTCGGCGAGTCGGGCTCGGGCAAGACGGTCACGGCGCTGTCGCTGCTGCGGCTGGTGCAGAACGCCGACGTCACTGGCGTTGCAAGGCTTTTTGGCGGGGAACGCGCGTCGGACGTGCGTGACCTGCTATCGATTCCGGAGCGCCAGCTGCGTGGCATCCGCGGCAGGGAGATCGCGATGATCTTCCAGGAGCCGATGACCGCGCTGAACGCGCTCTACAGCGTGGGCGACCAGATCGCCGAGGTGCTGGAGCTTCACGAAGGGCTGTCGGCCCGCGCCGCGCAGGCGGCCGCCGTCCAGTTGCTGGCCGACACGGGCATTCCGGAGCCGGCGCGGCGCGCGCAGGCGTTTCCGCACCAGCTGTCGGGCGGCCAGCGCCAGCGCGCCATGATCGCGATGGCCCTGGCCTGCAAACCGCGCCTGCTGCTGGCCGACGAGCCGACCACGGCGCTGGACGTCACCGTGCGCGCGCAGATCCTCGACCTGCTGGCCGAACTGCAGCGCAAGCACGGCATGGCGGTGCTGCTGATCACGCACGACCTGAACCTGGTGCGCCGCTTCGCCGACCGCGTGGCGGTGATGGAGAACGGTCACATCGTCGAGCACGGGGCGGTCGCGCCGGTGTTCGAGGCGCCGCAGCACCCCTACACCCGCAAGCTGATCGACAGCCACCCCGAGCGACAAGTTGCGGCCGTGCCGTCGAGCGGCGCAGCGCCGGTGCTCGAGGCCACAGCTTTGCGCGTGACCTATCCGGTGCCCCGGCCCGGCATCGGCGGCTGGTTTCGCAAGGGCGAGTTCGTGGCGGTGCAGGGCGCGAGTTTTCGCATTGCGCCGGGCGAGACGCTCGGCGTGGTCGGCGAATCGGGTTCGGGCAAGTCGACGCTCGCGCTGGCGGCGCTGGGGCTGCTGCGTCACCAGGGCGCGCTGAAGGTCGCGGGCAAGGATTGGGCGGTCGATCGCGCGTCCGACCTGGGCCTGCGCCGGGTGATGCAGGTGGTGTTCCAGGACCCGTTCTCCTCGCTTTCGCCGCGCATGACGGTCGAGCAGATCGTGGGGGAGGGGCTGCGCGTTCATGCGCCCAAGCTCGATGCCGAGGCGCGCCGCGCCCGTTCGCTCGCCGCACTTGCCGACGTCGGGCTGGCCGAGGCCCAGTTTCCCTCGCTGCTCGACCGCTACCCGCATGAGTTTTCGGGCGGGCAGCGCCAGCGGCTGGCGATTGCGCGTGCGCTCATCGTCGATCCGCAACTGCTGGTGCTCGACGAACCCACCAGCGCGCTCGACGTGACCATCCAGAAGCAGGTGCTCGGCCTGCTGCAGCGCCTGCAGCGCGAGCGCGGGCTGAGCTACCTGCTGATCACGCACGACGTGGAGGTGATCCGCGCCATGGCGCACCAGGTCATCGTGATGAAGGACGGGGCCATCCTCGAGGCCGGGGCGGTCGAGCGCGTGCTCGACGCGCCCGAGCACCCCTATACAAAAAAGCTGGTGGCCGCCGCGCTGCTGGAATAAACGGAGACTGCAAGCAATGTCGGAAATCGGACGCGACCGTCGCGGGGCGTGGCGCGCGGCGCTGGCCTGCATGGTCACCCTGTCGGTGGCCATGGGCCTGGGGCGCTTTGCGTTCACGCCCATGCTGCCCATCATGTTGCACGAGGGAAAGCTGGAGCTCGCGGCCGGCGGGTTGCTGGCGTCGCTCAACTACCTGGGCTACTTTCTGGGGGCGGTCAGCTGCGCGGCCATCGGCATCAAGGCATCGAGCATGGTGCGCGGCGGGCTGCTGGCCACGGCGGCGTTGCTGGTCGGCATGGGGCTGCTGCACAGCTTCACGAGCTGGGGCATCCTGCGCGCGGCGGCCGGCGTGATGAGCGCCTGGGTCTTCGTGTTCGCCTCCGGCTGGGGGCTGCGCAGGCTGGCGGAGACCAACTCGCCGATGCTGGCGGGCGTGATCTACACCGGCCCGGGCATCGGCATCGCGATGACGGGCCTGCTGGGCGGGGCGCTCGGGCGCTGGGGCTCCGAGGCGGGGTGGATCGGCCTGGGCATCCTGGCGATCGTGCTCGTCGCCGTGATCTGGCGGGTGTTCGACGACGCCGAGCAAGCGCAAGCTGGCGGCGCTGCGGCTGCCGAACCGGCGGCGGCAGCGCGCGCCAGCGCATCGGCCGCCGACCGCAGCGATGCGATCTGGCTGGTGGCGCTCTATGGGCTGGCCGGATTCGGCTACATCATCACCGCGACCTTCCTGCCCGTGATTGCCCGGCAGGCACTGCCCGGCTCGTCGTGGCCCGACTTCTTCTGGCCGCTGTTCGGGCTGGCCATCATTCCCGGTGCGCTGATCGGCGCACGGGCGCCGTCGCATTGGGACAACCGGCTGCTTCTGGCCGGCGCCTACGCGCTGCAGGCGCTCGGTGTCGTGCTGTCGGTGGCATGGCCGACCATCGGCGGCTTTGCGCTCGGCAGTCTGCTGTTGGGGATGCCGTTCACCGCCATCACTCTTTTTGCAATGCGGGACGCACGCCGGCTGCGCGGCAACGCGGCGGCCGGTCTGATCGGCTATGCGACGGCGTCCTATGGGGTCGGGCAGATCATCGGACCGCTGTTTGCCGCGCCGCTGGCCCAGCGGACGGGGTCGTTTCAGGTGCCGTTGCTTGTCGCGGCGGCGGCATTGGCGCTCGGCGCGGTTTTATTTGCATGGGTTTGGGCCAAATCTCGCCGTCCAATGGCTGTTTGAGTGCTTTAGCCTCTTCATTTATTGCGCAAACAGCATATAATTCGAGGCTCACGACCAAACGGGCGGGTACCAACCGCCCGTTTTTTTTGGTCTGTGCATTCTGGACATCCCAGCAACCTGGTATCCGTGGCGCGCGGATTGCCCAGGTCCCGTATTTAAAAGGCACTTTCGAACACGTGGCATTGCAGCAAATAGTGGAACAAACCGTGGCCGGTCTCGGCTATGACCTGATCGAGATCGAACGCTCGGTCGGGGGAACGCTGCGCGTGACGATTGATTTGCCGTGGACGCCCCCCACATCGGAAGCTGTTGCAGCCGGTGTGCCGGACCCCTTCGTGACGGTCGAAGACTGTGAGAAGGTCACGCGTCAGTTGCAGTTCGCGCTCGAAGTGGACGGTGTCGAATACAAGCGGCTCGAGGTGTCCTCGCCCGGTATCGACCGCCCGCTGCGCAGCGAGCAGGATTTCGGGCGCTTCGTGGGCGAGATCATCGACATCACGTTGAAAGCGCCCATGGGCGCGGCGGCGGCGGGCCAGGTGTCGGCCAATCGCAAGAAATTTCGCGGCACGCTGGAGCGTGTCGAGCAGGCGGATGGCGCCCAGGGCTGGCAGATCGTCTGGAGCGATGCGCCCGAGGCCAAGCCTGGACAAAAAGTGAGCAAGAAGCGCGCGCCTGCACCGTTGCATGCGCTGGGCTTCGTTTTGGACGAGCTGCGCGACGCGCGGCTGGCGCCCATTGTGGATTTCAAGGGCCGCAAGGCCAAAACCCAACCGGGTTTTTCGGATATTGACGACGGAACGCAGGTTCCGGACTGACCAGAGGAGTGGTGGCATGAATCGCGAAATGTTGATGTTGGTGGATGCGATCTCGCGCGAGAAGAACGTCGAACGTGACGTCGTCTTCGGCGCGGTCGAATCCGCACTGGCGCAAGCCACCAAGAAGCTCCATCAGGGCGATGTGGACATCCGCGTGGTGGTCGATCGCGACAGCGGCGACTACGAAACCTTCCGCCGCTGGCACGTCGTTCCCGATGAAGCCGGCCTGCAGTTGCCCGACCAGGAAATTCTCCTGTTCGAGGCAAAGGAAGAAATGTCGGACATCGAAGTCGGCGAGTACATCGAAGAAGCGGTGGACTCGGTGCCCATCGGCCGTATCGGCGCCATGGCCGCCAAGCAGGTCATCCTGCAGAAGATCCGCGACGCGGAGCGCGAGATGCTGCTCAACGACTTCATGTCGCGCGGCGACAAGATCTTCGTGGGCACCGTCAAGCGCCTGGACAAGGGCGACATCATCGTCGAGGCCGGTCGCGTCGAAGGCCGCCTGCGCCGCAGCGAGATGATCGCCAAGGAAAACCTGCGCAACGGCGACCGCGTGCGGGCCATGATCATGGAGGTCGACCTGACGCTGCGCGGCGCGCCGATCATCCTGTCGCGCTCGGCACCCGAGTTCATGATCGAGCTGTTCCGCCAGGAAGTGCCCGAAATCGAACAGGGCCTGCTCGAAATCAAGAGCTGCGCCCGTGACCCGGGTTCGCGCGCCAAGATCGCCGTGCTCTCGCACGACAAGCGCGTCGACCCGATCGGCACCTGTGTCGGCGTGCGCGGCACCCGTGTCAACGCCGTGACCAACGAGCTCGCCGGCGAGCGCGTCGACATCGTGCTGTGGAGCGAAGACCCGGCCCAGTTCGTGATCGGTGCCCTGGCACCGGCCAACGTGTCGTCGATCGTGGTCGACGAAGAAAAGCACGCCATGGACGTGGTGGTCGACGAGGAGAACCTCGCCATCGCCATCGGCCGCGGCGGCCAGAACGTACGCCTGGCTTCCGACCTCACCGGCTGGAAGATCAACATCATGGACGCCAACGAGTCTGCGCAGAAGCAGGCCGTCGAAACCGATGCCAGCCGCAAGCTCTTCATGGAAAAGCTCGATGTCGACGAGGAAATCGCCGACATCCTGATCGCCGAAGGCTTCAACAGCCTCGAGGAAGTGGCCTACGTGCCAATTTCCGAAATGTTGGAGATCGAAGCCTTCGACGAAGACACCATCAATGAGCTGCGCACGCGCGCCAAGGATGCGCTGTTGACCATGGAAATCGCCAAGGAAGAGGGCGTCGAGGTCCAGCCGCAGGTATCGCAAGACCTGCACGACCTCGAGGGCCTCGACCCCGAGCTGATTCCCAAGCTGACCGAAGCGGGTGTCAACACCCGTGACGATCTTGCCGACCTCGCGGTCGATGAACTCACCGAGATCACCGGCCACAGCGCCGATGACGCCAAAACCCTCATCTTGAAAGCCCGCGAACATTGGTTCGCTGGCCAAGAGTGACGGTCATGAAGGCACGAAACCAATATGTCCAGTACCACTGTCGCCGAGTTCGCGAACGAGCTCAAGAAGACTCCCGAAACCTTGCTTGACCAGCTCAAGAGCGCAGGTGTGCCCAAAGCGGCCGCCACCGACGCGCTCACCGAGGCTGACAAGCAACGCCTGCTCGGCCACCTCAAGGCCAGCCACGGCACCGTCGAGCCCGAGCGCAAGAAGATCACGCTGACGAAAAAGTCGACCAGCGAGATCAAGCAGGCCGACGCCACCGGCCGCGCCCGCACGATCCAGGTCGAGGTGCGCAAGAAGCGCACCTTCATCCAGCGCGAGGACGGTCATCCGGCCACGCCGGAATCGGCACAGCATGCGGAAGAAGCGCCGGTCGAGGCTCCCGAAGCTCCGCGCGTCGACGAGGCCGAACTGGCCCGCCGCGAGGAAGAGGCGCGCCGCCAGGCCGAGCTGATCCGCCGCCAGGAAGAAGAACTGGCCGAAAAGCGTCGTCTGCGCGAAGAAGCCGAAGCCCGCGATCGCGAACAGGCCGAGAAGGTCGAGCGCGCCGAACAGGCTGAGCAGGCACAGCAGGAAGCCGTGCGCATCGCCGCCGCGAAGAAGGCCGCTGCGTTTGCAGAGACCGCCGCAGTCAACGCGGCCAGCAAAGACGCGCACTCCAGGCCCGCAGCCGCACCTGCTCCCGCAGTGATTGCCGCCGCCGCAGCCGCCGAACAGCAGGCCGCCGACACCAAGCTCGCCGCGCAGAACGCCGCCACGCAAGCCAAGGAAGACGCGAAGGCCAAGGCCGCCGCCGAATCGAAGGCCCGTGCCGACGAGGAAGCCGCCCGCGCCAAGGACCTGGACGAGCGTCGCCGCAAGGCCCTCGCCGAAGCCGAAGCCATCCGCGCCATGATGAATGCACCGGCCCGCGTGCTGGTGCCGCACAAGGCTCCCGAGAAGCCGCAGCCCGAAAAGGCCGCGGTCAAGGGCACGCTGCACAAGCCCGCCACGCCCGCGCCGCGTCCCGGCGCGCCAGCCGCACCGGGTGCTGCCGCAGCGCCTGGCGCTGCCGGTGCCGGCAAGGAAGTCAAGTCCGCCAAGCTCTCGTCGAGCTGGGCCGGCGATCCTGCCAAGAAGAAGGAAATCAAGACACGCGGCGATGCCAGCGGCGGTGTCAGTCGCGGCAACTGGCGCGGAGGCCCGCGTGGTCGCCGTGGCAACGACCGCGGCGGTCACGACGAGCAGCACGCACCGGCCGCACCGGTCGAGGCGCGCGTTCTCGAGGTGCACGTTCCCGAAACCATCACCGTGGCCGAACTGGCCCACAAGATGGCCGTGAAGGCGCAGGAAGTCATCAAGCAGCTGATGAAGCTCGGCATGATGGCGACCATCAACCAGTCGCTCGACCAGGACACCGCGATGATCATCGTGGAGGACATGGGTCACAACGCCGTGGTTGCCGCGCTGGACGATCCGGAAGCCTTCACCGACGATGACGTGTCGGCGCAAACCGCCGAGTCCTTGCCGCGCGCACCGGTCGTGACCGTCATGGGTCACGTCGACCACGGCAAGACTTCGCTGCTGGACTACATCCGCCGCGCCAAGGTTGCAGCGGGCGAAGCCGGCGGCATCACGCAGCACATCGGTGCCTACCACGTGGAAACCGCACGCGGCATGGTGTCGTTCCTCGACACCCCCGGTCACGAGGCGTTCACCGCCATGCGTGCCCGCGGTGCGCAGGCCACGGACATCGTGATCCTGGTGGTGGCGGCCGACGACGGCGTCATGCCCCAGACCAAGGAAGCCATCAAGCACGCCAAGGCTGCAGGTGTGCCGATCGTGGTTGCAATCAACAAGGTGGACAAGCCCGACGCCAATCTGGACCGCGTGAAGCAGGAACTGGTGGCCGAAGAGGTGGTGCCGGAAGAGTACGGCGGCGACGTGCCGTTCGTGAAGGTTTCCGCCAAGACGGGCGAGGGCATCGACGACCTGCTCGAACAGGTGTTGCTGCAGGCCGAAGTGCTGGAGCTCAAGGCGCCGGTGGATGCCGCGGCCAAGGGCCTGGTCATCGAAGCGCAGCTCGACAAGGGCCGCGGCCCGGTGGCGACGGTGCTGATCCAGTCGGGCACGCTCAAGGCGGGCGACGTGGTGCTGGCGGGTTCGACCTATGGCCGCGTGCGCGCCATGCTCGACGAAGACGGCAAGACGATCAAGTCCGCGGGTCCTTCGATCCCGGTCGAGATCCAGGGTCTGACCGAAGTGCCGCAAGCGGGCGACGAATTCATGGTGATGAGCGACGAGCGCCGAGCGCGTGAAATCGCCACCTACCGTGCCGGCAAGTTCCGCAACACCAAGTTGGCGAAGCTGCAGGCCGCGAACCTGCAGAACATGTTCACCGACCTGTCGGCGGGCGAAGTGCAGACGCTGCGCATCATCATCAAGGCCGACGTGCAGGGCTCGCAGGAAGCGCTGGCCCAGTCGCTGCTCAAGCTGGCGACCGAAGAGGTCAAGGTGCAGATGGTGTACGCTGGTGTCGGCGGCATCAGCGAAAGCGACATCAACCTGGCCATCGCCTCGAAGGCCGTGGTGATCGGTTTCAACGTGCGGGCCGATTCCGGTGCGCGCAAGCTGGCCGAGAACAACGGCGTGCAGTTGAACTACTACAGCATCATTTACGACGCTGTGGACGAGATCAAGGTCGCAATGTCGGGCATGCTGGCACCGGAGCGCCGCGAAGAGATCATCGGCTCGGCCGAGATCCGCACGGTGTTCGTGGCCTCGAAGATCGGTACGGTCGCAGGCTCGTACGTCACTTCCGGCTCGGTCAACCGCAGCGCGCATTTCCGCCTGCTGCGCGACAACGTGGTGATCTACACCGGCGAAGTCGACTCGATCAAGCGCATGAAGGACGATGTCCGCGAAGTCCGCGAAGGTTTTGAGTGCGGTATCAAGCTCAAGAACTACAACGACATCAAAGAAGGCGATCAGCTCGAATTCTTCGAAATCAAGGAAATCGCCCGGACGCTGTAAGCGTTCGAAGCGAAAGAGTCCATGCCGAAAAGAAAAGCCGCCGCCCCCAATCGCGCGTTCAAGGTTGCCGACCAGATCCAGCGGGATCTGACGGAACTGATCGCGCGCGACTTGAAGGACCCGCGCGTGGGCATGGTCACGATCCAGGCCGTCGAGGTCACGCCCGACTATGCGCACGCGAAGATCTTCTTCAGCGTGCTCACGGGTGACGTGGACGAGACCACCGAAGCGTTGAACCAGGCCGCGGGCTTCCTGCGCAACGGCCTGTTCAAGCGCCTGCACATTCACACGGTGCCTACGCTGCACTTCCTGTTCGACCGCACCACCGAGCGCGCGGCCGACATGAACGCGCTCATCGCGCAAGCCGTCGCCTCGCGTTCGAAAGACGAATAGCCATGAACGCGCCACGCACAAGGGTGCAGCGGCGCCCTGTGCATGGGGTGTTGTTGCTCGACAAACCGCTGGGACTCTCCAGCAACCAGGCCTTGCAGAAGGCCAAGTGGTTGCTGCGCGCGGAAAAAGCGGGCCATACCGGCACGCTCGATCCGCTCGCGACCGGGGTCCTGCCCTTGTGTTTCGGCGCGGCCACCAAGTTCAGCCAACTGCACCTGGACGCCGACAAGACCTACGAGGCCACGGCGCTTCTCGGTGTGAAGACCGCCACCGGCGATGCCGAGGGCGATGTGATCGCCGAGCGGCCCGTGCATGTGACACCCGATGATCTGGTGCGCGTCGAGGGGCAGTTCACCGGCCCGATCCGCCAGGTGCCTCCGATGCACAGCGCGCTCAAGAAGGACGGCAAGGCGCTGTACGAATACGCCCGCGAAGGCATAGAGATCGAGCGGGCGCCCCGCGACGTCGTGATCTACAAGCTGAAACTGGCTGAAGCGGGCGATGCGCAAGGGTTGGCCACTATCAAAATAGTAGCGACCGTGAGCAAGGGCACCTACATCCGCACCCTCGGCGAAGACATCGGCGAGGCCCTGGGATGCGGCGCGCACCTGACTTCGCTGCGGCGCACCGCCACCGGCAATTTCGTCGAGGCACAGTGCATCACGCTCGAAGCCCTCGAGGCGATGGACGAAGAGGAGCGCCTGGCGCAGCTCTTGCCTGCCGAATCGCTGGTGGACGGCCACAGCCGCGTCACGCTCGGCGCGGAAGATGCGGCACGTTTTCTTTCGGGCCTGCGCCGCAGCGGCGACTGGGCCGATGCGGGCGAGGTGGCCGTGTTCGGCACCGAGCCGCCGGCCTTCCTGGGCTCTGCCCACGTCAAGGCCGGTGAATTGATCCCGGGGCGCTTGCTGAACCCCATCGAAATCCAGCAAATTCTTTTGAACGCACAACAGACCGAAGCGACACCATGAGTACCAAGCAAATCCGCAATATCGCCATCATTGCCCACGTGGACCATGGCAAGACCACGATGGTCGACCAGCTGCTGCGCCAGTCGGGCACCTTCGCCGATCACGAGAAGGTCGTCGACACGGTGATGGACAACAACGCCATCGAAAAGGAACGTGGCATCACGATCCTGGCCAAGAACTGCGCCGTGACCTGGGAAGGCACGCACATCAACATCGTCGACACCCCGGGCCACGCGGACTTCGGCGGTGAAGTGGAACGCGCGCTGTCGATGGTCGACGGCGTGGTGCTGCTGATCGACGCGCAGGAAGGCCCGATGCCGCAGACCCGCTTCGTGACCAAGAAGGCGCTGGCCCTGGGCCTGAAGCCCATCCTGGTGGTGAACAAGGTCGACAAGCCCGGTGCGAACCCGGACAAGGTGGTCAACGCCGCCTTCGACCTGTTCGACAAGCTCGGCGCCACCGACGAACAGCTCGACTTCCCCGTGGTGTATGCCTCGGGCATCAACGGCTGGTCGTCGCTGGAAGAAGGCGCTGCCGGCGAGCAGTGGGGCCCCGACATGTCGGCCCTGTTCAACACCATCCTGAAGCACGTGCCTGCGCAAAAGGGTGACCCCGAAGCGCCGCTGCAGCTGCAGATTTCCGCGCTCGACTTCTCGACCTTCGTCGGCCGCATCGGCGTGGGCCGCATCAGCCAGGGCACGATCAAGCCCATGATGGACGTGGTCGTCATGGAAGGACCGGACGGCAAGGTCGTCAAGGGCCGCGTCAACCAGGTGCTGACGTTCCAGGGTCTGGAGCGCGTGCAGGCGACCGAAGCCGGCCCGGGCGAGATCGTGCTGATCAACGGCATCACCGACATCGGCATCGGCGTTACCGTGACCGACCCCGCCAACCCGGCACCGCTGCCCATGCTCAAGGTCGACGAACCGACCCTGACCATGAACTTCTGCGTCAACACCAGCCCGCTGGCCGGCCGCGAAGGCAAGTACATCACCAGCCGTCAGATCTGGGACCGCCTGCAGAAAGAGCTGCAACACAACGTGGCGCTGCGCGTCAAGGAAACCGACGAAGAAGGCATCTTCGAAGTCATGGGCCGCGGCGAACTGCACCTGACCATCCTGCTGGAAAACATGCGTCGCGAAGGCTACGAACTCGCCGTGTCGAAGCCGCGCGTGGTGTTCCGCACCGTCAACGGCGAAAAGCACGAGCCGATCGAACTGGTGACCGTGGACGTCGAAGAGCAGCACCAGGGCGGCGTGATGCAGGCGCTGGGCGAGCGCAAGGGCGATCTGGTCAACATGGAACCGGACGGCCGCGGTCGCACGCGCCTCGAATACCGCATTCCGGCGCGGGGCCTGATCGGCTTCACCAACGAGTTCCTGAATCTGACGCGCGGCTCCGGCCTCATCAGCAACATTTTCGACAGCTACGAAGCGCACAAGGGCGACATCGGCGGGCGCAAGCAAGGCGTGCTGATCTCCATGGACGACGGTGAAATCTTCACCTACGCCCTGGGCAAGCTGGACGACCGTGGCCGCATGTTCGTCAAGGCGAACGACCCGGTATACGAAGGCATGATCGTCGGCATCCACAGCCGCGACAACGACCTGGTGGTGAATGCCACGCGCACCAAGCAGCTGACCAACTTCCGCGTCTCGGGCAAGGAAGATGCGATCAAGATCACGCCCCCGATCGACCTCACGCTCGAATACGGCGTGGAGTTCATCGAGGACGACGAGCTGGTCGAAATCACCCCCAAGAGCGTTCGCCTGCGCAAGCGCTTCCTGAAGGAACACGAGCGCAAGCGCGCCGGCCGCGACACGTCGCAAGGCTGATAGCTTTCGCCCCTGCCTGTGCAGGGGTGCGCAGTTTCCAGATCACCTTCTGGCGCAGCTTCTTCGAGAGAAGCTGCCGCCAGGGGTGATTTTTTCGTTGGCGCGCCGCCTTATTGCGGCAGGGCCACGTCGGTGAGGCCCATGCGCTTCAAGCGGGCCTCGAGCACCGAGCGGGTGAAGGTCTTCGAAAAGTCGTCGCTCACGCGCCAGTTTCCGTTCGCTTGCAGAAACTTGAATTCGCCGGTCAGCGCGAGCGATCGGGTGTCGCCGCCGATGGCGCCCAGCATGCGGTCGTTGTATTCGATGACCAGCGGGCATGCCTGCCCAGCGTCGTTCTCGAGCGCCCGGCATGGCCCGGCCACCTCGACCTCCGCAATTTCGCGCGAGCGGTCCGGGTCTTTGTCGATCAGGCCGGATTCGTTGCGCGGGCGCAGGCGCGAAACCGTCGGGCGCTCGCTCAGCGGCGCAGCCCCTTCGCGGAATGCCTTCTCCAGCGCCTCGCGGCCGATGGGCTCGGCGTTGTAGAGCGGCTTGCCGCTGGCATCGAGATGACCGAAGCGCGCCTGCACGATGGCCAGGTCGGCGCCGCGCACCACCATGTCGTCGCTCTTCGGCGCGACGGGGCCGATGGTGAAGGCCATCGGGTCTCGCTTGTCGCCCTGCATCATCACGGCCGTGCAGCCGCGCACACGGTCTGTCTTGCGATAGCCGATCTCGCGCATGCTGCCGACGGACGGCGTTTGAAGCTCGGCGCGCTTTTGCGGATCGAGGGTGCGCATGCGCACGTCCAGGGAAACACGGAACATCAGGCTGTCGAGCGTCTTGCGCGTGGAGGCCGCGTCGCAGGCGGGCACGCCGGCCGGTGCGAAGAGGTACCAGCCGAGGCCGCCGCCGATCACCAGCACGCTCAGCATCAGCTTCAGCGCGCCGACATGGCGCGCGCGCTGCGTGCGGGACTTCCATGCCTTCACGGCTTGCGCATCGGCATCGATCAGCGCCTGTGCCTCGTTCACGATGCGCACGCGGTCCGCCGCCATGGCAAAGGCCGGCTCGGCGGCAACCTGGGCGCGGAGTGCTTCGAAGCCCTTCTTGTCGATGAGCTCCTCGCTCACCAGCCAGGCCAGCGTGGCCGCCGCGGAGGCGGGCACGGTGCCGACGACGGGTGTTTCTTCCAGCGCCTCGTCGCGTGTCGGTGTGTCGATGAGGCCGTTGCCGTGCAGCGCCTGGAGCGCTTCGTGGGTGATGCCTTGCCCGGCCAGCTCGACTTGGTCGTCGGCATCCATCGCGCTCATCGCGGCGTCGTCCGCGTGCGGATGGGCGGGCTCGGCGGCCTCGACGTCGTCGAGCGCAGCGTTCTGTTGCGCTTCGGTGATCAGGCCTCGCACGCGCATCCATGCCAGGGCATGCGCGGGGCCGGGCAGGGGCGGGAGGCTCGGCGTCTCGGGATGTGCAAGCACGGCGTCGTGCTGCGTGTCGGTGATCAGGCCCTGGGTCAGCAGCGCGAGGAACGCGTCCGGGTTGGCGTCAGAAGTCATGCGGGGATTCTGCCGCGCGCCCGCGGGGCGATGCGTCGGTCGAAGCGGACAAAAAAACGCCGGCGGCTGCCGGCGTTTGTCTGCGCTGTGCCCTGGTGAATCAGGGGCGAGCGACCTTCCAGGCGCCGTTGGCCACGCCGTCACCGGTCTTGTCGCCAGCCTTGGCGTCCTTCGACCAGAAGTACAGCGGCCAGCCCTTGTAGGCCCATTGGCGCTTGCCGTCTTCGCGAATGATGATGGTGTAGCCGCCGATGGGCCTGGCGGTCTCGGCGACGCCGAGCGCCGGCCAGTTGGTGGCGCACTGGGCGTTGCAGGCGGAGGTGCCGGCACCGGCCGTGTCCTTGGCGAAGGTGTACAGCGTCATGCCGTTCGGTCCGACCAGCACGCCGTCGGCGGTGCGGGTGGGGGTGTCGGGCGTTTGGGCAGTCGGGGACATGCTGCCGCAGCCGGCAAGCAGGGCCGCCGCGAGGATCGAGGCGCTGAGCAATTTCATGCAGTTTCTCCTTCAGTTGAAAAATCGCGAAGACGGGTCCGGTGACGGGCCGGGCCCAACGAATACGCGAGCCGGCAGTTTATGCGTTCATCAAGACAAATCGCGGTAGGCCAGCGTCGCAAGTTTGAGCAGAAGTTCTCGCGGCAGCTTGCCCGCGAGGGCATAGCCGAAGCCCTGGTCGACCCAGTAGAAACTCGGCACGGGGCCTTCGGCGGCGAATCGGAAGGCCGTTTCGCGCGCGGCGGCGGCACCGGCCGCGTTGGCGTCCAGCGTGCCGATGTACAGCGTCACGCGCTCGCCGGCGGCGTCCTCGAACATGAACTGGGCGCGAGCACCGGTTTCCCCGGGCAGCAATCGGCCACCGACCAGGGTGTACCCCTGGGACGACAGGTCGGGCACCTTCAGCGGCCGGTCCAGGCGCTTGGACAGCCACTGCACCAGGTGCTGCTGCTCGGACGCGGCCACTTCGACAGGGTGCCGCTTCTCCGGCGTGTAGACGACGTGCGCCATCGACGCGTCGTGCACGAACTCGCGCACCGCCGGCGCCTTGGCCAGCTGCGAGCCGCCGTGCGCGGCGGACCATTGGCTGCTGCCGAGCCAGCCGGCAGCGAAAGCGACCAGCACGCCGGCCGCCATGGCGCCCCAGCGCATCCAGGAGTCACGCGGCGCTCCCGGTGGCGGATGGTCGCCGAGCGCATTCATCAGGGCTGTGGGAACGGGCTCGTCGAGCAGTTCGCGGTGCAGCGTGCGCAAGGCGTCACGCTGCGTGTGCCACGCGGCGATCTCCGCGGCCACGGCAGGGTCGCGCGCAATGGCTTCTTCGACCGCGCCATGACGTTCGGCGGCCAATTGGCCGTCGACCCAGGCATGCAGTTCGTCGTCGGTGGGGGGCGGGGCGGGGCGGTTCATGGTGCGGCGGGTTTCATTTGAGGCGGCGCAGGCCGGGGCGAACGGGGGCGCGGGCGCCGTCCATCAGCTCCTGCAGCCGGACGCGGGCGCGCGACAGGCGCGACATGACGGTGCCCGTGGGAATGCCGAGCACCTTGGCCACCTCGGCATACGACAGGTCTTCGAGCGTCACCAGCAGCAGCACGGCGCGCTGCTCCTCGGGCAGCTGCATCAGGCAGCGCTGCAGGTCCAGGCGCGTGCCCTGGTCTCGGCCCGGGTCGATGCCGCCCTGCATCTCGTGCGGCAGTTCGTCGAGCGATACAACCGCGTGCGGTGGCGGCGTGCGCCGCGCCTGGCTAGCGAAGATGTTGTGCATCACCGTGAACAGCCACGCGCGCAGATCGCTGCCCACCACCCACAGGCGCCACTTGCTGCAGGCGCGCTCTAGCGTGTCCTGCACCAGGTCGTCGGCCGCCCATGCGTTGCCCGTGAGCGCGCGCGCATAGCGGCGCAGGCTCGGGATGTGCTCGACCAGCAGGCGGGCGTCCATGGGAGCGTGGGTGGGTTGAAAAGGCGATCAGGGCTTGGCGGTTTTCCAGGTGCCGTTGACGCCGTCGCCGGTCTTGTCGCCCGGCTTGGTGTCCTTGACCCAGTAGTACAGCGGCCAGCCCTTGGCGGCCCATTGCTTCTTGCCGTCGTCGCGGGTGACGACAGTGAAGTCGCCGGCCGCCTTGTCGCCCTCGGCAGCCATGAACGGCGGCCAGTTGGTGGCGCAGCCGCCGTTGCAGACCGACTTGCCGTTGCCGGCCGTGTCCTTGTCGAAGGTGTAGAGCGTCATGCCGTTGGCACCGACCAGCGCGCCGTCGGCAGGCTTGGGTTCGGCGAAAGCCGGCAGCGCGAGCAGGGCGCCGAGCAGCACTGCGGAAGAAGCGTGCGAAAGAAGAGGACGCAGCGAACGGCTGAATGGCGACATGGAAAGACTCCTGGGTTGTGATGGCACCGGGTTGTCCGGTGACAAACGCACAAACGCCCGCAGCGTGTCTTTTATTCCATCGCCTGCAAGAAAAAAAGATTCAGCGGCTGCGGCTCTTCATGGCGCGCTCGACCTCGCGCTTGCCTTCGCGGTCCTTGATGGTGTCGCGCTTGTCGTGCTCGGCCTTGCCCTTGGCCAGTGCGATGTCGCATTTCACCTTGCCGGCTTTCCAGTGCAGGTTGAGCGGCACCAGCGTGTAGCCCTTCTGCTCGATCTTGCCGACCAAGCGGCGGATTTCTTCCTTGTGCAGCAGCAGCTTCTTGGTGCGGATCGAGTCGGGACTGACGTGGGTCGAGGCGCTCTTGAGCGGGTTGATCTGCAGGCCCACGACGTACAACTCGCCTTCGCGGATCACCACGTAGCCGTCGGTCAGTTGCACCTTGCCTTCGCGCAGGGATTTGACCTCCCAGCCTTCGAGGACCATGCCGGCCTCGAAACGCTCTTCGAAGAAATAGTTGTAGGCGGCCTTCTTGTTGTCGGCAATGCGGGAGGAGGTATCTTGTTTCTTTGTGGCCATGACTCAGGAATGTTGGGGCTGCATGGCTTCAATACAATCCGTCGCGCACGCTGTGCCGATTCTATGAAAACAGTCAACAAGTCCGTCCTCATCTGGTACAGCGCCGAAGAAATGTACGCGCTGGTCACCGACGTGGCCAAGTATCCGCAGTTTCTTCCCTGGTGCGACAAGTCGCGCGTCGTCGAGCAGGACGAGGCCGGCATGACCGCCGAAGTCGGCCTGTCCTTCGGCGGCCTGCGCAAGAGCTTCACCACCCGCAACACCCACGTACCGGGGCGCGAAGTGCAGCTCAAGCTGGTCGACGGGCCGTTCTCCAACCTCGACGGTCAATGGAAGTTCGTGCCCGTGGGCGAAGCGGGCGAGCGCGCCTGCCGCGTCGAGCTGCACCTGAGCTACGGCTTCAGCAATTTCGCGCTCCAGGCGCTGGTGGGGCCGGTGTTCGACACCATCGCCTCCAGCCTGGTCGAGGCCTTCGTCAAGCGCGCCGAACAGGTCTACGGCGCGACCTGATGACCGGTGTGATCGAGGTCACCCTGAACTGCTCGCCCGCGGCGCGCGAGGTGTTCGAGCAGACGCTGCGGCTTGTGCCCGGCACCACGCTGGCCGATGCGGTCAAGGCCAGCGGCCTGTCTCGGCAGTTTCCGGACCTGGACTGGCGCCACGCCACCACACCGGGCATCTGGGGCAAGGCGGTCGAGTGGGAGCAGGCCTTGAAAGACGGTGACCGCATCGAACTGTGCCGCCCCCTCCAGGTCGACCCGAAGGTCGCGCGCCGGGAGCGCTTTCAGCGCCAGGGCGCACGGGGAACCGGTCTTTTCGCGACCCGCCGCAAGGGCGGCGCAGCCGGCTACTGACGCTGCCGCGTCGCCGTCACTTGCAGTCGCTGTCGATGACCGACTGAATGCGCTTTTGCTCGGCGGCGCGCGCGGAGTCGTCCATGATCTCGCGCTCGCCGCTGGCGTTGACCCTGGCGATGCGCACGCCGCTGTCGACCGTGGCTTTGCCCTGACGTGCGAGGGCGCAGTTGTCGGCCTTGGCTTTGGCGGCCTTGGCTGTTTCCGCAGCCTGTTTGGCTTTTTCGTCGGCTTCGGCCTTTTTGGTTTTTTCTTCGAGCTCCTTGTCGACACCGCTCGGCTTGGGGGCCGCTCCTGTCTTCGGTGCGGCAGCGGCATCGGCTGCGCCTTCCGCGGGCGCAGCATCCACATTGGGATTCGCGGTAGAGCGTGCAACCGGCGGCGGGCCGACGCGTCGCAGGATGTTTTTCTCTGGAACGTCGGGCGGCGGCGCCTGGTCGCTGAAGACCTTCTTGCCGTTCTTGTCGAGCCATTGCCATTGGGCGCTTGCGGACAGCGGCAGCGCAACGACACATCCCAATACCAGCCAGTGCACGAATTTCATGCGCGAATTTTAGCCTTGCCTTACTTTTTGCAACATCCGCGTCGGATGGCATGGGGTGCTTTTGCAACGCGGCTGAAAAGCCCGGGCCGGCAAACCCTGCGGGCGCCTCGTTACAATCCGTCTTTTGGAGCTTCACCCATGCGCCTTCTCGGCAAAGCGCTCACCTTCGACGATGTGTTGTTGGTGCCAGCGTTCTCCCAGGTCCTGCCCAAGGACACCTCTCTCGCCACCAAACTCTCCCGCAACATCACGCTGAACCTGCCGCTCGTCTCGGCGGCCATGGACACCGTGACCGAAGCCCGCCTCGCGATCGCCATCGCGCAGGAGGGCGGCATGGGAATCGTGCACAAGAACCTCACCGCGCAACAGCAGGCCGCCGAAGTGGCCCGCGTGAAGCGCTACGAGTCGGGCGTGCTGCGCGACCCGGTGGTGATCACGCCCACGCACTCGGTGCGCCAGGTGATGGCGCTGTCCGACCAGCTCGGCATCTCCGGCTTTCCGGTGATCGACGGCGGCAAGGTCGTCGGTATCGTGACGGGGCGCGACCTGCGCTTCGAAACCCGCTACGACGTGCCCGTCAGCGAAATCATGACGCAGCGCGACAAGCTCATCACCGTGCCCGACGGCACCACGCTGGCCGATGCAAAGGCGCTGCTCAACAAGTACAAGCTCGAGCGCCTGCTGGTCATCAACAGCGACTGGGAGCTCAAGGGCCTGATCACCGTCAAGGACATCACCAAGCAGACCAGCTTCCCCAACGCCGCACGCGACGCCAGCGGCCGCCTGCGCGTGGGCGCGGCGGTGGGCGTGGGCGACGGCACCGAAGAGCGCGTCGAAGCGCTGGTGAAGGCCGGCGTCGACGCCATCGTGGTCGATACCGCCCATGGCCACAGCGCCGGTGTGATCGAGCGCGTGCGCTGGGTCAAGCGCAACTATCCCCAGGTCGACGTCATCGGCGGCAACATCGCCACCGGTGATGCCGCTCGTGCACTGGCCGATGTCGGCGCCGATGCGGTCAAGGTCGGCATCGGCCCGGGCTCCATCTGCACCACCCGCATCGTGGCGGGCGTGGGTGTCCCGCAGATCATGGCGGTCGACAGCGTGGCCACCGCGCTGCACGGCACGGGTGTTCCACTGATCTCCGATGGCGGCGTGCGCTACTCGGGCGACATCGCCAAGGCGATTGCCGCCGGTGCCAGCACCGTGATGATGGGCAGCATGTTCGCCGGCACCGAAGAAGCGCCCGGCGAAATCGTGCTGTACCAGGGCCGCAGCTACAAGAGCTACCGCGGCATGGGCTCCATCGGCGCGATGCAGCAGGGCAGTGCGGACAGGTACTTCCAGGAATCGACCACCGGCAACCCCAACACCGACAAGCTGGTGCCCGAAGGCATCGAAGGGCGCGTGCCCTACAAGGGCTCGATCGTCTCCATCGTCTACCAGATGGCCGGTGGCGTGCGCGCCAGCATGGGCTACTGCGGTTGCGCGACCATCGCGGACATGCAGAACAAGGCCGAGTTCGTCGAGATCACCACGGCCGGCATCCGCGAGAGCCATGTGCACGACGTGCAGATCACCAAAGAAGCGCCGAACTACCGGGCTGAATAAGCTCAATCTGGCCAGACCTTGAAAGTCAGGCCAGACTGAGTTTAGAATTCGGGCCAGATTCAATTTTTCTGGCCCAAATGCAATCCATCGGCATCGCTGAAGCCAAGAACAACTTCTCCGCCCTGATCGACCTGGTCGAAAAGGGCGAGGAGGTTCGTATCACCCGCCACGGCAAGGAAGTCGTGCGCATGCTGCCGGTGCGCCGCAAGCCGGTCATCACCGACGCGCAGATCGCGCGTGAGCTCGGCCAGATCGACGCGCTGCACGCCACCATCCAACCCGGTCTTTCGATGCGCGCCTTGCGTGAAGAAGGGCGCCAACCGTGACCGCCTTCGTCATCGACGCCTCGGTCACCGCCGCCTGGCTGCTGCCCGACCAGGCCAGCGAACACACCCGCAAGCTCTACGCCGCCATCCGCCGCGACGAGGTCGAGCCGCAGGCGCCCAACGCCTGGCAATGGGAGTGCGCCAACATCCTCGCCAACGGCGTGCGCAGCGGCCGCATTCCTTCGTCCGCGGTCGAAGGGCTGTGGAGCGTGCTCGACGCCATCCGCCACCGCGTGGAGCTGCACGAACTCGCGCCCGCGCAGCACAAGGCCGTGCTGGCCGTGGCCATCGACGCCGGTGTCTCGCTCTACGACGCGGGCTACCTCTGGCTCGCCAGGTCGCTCGATCTCCCGCTCGCCACCTTCGACGAGCAACTCATCCAGGCGGCGCCCAAGGCGGGCGTCAAGCTGTTCGACATTTCAACGCTCTGAGTCCTCTCGCCATGCAACACGACAAGATCCTCATCCTCGATTTCGGCTCGCAAGTCACCCAGCTGATCGCACGCCGTGTGCGCGAAGCCCATGTGCTGAGCGAAGTGCATCCCTGCGACGTCACCGACGAATGGGTGCGCGAGTACGCCGCCGACGGCCACCTGAAGGGCGTGATCCTCTCGGGCAGCCACGCCAGCGTGTACGAGGACACCACCGACAAGTGCCCGCAGGCCGTGTTCGACCTCGGCGTGCCGGTGCTCGGCATCTGCTACGGCATGCAGACCATGGCCCACCAGCTCGGCGGCAAGGTCGAGGGCGGCCACAAGCGCGAGTTCGGCTTTGCGGCGGTGCGCGCCCACGGCCACACTGCGCTGCTGAAGGACATCGCCGACTTCACCACGCCCGAAGGCCACGGCATGCTCAATGTGTGGATGAGCCATGGCGACAAGGTCACCGAACTTCCGCCGGGCTTCAAGCTCATGGCCAGCACCGACAGCTGCCCCATTGCCGGCATGGCCGACGAGGCGCGCCGCTACTACGGCGTGCAGTTCCACCCCGAGGTCACGCACACCGTGCAGGGCAAGGCGCTGCTCGAGCGCTTCGTGCTCGGCATCTGCGACGCAAAGCCCGACTGGGTCATGCACGACCACATCGCCGAAGCCGTGCAGAAGATCCGCGAGCAGGTGGGCGATGAAGAAGTCATCCTGGGCCTGTCGGGCGGCGTCGATTCGAGCGTGGCGGCCGCGCTCATTCACCGCGCCATCGGCGACCAGCTGACCTGCGTGTTCGTCGACCATGGCCTGCTGCGCCTGAACGAAGGCGACCTGGTCATGGAGATGTTCGAAGGCAAGCTCAACGCGAAGGTGATTCGCGTCGATGCCAGCGACCTGTTCCTCGGCAAGCTCGCCGGCGTGAGCGACCCCGAAGCCAAGCGCAAGATCATCGGCGGCGAGTTCGTCACCGTGTTCAAGCAGGAAGCCGCGAAGTTGAAGGCCGGTGATGGCGGCCACAAGGGCGCGACCTTCCTGGCGCAGGGCACCATCTACCCCGACGTCATCGAGTCGGGCGGCGCCAAGAGCAAGAAGGCCGTCACGATCAAGAGCCACCACAACGTGGGCGGCCTGCCCGAGCAGCTCGGCCTGAAGCTGCTCGAACCGCTGCGCGATCTCTTCAAGGACGAAGTGCGCGAACTCGGCGTGGCACTCGGCCTGCCGCCCGAAATGGTGTATCGCCACCCGTTCCCCGGTCCGGGCCTGGGCGTGCGCATCCTGGGCGAAGTGAAGAAGGAGTACGCCGACCTGCTGCGCCGCGCCGACGCGATCTTCATCGAGGAACTGCGCAACTTCAAGGACGACACCGGCAAGAGCTGGTACGACCTCACGAGCCAGGCCTTCACCGTGTTCCTGCCGGTCAAGAGCGTGGGCGTGATGGGCGACGGGCGCACCTACGACTACGTGGTGGCACTGCGCGCCGTGCAGACCAGCGACTTCATGACCGCCGACTGGGCAGAGCTGCCCTATGCGCTGCTCAAGAAGGTGTCGGGCCGCATCATCAATGAGGTGCGCGGCATCAACCGGGTGACGTACGACGTGTCGAGCAAGCCGCCGGCGACGATCGAGTGGGAATGAAGGCGCCCCTGCAGTTGTCTCTGCGCTAGCTCCCTTGCGGTCTCGAGTTGCTGTTCGCTCCGGCAGTGCCAACCGCGGCCTGCCGAGCACTTGAGTCGCCACACGCGACGCGAACCGCCGCGTCGAGAAGCCACGCCGAAGCACGACGCGGTGCTCGTAGCACCAGATCGACGCCGAGCGCCGCGAGCTCACGCGCGATGGCCGCGCCAATGCCGCTGGATGCGCCGGTGACCAGAGCGCGTTTGCCGATGTTGAGGTTTGCGTGTGTACTCAAATCACTCTCCTTGTTGCGACGCATGCGCGGCAGCTACACCCGTTGCACCACGACCTTGCCCTTGGCGCGCCCGCTGTCGACGTAAGCCAAAGCTTTGTGGATGTCCTGAAACGGGAATACCTTGTCGACGACCGGGCGGATGGCGCCCGATTCGACGAGGGAGGTGATCTCGCGCAACTGCGCCCCATCGGCCCGCATGAAGACGAACGTGTATTCGACTCCGTTCTTCCTTGCCTTCCTCCTGATGCCGAAACTCAGCAGGCGCAGCACCTGCCGGAGCGGCCAGGCCAGTCCTCGCGCGGCGGCGAACGCCGGTGTGGGCGGCCCGGAGATGGAGATGAGATGTCCGCCCGGCTTGAGAACCTGGAGGGATTTGTTCAGCTCGTCGATGCCGAGGCTGTTCAGCACCACGTCGTAGCCACGAAGCACCGCGGCGAAGTCCTGCTGCTTGTAGTCGATGACGACGTCCGCGCCCAAGGCCTTCATCCAGGCGATGTTGGCCGTGCTGGTGGTCGTGGCCACGAACGCGCCGAGATGCTTGGCAAGCTGGATGGCGATGGTGCCTACGCCGCCGGAGCCGGCATGGATCAGCACCTTCTGTCCCTTTTTCAGCTTGGCGGTTTCGACCAGCACCTGCCAGGCCGTCAGGGCCACCAGAGGAAGGGATGCGGCCTCGACCATGCCGAGGTTCACGGGCTTGCGCGCCAGCGACGACTCCTTGACTGCAATGAACTCTGCGAAGGTGCCGATGCGATCGTCGTCAGGTCGTGCGTAGACCTCGTCACCGGGCTTGAACTTGCGAACGCGAGCGCCGACCCGCACGACCGTTCCGGCCATGTCGTTGCCCAGGACCAGCGGCAGGCGATAGGGGAGAATCAGTTTGAATTCGCCGCTCTTGATCTTCGAGTCCAGGGGGTTGATGCTCGCCGCGTGGATCTGGACCAGAACGTCATCGTCCCGGACCTCGGGGTCGGGCATTTCGCCGATGCGGCCAACTTCTTTCTTTCCGTATCGATCGATGATGAAAGCTCTCATGGGAGGATTTTGTCCAGGTTTTTTTGATTGTTCGGTCATTGAGGAAGGCCGGCCATGGAGGTGAAGAACAGGCAGGTCTTCGGATCGCGCAGCGTCAACAAACCTTTGGCGATCAGCGGCCAGGAGACCGCCTACGCGGGTCGAAATTGTCGAGGACCGCGCCCCAGTGGTTGAGCAGGACCAGCGGCACGCCGTTGCGCGGCCCCAGGTCGCGGTACGCGAATGCAGTCCCGTCGACATCGATCGATCGGTTGGAGGCATCGATGCAGGGCACGCGCGAACCCGGGTGTTTGTCGGCAGGAATCATCGTCTCTTCAAGGTGGCGCTCAGGCGTTCACGTCGACGACGGTGCGCCCTTGAACCTTCCCTGCGAGTACCTGGCCGGCGACTACAGGAACGTCTGACAGGCCAATCACCCTGGTGGTCCGTGCCAGCTTGTTCAGGTCCAGGTCGCTGGCCAGACGCGACCACGCCTGCAGCCGCACAGGCTGCGGCGCATTGACCGAGTCGATACCCGCGAGGGTGATGTTGCGCAGTATGAAGGGCAGCACGGACGCCGGCAGGTCCGCACCCTGCGCGAGGCCGAAGGCCGCAACCACGCCGCGATACCGGGTCTGCGCCAGGACGTTCGCCAACGTATGGCTGCCGACCGCATCGATGGCCCCGGCCCATCGCTCCTTGGCGATCGGTGCGCCCGCTTCGGACAGGGTGCGGCGGTCGATGACCTCCGCCGCGCCCAGTTCGCGCAGGTACTCTGTTTCCTCGAGACGCCCGGTCGATGCAATCACGCGATAGCCCAGGCCCGACAGCAGTGCGATCGCCACGGAGCCGGCGCCGCCATTCCCGCCGGTCACCAGGATGTCGCCACGCTCGGGCACGAGGCCGCCATGCTCCAGTGCGAGCACGGACAACATCGCGGTGAACCCGGCGGTACCGATGGCCATGGCGTCACGCGTCGAAAAGACCTCCGGGATCTTGACCAGCCAATCACCGCTCACCCGCGCTTTCTGCGCGAAGCCACCGTGGTGCGTCTGGCTCAGCCCCCAGCCGGTCGCGAGCACACGGTCGCCGGCGACCAGGCCAGGGTAGGCCGACGACTCGACGACACCGGCAAAGTCGATGCCCGGAATCAGCGGAAACTGGCGAATGACCGGTGACCGGCCACTGAGCGCCATCGCGTCCTTGTAATTCACCGTCGAGTACTCGACCGCGACGGTGACGTCGCCCGGCATCAGATCCTCGTCGTTGAAGTCGACCAGGCTGGTTGAAATGGTGTCGCCGGTCTTGCTGGCGAGCAGTGCCTTGAACGTCATGTGCTGTCTCTTTCGTTCTGGAGTCTTCTTGCCGTTTCAGGCGGCGGTTCGATAGCGCTCGGCCACATGCGCCTGCCGGATGTCCGCGATCAGGGCCTGGCGTGCCCCGTTCAACACCTCCCAGCGCGCGGCATCGTGCAGCGGCGGAATGGTCACGAGTTCACGGCGGTCGAACCCCACCAGCGCAGCATCCACCAACTCGTCCGCGTCCATCAAATCAGGCATCGCACTGCTGTCGATGCCCGCGCGCCCCCAGATTTCGGTACGGGTGCCGGCAGGCAGCACCGCCTGCACGTAGACCCCCTTCGGCGTGAGCTCCAGGCTCAGCCCCTGGGACAGGAACAGCACGAAGGCCTTGGTCGCGCCGTAGACCGACATGCCGAACTCGGGCGCCAGGCCGACCACCGAGCCGATGTTGACGATCGCGCCTTTGCCGGCCTGCGCCAGGCGCGGGGCGACGGCGCTCGCCAGCCTTACCAGCGCGGTGGTGTTGAGGTTGACCAGGCGGGCGACATCGTCTGTCGACTGGTCGATGAACTGACCGGACAGCGCGGCCCCGGCGTTGTTGATCAGGGTGTCGATCGCGGCGTCCTCGCGCAGGCGCGCCTCGACTATGGCCAGATCGCCAAGCTGGGTCAGGTCGGCCGCGAGGATCTCGACAGCAGCGCCGGTTTCCTCGCGCAGCCGCGCAGCAAGCGTTTCCAGCCGCGCCTTGTCGCGTGCCACCAGCACCAGGTCGTGGCCGCGGCGGGCGAAGCGGTCGGCATAGATGGCGCCAATGCCGGTCGAGGCGCCCGTGATGAGAACAGTGGAATGGGAGGTCATGTGATTTCTCTTGATCGGAGGGGTGATGTCTTAATGATGTCAATCGTCATCTTAATTGTCAAGGACTTTGATGATGATTGACATCAATGCAATACTCACAGCTTCACCGATGGCATACCCAGAGAGATCCTGAACATGAAAGTCACCAAAGCGCAGGCGCAGGCGAACCGGGCGCACATCGTCGAGACGGCCGCTGCGCTGTTTCGCGAGCGTGGCTACGACGGGGTGGGAATCGCGGACTTGATGGCGGTCGCAGGCTTCACCCACGGCGGGTTCTACAAGCACTTCGGGTCCAAGGCCGACCTGCTGGTGGAAGCGGCGACCTGCGGTTTTGCGCAGTCGGCCGCCAAATCCGAAGGGATCGATGCGGTGGGTGTCGTCGCGCAATACCTCTCCCGGGAGCATCGCGACGGTCGTGGTGAAGGTTGCACGATGGCCGCGCTGTGCGGGGACGCTGCGCGTCAGCCGGAGTCGATCAAGAGGGCTTTTGCGACCGGCGTCGAAAGCTTGCTGTCGAACCTGAAAAACCAGTGCGGCGCACCGGAGGAGGGCGATCGGGCAGGCGAGATGCGCGCCCAGCGGATCGACGTCCTCGCGCAGGTGATCGGCGCGATCGTGCTGTCGCGGGCGTGTCCTGACGACTCGCCTCTCGCCGATGAAATTCTGGATGTCTGCCGCGCCGCAGTCCTGTCGAGGCTGCCGGCTCCCCTGGATGCGTAGTCAGGACGTACCTGATCTTCGACCTCCTGGCACCCGTTTCAGGAGGTGCGCCTCCGATCTCAGGTGAGTCGAAAGTCCTCGATCAATACGCCTGCCACCACTTGCTCGGCAATCGACAGACTTTCCACGCTGATATGGCGGAACAGATTGTGTCGTTGGCGAATTCGTTCTCAAGACCGAAGGTACGCCAAAATTCTGGCATCTTTTGCTTAAATAAGCCACGATATTGCTCTTGTAAAGCCCATTGCTCATGACTGACCGCAGCAAAAATAGATAATATTATGGCGATAATGTCATGAGAAAAATAAAATAATGGCACCATGGCCAAAAAAACAGCCCCTCTGCTCCCCGCCTCCGAGGACCTGCTTCTGCAGTTCAGCGAACGCCTTCGCCTGGCGCGCCTGCGCCGGCGGCTCCCGGCCAAGCAGGTCGCGCAGCGGGCTGGAATGTCGCCCATGACGCTCAGGAGCCTGGAGCGAGGTAGCTCAGGGGTGACCATGGGGGCCTACCTTGCGGTCATGCAGGTTCTGGGCATCGAGAAAGACCTCGACTTGCTGGGCAAGGCAGACCCCGTGGGCAGGGAATTGCAGGACGCGCAGTTGCCCGCGCACACCCGAAAGGCCCGCCGCCCGGTACCCGCAGCCCCACCGTCCACGCCGTCCGTTCCACGGCGCAAGGCGCCCCCCAAAAAGCAGATTGCGCAGGCGCTGGAACCTGCGAATGACATGCCGAGCTGGATGGAGACGGGCGGTTTTTCCAGTGCCGATGCGCTGGCCGCCTTGATCGAACCCATGGCCGCGCCGACAAAAACGGCGCGCTGACCGCATGGCCAAGACCATCGCCGTCTACGCGGACTGGGTCGGGCTTGCCGCGCCGCTTCGCCTGGGATGGCTTCGTGCCCGGCGCGGCGCAGGGCGTGACGTCTTCGAGTTCGAGTTCGAAGCCGCCGCGCTGGCGCACACCGCGACCTTGAACCTGCATCTGGATCCTCGGCTGGGCCTCTTCGAGGGCCGGCAGCACCCGCCGCAGGGTCATGACACGTTCGGCGTGTTCGCCGATGCCAGCCCGGACCGCTGGGGCCGTGTGTTGATGCGCCGCCGGCTCGAGCGCTCGCAGCGGACAGGGCAGGTCGGCCATGCCCTTCGCATGCACGAATCGGACTACCTGCTGGGCGTGCACGACGCCTATCGTTCAGGCGCGCTGCGCCTTCGGCTCGACGATGCCGGCGATTTCCTGGACAACCAGCACGGCGCGGCAGCGCCACCCTTCGTGCAGCTGCGCGAACTCGAAGCGGCCAGCATGGCGCTGGAGCGCGATGAAGACAACACCTCTGCGGCGGCCGACGAATGGCTGCGCATGCTGATTGCGCCCGGCGGTTCGCTCGGCGGGGCGCGGCCCAAAGCCAGCGTGGTCGATCCGCAGGGGCATTTGTGGATCGCCAAGTTCCCCAGCGTACGCGACGCGCACGACGTCGGCGGTTGGGAGTTGGTGGTGCAGACGCTGGCCAGGGGCTGCGGCCTGGCCGTGCCGCAAAGCCTGGCCCGCAGGTTCGCGAGCCCGCATCACACCTTCCTGGTGAAGCGCTTCGACCGAACGCCCCAGGGCAGGCTCCACTTCGCCTCGGCCATGACACTCACCGGCCGCTTGGACGGCGACGACGCATCGACAGGGGCGAGCTACCTGGAGATCGCCCGCGTACTGATCGATCATGGCGCGAACACCGTCGCCGATCTGCGCGAACTGTGGTCGCGCATGGTGTTCAACATGCTGGTCTCCAACACCGACGATCACCTGCGCAACCACGGCTTCATCCTCGTGCCCGGCAAGGGCTGGCGCCTGTCCGATGCATACGACATGAATCCGGTCGCCGAGTCGCAAGGCTTGAAGCTCAACGTCAGCGAAGCCGACAACGCGATGGATCTCGATCTGGCGCGTTCGGTGGCGCCGTACTTTCGGGTGTCCGGCAAGTTGGCCGACGAGATCGTCGCGCGCGGCCAGGCCGTGGTGAAGCAGTGGCCCAAGATCGCCCGTGGCCTGCAGATTCGCGCGCGAGAGCAAGAGCGGATGGCTGCGGCGTTTCGACTCGCGGGCTGATCAGGCGGCGCGGGCGCCGGCTAGAAGCTCGCCTTCAAGCCCACCGTCAGCATCCCGCCCTTGGCCTGCTTCGACAGCTTGCCGAAGTAGTCGTAGTCCGCGGTGATGGCCAGGTTCTGCGTCACGCGGTACTCGGCACCGAAGCCCGCCATCACGCCGTTGGCGCCGCCCGTCAAACGCTGGTTGCCCGGTGCACCGTTGTCGCCGCCGGAAATGCGCCCGTGCGCAATGCCGAGACGCCCGTTGATCGCGAACGACTCGCCCAGCGGCAGGCGCGCAGTGGCCGCCGCATAGAAGGCCTGGCCCGAGCCGCTCTGCAGCGTGGAAACGCCGTAGGCCGAGGTCCACTGGCTCACGCGGCCCAGGCGCGCATAGCCGGCCTCCACGCCGAAGTGCTGCGTCAGCCGGTAGCCGCCGTACAGCTTGTACGCGGTGCCGGCCTTGCTGTTTTTCTCGCCGCCCCACGGCACCGGTGCGCTGCCGGCCGACGAGAGGCTGAAGCTCGAACGGCCGATGGCGCCGCCCGCATAGAAGCCGGTGTCCTGCTCGGAGCCGGCGGCATGCGCACCCACGGCGGCGGTGCCCAGAAGAAGTGCGGCGAAGAAGGTGAGGGTGCAGGCTGTCGAATGCTTCAAGATGAAATTCCTGGTTGGAGTCGTTGGGATCGGTGTCACGGGCAGACGGCGATTGCGCCGTCCACCCGTGTGCGTCGATTCTCGAAAACCAGTCTGAAGACCTGCTTGGCACTTGCTGAAGGGCGCATGAAGCGCGCAAGCCATGGGCGATGATCGAGGCATGTCAGAACAGTTTCTTCTTCCCGGTATCGATCCCCCGCCGCGGCCCTTGCCGCGCCCCCGAAGCAAGGCGCGCAGCAAGCAAGCGTTGCCGCACTCGCTCTTTTTCGCACTGCTTCCCCACGCACAAGACGCAACCTCGATCGAGGCGCTGGGCGAACGCATGAACTCGCATCACGCATTGAAGGGAACACCGGTCGCAGCGCATCGCCTGCATGTCACGCTGTTCGACCTGGGCGGCTACGCGCAAGTGCCGGCCGACAAGGTGGCGCAGGCCTCGAGCGCGGCCGCCATGGTCGCGGCCCCGGCATTCGACATCGTCTTCGACCACGCCATGAGCTACACCAAAGGCGCGCTGGTGCTGTGCGCCGACGAAGAAAGGAACACTGCGGCCCTCATGGCGTTCCGGCAGCGCCTGGGCGAAGCGCTGGCCGACGCCGGCCTGAAACCCTCGCGCGCCTTCACGCCGCACATGACCCTGGCCTACGCACGGCGCAAGCTGGAAAAGCACGCGCTCGAAGCGCCCGTCAAGTGGACCGCAGGCTCGCTCGTGCTGATCGACAGCCATGTGGGCGAGGGCGTGCACGAGGTGCTGGGCCGGTGGCCCGACCCCCCTCTGGACACAGCGCTCGCCTGACACGAACGCGCCGCCACGGGTCCGCAGATCAGCTCGAGCCCGCACCCTGGTCGCCATCGGAGAAGTTGTCGAACAGCAATCCGCGCAGCCACTGGTTGCCCGGGTCGCGGTGCACCTTCGCGTGCCAGAACAGGTTGATGGCAATCTGCGGCAGCGCCACCGGGTGCGGGCGCCACACCAGGCCGAAGGGCTCGGCGATGCTCTGCGCCAGCCGTTCGGGCACGGTCGCGATCATGCCGCTCGATCGCAGGATGTGGCCGATGGCCACGAAGTGCGGCACCTTGAGCCGGATGCGCCGCTGGATGCCCTGCGCCGCCATCACGTCGTCCGCCTTGCCGTGGCCCGTGCCGGCGGCCTGCACCTGCACGTGGTCGGCCGCGCTGAAGTCCTTGAGCGATAGGCTGCGCTTTCGCGCGAGCGGATGCGTGCCCGAGAAAAGGCACACGTAGCGCTGCAAAAACAGCCGGCGCTGAAACACGCCCGCCTTGAGCTGCGGCAGCAGGCCGATGGCGATGTCGACATGGCCGGCCTCCAGCTCGTCGCGCAGGTTCGTCGCGGTGTTGTTGCGCAGCGTGCTGATGGTCACGCCCGGTGCCGCGGCAGCCAGCGCTGCCATCAGCTTGGGCGTGAAGTAGATCTCGCCGATGTCGGTCATCGCGAGCGTGAAGCCGCGCGTGCTCGTGGAGGGGTCGAACACCACCTGCTGGTTGAGCGCGGTGTGCAGCGCGCCCATGGCATAGGCCACCGGTTCGGCGAGCTGCAACGCGAACGGCGTGGGCTCCATGCCGCGCGCGGTGCGCAGGAACAGCTCGTCGCCCAGCAGCTTGCGCAGCCGCGCCAACGCATTGCTGATGGCCGGCTGCGACAGGCCGAGCGAAGCGGCCACGGCCGAGACGCGCTTTTCGGCCAGCATGCGGTCGAACACCAGCAGCAGGTTGAGGTCGATGTCCTTGAGTTGCATGACGCACCTTTATTCAGTGCAGTGATGAAGATGATTCACCAAATTCTATTGGTCAATCGAGAGTGGCCGCGCATCATCCGTCTCAAGAGACAAGCCGGACCCGACGCCGGCGCAACAGAACCCCACGATGGACCTGCACATTCACCCCCTTGCCCGCACCCTCGAGGTCCGCCCCGGCGCGAACCTGCTCGAAGTGCTGCGCGAGCACCACGTGCCGGTGTCGTACAGCTGCATGTCCGGGCGCTGCGGCACCTGCCGCTGCAAGGTGGTGTCGGGCCAGGTGCTCGATGCCGGGCAGGACGCCATCCGCCCGGACGGCCCCGACGGGCAGGGCGAGCGCTACGTGCTGGCCTGCCAGACCACGCTGACCGAAAGCTGCGCCATCGAGATCCCGGAGCCCGACGAGGTCGTGGTGCATCCGGCGCGCATTCTCAAGGCCACGGTCACCGGCATCGATGTGCTCACGCACGACATCCGCCGCCTGCGCCTGAAGCCGAACAAGCCGCTGGAGTTTTCTCCGGGCCAGTACGCGCAGCTGCAGTTCGCGCCGGACCTGGCGCGGCCGTACTCGATGGCCGGCCTGAGCCGCGACGCGGAGCTTGAATTCCATGTGCGCAAGGTGCCCGGCGGGCGCGTCACGGCGCACATCTTCGAGCAACTGAAAGTCGGCGATCCGGTGCGCGTGAGCGGGCCGCTCGGCACGGCGTACCTGCGCACGAAGCACGGGGGCCCGATGCTGTGCGCGGCGGGCGGCACGGGGCTTGCGCCCATCCTGTCGATCGTGCGCGGCGCGATTGCCGCCGGGCTCGTGCAGCCGATTCATCTCTACCTGGGCATGCGTTCCGATGCCGACGTGTACGGCCTGCAAGAGCTGCGCGAGCTGCAGGCGCAGCACCCCGGCCTGAACGTGCACGTGGTCGTCGTCACCGGCCCGGCACGTGACAACCAGCGCGTGGGCCTGATCACCGACGCCATCCGCGCCGATTGGCCCGGCAACCTCGACGGCTGGCGCGCCTACCTGTGCGGTTCACCGCCGATGGTCGAGGCCGTGACGCAGTTGGTGCGCGGCCGCGGCCTGGCGCCCGAGCAGACGCATGCCGATGCCTTCTACCTGCAAGGCACCTGAGAAGAATCCGACGGACAGACCCCCCAAAAAAGGAGACCCGCGATGACCACGCAAGTGTTCCCCATCGAACTCAAATGGGAGAGCGACAAGAGCAGCCGCATTCCCTTCATGGCCTACACCGACGAGGCGCTGCACAAGAAGGAGCTGCAGCGCTTCTTCTACGAAAAGCACTGGTGCTACGTGGGGCTCGAAGCCGAAATTCCGAACCCGGGCGATTTCAAGCGCACCTCCATCGGGGAGCGCTCGGTCATCCTGTCGCGCGACGCAGAGAGCGAACTCCACGTCTTCGAGAACGTCTGTGCGCACCGCGGCATGCAGTTCTGTCGCGAGCGCCATGGCAACCGCAAGGAGTTCGTCTGCCCCTACCACCAGTGGAACTACACGCTCAAGGGCGACCTGCAGGGCGTGCCGTTTCGACGGGGCGTGAAGCAGGACGGCAAGGTCAACGGCGGCATGCCCGCCGACTTCAAGACCGAGGACCACGGGCTCAACAAGCTCAAGGTGGCCTCGCGCGGCGGCGTGGTGTTCGCGTCGTTCGATCACGAGGTCGAATCGCTCGAAGACTTTCTGGGGCCCGACATCCTGCATTACTTCGACCGCCTGTTCGACGGTCGCAAGCTCACCATCCTGGGCTACAGCCGCCAGCGCATTCCGGGCAACTGGAAGCTGATGCAGGAGAACATCAAGGACCCTTACCACCCGGGCCTGCTGCACACCTGGTTCGTGACCTTCGGGCTCTGGCGCGCGGACAACAAGTCGGAGCTGAAGATGGACGCGCGCGGCCGCCACGCCGCCATGATTTCGACGCGCGGCACCGGCGGCAAGGCAAGCCAGGTCGCGCAAGTCACTCAAGTGTCCAGCTTCAAGGAGAGCATGCAGCTGAAGGACCCGCGCTTTCTCGACATCGTGCAGGAAGACTGGTGGAAGGGCCCGACCGCCGTGCTGATGACGCTGTTTCCGAGCCTGATTCTTCAGCAACAGGTCAACAGCGTGTCGACGCGCCATATCCAGCCCGCGGGGCACGACGCCTTCGACTTCGTGTGGACGCACTTCGGCTTCGAGGACGACACCGAAGAGATGACGCAGCGCCGCTTGCGCCAGGCCAACCTGTTCGGGCCGGCGGGTTTCGTCTCGGCCGACGACGGCGAAGTCATCGAGTTCTCGCAGCAGGGCTTCGAGCAGAAGCCCTACCACCGAACGCTGGCCGAACTGGGTGGGCGCGAAGTGGAGAACACCGATCACATGGTGACCGAGACGCTGATTCGCGGCATGTACCGCTACTGGCGTGAAGTGATGGAGGCGGCATGAAACTCGATGCCGACGCCTATCTCGAATTGGCCCGCCTCTACGCGGCCTACGCGCATGCCGTCGACTCCGGCCAGTGGGACCTGTGGCCCGCGTTCTTCATCGAGCAGTGCAGCTACCGCCTGCAGCCGCGCGAGAACCACGAGCGCAACCTGCCGCTGGCCACCCTCTCGTTCGAGAGCCGGGGCATGCTGGAAGACCGGGTCTACGGCATCAAGGAGACGCTGTTCCACGACCCGTACTACCAGCGCCACGTGGTCGGGCTGCCGCTGGTGCACGGGGTCGACGACGACGGCACGGTCCACTGCGAGGCCAACTACGCGGTGTTCCGCACCAAGCTCGACGGGCCTTCGACGGTATTCAACGTCGGGCGCTACATCGACAAGGTCGTGTCCACGCCCGAGGGCCTGAAGTTCGCGTCGCGCCTGTGCGTGTTCGACAGCGAAATGATCCCGAACTCCATCATCTACCCCATCTGACAACAGAGCCATGCAAGAAAAAGAACCAGAGACACACGGCGCGCCGCTGCGCCGCTTCACCGACCCCGCCTATGAGCCGCTGTGCGCCGACCTGGCCGAGGTGCGCGAGAACATCGACAGGCTCGACCGCCAGATCGTCGCGCTGCTGGCCGAGCGTGGCCGCTACGTGAAGGACGCGGCGCGCTTCAAGCGCGACGCCTTCCAGGTGTCGGCGCCGCAGCGCCAGTACGAGGTGATCGACAAGGTGAAGGCGCTGGCCGCGAAGGAGGGTGCCTACCCCGAGGTGGTCGAGGCCGCCTACCTGGCGCTCATCGCGGGGTTCATCGCGCGTGAGCAGCAGGATCACCTGGCCATGGTGGCGGTGGAGGGCACGCCATGAGCTCGCTTCGCATAGGTATCACCTTCTCCGCGCTGGCCATGGCCGCCGCCGCGCATGCGCAGGAATGGCCGCAGCGCCCGATCCGCATCGTGGTGCCGTTCGCGGCTGGCTCGTCGCCCGACATCCTGGCGCGCATCGTCAACGACAAGCTGTCCGCGCGCATCGGCCAGCCGCTGATCGTCGACAACAAGCCCGGCGCGGGCGGCAACACCGGCACCGACCAGGCTTCGAAGGCGCAGCCCGACGGCTACACCTTCCTGCTGTCGGTGAACGCGCCGCTGGTCTACAACACCATCCTCTACAAGAACCTGCCGTACGACCCGTTCAAGGACCTGGTGCCGGTGTCGCTCGCGGCCACCACGCCCAACGTGTGCGCGGTGTCGAATGCGATGAACGTCGATTCGGTCAAGGGCTGGCTCGCGGCCATGAAGCAGAACCCGGGCAAGTTCAATTTCGCATCGACCGGCAACGGCTCCATCTCGCACCTGGGCGTGGAGCTCATCAAGCTCAAGACGAATTCGTTCGCGGTGCACATCCCGTATGCCTCCTCGGGCCAGGCGGTCACGGCCATCATCCAGGGCGACGTGCAGTACGCCTGCCTGCCGCCGGTCACGGTGATGCCGCAGGCCAAGGCCGGGCGGCTGAAGGCGCTGGCCGTCACCTCGGCCGAGCGCTCGGCGCTGCTACCCGACCTGCCGACGTTGCGCGAATCGGGCCTGCCCGACATCCAGGCCGTGCCGTGGTTCGCCTACATGGCGCCCAAGGGCACGCCGCCGGAAATCGTGCAGCGCATGAGCCGCGAGATTGCCGCGGCGCTGAAGGAGCCCGAGACGCTCAAGCGCCTGCAGACCGCGTACTTCGACCCCGTGGGCAGCACGCCCGAGGCGCTGAACAAGTTCATGGTCGAGGAACTGCAGCGCTGGAAGCCCGTGATCGAGCGGGCCGGCATCAAGCCTGACAACTGAACCCACAGAACAAGGACACCCAATGAGCACGACGACCTGGGTCGACGCCGCGGCGGTCGACGACGTTCCCGCCGACGACGTGGTCGGCATCGAGGTGCAGGGGCGAGACATCGCGCTCTACGGCACCGACGACGGCATCCACGCCACCGACAACATTTGCACCCACGGCCATGCGCGGCTGTGCGACGGTTTCCTGGAAGGCCACGAGATCGAATGCCCGCTGCACCAGGGGCGCTTCGACGTGCGCACGGGCAAGGCGATGTGCGCGCCGCTCACCGAGGACCTGCGCAGCTACCCGGTGAAGATCGAAGGCGGGCGGGTGTTCCTGGCCTTCGAGGGCTGATCTGTTCTGCCCTCGATGCGCGCCGTCTGTATCTGTTCTGCAGCGAAGGGGATGGCGACAATGACGCTCCCTTTCACGGAACAGCCATGACAGAAACGACCCGAGACCAGATCGCCGACCAGATTGCCGCCGAGCTGGGCCACAGCTTCGACGGCGAGATTCTTGCCGGCGGCCACTACGTGCCGCTGGTGCGCGACGGCCGCACGGTCTACCTCAGCGGGCAGGTACCCCGCGTGGGCACGACGGTGGTGGTCACCGGCCGTGTCGGCGACACGGTGTCGCTGGCCAAGGCCCAGGAGGGCGCGCAGATCTGCACGCTGCGCAGCCTCACGCTGCTGCGCAGGGCGCTCGGCTCGCTCGATGCCGTCGAGAAGGTGCTGCGGGTGGGCGTGTTCGTGCAGTGCACGGCCGACTTCACGCAGCAAAGCGAGGTGGCCGATGCCGCGTCCGACCTGCTGCACCGCGTGTTCGGCGACGCCGGCGTGCATGTGCGCACGGCCGTCGGCGTCTATGCGCTGCCGAAGAACGCGACTGTCGAGGTCGAGATGACCGTCGCCGCCAAGCAGAACATCGGCTAAGGCGACGCCAGGCCGGTGAGGTCGCGCGCCAGCTGCGCGATGGTCAGCGGCGCGCAGCCTTCGGCGTTGTTGCTCACGGTGACGAAGGCGTTCTGGCCCGCGCGGGTGGTGCCGGCAATCACCTTGGCCAGCGCCGCGCGGGTTTCGGGGTCGGGGTCGACGATTTTGTCGAACGGGCCGTAGAGTTTTTCCGCGTCCTCGTAGCCGAAGCGGCCGTGCCGCCGGTGCAGGTTCCAGCGGCACACCAGCGGCCCGGGCCACAGCGCGCGCAGCATGGGCAACTGGTCTTCGATGGGCGGCATCTTGGCGTGCAGGCCCATGCAGAAGGTGGCGCCCACGCTGCGCAGCATCGCGGCGAAGGCGGGGTTCAGCAGCTGCGGGTCGCGCACCTCGACGGCGACCACCGCGTCGGGCGCGACCTGCTTCAGGTCGGGCAACGCATCGAGCATCTCGGCGATGCGCGCGAGCAGCGCGGGCTGGTCGGCCAGGATGTGGCCCGGCATCGGGCTCAGCTGGAACACCAGCACGCCGATGCGGTGGCCCAGCCCTTCGAGCGCGGGCAGCACGAACTCCTGTCGCGCGATCTCCGGGCTCAGGAACACCGGGTTCGCCTGCATGCCACGCCCGCTTTCGTCGCGCACGGTGGCGTCGCTCACCAGGCTCGGCGCCTTCACCATGAAGCGGAAGTCGTCGGGCACCATGGCCGCGTAGCGGGCGTACTGGCTCGCGGTGAGGGCGCGGTAGAAGTTGCGGTCCAGGCTCACGGTGCGAAACAGCGGGTGCTTCGACAGCGCGTGGAGGCCGTTCTTCGACAGCACGCTCTCGGCGTATTCGCCATCCCACACCAGATTCGCCCAACCCGGATAGCTCCATGACGATGTGCCCAGCCGCAGGTTCGGCGACAGCGCTGCGGCCAGCGCGACGAGGGCCGGGTCGGTCGGCGCCGGCTCGACGTTGCCCGTGCGCGACTTCTTCCTTGCAGGCGCTTCGGCCTCGGAAAGTGCGGGCGCTGGCACGGGCGCCTCTTCAGGGCGCGGCAGCTCGGGGAAAAGAGAGTCCTGTACTTCAGCCATGTCTGGGGCCGCATTCTCGTCCCACATCGATCGGGCCTGCAGCGGCGGGCACAATCCGCGCCATGAAACAGTGGTTGCGTACGCAGGGTGGTTGGTGGCTGGCATGGCTGGCGCTGACCGCCGTGGGCGCGGTGTGGATCGCGCGCGCCGAGCTCGCGCAGATGCACCAGGACTTCGAGACCGACGTGCGCATCGCGCACCGCCTGCTGAGCCAGCAGATGGTGCAGTACGACGCCGTGCTGGCCACGCTCGCCTTGCTGGAGCCCAGCACCGGCGCGGACCGTCCGGAGCAGCGCCTGCCGTCGGTGTACTCGTCGATCCTTCGCGTACAGCGGCGCGAGCGTGACGAGCCCTGGCCCGACACCCCGCAGATGGGCACGACCGCGCAAGCGCTGGCCGCGGCGGAAGCGCGTTCGCGCGACCAGCACCGCGCCGAACTCGCCACGCTCGACCTGGCGCACGGCCGCTATGTGCTCGTGATGGGCGCCACGCCTTTCAGCTATGCGCTGGACATCGACCTGGCCGGCTCCGTGCCCTGGCGCGACTGGCCGATGAACCCGCAGCGCAGCCCGGTGCGTCTGAGCCTGCAGCGCGACGGGCAGCAACTGGTGCTGCAATCCGGCGTGCCGGCCGCCAGCGGCTGGCGCTTCGGGCTGACCAAGGCGCTGGCGTCGCCCAGCCAGCCTTTCGACGTGGTGGCCGAACGGCAGGTGGGGTGGGGCGAGCTGCCGTGGCGCGGCATCGCCGCCTGGGCGGCGGCCATGGCCGCGCTGCTGGCGGGGCTGTGGGCCGCGCAGCGCCAACGCGTCGCGCGACGGCGTGCCGAAGAGCTGCTGCGGCTCGGGCAGGTCGCGCGGCTCAACGCGCTGGGCGAGCTGTCGGCCGGACTGGCGCACGAACTCAACCAGCCGCTGACGGCGGTGCTGGCCAACGCGCAGGCCGCGCGCCGCCTGCTCGACGACGATCCGCCGGACCTGGCCACCGCCCGCGACGCGATGGGGCAGGCCGTGGAGCAAGCCCGCCGCGCGGCCGGCGTGGTAGGGCGCCTGCGGCGCGTCATCGAGCGGCCCGAAGCCGGCGGCGACATGAAGCCGCTGGTGTTGCAGGAGGTGGTGCGCAGCGCCATGCACCTGCTGGCGCCCGAGTTCGCGCAGCGCACCGTCGCCGCGCAGTTCGACGCCACGGCCCAGGCGCCGGTGCGCGTGCAGGCGGAAGCCGTGGCGCTGGAGCAGATCGTGCACAACCTGCTGATGAACGCGCTGCAGGCGCTCGACCTGGTGCCCGCCGCCGAACGCCGCCTCGTGGTGTCGGTCGGGCGCAACGGGCAAGAGGGCGTGCTCACCGTGACCGACAACGGCCGCGGCATTGCGCCCGAGGCGCTGCCGCGCCTGTTCGAGCCTTTCTTCAGCACGCGCGAAGGCGGCTTGGGGCTGGGCCTGAGCCTCAGTGAAACGCTGGCCAGCGGCATGGGCGGCAGCCTGGGCGCGGCCAACGTGTCGCCGCGCGGCGCGCGCTTCACCTTGCTGTTGCCGCTCGTCGCGCCCACCGCGGAGCGCGCGCCATGAACGCCCCCGCCACGCACCAGCCGCAGTCGCCGCTGATCCACCTGATCGACGACGACCAGGCGGTGCGCGACAGCCTGTCGCTGCTGATCGGCACGGTCGGCCTGCGCGTGCAGGCGTGGGCCGACCCGCAGGCCTTCATCGACGGCTTCGACCGTGCGAGCGTGGGCGCCATCGTGCTGGACGTGCGCATGCCCGGCATCAGCGGGCTCACGGTGCTCGACCGCCTGGTGACGCAGGGGGTGGACCAGCCGGTGATCATGCTCACCGGCCACGGCACCGTCGAGATGTGCCGCCGTGCCTTCAAGGCCGGCGCGGCCGAGTTCCTCGAAAAGCCGGTCGACGACGAGCAGCTGCTCGAAGCGTTGCAGCACGCGGTGCGTCAGCATGTGCGCTCGCGCGAACGTTCGCAGGCCGACAACGCGGCGCGTGAGCAGGTGGCGCAGCTGTCGGAGCGCGAGCGCGAGGTGCTGGCTTTCATCGTGCAGGGGCTCACCAACAAGGAGATCGCGCGCGAACTGGCGCTGTCACCGCGCACGGTCGAGACGCACCGCGCCAACCTGTTCGCCAAGCTCGGTTGCGATTCGCTGGCCCAGTTGATCCGGCGCTACGCCGTGCTGGTGGAGCGCACTGCGTAGTTCTACGGAGCGCCGCGCGTAGCCGTACGAATGGCTGCCTGGCCCCAGGTTTTCTACAGTGGCGCAGCCGTCGGCAACAGCCGGCGCGAACACCCGAATCCACTGGAGAAAACGAACAATGCAAACCATCCTTCGCCTGGGCAGCCTCGCTGTCCTGCTCGCCGCTTCGCTCGCGCAAGCCCAGACGCCCGCACCTGCGGTCCGCACCGAAAAGAACATGTCGCTGGCGCTGGCCAACCAGCTCGCGGCCGAAGCCGTGGCGGCCTGCGCGGCCAACGGCTACAACGTGGCGGCCACCGTGGTCGACCGCGCCGGCACCGTGCGCGCCGTGCAGCGCGCCGACAACGCCGGCCCGCACACGCTGGCGTCGAGCGAGCGCAAGGCCTGGACCTCGGCTTCGTCGAAGGCGCCCACGCAAGCCATGATGGAAGGCTCGCAGAAGAACCCGGGCGGCGCCAACCTGGTGTACCTGCCGGGCGTGCTGCTGCTGGGCGGCGGCGTGCCGGTGAAGTCGGGCAACGAAGTGATCGGCGCGGTCGGCGTGGGCGGCGCGCCCGGGGGCCACCTCGACGAGCAGTGCGCCAACGCGGCCATCGACAAGGTCAAGGGCCTGCTCTGATGTTCGCGCGCGGCATCTGGTCGGGCATGCTGGTCGCCGCGCTCGGGTTGGGCGCATCGGCAGGCACGCGAGCCCAGGTGCCGCCGCCCGCGGCCGAGGTGCTGGCCTATGACGGGTTGCACCAGGCTGCGTGGCACGGCGACCTGGCCAAGCTCAGGAGCCTGATCGCCTCTGGCGCGAACCTCGATGCGCGCGACACGCGCGGCCGCACCGCGCTGCAGGTCGCCACGCATGCGCGGCAGCGCGAGGCCGTCAAGCTGCTGGCCAGGGCCGGCGCCAACCTCGACCTGCTCGAGGACGACCGCTACGACGCGGTCACCATCGCGTCGGTGGCCGACGACGCCGCCACGCTCTCCCTTTTGCTGTCGCTCGGCGCCAATGCCGGGCAGACCACGAGCCGCTACGACGGCACCGCGCTGATCGCGGCCGCGCACCTCGGGCACGACGAAGTGGTGCGACGGTTGATCGCTGCCGGTGCGCCGCTGGACCACGTCAACAACCTGCACTGGACGGCGGTGATCGAATCGATCGTGCTCGGCGACGGCGGCCCGCGCCACCAGCGCACGCTGGCCGCGCTGGTCGATGCCGGCGCCAGCCTCGCGCTGGCGGACCGCCAGGGCAACACGCCGCTGCAGCTGGCGAAGGCACGCGGCTACACCGCCATGGTGAAACTGCTGGAAGAAGCGCGCACCAGCCGCAAAACGCGCGCAAGGTAGGTCGGCTCGGGGACAATCAGGCCTCGCCCCACGAGGAAACCGCCCCATGTACATGCCCCCGCAGTTCAACGCCAAGGACCCGGCCATCGCGCTCGAGCTGATGCGCTCGCACCCGTTCGCGAGCCTCATTTCGAACGACGACGACGGATTGCCGTACGTCTCGCACCTGCCGCTGGTGGCCGAACAGCGAGAGGGCGACGCGCTGGTGCTGTGGGGCCATTGCGCCAAGCCCAATCCGCACTGGCGCTACCTGCAGGCGCGACCCGGGGCGACCGTCACCTTTCTCGGCCCGCACGCCTACCTGTCGCCTTCGGTCTATCCCGACCTGGCCCGCGTGCCGACGTGGAACTACCTCGCCGTGCATTGCACCGTCGAGGCGCGGCTCGTCGAAGAGCCGGGCGCCAAGGACGTGCTGCTGAAGAAACTCATCGGGGACCACGAACCCGGCTATGCGCAGCAATGGCGCGACCTGGGCGAGGAGTTCCAGCTCAAGATGCTGGCCGGCATCGTCGGCTTCGAGCTGCGCGTGACGGCGCTGCAATGCAAGGTCAAGCTCAACCAGCACCGGCGCGAGTCGCATGCCGCGATGCACGCCATGTACAGCGCAGGCACGCCGCACGAGCAGGCATTGGCCGCGTGGATGGACCGCCTCGGAATGCCCGCGGAACAAGGCCGCTGAGATGCGCGGACTCGGACTGATCGGCCTCGTGCTGGCCCTGCTGATCGTCGGGCTGGTCGCGAAGAAGCAGATGACCAGCGTGGCCGCGCCCGTGGGCATGCCGCCGGTTGCCGGGGAGTCGCCCGGCACCGCCCACGACCAGGCGCAGCGTGTCCAACAGCAGGTCAAGGACGCGCTCGATGCAGCGGCCAGGACGCGCCAGATGCCCGATGACAACTGAGGCCGCCCCCGCAAGCCCGGCGAGCGACACGCACTGGATGGAGCTGGCGCTGGCCGAGGCGCGCCTGGCGGCCGCGGCGGGCGAGGTGCCCGTCGGTGCGGTGCTGGTGAAAGACGGCCGCCTGCTTGCGACCGGTCGCAACACCCCCGTGGCGCAGCACGACCCGAGCGCCCATGCCGAGATCAACGCGTTGCGCGCGGGCGCCGCGGCGCTGGGCAACTACCGGCTCGACGGCTGCGAACTGTTCGTCACGCTGGAGCCGTGCGCGATGTGTTCGGGCGCGATGCTGCATTCGCGACTGGCGCGCGTGGTGTTCGGCGCCGCGGACCCGAAGACCGGCGCGGCCGGGTCGGTGCTCGATCTTTTTGCCGAGCCGCGGCTGAACCATCGCACGCAGGTGCAGGGCGGGGTGCTGGCCGACGAATGCGCCGCGGTGCTGCAAGCTTTCTTCCAGCAACGCCGCAGCGCCGCTCGCGCGCAGGCCGAGCCCTTGCGGGACGACGCGTTGCGCACGCCGGCCGCGCGCTTCGCCGCGCTGCAGGGCTACGCCTTCGCACCGCAGCACGTGCAGGACCTGCCGGCGTTGCATGGCTGGCGCATGCATTACGTCGATGAAAGCGGTGAACCCAGTGAAGGCGAGAAGCTCGCTGGCTGCCTCTGCCTGCACGGGCCGGGCGAGTGGGGCTACTTCTTCCGTCACCTCGTGGGCCTGCCGGGCCTGCGCACGCTGGTGCCCGACCTGGTTGGCTTCGGCAAGAGCGACAAGCCCAAGCGCGAGACCACGCACACGCTGGCGTGGCATGGTGAAGTGCTGCGTGAATGGCTCGCGGGCGTGCAGGCCGGGCCACTGGTGCTGGTGCACAGCGCGGCCGCCAGCGCACTCGCCGCGCTGCTGCAGTCCGTCGCGCCTGAGCTTTTTGTCGCGACGCTCGTCGCGCCCGACGGCGACGAGCGCATCGAGGGTGCATGGCGCGCGCCGTACCCCGACCGTGGCTACGAAGCCGCGTTGCGCGCGCTCGGGCCGCTCGGGCCGCTCGCGTCGTCCTCGGGGCCGACGTTGGCGCAGGCACGGGCGCTCGCTCTCGAAGTGCGCAACGCAATGGGATACTCGGCCACGTGACCAAACACATCTACATCTATTCCCCCTCCAGTGCCATTCGCGACAAGGCCGCCTTTCGGCGCGGCGTGAAGCGCCTCGAGGCACTGGGCCATGAAGTCGAAGTCGACGACGCGGCACTCTCGGTGCACCAGCGTTTTGCAGGCAACGACGCCACGCGGCTCGCCGCGATTTCCCGCGCCGCCGCCAGCGGTGCCGACGTGGCGCTCATCGCGCGCGGCGGCTACGGCCTCACGCGCATCCTCGATGCGCTGCCGTACAAGGCCATCGCCAAGGCGATCGGCAAGGGCACCGAGTTCGTCGGCTGCAGCGACTTCACCGCGCTGCAGAACGCGCTGCTCGCCAAGACCGGCGCCGTCACGTGGGCCGGTCCCGCGGTCGGCGAAGACTTCGGCGCCGAAGCCGGTCCCGACGACATCATGGAAGCCTGCTTCGACGACCTCGTGAGCGGGCAGGGCGAAGGCACCGGCTGGCGCATGCCGGCGCGCGACGCCGAGCTGAAGTTCAAGCCCGTGCAGGACGCCGTGCTGTGGGGCGGCAATCTGTGCGTGCTGACGAGCCTGCTCGGCACGCCGTACTTTCCGGCGGTCGACAAGGGCGTGCTCTTCATCGAGGACACCAACGAGCATCCCTACCGCATCGAACGCATGCTCGACCAGTTGAAGATGGCCGGCGTGCTCGCGCGCCAGCGCGCCATCGTGTTCGGCCAGTTCACGGGGGTGCGCAAGGTGCCTGGCTATGACCGCGGCTTCGGCATCAACACCGTGATCGACCGGCTTCGCGCTTCGCTCAAGGTGCCCGTGCTGGCTGGCCTGCCGTTCGGCCACGTTGCCGCAAAAGTATTACTTCCAGTCGGCGCCAAAGTATCGATGGCGGCCGAAGGGCGCGACGTGTTTCTCGTCTGGGGTCACCGTCACGAAGCGGGCCACCACGATCACGATGGGCACGACCATCATCACCACGCGCATTGAGAAAAAGAAACGGCCCCGAAGGGCCGTTGCTGCTTGAATCGTGGATCAGAGCTCAGGCGTCGTGCGTGAAGCGCTGGTGGGCCCTGGGGCCCATAGAGCCGGGCAAGCCGCCCTTGAACATGCTGTTGATGGTTTTCATCTGATGGCGCGCCGCGGTTTCGCCGTCGATCGCGCTCAGCGCGATCATCACGTCCTGGCGCAGGTACCAGAGGGACTCGACATCGGCCGCAAAGCGCACGCGCTGGCTGACGCGCTGCACCGAATTGCCGCCATGGCCCTGGAGCACCGAGAGCATCGCCGTGCGGATGCGCCCCAATTGGCTCTCTGCGGCCCGGCGGGAACCGAAGCCGGGCACGTTCAGCAGGCGAAGAATGCGACGAAGGAGCATGGGACAAAAAGCGTATTGCCGAGAGCAGCGACGTTCGATACCTTAAGCGCCAGTTCACGATTGCACAAGATCCGGAACAGTGTTCCTTGTTTGTAAACAACACGCTTTACTTGGAGATCTTATTTGTCGTCTAGTTTTGTTTTCTAAAGTACTACATACAAGGAATGACTGTCTCGCATCTGATCTGTAGCAAGTTGCGTATACATGTAACGTCAACAAATATGGCGTGCAAGCCGGTCCACTTTTTGCGGCAATGTGCACGAGCAACGGAAATGGTTTGCAGGGTAACGTGGGGACTCGGCCATTCACCAACAGCGATCTGAAAACGAGAATCACAAGAACATGGGTGTCAATTCCACAGTCGTATTCGCGGACTTGACGGGAAGTACCAGGGTCTTCGAGGCCATGGGGAATGCGCGAGCCACGGAAACCGTCACACGGCTGACGCAATGGATCGGCGGCGTATGCCAGACGCACGGCGGCCGCGTCGTGAAGTCGCTCGGCGACGGCGTCTTCGCCATTTTTTCGACCGGTGCCGCCGCCACGCATGCGGTCATCGAACTGCAGCGCTATCACCAGAAGCGCCTGCTCGTGTGGCCGGAGCCGTTGCGCATGGCGCTGCAGATCGGCGTGGCGAGCGGCGAGGTGGTCGAGGTCGAGGGCGACTGCTACGGCGACGCCGTCAACCTGGCCTCGCGGCTCAGCGACCTGGCGGGGCCCGGCCAGATCTGGGTGACCGATGCGGTCATCTCGCAGCTGCATGAAGGTTCGGTGCAGCATCGCGACCTCGGTCTCATCAACATCCGCGGCCGCAGCGAGATGCCGGTCGTGCACCGCATCGACTGGCAGGAGGACGTGACCTCCTTTCTCACGGTGCCCGCCTCGCTCGCGCCGTCGCGCATGCCGGACTCCTCGTTCGGCCAGATCGAGCTCGCCTGGCTCGACGTGCGCTCGATGTTTCGCATCGAGCAGTTGCCCATCCACCTGGGCCGCGTCGACGACGCGCAGTTCGTGGTGAACGACCCGCGCGTGTCGCGGCTGCATGCGCGCATCGAGTTGCGCCAGGGCAGCTGCGTGCTGATCGACGTCAGCACCTACGGGACCTGGGTGCGCTTTCACGGCAACGGCGGCCCGAGCACCGAGATCGCGCTGCGCCGGCAGGAATGCGTGCTGCACGGCAGCGGCGAGATCGGACTGGGTGCGCCGTTGAGCGACTTCAGCGCGCCCACCATCGCCTTCAACACGACCGGCGGCGACGTGATGCTGTCGCGCCGCGAACTTGCGCGCTGACGGGCCGGCGCGACCGGTTGCTCACCTTCGGCCACCCGTTTTCGCTGCACCGCGTGCACCGCGGCACGTGCTGCGGCGTTGCTTGGGCACCCGGACAGCGTCCGCCCCCGGCCCTGGAGCTTCTGTGAACTTGAAAAATCAATCGTCTTTCTTCAAATGCGCCGCCTTGAGCGCCGTTGCCGCGGTCGCGCTGCTGGCGGCCGGTGCTGCCAGCGCGCGCGGCAGCTGGTCGGTGCAGATCGGCACGCCCGGCGTGGCCTACCCGGCGCCGTACTACGCGCCACCGCCCGCCTATGCGTACCCGGAGCCCGCGCCTGTCTACTACGAGGCACCCCCGCCGGTGTACTACCGGCCACCGCCACCCGTGTACTACCGGCCGGCACCCGTGTACGCGCCGCCGCCCGGCCGCGTGTACTACGGCCCCGGCTACCCGTACCGTCCGCCGAACGGCTGGTACGACGAACGCTATTGAGCGGCGGCCAGCCTGTCGGCCGCCCAGGCGGGTGAAGGCCTCCTGAACAAGGCATGCCAACTGGCATGCCATTTTTGTTTCAAGGAGTGACGAAAAAGTCACATAAATTCACATTTATGAGGCTCCGTCGCTGCTTCGGCAGTCCTGGAACACTGTTTTCAATGCGTTTTCGCAAGGCATGCCGCTTGCCTTGAGAGCTTCAACCCGCGCCGGAGCGCAGGAGGAGCGAGAACCATGGTGGAACAGTTCGACGACGTTGCCCAAGACCTGGCGCAGGGCGCGCCACCGTCCGATGCGTCGCGCCCGCTGAGGGCCACGGCGTTGTTTTCGATCGCTGCGGCGCTCGCCGCGTGCGGCGGTGGCGGCGGGGGTGGAGGAGGGGCCGGCGGCGCCTTCTTCCCCGTGGCCGGCAACGGCGGCGTGGCCGACCAGGCTGCGGTGGACACCGGCCCGTACCACTACCCCCAGGCCAAGACCGACGAAGAAGCCGCGCGCTTCCTGCTGCAGGCGCAGCTCTCCGCATCGGAGAAGGAAATCGCCGACGTGCGCGCCAAGGGCTACCTGCCCTGGCTCGCCGAGCAGTTCGGCGCGCCGCGCCAGCCCACCGCATGGGAGTGGGTCAACGCCAAGGCCTACGACACCGTGGATGCCGACGCCATGGTCTGGCGCCAGCTCATGACATCGGCCGACCCGGTGCGCAAGCGCATGGCGCTGGCGCTCAGCGAGATCTTCGTGGTCTCGTCCACCGACATCGGCTCCAGCTGGGCGACCGCCATGATGGCCCAGTACTGGGACACGCTGGTGAACGGCGTCACCGGCAACTTCCGCCAGCTGCTGGAAGACGTCACGCTCAACCCGGCGATGGGCTTCTACCTGAACACGCGCGGCAACCGCAAGGAAGACGCCTCGGGCCGCCAGCCCGACGAGAACTACGCGCGCGAAGTCATGCAGCTCATGAGCATCGGGCTTTACCAGCTCGAAGCCGACGGTTCCCGCAAGACCGGCGCCGACGGCCAGCCGATCGAGACCTACGTGCAAAGCGACGTGTCGAACCTGGCGCGCGTGTTCACCGGCTACAACCTGGACATTCGCGCCGCGGAGCGCAACGCCGTGCGCCCCAACCCGGCCTCCAGCAGCACCATCGAGTCCAACGCGTGGACCACGCGGCCCATGGCCTTCACGGCGGGCGACCACTCGATGCTGGAGGCGCGCTTTCTGGGCACCACCGTGCCCGCCGGCACGGCCGGGCCCGCGGCGCTGAAGATCGCGCTCGATGCGCTTTTCAACCACCCGAACGTCGGCCCCTTCATCGGCAGGCAGCTCATCCAGCGGCTGGTGACAAGCAACCCGAGCCCGGCCTACATGAAGCGCGTGTCGGACGCCTTCGCCAACAACGGCTCGGGCGTGCGCGGCGACATGAAGACCGTGTTCGCGGCCGTGCTGCTGGACGACGAGGCACGCGGACCCGCGGGGCTGAGCCAGGCCGACTTCGGCCGCCTGCGCGAGCCCATGCTGCGGCTCGTGCAATGGGGCCGCACCTTCGGCGTGAGCTCCGCCCGGGACGCCTGGAAGATCGGCAACACCTCCGACCCGAGCCAGAGCCTGGGCCAGAGCCCGCTGCGTTCGCCCTCGGTGTTCAACTTCTTCCGCCCCGGCTATGTGCCGCCCGCGACCGCCATCGCCGCCGGCAATCTGGTGGCGCCGGAGTTCCAGCTGGTCAACGAGACCAGCGTGGGCGGCTACCTCAACTTCCTGCAGAGCGTGCTGCCGAACGGCTTCGATGCCGGCGACGTCGCTGCGGGCTACGCGGCCGAGAAGGCGCTGGCCGGCGACCCGGCGGCCCTGGTGCGACGGCTCAACCTGCTGCTGGCCGCCAACCAGCTGTCGCCCGCCTCGGTGGCGCTGATTGCCGATGCGCTCTCGAAGGCGCCGCTGGCGAACCCCACCAACGACGCCGGCCGGCTGTTGCTGGTCTGCGCTGGCGTGCTGCTGGCGATGGGGTCGCCCGAATACCTGGTGCAGAAATAAAGAACGCAGGAGCAAGTCGCACATGTACCTGATCGACCCGTCCGAACATTCACGCCGCGCCTTTTTGCGCCGCGCGGGCCACCTCGCCATTGCCGGCACCGCGATGCCGTTCGCGCTCAACCTGGCCGCCATGGGCGAAGCCGCCGCGCAGGGCGCGCCCGGCGACGACTACAAGGCGCTGGTGTGCGTCTTCTTGTACGGCGGCAACGACTACGCCAACACCCTCGTCAACTACGACGCGGTCAGCTACGGCAAGTACAACGACATTCGCGGCGCCATCGCGCTGCCTTCGGATGCCGCGCTGGCGGCAACCGAACTGCGGCCCGCCGTGGCCCTGGCGGACGGGCGCAAGTACGCGCTGAACCCGTCGATGACCGGCCTGGCCACGCTCTTCGGCGAAGGCAAGATGGCGGTGCAGCTCAACGTGGGCCCGCTCGTCAAGCCGCTCACGCGGGCGCAGTACAACGGCGCCAACCGCAAGGACTTTCCGGTGCCGCCCAAGCTGTTCTCGCACAACGACCAGCAGTCGGTGTGGCAGTCGTCGTCGCCCGAAGGCTCCACCATCGGCTGGGGCGGCAACCTGGGCGACCTGGTGCTGTCGGGCCAGAAGGACGCCTCGCTCTTCACCTGCATCTCGGTGTCGGGCAACACCGTGTTCCTGTCGGGCGACGAGGCGCAGCAATACCAGGTCGGCACCGGCGGCGCGGTGCGCATCAACAGCGTGAGCCCGGCCTCCGGCAATGTCTACGGCTCCTCGGCGGTCAAAGCCGCGATGCAGCAGCTGGCGCAACAGTCGCGCGGCCACATGCTGGAGAACGAATACAACAAGGTCACCGCGCGCGCGACCACCGCCGAAGGCAAGGTGACAAGCGCCATTCAGCTGAACGACCTGAACGGCAATTTCCCGGCCAACGACTACCTGGCCGCCCAGCTCAAGATGGTGGCGCGCCTGATCCGCGGACGTGTCGCGCTGGGGGTCAAGCGCCAGGTGTTCTTCGTGTCGATGGGCGGTTTCGACCTGCACGACGACCTCGACACCAAGCAGGGCGGGCTGATGAAGAAGGTGTCCGACGCCATGACCGCGTTCCAGCGCCAGATGGAGGCCTTCAGCATCGCCGACAAGGTAACGGCCTTCACCGCCTCGGACTTCGGCCGCACCCTGACCAGCAACGGCAACGGTTCGGACCACGGCTGGGGCAGCCACCATTTCGTGGTGGGCGGCGCGGTCAGGGGCAAGGCTCTGTACGGCACGCCGCCGCCGGTGAGCGTGGGCAGCACCGCGAGCGACGAAGACCAGTGGCATGTGGGGCAGGGCCGGCTGCTGCCGACCACCTCGGTCGACCAGTACGCCGCCACGCTGGCCCGGTGGTTCGGCGTGCCCGATGCGCAGCTCGACGCCATCCTGCCCAACCTGAAGAACTTCGACAACGTGACCGCGCCGAGCGGCCTGACCTACCTGCGCAACATGGGATTCATGGCATGAATGCAATGAGCATCGGCGGCCTCGACGGCATGGACGGCGGCACCAGCGTGAACTTCGGCGCCGACCAGGCACCGCGCCCGTATCGCCCGCGCACCCTGGTGCGCAGCAACGAGGTGACGCGTGTGCGGCCCTTCCTCACGGTGGAGGCGGCCGTCACGGCCATCGAATCGCTGGACCGCGAGCTGCGAAAGTTCGAGCTCGCGGTGGCCGACAGCCTGCAGGACTACCTGGGCGTGCAGATGGCGCAGATCAACGACTGCGCGCTGGCCCGCGGCTGGGAGCCGCTCAGCTTCATGCAGAGGGAGGGGTTTCGCGTGTACCGCTACGAAGCCATGCGCCGCTACACGGGGCGCAGCAACCCGCAGCGCTAGCGCGTGCCGGCCAGGATCTGCTCCAGCCGGTCGATGTCGATGGGCTTTTGCAGATGGTGGTCGAACAGGCCTTCGGCCGCGTGGCCGCCGGTGTCCTGCGCCGAGAAGCCCGAGATGGCGACCAGCAGCTTCGGCGTGCCTTCGGCCGTGCTGGCGCGAAGCCGGCGCGCCACTTCGGTGCCCGGAAAGTCGGGCAGCGTGAGGTCGATCAGCGCCGCGTCGAAGCGCTCGGCGGCGGCCGCGTCCAGCGCCTGTTGCGCCGTGTAGGTGCAGCGCGCCGTGTGGTCCTGCAAGCTCAGCAATTCCTGCAACAGGTCGGCCGCGGCTTCGTTGTCGTCGACGATCAGCACATTCACGGAAAGCTCTCTTTGAAGTAGGTCGAATGTTGCAGTATCGCGGCGCCGAACGCGCCGCGCCGTAGGCGCATGCCTACGTTTGCGCTGCCGCCTGCGCTTCGGCCGCCTGCAGTGGCAGATCGACCACGAAACGCGAGCCTTCGCCCGGCGTGCTCTGCACGCCGATATGCCCGCCGTGCAGGCCCACGATCTTGCGCGTGATGTACAGCCCCAGGCCCAGCCCGGCCGCATGCTTGTGGCTGTCGGCGGTGCGCTCGAACTGCTCGAAGATGCGCTCCTGGTCTTCGGGCGCCACGCCGATGCCCTGGTCGCGCACGGCCACCTGCGCCATGCCGTCGACCGCGCGCACCACCATCTGAACCGGCTTGCCGCCGCCGTAGCGCAGCGCGTTCGTCAACAGGTTGGTCAGCACCTGCTCGATGCGGAACTCGTCCCACATGCCGCGCAACTCGGCCGGTGCGTCCAGCGTGATGACGGTGCCCGCGGCCTCGGCCTGCTGGCGCAGGTTCTCGACCACCGCGCGCGCCAGCTCGGCCAGGTCGACCGGCTTGGTCTGGATCGACAGCGCGTCGCGGCGCATGCGCGTCACGTCGAGCATGTCGTCGATCAGCCGCACCATGTTGCGGATCTGCCGCTGGTCGCGCTCGATCATCGCGGGCAGGCGATCGGGCGCGAAGTTGGCCAGGTTGCCCTTGGACAGGTGCAACTGCCGCAGCTGCGCCTCGAGGTACAGCGTGTTCAGCGGCGTGCGCAGCTCGTGCGACACCATCGACATGAAGTCGTCGCGCATGCGCACGGCGCGTTCCAGCTCGTGCTGGGTGTGCTGCAGTTGCGCCACCAGCTCTTCCTGCTTGCGGTGCGCCGCGGCCAGCGATTCCATTTCGTGGCGCAGGGCCTTGCGGTGCCGGTACAGGTCGACGAACACGTTCACCTTGCTGACCACCGCATGCGGGTCCAGCGGCTTGTGCAGGAAATCGACCGCGCCGCTTTCGTAGCCCTGGAACGCGTAGTTCAGCTCGCGCCCGGCGGCGCTCACGAAGATGAGGGGAATGTGCCGCGTGCGCTCGGTGCCGCGCATCAGCTCGGCCAGCTCGAAGCCGTTCATGCCGGGCATCTGCACGTCGACGATGGCCAGCGCGAACTCGTGCTCCAGAAGCAGCGCCAGCGCCGCCTCGGCGGAAGCCGCGCGGTACACCACGCGGCCCGGCGCGCGAATGAGCGCCTCCAGTGCCAGCAGGTTTTCCGGCAGGTCATCGACGATCAGCAGCTTGCTTTCGATGTCAATGTTCATGAACGGCCTCCAGTTGGAGCAGCAGTTCGCGCAGTTCGCGCAAGGGGAGCACGTAGTCGGGGGCGTGGCGCGCGATGGCGGCTTGGGGCATGGTGGAAATCTGGGCTTCTTGCGGGTCCTGGACGGCGGTAAGGCCGCCGGCCAGGTGAATGCGGTGGAGGCCTTCGGCGCCGTCGTAGTTCGCGCCGGTCAGCAGAAAGCCCGCGAGGGCGGGGCCGTAGGCGTCGGCGGCCGAGCTCATCAGCACGTCGATCGACGGCCGCGAGAACAGCACGGGCGGCTCGCAGCTCAGCGAGAACGCCCGCTCGCGCTCGATCGACAGGTGGTAGCCCGGCGGCGCGAAGTAAAGGCTGCCGCCCGCGAGCGGCATCTTGTCGGCCGCCTCGTGCACGGGAATCGGCAGGCGCTGGGCGAAGATCTCGGCCAGGTGGCTGTCGTGGTCCTCGGGCAGGTGCAGCACCACCGCCATCGGCAGTTGCCAGGTGGCGGGCAAGCCGTGCAGCAGCGTGGTCAGCGCTTCGATGCCGCCGGCCGAGGCGCCGAGCACCACGGCGTCCACGCGCTTGTGAAGGGATGAACGCAGCTGCTTTCTCATGCGAGCTTGCGGTAGATGCGCTCGACGCGGGCGTGCGTCTCGAAGCGGTCGGCGTAGCCCGAGAAGTCGATGCTCTCCTTGGAGCCCAGGCCGAGAAAGCCGCGGTGCGACAGCGACTCGTGGAACAGGCCCAAGGCCCGGTCCTGCAGTTGCCTGTTGAAGTAGATCAGCACGTTGCGGCACGACACCAGCTGCGTTTCCGCGAACACGCTGTCGGTGGCCAGGCTGTGGTCGGCAAAGATCACGTCGGCGCACAGCGAGGGGTCGAAGCGGGCGGCGTCGTAGGCGGCGGTGTAGTAGTCCGAGAACGAACTGCGCCCGCCCGCGCGCTGGTAGTTGGTGGTGTAGCCGCTGATCGCATCCATCGGAAAGATGCCGTGGCGTGCCTTTTCCAGGGAGGCCGGGTTGATGTCGGTGGCGTAGATCTGCGTGCGCGCCAGCAGGCCCTCTTCGCGCAGCAGGATGGCCAGCGAGAACACCTCCTCGCCGGTGCTGCACCCCGCCACCCACACCTTCACCGAAGGGTAGGTGTGCAGGATCGGCACCACGTGCTGGCGCAGCGCCAGAAAGTACGGCGGGTCGCGGAACATCTCGCTCACCGGAATGGTCAGGAACTGCAGCAGCCGCCCGAACAGGCCCGGGTCGCGCAGCACCTTGTCCTGCAGCGCCGAGATGCTGGGCAGCCCGAGCTGGTCGAGCGCATGCAGCACGCGGCGCTTCTGCGAGGCCACGGTGTAGTTGCGAAAGTCGTAGCTGTACTTGAGGTAGATCGCCTCCATCAGCAGGCGCAGCTCGATCTCGGTGTCGCTGAGCGGGTGCGCCTGCGGGGAGGCGGTGGCGGATGTCGGCTTCGCGGACGGTCGGGTCATAGGCGCTCCATCTTGGGCATCCACACGCGCAGCATCGAGAACAGGCGCTCCAGGTCCACCGGCTTGGCGAGGTAGTCGTTGGCACCGGCGGCCAGGCATTGCTCGCGGTCGTCCTTGGTGGCCTTGGCGGTGATGGCGATCACCGGCATCTTCTCGAAGCGCGGGTTGGCGCGCAGCCGGCGCGTGGCCTCCAGGCCGTCCATCTCCGGCATCATCACGTCCATCAGCACCAAGTCGATCTCGCTGACCTGGTCGAGCTTTTCCAGCGCTTCGCGGCCGTTGCGGCCGATCTCGACCATGGCGCCGCGCGCCTCCAGCGCGCTGGTCAGCGCGAAGATGTTGCGCACGTCGTCGTCCACCAGCAGGATGGTGCGGCCCTCGAAGATGCGGTCGCGCCCACGCACCGTCTTCAGCATGCCCTGGCGCTCGGTGGACAGCTCGGCCTCCACCTTGTGCAGGAACAGCGTTACCTCGTCGAGCAGGCGCTCGGGCGAGCGCGCGCCCTTGATGATGATCGAGCGCGAGTAGCGCTGCAGCTCGGTTTCTTCGTCGCGCGTGAGGTTTCGCCCGGTGTACACGATGACCGGCGGGAACGACACGATTTCTTCGGCCGCCATGGCCTTGAGCAGCTCGCTGCCCTGCATGTCGGGCAGCTTCAGGTCGGTGATCATGCAGTCGAACACACGGGTGCGCAGCAGCTCCAGCGCCTCTTCGCCCGAGCCGACCGCCACGATCTCGATGTCGTCGTCGCCGATCAGGCGGATCACGCTCTCGCGCTGCAGCGCGTCGTCCTCCACCAGCAGCACGACCTTGACCTTCTGCGTGAGCTTGTCCTCCAGCCGGCCGAACACCTTCATCAGTTCGTCGCGCGTGGCGGGCTTCAGCGCAAAGCCGATGGCGCCCATCTGCAGCGCGGCGCCCTGGGCGTTGTCGGCGGCCGACACCACGTGGATGGGAATGTGGCGCGTGTGCGGCGAGTCCTTCAGGCGCTGCAGCACGTCCAGCCCGGTGCTGTCGGGCAGGCGCATGTCGAGCAATATCGCGTCGGGCAGGAACTGCGTGGCCAGCTCGAAGCCGTCGTTCGCGCCGTGCGCCACCAGGCACCGGTAGCCCAGTTCGTGCGCCAGGTCGTAGAGGATGTGCGCGAACTGCGGCTCGTCCTCGATCACCAGCACGCGGCGCACCTGGTCGCGCGGAAGCGTGCGGTCGTCGGCGAACTGGGGTGCGGGCACGGGGGTTGTCTTGGGCGCCTGGGGTGCGGCAGGCACGGCCATGGCGCGGGGCGAGTAGATCGCCGAGTGCGGAGGCGGCGCGAAAGACGAATGCGACGAATGCGAGGAAGGGGTGGAAGGGGAGGGCGCAGAGAAAAAGGACGAGGAAGACGACGAAGCTGCGTCCGCCTGCGGCGCCCTGGCCGGCAGCTCCAGCACGAAGGTGCTGCCTTGGCCGGGTGTGCTGCTCACGGTGAGCTTGCCGCCCAGCAGCTGTGTGAGGTCGCGCGAAATCGACAGGCCCAGGCCGGTGCCGCCGTAGCGGCGGCTGGTGGTGCCGTCGGCCTGGCGGAAGGCCTCGAAGATCAGTTCGTGCTGCTGCGGGTCGATGCCGATGCCCGAGTCGGACACAGCGAAGGCCGCGCCGCCGTCCGCGGTCGGCGACACCACCAGCGCCACTTCGCCCCGGTCGGTGAACTTCAGCGCGTTCGACAGCAGGTTCTTCAGAATCTGCTCCACGCGCTGGCGGTCGGTGACCAGCGTGGCCGGCGCATCGGGCCGGATCTCCAGCCGAAAGCCCAGGTTCTTCTGCGTCGACAGCGGGCTGAAGGTGCTCTCCAGGCTCTGCGCCAGCTTGGCGAGCGACATGTCTTCGGTCACCACCTCGAGCTTGCCGGCCTCGACCTTGGCGATGTCCAGGATGTCGTTGATCAGCACCAGCAGGTCGTTGCCCGACGCGTAGATGGAGTCGGCGAACTTCACCTGCTCCGCCGTGAGATTGCCCTGCGGGTTGTCGCCCAGCAGCTTGGCCAGGATGAGCGCGCTGTTGAGCGGCGTGCGCAGCTCGTGCGACATGTTGGCCAGAAACTCCGATTTGTAGCGGCTGGAGCGCTGCAGTTCGTCGGCGCGGTCTTCCAGGTCGCGCTGCACGCGTCGCAGCGCGGTGTTGCGCTGGTCCAGCGCCTCTGTGCGTTCCGAGAGCTGGCTGTTGGTCTGCTCCAGCTCGGCCTGCTGGTTCTCCAGCATGGCCTGCGAGGCGCGCAGGGCGCGCGACTGTTCCTCGAGTTCTTCGTTGGCGGTGCGCAGTTCTTCCTGCTGTACCTGCAGCTCTTCGTTGAGCTGCTGGGTTTCGGCCAGCACGTCCTGCAGCTGCTCGCGGTAGCGCGCCGCCGCCAGCGAGGTGCCGATGTCGTCGGCCACCACGTCCAGCAGCTGGCTGCAGCGATCGTCCAGCGGGCCCGGCAGGCCGAGCTCGATCACGCCGTTGACCGCGCCACCGTCCGTCACCGGCAGCAGCAGCACGGCCTTGGGCGACATCTGGCCCAGGCCGGAGTTGACCTTCAGGTAGTCGGCGTCGACCGGGTCGATCAGCATGCGGCGGCGTTCGGCCGCGGCCTGGCCGATCAGGCTCTCGGTGGGGGAGAACACCTGCGGCGTGGCCTCGGAGGCGCTCGAGAATCCGTAGCTCGCCGCCCGGCGCAGCGGGCCGTGGCGCTCGCGCACGTACAGCGCACCGACCGAGGTGCCCAGGTGGCGCGAGAAGAACGCGAGCACCTTGCGGCCCATGTCCGGCGCGCTCAGCTCGCCGACCAGGTCGCCCACCAGCTCGGTCTGCGCGCTGCGCAGCCAGGCCTCGTGGACGAGCCGCTCCGCATGGGCGGCCTGTTCCTTCAACACCACGTCGTAGCCGTCGGACAGCCGCACCAGCTGCCGCCGGCCGAAGTAGGCCACCAGGCCGGTGAAACCCGCCGTGAACAGCAGGAACAGGCCGACCGTCCACCAGGCGGTGCGGTTGGCGTCGTTGTTGCGCTGAAAGCGCAGCGCCTGCTCGGTGTCCATGAACGCGGTGAACTCCGCGCGCATGTCGTCGGTCAGCCGCTTGCCGCGGCCCAGGCGCACCTGGGCCTGGGCGTCTTCGCCGGCGCGGCGGGCGGCGATCAGGCTGCGCGCGAACTCCAGCCAGGTGGCCTGGATGCCCGCGATGCGGTCGATGCGCTCCACCTGCTGGCGGTTGTCGGACACCAGCTCGCGCAACGCGGCCGTGTCGCCCTTCATGCGCGGCACCGCGCTCTGGTAGGGCTCCAGAAAACTCTCGTCGCCGGTGATCAGGAAGCCGCGCATGCCGGTTTCCATGTCGATGCCCTGGCGCTGCAGCTCGCTGGCGGCACGGGTGACGCGGTCGGTGTGCTCGACCCAGCCGATGGCGTTGAGCAAGAACAGGATCAGCCCGACGAACACCACGGCGCCGAATACGCCGCCGATCAGCGGCAGCTTGATGTTGCGGCCCAGCAGCCGTTCAAAGTCTTCGGGGTCGATCGCTGCGGGAGTATTCATCGGACGCATTTGTAAGCAAAACTTGTCAAGTCTTGCCGAAAAAATCAGGTCACCCTGTCGGAGAAAGCCCCGTCAGGACAAGAAGGTGAGTGAGGTCCTAGTCTGAGGCATGCCTCGCTATACTGTGAATTCATACAGTCAAAGCGAGATGGGCCCCGTACCCTCCAGCCCGCAAGCCGCGGCACCCCTTGTTGCGCACGTCGTTTCCGTCAAGGCCCTGTGCGCTTTCGGCGCGAAGGCGGGCGACCTCGACCTGCGCTTCGTGCCCGCGCCCAGCGCGCAGGAAGGCATGGCCGGGCATGCGCTGGTGCAGAACCGGCGCGGCGACGGGTACGCCAGCGAGGTCGGGCTCGACACCACCTGCGGCGCGCTGAGGGTGCGCGGTCGCGCCGACGGCTACGAAGTGCGCAGGGGGCAACCGGCCCGGGTCGAGGAAATCAAGACCTTCCGCGGCAACTTCGACGCCATTCGCGGCAACCACCGCGCCCTGCACTGGGCGCAGGCCCGCACCTATGGCTGGATGCTGTGCGAACTGAACGGCCACGAAGAAATGACCGTGGCGCTGGTCTACCTCGACCTGGCCAGCGGCGATGAAACCGTGCTCGAGGAGCACCACACCCGCGATGCGTTGCGCGCGCACTTCGAGGCGCTGTGCGACCGATACAGCGCATGGGCTGCGAGCGAGGCCAGCCACCGCGCCGCGCTCGACCAGACCCTGGCCCGGCTCGAATTCCCGTACCGCAGCTTTCGCACCGGCCAGCGCGAACTGGCCGAAGCCGTCTACCGCGCGGCCGTGAACGGCCGCTGCCTCATGACGCAGGCGCCCACCGGTATCGGCAAGACGCTGGCCACCCTCTTTCCGCTGCTCAAGGCGCGGGCCGCGGGAAAGATCGACAAGATCTTCTTTCTCACCGCCAAGACCTCGGGCCGCCCGGTGGCGCTCGACGCACTGCGCGTGCTCGACAAGGGGCAGGGCGAAGGGAAGGGGGCCGGCCGGCTGCGCGTGCTCGAACTCGCGGCCCGTGAAAAGGTGTGCGAGTACCCCGACCGCGCCTGCCACGGCGACGCCTGCCCGCTGGCCAAGGGCTTCTACGACCGGCTGCCCGCCGCGCGCGAGCAGGCCGCGCAGGCCGCCTGGCTCGACCGGCAGGCGCTGCGCGACATTGCGCTCGCGCATGCGGTGTGCCCGTATTTCCTCGCTCAGGAAATGACCCACTGGGCCGACGCCGTGGTGGGCGACTACAACTACTACTTCGACAGCAGCGCCTTTCTCTACGCCACCATGCGCGACGCCGACTGGCGGGTGGCCGTGCTGGTGGACGAGGCCCACAACCTGCTGGAGCGCGCGCGCGGCATGTACACCGCGGCGCTCGAAGGCGCCGCGCTCGAAGAAGCCCACCGCGTGGCACCCGCCGCCCTGCGCGGCCCGCTGGCCCGGCTGTTCCGCGAATGGGACACCGTGCAGCAGGCGCAGCAGGCCGACTACGAAACCGGCGACGAGATTCCCGAGCGCTTCCTGCGCACCCTGCAGGCCGCCAACACCGCCATGGCCGAGTACTTCGCGGAAACGCCCGAGGCGTCGCAGGGGCCGCTGCAGCGCTTTTTCTTCGACGCGCTGCACTTCGCCCGGCTGGCCGAGGCCTTCAGCGACCACTCGGTGTTCGAGCGCACGCTGGGCGCCGCGCAGCACGACCGCACCCTGGCCATTCGCAACCTCGTGCCCGCGCCGTTCCTGGCCGCGCGCTTCGGCGACGCGGTGTCGGTCACCTGCTTCTCGGGCACGCTGTCGCCCTTCGCGTTCTACCGCGACGCGCTCGGCCTGCCCGAAGACACCGCCTTGCTCGACGTGGCCTCGCCCTTCACCAGCCAGCAGCTGCGCGTGGAGGTGGCCATGCACGTGTCCACCCGCTTTCGCGACCGCGCGGGCTCGCTGCGCCACGTGGCCGACATCATCGGCGCGCAGTTCGAGCGCGCGCCGGGCAACTACCTGGCCTTCTTCAGCAGCTTCGACTACCTCGACAAGGCCTGCGCCGCGTTCTCGCTGCTGCACCCCAGCGTGCCGGTGTGGACGCAGACGCGCGGCATGCGCGAGGACGACCGCCACGGCTTCATCGCGCGCTTCGAGGAGGGCGGGCAGGGCATCGGCTTCGCGGTGCTCGGCGGCGCCTTCGGCGAAGGCATCGACCTGCCGGGCAGCCGGCTCATCGGTGCCTTCGTGGCCAGCCTGGGGCTGCCGCAGTACAACGCGCTGAACGAGATCACGCGCGAGCGCATGCAGACGCGCTTCGGCAAGGGCTACGAGTACACCTACCTCTACCCGGGCCTCCAGAAGGTGGTGCAGGCCGCCGGCCGCGTGATCCGCACCGAGGAAGACCGGGGCGTGCTGCACCTGCTGGACGACCGCTTCGCGCGCGCCGAAATCCGCGAACTGCTGCCGCGCTGGTGGCACGTGCAGCTGGCGGGAGGGGCATGACCGCGCGCGGTGGCAGGCGCCTCGAACATGCGGGCCAGCCCGACCTGTTCGGCGAAGCACCCAGCGCGGTCATCGAAGGGCTGCGCTACGAAAACGGCTTTCTTTCTGCGCAGCAGGAGGCCGGCCTGCTGCGCCTTGTGCAGGGCCTGCCGCTGAAAGAGATGCGCTACAAGGAATACACGGCGCGCCGGCGCGGCATCGGCTACGGCGGCAGCCACGACTTCGACACGAACACGCTCAAGCCCGGCGCGCCGCTGCCCGAGCTGCTGCACCCGCTGCGGAACAAGGCGGCGGCGTGGGCCGGCATCGCGCCCGAAGCGCTCACGCACGCGCTGATTGCCGAATACCGCCCCGGCACGCCGCTGGGCTGGCACCGCGACGTGCCGGATTTCGAGGACATCGTCGGCGTCTCGTTGCACGGCGACGCGGTGATGCAGTTCAGGCCCTGGGTGCCCGGTGCGCCGGCCTCGGGGCCGAGCGTGCTGGAGTTGCTGATCGAGCCGCGCTCCATCTACGTGTTGCGCGGGCCGGCGCGCTGGGCCTGGCAGCATGCCATTGCGCCGACCGAGGCGCTGCGCTACGCCATCACCTTGCGAACGCGACGAACGGGCCGGGCAGCCCCGCCCTGAACCGCCGGATGCCCCCGGCTGCCGCCGCTCCTACAGGGGGCGACGCCCATTCCCGACGATGCCGGACACGCAGGCTGTCTACCTTGGGCACATGTTCGAACCCCTTCCCGCCGCGCCCGCCGATTTGCTGGCGTCGTTGGCGCTTCGTCACGGCGGCGCGCTGTCGCTCGCGCACCTGGTCGATGCCGGCATCGACGAGCTGCCGCTGCCCGGTTCCGGCGACACGCTGTCGCGCTGGCGTGTGCTGGCGGCGGTCGCGGCGCACGATCTTTCGCTGGTGAAGCTGTTCGAGGGCCACACGGACGCGCTGGCGATCCTGGCCGAGTTGGGCGGTGCGCCGCTTGCGGCATCGGGCTCGCGCTGGGGCACATGGTGTGCCGAGCCGCCGGACGCCCGCGTGACCCTGGAAGCCGGGCAGGGCGACAGCGTGCGCCTCCACGGCACCAAGGCCTGGTGCTCAGGCGCGGCCAGCGTCACCCATGCTGTGGTCAGCGGCTGGAACGCGGCCGGCGAGCCTTGCCTGGCCGCCGTGGCCATGGACCAGCCCGGTGTGCGCGTGACGGGCGACGGTTGGCATGCCGTCGGCATGGCGGGCAGCGCCAGCGTCGATGTGTGCTTCGACAACGCGCAGGCCGTGCAGGTCGGCCAGCCCGGCGACTACGTAGGCCGGGCCGGTTTCTGGCAGGGCGGCGCCGGCATTGCAGCCTGCTGGTTCGGCGGCGCGCTCGGCATCGCGCGCAGGGTGCGCCGCCCGGGAGGCCCCAAGCCCGACGCGCACCGGCTCGCGCACCTCGGCGCCATCGAGGTGGCGCTGGGCCCGGTGGCCGCGCTGCTGCGCGAATCCGCCGAGTGGATCGACCGCCATCCGCGCGACAGCGCCCAGCATGTCGCGACACGCGCACGCCTGGCCGTGGAGCGGGCCGCCACCGAGGTCATGCACCATGCCGGCCGCGCGGTCGGCGCCGGTCCGCTGTGCCGCGACCCGCACTTCGCCCGCGCGATGGCCGACCTGCCCGTGTTCCTGCGCCAGAGCCATGCGGAGCGCGACCTGGCCGCGCTGGGCCAGTTGGCCATCGACCGCAACGCACAAAGCGAAGACAACACGCAAGAGGAATCTCCTTCATGGTCGCTGTAGCAAGCCGCGCCATTCGTGGCGAAGGCACCACCGAAGCCGAATGGCACCGCTGGCCGGGGCTGGCCGAACTGCCTGTCATCGACATGCATGCGCTGGTGCCCGAAGGCGCGCGCGCGGTGGTCGTTGCGCCCCATCCCGACGACGAGGTGCTTTCGGTCGGCGGCCTGCTGGCGCAACTGGCCGACAACGGCACGCCGGTGCAAGTCATTGCCGTCACCGACGGCACCGCCAGCCACGCGGGCTCTACCGAATGGCCCGCGGAGCGCCTCGCCGCCGCCCGCCCGCGCGAAAGCCAGCGTGCGCTGGAGTGCCTGGGCCTGCACATCGAGCCCGCGCGGCTCGGGCTGCCCGACGGCGGGCTGAAGGACTTGCGCGCCGTGCTCGCGGCGCGGCTCGTGGCCTTGCTGCGCCCGCGCGACGTGGTGTTCACCACCTGGCGACGGGACGGCCATCCGGACCACGAGATCACTGGCGAGGCCTGCGCGCTGGCCGCCGCCACCGCGGGCGCGCGGCTGGTCGAGGTGCCGGTCTGGGGCTGGCACTGGTCCCGGCCCGGCGACGAACGCATGCCGTGGAAAAGCGCTTTTCGCCTGCCACTGAGCGAAGAAGCGGTGCGGCGCAAGCGCGCGGCCGTGCAGGCCTTCACGAGCCAGTTGCAGCGTGATGCGTCCACCGGCGTGGGGCCGGTGTTGCGCGCAAGCACGGTCGAGCGCGCGGCTCGCCCCTACGAAGTGGTGTTCCTGTGAGCGCCCATCCAGGGCAGGCCGAAGCGCAAGGCCATGGCAAGCGCCGGTACTTCGACGCGCTCTACGCCGCCAGCGACGACCCCTATGTGTCGCGCGAGCGCTGGTACGAGGCGCGCAAGCGGGCCGTGCTGCTCGCGGCGCTGCCGCAAGCGCGTTTTCGCAATGCCTATGAGCCGGGCTGCGGCATCGGCGAACTCACGCTCGCGCTGGCAGCCCGCTGCGACCGGCTGCTGTCCAGTGACTTCTCGGCGCAGGCCGTGGCGTTGGCCCGCGAGCGCACCATCGGCTGCCCCCACGTGCGCATCGCGCGGCACACGTTGCCGGTGGACTGGCCGCGCGACGAGGGGCCTTTCGACCTGATCGTGCTCAGCGAGGTGGGCTACTTTCTGCAGCGTGACGACATGCAGCGCGTGGCCGAGCAATGCAGCGAATCACTGGACGAAGGGGGCACGCTGGTCGCCTGCGACTGGCGGCCCGACTTCAGCGAGCGCAGCCTGTCCACCGCCGACGTGCACGGCATGCTCGCCGGGATCGGCCTCGCGCGACTCGTGCTGCACGAAGAAGACGACTTCGTGCTCCAGGTGTGGTCGCGCGATACGCGCTCGGTGGCGCAGCGGGAGGGCATTCGGTGACCGAGCTCGTTGTGCCTGCGCGTAGCTTGCCGCTGCGCTGAAACACGCCACACGGGTGTCTGAAAATTCCGTTTGTTCGCGCAAGGCCACGAGAACCGGACATTCGTGGCTTGTTTATGACGGCAGCCGGACAACTTGCGTTTTCCCGCCACCGCCGGCTGAAACCCGTCAGTCCGCTTGTTCGGCGACATGGTGCCCAACGGGCGAGCTACACCTGCAAACATCGCTCAACGCACCTGCATTCCCCTGACGTTTTCCGCGTTTGCCGCGCCCCTGATGCACCGATACGATCCCGCGCCTTGCCTCTGAAAAAAGGACTGCGCGGGTGCCTTCAACGACTGCTTTTTCCCCTGAATCCAATGCCGGCTGGCAGCAGCGCAGCAGGCGCCACGTCTGGCACCCCTGCACCCAGAGCATCCGCCTGAACGCCGTGCCGCCCCTGCCGATTGCGCGCGGGGAGGGCGTGTGGCTGTTCGACGCCGAGGGGCGCCGCTACATGGACGCCACCAGCTCGTGGTGGGTCAACCTCTTCGGCCATGCGCACCCGGCGCTCAACGCCGCGCTCAAAGACCAGCTCGACACGCTGTCGCACGTGATGCTCGCAGGCTGCACGCACGCGCCGGCCGTGGAACTGGCCGAGCGGCTGTCCGCGCTGACGGGGCATGCGCTGGGCCATTGCTTCTATGCGTCCGACGGCGCTTCTGCAGTGGAGATCGCGCTGAAGATGAGCTTCCATGCCTGGCGCAACGCGGGCCGAAGCGGCAAGCTGCGCTTCGTGGCGTTGAAGCAGGGCTACCACGGCGAGACGCTCGGCGCCCTGCACGTGACCGACGTGCCGGTGTTCCGCGATGCGTATGCGCCGCTGCTCGCGCAGGCGCACCTCGTCGCCTCGCCGGACGCGCGCCATGCGCGGCCGGGCGAAGACGCGGCCGCCGTGGCGCACCGCGCCGCCGATCAACTCGAAGCCTTGCTGGCCGACAGGCACGAGACCATCGCCGCCGTCATCGTCGAGCCGCTGGTGCAGTGCGCCACCGGCATGGCGATGCACGACCCCGCCTACCTGCGGCGCGTGCGCGCCCTGTGCGACCGCTACGGCGTGCACCTCATCGCCGACGAAATAGCGGTGGGCTGCGGGCGCACCGGCACCTTCTTCGCGTGCGAGCAGGCCGGCGTCTGGCCCGATTTGCTGTGCCTGTCGAAGGGCATCAGCGGCGGCTACCTGCCGTTGGCGCTGGTGATGGCGCGCGACGCCATCCACGAGGGCTTCGTCGACGACGACGTGGCGCGCAGCTTTCTGCATTCGCATTCGTACACCGGCAATGCACTGGCCTGCCGCGCGGCGTTGGCCACGCTGGACCTGTTCGACAGCGAACACGCCCTGCAGCGCAACCGCGGCCGCGCGGCACGGCTGCTGGCGCGTTTGAGCGAGGGCCTCGAAGGGCAGGCGGTCGACCACCTGCGCCAGCGCGGAACGATCACCGCCTTCGACGTGCGCGAACCCGGCGCCCGCTTTGCCGAGCGCTTTCACATGGCGGCGCGCGCGCACGGCCTGCTGATGCGGCCCATCGGCCCGACCGTCTACCTGATGCCACCCTACGTGATCGGCGACGACGAGATCGACCAACTGGTCGACGGCACCCTGGCCACGCTGAAGACGGTGAGGGCCACGCGCGAAGAAAACGAACAAGAAGGAGCCCACGATGTCGCGCTTGCTTGACCGCCTGAAGGGCGAAATGGCCGCGCTCGACGCACAGTCGCTGCGCCGCCGCCGGCATGTCGCCGAAACCGCCTGCGCGCCCGAGCAGACGCTGACGCTGGCCGGCACCACGGCCCCGCGCACCATGCTGTGCTTCAGCAGCAACGACTACCTCGGGCTGGCCGCGCACCCCGCGCTGGCCGACGCCTGGGCCGAAGGCGCGGCGCTGTACGGCACGGGCAGCGGCGGCTCGCACCTCATCCTCGGCCATTCGCGGGCGCATGCGCTGCTCGAAGACAAGCTCGCCGGCTGGATGGCACCGTTCATTCCCGAAGCGCAGAGCCTGTTCTTCTGCACCGGCTACATGGCCAACCTGGCCGTGCTGTCTGCGCTGGGCGGGGCCGAAGCGGTCATCTTCTCGGAGTCGCTCAACCACGCCTCGCTGATCGACGGTGCGCGGCTGGCCAAGGCGCGGGTGGAGCGCTACCCGCATTGCGACGTGGCCGCGCTCGACGCCCAGCTTGCTGCCTGCGATGCGCCGGTGAAGCTCATCGTGAGCGATGCGGTGTTCAGCATGGACGGCCACATCGCGCCGGTGGCCGAGTTGCTCGCATTGGCCGAGCGCCACGACGCCTGGCTGGTGCTGGACGACGCGCACGGCTTCGGCGTGCTGGGCGCCACGGGGCGCGGCGTGTTGCAGGCGCTGGGCCTGCGTTCCGAGCGGCTGGTGCTGGTGGGCACGCTGGGCAAGGCGGCGGGCGTGTCGGGTGCGTTCGTGGCGGCGCACCGCACCGTCGTTGACTACCTGGTGCAGCGGGCGCGGCCCTACATCTTCACCACGGCCGCGCCGCCGGCGGTGGCGCATGCGTTGCTGGCGAGCCTGGCGCTGATCGAAGGCGAGGAGGGCGTGCGGCGCCGGGCGCGGTTGCAGGCGCGCATTGCGCAACTGCGCCAGGGTCTGCAGGCGGTGTTGCCTTCGGACGGCAGCGCGTGGCTCGCGCCGTCGCCCACCGCCATCCAGCCGCTGATGCTGGGCGACAACGCGCGTGCGATGCGGGTCATGGCGCAGCTCGACGCGCGCGGCCTGCGCGTGGGCGCGATCCGCCCGCCGACCGTGCCCGCCGGCACCGCACGGCTGCGCATCGCGCTGTCGGCCAGCCACAGCGAGGCCGATGCCGCGCGGCTGGTCGATGCGGTGGGCCAGGCGCTCGCGCAGCGCTCGTCCGCGGAACAGGAGGCTGCATGACACGGCGCCACTGGTTTGTGACCGGCACCGACACGGGGATCGGCAAGACCCTGGTCAGCACCGCCATGCTGCACCTGCTGGCCGGCTCGGGGCTGCGTGCGGTCGGCATGAAGCCCGTCGCCGCGGGGGCGGAAGACATCGACGGCGGGTGGCGCAACGAAGACGTGGAACAGCTGGCCGCGGCCGGCAACGTCGACGCGCCGCTGGCCCTGCGCTGCCCGTACCTGCTGCGCGCGCCGATGTCGCCGCACCTGGCCGCGAAAGAAGAAGGCGTGCGCATCGCCTTGCCGCCCATGCTGTCGGCCTTCGCGGAACTCGCGGCGCGCGCCGACGCGGTGGTGGTCGAGGGCGTGGGCGGTTTCTGCGTGCCGTTTTGCGACGACCTCGACAGCGCCGAACTGGCCGTGGCGCTGGGCCTGCCCGTGGTGCTCGTGGTCGGGCTGCGGCTGGGTTGCCTCAGCCATGCGTTGCTGACGGCCGAGGCCGTTCGCGCGCGTGGCCTCGTGCTCGCGGGCTGGGTGGCCAGCGTGGTCGATCCGTCGATGCTCGCGCCGCAGGCCAACCTGCAGACGCTGCGCGCCCGGCTCGGCGCACCGCTGCTGGGCGTGGTGCCGCACCTGGCGCACCCCGACGCGGCGCAGGCGGCCCGCCACATCGACCTGCGCGCGCTGCGCGGCACGGCGGTGCATGCCGCGCGCCGCGCGCAGGTGCTGTCAGCCGCGCTGGCCTGATTCCGCCAGCCGCCTGGCCCGCGCGCCGCCCTGGCGCTCGAGCATCCAGCCCGGATATTCGGCGGGCAGGGCGCTCACCTTGTCGAGCGCGGCCAGCTCGTCGCCGGTCAGCCGGATGGCCGTGGCCGCGATGTTGTCGTCCAGCTGCTCGACGCGCTTGGCGCCGATGATCACGCTGGTCACCACCGGCTGGTGCAGCAGCCAGGCCAGCGCGATCTGCGCGACCGATACCTTGCGGGCATCGGCCAGCTGGCGCATCACGTCGATGCAGTCGTAGGCGCGCTCCACGTTCACCGGCGGAAAGTCGAAGGTGGCGCGGCGGCTGCCTTTTTCGGCCTCGATGTCGCGGCCGAACTTGCCGCTCAGCAGGCCACCCGCCAGCGGGCTCCACACCATCAGGCCGACGTTCTCGCTGCGCAGCATGGGCGCCAGTTCGCGCTCCAGGTCGCGCCCGGCGATGGTGTAGTAGGCCTGCAGCGACTCGAAGCGCGCCAGCTTGTCGCGCTCCGCGATGCCCAGCGCCTTGGTGATCTGCCAGGCCGCCCAGTTCGACACGCCCACGTAGCGCACGTGGCCGTGGCGCACCAGGGTGTCCAGCGCGTGCACGGTTTCCTCGATGGGCGTGAGCGGGTCGAAGCCATGGATCTGGTACACGTCGATGTGGTCCAGCTGCAGGCGCTTCAGGCTGGCCTTCACGCCGTCCATGATGTGAAAGCGCGAGGCGCCGGCCGAGTTCAGGCCCTTGCTGCCGGTTTCGCCCAGCACCTTGGTGGCCAGCACGAAGCTGTCACGCGGGGCCTTCAGGTTCTTCAGCGCCTGGCCGGTGATGATTTCGGACTGCCCTTCGGAGTAAACGTCCGCCGTGTCGATGAAGTTGATGCCGGCGTCCATCGCCTTGCCGATCAGGCCCTCGGCCTCGGCCTGCTGCAGGTTGCCGATCTGGCCCCAGATGCCCGTGGAGCCGCCGAAGGTCATGGTGCCGAGGCACAGTTCCGAAACCAGGAGGCCGGTACGGCCGAATTTGCGGTGTTGCATGGAGAGATTCCTTTGCTTGGGGGAGCGTTGGGGGAGGTGTGGCGGGGCGCTGCCGGCGAAGTATCCCGCCGTGAGCGTGCCGGCGACGCGCGCGTTCCTGCAAAGTCTTTGCCTATTTCTCCAGATGACGCCCGAGGCGCGTGCGCTTGCGCGGGAGCGGCGCTAAGCTGCAACCACTCGATCCTCCATGGCGGCCACCCTGTGGCCCCTTCCACCACAAGGCCCTGGACATGTCAGAACAAACAACCGAAACCTCCGCGCTCTGCGCCGGCGTTGCCGAACCGATGCCGCTGGAGCCCGAGCTGGACGAAGCCCGCAAGGAGCTGGTGCAGTTGCTCAACCACATCACGCAGGGTCAGGACGGCACCATCGTCACCGCCGTGCCCGGCCTGCAGGTGTTTCGCATCAGCAAGCCCGACGGCCCCAAGCACGCCTTCGCCAGCCCGGCGCTGGGGCTCATTGCGCAGGGCTCCAAACGCATCATCGTGGGCGACGACATCTACGTGTACGACCCCATGCACTACCTGGTGACCTCGGTCGACCTGCCGGTGTGCGGCCACGTGCGCCTGACCAGCGAGCACGAGCCCTACCTGGGCGTGCGGCTGGAGCTGGCGGTCGACGAGATCGGCGAGCTCATCGGCGACGAGAAACTGCCCGCCAAGGCGAACAACGCACCCGCGTCGCGCGGCCTGTATGTCAACCGCATCGCCATGCCTGTGCTGGAGCCGGTGCTGCGCCTGCTGCGGCTGCTCGACACACCCGAAGACGTGCCCATCGTCGCGCCGCTCATCAAGCGCGAGATTCTCTACCGCCTGCTGGTCAACGGCGAGGGCGCGCGGCTGCGCCAGATCGCATTGCAAGACAGCCACACGCAGCGCATCACCAAGGCCATCAGCGCGCTGCGCGTCAACTACGCACAGTCGCTGCGGGTGGAGGACATGGCGCGCGCGGTGCACATGAGCGTGTCGTCGTTCCACCATCACTTCAAGGCCGTGACCGCGATGAGCCCGCTGCAGTACCAGAAGCAACTGCGCCTGCAGGAGGCGCGCCGCCAGATGCTGCTGACGGGCGCCGACGTGGCCTCCGCCGCGCACAGCGTGGGCTACGAAAGCCCTTCGCAGTTCGCGCGCGAGTACGGCCGCATGTTCGGTGCGCCGCCGCTGCGCGACAAGCGCCGCTGGCTCGGCGAGGCGGGCAACGACGCGCTGGGCGCCGCCTCGATGGAAGCGGCATAGCGCGCAGATGGCCGAATCCAAGGTCGCCATCTACGGCGCGATAGCGGCCAACGTCGCCATTGCCGCCACCAAGTTCATCGTGGCCGGCGTCACGGGCAGTTCCGCGATGCTGTCCGAAGGCATCCACTCGGCGGTCGACACCTTCAACGGCGTGCTGCTGCTCGTGGGCATCAGGCTCAGCAAGCGGCCCGCGACCGCGGAGCATCCGTTCGGGCACGGCAAGGAGCTGTACTTCTGGAGCCTGATCGTCGCGGTGCTGATCTTCGGGCTGGGCGGCGGCGTGTCGTTCTTCGAAGGTGTGCAGCACATCCGCAACCCCGAGCCGATGCGCGACCCCACGTGGAACTATGTCGTGCTGGCGGCGGCCGCGCTGTTCGAGGGCACCAGCTTCTTCATCGCGCTGAAGCAGTTTCGCGCGCAGGCTCGCGGCATGCCGTTCTGGCAGGCGCTGGACCGCAGCAAGGACCCGACCACCTACACCGTGCTTGCCGAAGACTCGGCCGCGCTGGTGGGCCTGGCGGTGGCGGGGCTGGGCATCTACCTGAGCCACGCGCTGGACATGCCCGCGCTGGACGGCGTGGCCTCGGTGGTCATCGGCGTGCTGCTGGCCGGCGTGGCGGTGTTTTTGATCCGCCAGGCACGCGGCCTGCTGATCGGCGAGGGCATCCGCCCCGAGACCGCGCGCGCCATTCGCGAGCTGGCCCTGGCGCAGCCCAGCGTGGAGGACGTGGGCCACGTGCTGTCGATGTACATCGGGCCCGACGAGGTGCTGGTGGTGGTCGACGTCAACTTCAAAAACGACGTGCCGACCGGCGAGGCGGGCGAGGCCATTGCCGCCATCGAGCGGCAGGTGCGCGTGCGGTTTCCGATGATCAAGCGCCTGTTCATCGAGGCGAGCGACGCGCCGGTGGCCGAAGGCGCCAGAGCTTGAGCCAGCGACAAGGGCTCACCACCCCCGATAGCATCGCCCGCACATGACCCCCACAACCACGACAGCCAAAACAACAAGACGCCCCCTGGTCATCGCCGCGATCATGGCTTCCATGGCCATGGTGGCCATCGAGGCGACCATCGTCTCCACCGTGATGCCGCAGATCGCCTCCGAGCTCGGCGGGCTGCACCTGTACAGCTGGGTGTTCGCGTCCTTCCTGCTCGCGCAGACGGCGATGACGGTGGTGTTCGGCAAGCTCTCCGACCTGTACGGGCGCAAGCCGGTCATGTTCGTGGGCATCGGGATCTTCCTGGTCGGCTCGGTGCTGGCCGGCTTCTCGTGGTCGATGCCGGCCATGATCTGCTTCCGGCTCATTCAGGGCATCGGCGCGGGCGCGATCCAGCCGGTGTCGCTCACCATCGTGGGCGACCTGTACCCGGCGCGCGAGCGCGGCAAGGTGCAGGGCTACCTGGCCAGCGTGTGGGCCGTGTCGGCGGTGGTGGGGCCGATGATCGGCGCGCTCATCGTGCAGAAGCTCGATTGGGGGTGGATTTTCTGGATGAACGTGCCCATCGGCCTTGCCGCCGCCGCGCTCTTCTGGCGCTACCTGCACGAGGCGCCGGCCGTGCGCCGCTCGTCCATCGACATCGTGGGCGCGGTGCTGTTCACCGTCGGCATCGCGGCGCTGATGATCGCGCTGACCGACTTCGGCATCGGCGACCTGGGCAGCGCGGCCCTGTGGACGGCGGTGTTCGCCGTGACGCTGGTGCTGTTCGTGCTGCAGGAGCGCCGCGCCGCCGACCCGATGGTGTCGCTCAAGCTCTGGGGCGCGCGCATCATCGCCACCGTGAACGGCGCGGCCATGCTGGGTGGCATGGTGCTGATCGGCATCACCACCTTCCTGCCGATGTACGTGCAGGTGGTGCTGCAGCGCTCGTCGGTCACGGCAGGCCTCACGCTCACCATGGTGATGCTGGGCTGGCCCATCGGCGCCACGCTCACCTCGCGCACCTGGCACCGCATCGGGCTGTGGCGCATGGTGGTGGTCGGCGGGGCGCTCATTCCGGTGGGCACGGCGGCGTTCGCGCTGCTGTCGTCCGACAGCACGCCGGCGCTGGCGGCGGTCGGCTCCTTCATCATGGGCCTGGGCATGGGCGTGATGAGCCTGGCCTCGCTCATCCTGATCCAGGAGGCGGTGGACGTGGCGCAGCGCGGCGTGGCCACCGCGTCGAACGTGTTCTCGCGCAACCTCGGCAGCGCGTTGGGCGCGACCTTCTTCGGCGCGGTCTTCAACTTCGGGCTGACGCGCGGCGACGGCGCCATGGCCTTCACCGACGACCAGCTGCGCCTGCTGCTGCAGGGCTCGCACGGCTCGGCGGCCACCGACGCGGGCATTCGCCTGGCGCTGGGCGGCTCACTGCATCTCACCTTCGTGACGATGCTGGTCGTGAGCCTGGGCGTGGTCGTGCTGGCGTTGCTGCTGCCCAAGGAAGGGCTGGAGAGCCACGCGGTCGGGGCGGGGGAGCCGGCGGCGAAGTAGGCCTCCTGTCTTTCGTTTTGCGACTGTGCTTGCCCGCACGCCGCATAACGTTGCGCACTTTCCTTCTTTGCGCCCCTCACCCCGCATTGCTACGGTCGCTCTCTTTGCATTTCGAGGCGATCGACCATGGGCGCGAGAGATTTCGAGGGGCGGGTTCTGTCGGGGGCCGAGGGCAACACGCAGCATCAGGCCGATGTGCTGGTCATCGGCGGCGGCCCGGCCGGCGCCTGGGCCGCGGTGAGCGCGGCGGCGCAGGGCGCCCGCGTGGTGCTGGCCGACAAGGGCTTCTGCGGCACCTCGGGCGCGACAGCGCCTTCGGGCACCGGCCTGTGGCATGTGTCGCCGGACGGCAGTGCACGTGAAGAGGCCAAGGCCAGCCGCTACGCCATGGGTGGCCAGCTGGCCGAGCATGCGTGGATGGACCGGGTGCTCGCGCAGACCTGGGACAACGTCGAGCGGCTGAAGGACTGGGGCTACCCCTTTCCGGCCGACGACCAGGGCGCGCTGCGCTGCACCTCGCTGCAGGGCCCCGAGTACATGCGCCTGATGCGCAAGCGCGTGAAGGAATCGGGTGCGCGCATCCTCGACCACAGCCCTGCGCTCGAACTGCTGGTGGACGAGCACGGCACCGTGTGCGGCGCCACCGGCGTGAACCGCCAGCGCGGCGACACCTGGGTGGTGCGCTCCGGCGCGGTGGTCATCGCCACCGGCGGCTGCGCCTTCCTGAGCCGCGCGCTGGGCTGCAACGTGCTCACCGGCGACGGCCAGCTGATGGCCGCCGAGGTGGGCGCGGCGCTGTCGGGCATGGAGTTTTCCAATGCCTACGGGCTGGGGCCGGCGTTCTCTTCGGTCACCAAGTCGCTGTTCTACAACTGGGCCACCTTCTACACGGCCGAGGGCGTGGCGATCGAGGGCGCGGGCTCGTCGAAGGGGCGCGGCGTGATCGCGCAGACGCTGCAGTCGCAGCCTGTGTTCGCCTGCCTGGACCGCGCCGACGCGCAGATCCGAGTGTGGATGCGCACGGCGCAGCCCAACTTCTTCGTCTCGTTCGACCGGCAGGGCATCGACCCGTTCACGCAGCATTTCCCCGTGACGCTCCGCCTCGAAGGCACGGTGCGCGGCACCGGCGGCCTGCACCTGGTCGACGACACCTGCGCGAGCTCGGTGCCCGGCCTCTATGCGGCGGGCGACGCGGCCACGCGCGAGCTGATCTGCGGCGGCTTCACGGGCGGCGGCAGCCACAACGCGGCGTGGGCGCTGTCGTCGGGCTTCTGGGCCGGCACGGGTGCGGCGGCGTTCGGGCGCGATGCACGCGCCAGCAGCAACCGCACCGCGCTGCGCACGGGCGGCGTGGCGCTGTCCACGCGCGGCGCGACACCGTTCGACGCGCAGGAGGTCATTCGCGCGGTGCAGGCCGAAGTGTTTCCGTACGAGCGCAACTGGTTCCGCGAAGGCGACGTGCTGCGCGATTCGCTGGGGCGGCTCGACGCGCTGTGGGCGCGCCTGCGCACCAGCGCGAGCGCCGCCACGGCCACCGAGGCGGTGCGCGCACGCGAGGCCGCGGCCATGCTCGCCACTTCGCGCTGGATGTACCGCAGCGCCCTGCAGCGCACCGAAACGCGCGGCATGCACCGCCGGCGCGAGCACGGCGTGCTCGACCCCGCGCAGCGCCATCGCCTGCTCAGCGGCGGCCTGGACGAAGTGTGGGTTCAGCAGCACGCCGTGACGGAGCTCGCATGATCGAAGTCATCAGCGCCGAGCGCTGCACCGCCTGCAACATCTGCGTGAACGCCTGCCCGACCAACGTGTTCGAGGCGGTGGCCGGTGGGCCGCCGCGCATCGCGCGGCAGGACGACTGCCAGACCTGCTTCATGTGCGAGCTGTACTGCCCCGAAGACGCGCTCTACGTCGCCCCCATCGCCGACCGCAGCGCCACCGCCGAGGAGCGCGACGCCGCCGCTCAGGCGCTGATGGGCAGCTACCGCAGCGCCATCGGATGGGGCAGGGGGCGGCAGTCGACGGCCTCCGCCGATGCGAGCTTCGAGCTGCTGCGCCGCGCGCACTGAGCCCCTCATTTCTTTTCCTTTCGCCGTGGGTTCTTCGATGCCAGATTTCTTCAGCCGCCGCCGGTTGTTGCGCGCCGCCATGGCGGGGGCCGCCGCCAGCGCCTTGCCTGCCTTGTCTTTCGCCCAGGGCAGCGGCCAGATGCTGCGCCTGGGCTACATCGGCCCGGGCAAGAAGCCCGCGAACGCCACCGGCTGGGCCTTGCGCCAGGGTCACCTGCAGCGTGAGCTGGCGGCGCTCGGCTTCAAGGACGTGAGCACGCGCAACTTTCCGAACGGACCCGACCTGAACGAGGCTTTCGTGGCCGGTGTGCTCGATGTCGGCATCTACGGCGACACGCCCGCCATCGTGGCGCGTTCGCGCGGCCTCGAAAGCCAGCTCATCGGCTTCGACGCGGTGGGCATGAACGTGTGGCTGCTCACGCCGCGCAACGGCGTGCGCAGCGTGCAGGCGCTCGAAGGCCAGTCGATCGGCGTGGCGCGCGGCTCGTACATGCACCGCTACGTGCTGGGCCTGCTGAAAGAGCACGGACTGCAGAAGTCGGTGAAAGTGATCCACATGTTCCCGCGCGACGGCGAGGCGGCGCTCGACCAGGGCTCCATCGCGGCCTTCGCGGCGCAGATCGACGTGGGGCCTCTGCTGGCGTCGCGCGGCTACCCGGTGATCGACGAGGCCGACCGGCATCCGACGCTGCGCGGCACCTCGGTGATCGTCGCATCGAACAAGCTGCTCGCGGCCGCGCCCGGGCTGCCCGCCGCATGGACACGCGCGCGCCGCACCGCGCTGCAGGAGATTCGCCGCGACAGCGACGCCTGCTACGCCTTTCACGCGGAGGTCAGCGGCTTCCCGCTGGACGTGGTGAAGGTGTCGCACCCGCTGTCGCAGTTCCCCGAGGCGGCGTACCCGGCCGAGGGGCTGGCGCTGCTCGACGAGGTCAAGAGGTTCCTGCTGGCCGAAAACCTCGTGAGCCGCGACTTCGCGCTCGCGCAGTGGCGCGCACCCGAAGCCTGAACATCGGCCGGCCTGCATCGCAGCGGCGCCAAGCACGCGCTTGCGGCGTGGGCATGCTTGCAGCCCTGCGCTCGGGCGGGCATCCTCGAACGTGCCATGCCACCCCCGGCACCCCGGCACGCGGCCTTTCTCATTCCTTCATCGTCAAGACAAGACACACCCATGACCTACCACGCCGACTCCAAGCGCTACGACGCCATTCCCTACCGCCGCGTCGGGCGCAGCGGGCTCGTGCTGCCCGCGATTTCGCTCGGGCTCTGGCACAACTTCGGTGACGCCACGCCCATCGCCACGCAGCGCCAGCTGCTGCGCACGGCCTTCGACCTGGGCATCAACCACTTCGACCTGGCCAACAACTACGGCCCGCCCTACGGCAGCGCCGAGACCAACTTCGGCCGCCTGCTGCGCGAAGATTTCAAGGCCTACCGCGACGAGCTCATCATCTCCAGCAAGGCCGGCTGGGACATGTGGCCCGGCCCTTACGGCAAGGGCGGCGGCTCGCGCAAATACGTGCTCGCCAGCCTGGACCAGAGCCTGCAGCGCCTGGGCCTGGACTATGTGGACATCTTCTATTCGCACCGCTTCGACCCCGACACCCCGCTGGAAGAAACGGCCTCCGCGCTGGCCCAGGCCGTGCAGCAGGGCAAGGCGCTGTACATCGGCATCTCGTCGTACTCGGCCGGCAAGACCCGCGAAATTGCCGCGCTGCTGCGCGAGTGGAAGGTGCCGCTGCTGATCCACCAGCCGGCCTACAACCTGTTCAACCGCTGGATCGAGAAAGACCTGCTGGCCGCCACCGACGACCTGGGCGCGGGCGTGATCGCCTTCACGCCGCTGGCGCAAGGCCTGCTGACCGACAAGTACCTGAACGGCATTCCCGACGATGCGCGCATCAACCGGCCCGGCGGCGGCTCGCTCAAGCAGGAGCACCTGTCCGAGGCCAACGTGGAGCGCGCGCGCGCGCTCCACAAGATCGCGCAACGCCGCGGGCAAACGCTGGCGCAGCTCGCGCTGACGTGGACGCTGCGCGACCCGCGCGTGAGCTCGGCGCTCATCGGTGCCAGCCGGCCCGAGCAGATCGTCGACAACGTGGCGGCGCTGTCGCATGCGCCGCTCAGCACCGAGGAACTGGCCGACATCGACAAGTACGCGGTGGAGGGCGGCGTGAACCTGTGGGAGAAGCCGTCGACCGATTTCGCGTGACGCGTTCAGGTCACTGAGCGCATCAGGAAACTTGGAATCCGTCTTTGGCAAAGCGGGCGGGGCTGCGCAGAATCGGCAGAAGCTTTCATTCGATCACTGCCATGTTGTTTCGCACCTTTCACGTTTCCCCGGCCGCGCAGGCGCGCCAAGTTCTGGCGCTGACGGCCGAGGCCTGGCGCGTTCCGCACAGCTCTCCGCGCGCGGTGGCGCGTCGTGCGCCGCACGGCTATGTGCCGGTGCGCGCGATGCGCAGGCTGCATGCGGCTGCCGTGCTGGCCTTGTTGCCGCATTCGTGGTGAACTCGTCTCCAGGCGGTTGAACACCGACCCCGGAGACCCACCGATGCTGATCGTTCTCGGCGGCTTGCCCGGCACCGGCAAGACCACCATCGCGCGCGAAATCGTCGCGCTGCTGCCTGCCACCTGCCTGCGCATCGACACCATCGAGCAGTCGCTGCGCGCGTCCGGCGTGCTGGCCGGCGACGTGGGGCCTGCGGGCTACGTGGTGGCCTATGCACTGGCTCGCTCGAACCTCGCGTTGGGGCAGCGCGTGGTGGCGGATTGCGTCAACCCGTTGCCGGTGACGCGGGAGGCCTGGCGGGCCGTGGCGGCGGAGGCTTCCTCGCAGATCCTGGAGGTCGAGATCGTGTGCTCGGACGATGTTGAGCATCGGCGTCGTGTGGAGCAGAGAGTGGTTGACGTCCCGCGCCTTGTGCCGCCGACATGGGCGTCGGTGCAGCAGCATGAGTATTTGCCGTGGACCACGCAGCGCCTTGTGATCGACACGGCATTCGTGAGCGCAGGAGATGCGGCGCAAGCCATCGTCGCTCGGTTGCGGAACGACGCCTCCATCACCACGACGTCGGCCCCGTTCGGTGCGGGTGTCTTCTAGGACGCGGCCTTCTTGGAAGGCTTCGACCTGCCGGATTTGTTGAGCGCAATCGCCTCGCGAACGAGCGCCTTGAAGGCGGCCGCATTCACTTCTTCCCCTTCATGGATGTCGATCGCGCGGCGGGTGTTTCCGTCGAGACTCGAATTGAAGAGGCCGGCCGGGTCTTTCAGGGACGCTCCCTTGGCGAAGGTGAGCTTCACGACCTTCTTGTAGGTCTCGCCCGTGCAGACGATGCCGTCGTGCGACCACACCGGCGTGCCCATCCACTTCCACTCTTCGACGACGTCGGGGTCCGCCTCGTGCACGAGCTTGCGCATTCGGCCGAGCGTGTCAGCGCGCCAGTCGCCGAGCTCGGCGATTTTTTCGAGATGAGTTCCGATGCAGGCGGGGCAGGGGGCGCTTGCGGCTTTGTCATGGTCTTTGTCCCGGATGGCGCTGAAAGCTTTGATGCCATGTTATTGCGGGCGTCGACGCGCGTAAACCGCCCATCCTGTTCACCCCGAGCCGACCCGCAATCCCCAACTATCGATAGAGGAATTCAGCGCAAACGCCACGCGCGATGCCCAAGAGAATTCGCAGCAATTCTTCTCGAGGGCGTCTTCGCCGCACACCGTGTCCTATTCGCTGTCCCTGCTCGACAAGAGCCTGATCCCTGAAGGCGCCGACGCCGCGCAGGCGTTCCAGCACACCGTTGCGCTCGCGCAGAGCGCGGAGCGGCTGGGTTACCGCCGCTACTGGCTGGCCGAGCACCACGGCAACAAGACCTACGCAGGCTCGGCGCCCGAGGTGCTGGCCGCGCATGTGCTCGCGAAGACCTCGCGCATCCGGGTGGGCACCGGCGGCGTGATGCTGCAGCACTACAGCCCGTTCAAGGTGGCAGAGACTTTTCGCGTGCTCGCGTCGCTGGCGCCGGGCCGGGTGGACCTGGGCATCGGCAAGGCGCCGGGCGGGCTGCCGCTCACGAGCAAGGCCCTGCAGTGGCTGCACGACCCCGAGAAAAAACGCAGCGACGACTTCGGCGTGCGGCTGGCCGAGCTCGATGCCTTCCTGCACGACGGTGTCGCCTCGGACCACGCGCTCGCCGGCGCGGCGGCCATGCCCAACCCGCCGCAGTTGCCGCAGCGCGTGCTGCTCGGCGGCAGCCCTGAAAGCGCGGTGCTCGCGGCGCGCCTCGGCTGGCAGTTCGTCTATGCGGGGCACTTCAACGGCGACCCGGTGAACCTTGCGCAGTCGATCGACGCCTACCGCGCCGAGACGGGCCGCGCACCCTGGCTCGCGCTCTTTGCCTTTGCCGCACACACGAGCGAAGAGGCGGCCGACCGCGTCGGTGCGCTGCGCAGCTTCCGCGTGTACCTGCCCACCGGCCAGACCGTCAACTTGCCCAGCCTCGAAGCCGCGGCGGAGTTCGCGCGGCAGGCCGGCGCGAGCGACTACCGCACCGAGGAGCGGCGCCCGCACGTCATCGCGGGCACCGGCGAAGCGGTGCGCGATGCGCTCGACGCGCTGAGCGCACGCCACGGCATCGAGGAGTTCGTCATCGACATTCCGGTGGCCGACTTCGCGGCGCGCCATGCGTCGGTCGAGCTGCTGGCCACGGCGCGCGACCGTGTGCCGGCCTGAGCTTTCTCTTTTTCCCCAACGACGAGACACAAGGAACGACCGCATGAGCAACATCAAGTTCGGCGTCATGCTGCAAGGCGCCGGCAGCCACATGAACGCCTGGAAACACCCGGACGGGCCGGCCGATGCCAGCGTCAACCTCGGCTTCTTCGTGCGCACCGCGCAGAAGGCGGAGGCGGCCGGCATCGCCTTCGCGTTCGTGGCCGACGGGCTCTACATCAACGAGAAGTCGATTCCGCACTTTCTCAACCGCTTCGAGCCGATCTCCATTCTTTCGGCGCTGGCCACGGTCACCTCGAAGATCGGGCTGGCGGGCACGGTGTCCAGCTCTTACAGCGACCCGTTCACGGTGGCGCGCCAGTTCGCCTCGCTCGACCTCATCAGCGGCGGCCGCGCGGGCTGGAACGTGGTGACCACGCCGCTGGAAGGCAGCGCGAAGAACTACAGCCGCACGCACCCCGAGCATGCGCAGCGCTACGAGATTGCCGACGAATACCTCGCCGTGACCCAGGGCCTGTGGGACAGCTGGGACGACGGCGCCTTCGTGCGCGAGCGCGAGAGCGGCCGCTTCTTCGACCGCGACAAGCTGCACACGCTGGACCACAAGGGGCGCTTCTTCGAGGTGTCGGGGCCGCTGAACATCCAGCGCTCGCCGCAGGGACAGCCGGTGATTTTCCAGGCCGGGTCGTCCGACGCAGGCATCGGCCTGGCGGGCAAGTACGCCGACGCGGTGTTCACCCATTCGCCCTCGCTGGACGACACGCGCAGCTTTTTGCGCCAGGTGAAGGCCAGCGCGGTGGCGCAGGGCCGCCAGGCAGACGACGTGAAGATCTTTCCCGGCATCGGCCCCGTGGTCGCGGCCACCGAGGAAGAGGCCGAGGCCAAGTACCGGCTGATCCGCGAGCTGCTGACCGTCGACGAAGCACTGGCCTACCTGGGCCGCTTCTTCGATCACCACGACTTCAGCCAGTACGCGCTGGACGCGCCTTTTCCCGAGCTGGGCGAACTGGGGCGCAACAGTTTTCGCTCGACCACCGACCGCATCAAGGCCAATGCCAGAGCCAAGGGCCTGAGCTTGCGCGAAGTGGCGCTCGAAGTGGCCACGCCACGCACGCAGTTCGTCGGCACCGGCGAGCGCATTGCCGACGAAATCATCCGATGGGTGGACGAGGGCGCGGCCGACGGCTTCATCCTCGGGTTTCCGGTGCTCGGGCCGGGGCTGGACGACTTCATCGAGTTCGTCATTCCGGTGCTGGAGGCGCGCGGGCGCTACAGCCGCGAGCTGCCCGGGCAGACGCTGCGCGACCACCTCGGCCTGCCGCGCAAGGCGAGCCGCCATGCGGCGACGCTCGACCCGACGCTGATTCAGAGGGCTGCCTGATGAGCGAACAGTTCGTCTACACCACACCGCTCGACGCGCGCGCCGCGCCGCTGATCGAAGGCCTGGCCTTCGAGTACGACAGCCGCTACGGCGACGTGCTGCGCGAGCCCGGCCAGCCGCGCGAAATCGACCGCTACCCGGCGCACCTGTTCGCACCGCCGCATGGCAACTTCGTGCTGCTGCTGCGCGACGGCGTGGCGGTGGGCGGCGGCGCGTTCATGCGCCACGACGCGCGCACGGCCGAGCTCAAGCGCGTGTGGACGCACAGCGACCTGCGGCGCCAGGGCCTCGCGAAGAAGGTGCTGCTCGAACTCGAGGCGCAGGTTCAGCGCCAGGGCTACGAGCGCATCTGCCTGACCACGGGCTTTCGCCAGCCGGAGGCGGTGGGGCTTTACCTGGGCCATGGCTACACGGCGCTGTTCGAGCCTGCCGTCGACCCTGAAACGCCGCGCAAGCTGCCTTTCGAGAAAGTGCTGAACGTGGGGCGCCATCACGACCGCGCCGTGCCACCCCAGGCCCAGGCGGTGCAGCGATGAACACGACCGTGCTCGACGCCGGCGCCGAGCCGCGCGATCCCGTGCCAGTCCGCCTGCCGCGGACGCAGACGCAACCGCAACCGCAACCGCAACGCGCCGCACCGGAAAAGGGCGACTACTCCCACTTGCGCATCGTCCCGGCCCGCTACCCGGCGCGCACGGCAGGCACCGTCTTCGCGGTGGCGGTCATCGCCGTGGTGCTGTATTCGACCTTCACCAACCCGCGCTGGGGCTGGGGCGTGTTCGCGCAATGGTTCTTCGCCGAGCCGGTGCTCGAAGGCCTGGGCCGCACGCTGCTGCTGACAGCGCTGGGCGCGGTGCTCGGCTTCTTCTTCGGCACCGCGCTGGCGCTGGCGCGGGTGTCTCGCTCGCCGCTGCTGGCGCGGCTGTCGTGGGTGTTCACCTGGGTGTTCCGCTCGATCCCGGTGATCGTGCTGCTGCTGATCATCAACAACCTCGGCTACCTGTACGAGACGGTGACGCTGGGCATTCCGGGCACCGACGTCACCTTCTTCTCGTACCCGACCACGCAGCTCATCAGCCCCTTTGTTGCGGCGCTGCTGGGACTCACGCTGAACCAGGCGGCCTTTGCGTCGGAGATCGTGCGCGGGGGCATTTTGTCGGTGGAGCAGGGGCAGCTCGAGGCGGCGTCCGCCCTGGGGCTCTCGCGCGGCAGGCAGTCGTTTCGCATCGTGCTGCCGCAGGCGATGCGCACGATATTGCCCACGGCTTTCAACGACATCATCGGGCTGGCCAAGGGCACGTCGAACCTCTACATCCTGGCGCTGCCCGAGCTGTTTTACACGATCCAGATCATCTACCGGCGCAACCTGGAAGTGATTCCGCTGCTGATGGTGGCGACCGTGTGGTACCTCGTCATCCTCACGGTGCTGTCGGTGGTGCAGCACTATGTGGAGCGGCACTTTTCACGCGGCGCGCTGCGCAATCCGCCGCGCTCGTGGGTCGGCGGCGTGGTGCGCGGGCTGTGGCGTTCGAAGGCACCGGCCATTGCACCGGTGGCCGAAGCGCCCGCCACCGATGCGCCCGCGCAAGTGCCGCGCTGGACCGATCCGCTCACGCAGGGCGGCGAGGTCACCATCCACGGCGTCTCGAAGAGCTTCGGTGCGCTCAAGGTGCTCGACGACGTGACGCTCACCGTGCCGCAGGGCAGCGTGACGGTCATCCTCGGTCAGTCGGGCTCGGGCAAGTCGACGCTGCTGCGCGCCATCAACCACCTGGAGCGCGTGGACGACGGCTTCATCGCCATCGACGGCGAGCTCATCGGCTACCGGCGCGACGCGCACACGCTCTACGAGCTGCACGAGAAAGAAATTCTCAAGCGCCGCGTCGACGTGGGCATGGTGTTCCAGAACTTCAACCTGTTCCCGCACCTCACGGTGCTGGAGAACATCGTCGAGGCCCCCATTTCCGTGCGCGGCCTGTCGCGCGCCGACGCCGAGGCGCTGGCCTCCGAGCTGCTGGTGCGCGTGGGCCTGGTGGACAAAACGCATGCGTATCCGCGCCAGCTTTCCGGCGGCCAGCAGCAGCGCGTGGCCATTGCGCGCGCGCTGGCGCTGCGGCCCAAGGTGCTGCTGTTCGACGAGCCCACCTCCGCGCTCGACCCCGAGCTGGTGGGCGAGGTGCTGGCGGTCATCAAGCAGCTGGCGCGCTCGGGCACCACGCTGCTCATCGTGACGCACGAGATCGGCTTTGCGCGCGAGGTGGCCGACACCGTCGTCTTCATGGAGCGCGGCCGCATCCTGGAGACCGGCACGCCCGAACAGGTGTTCAACGCACCGGCGCATGCGCGCACGGCCGAGTTCCTGGCCAAGGTTCTTTGAGTCTTCCCTTCGTTTCCTTTTCCTTTTCCTTTCCTTTCTTTCACTGCATCGCACTTCATGACCCACCGACGAAACATTCTGTCCGCTCTTTGGTCCGTTTCCCTGGCTGCGCTGCTGGTGCCGTTGGCCGCCTCCGCGCAACCCGCTGCGCCCGACCTGAGCCCCGAGCAGGCCGGCCGGCCGCGCGCGCAGAAGATCGACGAGGCCATCGCGCTCGCCAAGGGCTTCAAGTTCCAGAAGGAGGGCGTGCTCGTCGTCGGCACGACCACCGGGCGCCTGCCGTTCGCGGCCTACGCCACCGACACCAGGACGCCCGTGGGCAACGCACCCGACATCGCGCAACTGGTGGCCGACAGTCTGGGGCGCAAGCTGGAGCTGGTGTCCACCGCCTGGGCCGACTGGCCGCTGGGCCTGCAGTCGGGCAAGTTCGACGTGGTGGTGTCCAACGTGACGGTGACGGAAGAGCGCAAGGAGAAGTTCGACTTCTCGACCTACCGCAACGACCAGATCGGCGTCTACGTGAAGTCCGACAGCAAGCTGGGTGCCATCAGGGAGCCCAAGGACATCGCGGGGCTGAAGCTCATCGTGCAGGCCAGCACCAACCAGGAGCAGATCGTGCTGCGCTGGAACAAGCAGAACCTGGCGGCCGGCCTGAAGCCGGTGGAGTTTCAGTACTACGACGACGACGTGGTGCAGCGACTGGCCATCCAGTCGGGCCGCGCCGATGCCTACGTAGGCCCGAACGCCATTGCGGCCTACGAGGCGCGCGACGGCAAGACGCGGTTGGCGGGCGTGTTCTCGGGCGGCTGGCCGCTGGACGCCGAAATTGCAGTCACCTCGCGCAAGGGCGCGGGCATTGCCGATGCCGTGACGCTGGCGCTGAACGCACAGATCAAGAACGGCAACTACGCCAAGGCGCTCACGCGCTGGAACCTGGACTCCGAAGCCATCCTGGCCTCGCGCACCAACCCGCCCGGCCTGCCGAAGAACTGATGACCATGACCTTCAAGTACACACCCGGCGCGTGGATGGCGCGCAGCCTCGTGGCGCTCGCTTTCGTCACCGGTGCAGCGCACGCCGCCGAAAAATTCGACTTCAGCCCCGAGCAGCAGGGCCGACCGCGCACGGCCAAGGACGCCGAAGCCGTGAACGCGATTCCGCCGAACTTCAAGTTCGTGAAAGAAGGTGTGCTCACCATCGCCGTCGCGCCGTTCGCGCCGCCCATCGCGACCTACGCCACCGACGCCAAGACCGTGGTCGGCTTCGACGCCGACTTCGCGCTGCTCGTGGCCGATGCACTGGGGCTGAAGCTCGACCTGCAGCCCATCGCCTGGGCCGACTGGCCGCTGGGCCTGAGCTCGGGCAAGTACGACGCGGTGATCTCCAACGTGGGCGTGACCGAGCAGCGCAAGGAGAAGTTCGATTTCTCGACCTACCGCCTGGGCCTGCACGGCTTCTACGTGAAGGCCGACAGCCCCATCAAGCGCATCCAGGAGCCGAAGGACATTGCGGGCCTGAAGCTGACGACCGGCGCGGGCACCAACCAGGAACGCATCCTGCTCGAATGGAACCGGCAGAACACGGCGGCCGGGCTCAAGCCCGCCACGCTGCAGTACTACGACGACGATGTGACGCGCACGCTGGCGGTGGTCACCAAGCGGGTCGACGCCAACTTCAACCCGAACGCGCCGCAGGCCTACGAGGCCGCGAAGAACGGGCAGATCCGCCTGGTCGGCACGGTGAACGCGGGCTGGCCGCTGAAGTCCGACGTGGCCATTGCCACGCGCAAGGGCAGCGGACTGGCGGTGGCGCTGACCACGGCGGCCAACAACCTGATTCGCAGCGGCACCTACGCCAAGGCGCTCGCGCGCTGGAGCCTCGCGGAAGAGGCGCTGCCCAGGTCGGAGACCAACCCGCCGGGCCTGCCGAAGTTCGCGCCGTGAGCATCCGCCATCTCGCCTTCCTCACGCCCGGCAACTTTGCCGAGGCCGACCCCTTCGCAGGCCTGGAAGCCGCGCTGAAGCTGTTCAAGTTCGGCGAGAAGCTGGGCTTCAACGGGGCGTGGGTGCGGCAACGCCACCTGGAGCGCGGCGTGTCGTCGGCCGCGACCTTCCTGGCCGCCGCGACGCAGCGCACGCGTCGCATCGAGCTGGGCGCGGCCGTGATCCAGATGGGCTACGAGAACCCGTTCCGCCTGGCCGAAGACCTGGCCACGGTGGACATCCTGGCGCGCGGCCGGCTGCAGGTGGGGCTGAGCGCGGGCGTGCCGCTGCATGGCGCGCTGCTGGGCAGCCGCTTCTACGACACGGCACCGAACACCGTCGACTACACGCACAAACGCGTGGGGCGCCTGAAGGCCAACTTGGCGCCCACGCCGCTGGGCGACGAGGCAACCTTCATCGAGTCGGCCGGCGGGCGCGTGCGTCCGCAGGTGCAGCCGCATGCGCCGGGCCTGGCCAACCGGCTCTGGTATGGCGGCGGTTCGCTGCGTTCGGCCGAGTGGGCGGGGCGCAACGGCTTCAACCTGCTGCAGGGGAACGTGCTGTCGGGCGAGACCACCGACGACTTCCTGGCGGCGCAGTTGGGCCTTGTGGAGCGCTACCGCGCCAGCGAGGGCGATGAAGCCGGTGCGCACAAGGGCAGGGTGGCGCTGGGCCGCGTGATCGTGCCGCTGGACGGCGCAGACGCCGCCACGCGCAAGCGCTACCGCGCCTTCGCGGCCGGCCGTGTCGAGCGCACGCTGGCGCCGCAGGGCGAGCGGCGCACGCTGTTCGCGGGCGACCTGGTGGGCACGTCCGACGAGATCCTGGAGCGGCTGCGGCAAGACCCGGTGCTGCCGCATGTGGAAGAACTGCGCGTGGAGTTGCCCTACAACTTCAGCGGCGAGGACTACGAACAGATATTGACCGACCTGTCCGGGCGCATTGCGCCGGAGCTGGGCTGGCGGGCACTTTGAACGGGGAACGAAGAGAAAAAGGACGGACAGGATAAGCAGGAGGTTGAGTTCGAGGTGGGTCGGCATCGCGCGGTGTTCGCGCCGCGCGATGGGCGATCTTTGGCGGGCCCCCGGTTCACCTGGGGCCCGCTTTTTTTCGGATCAGCCCTGCACCGGGGACACGCCGAGCAGGAAGTCGGCGACCTCGTCGGAGAACCCGTAGCGCCCGTCGCCGACCAGCACGCTGTCGGGCGCCTGCGGGTCCGGCCGCGCGCCCGGCATGCCATGCGCCACGAGCGCCTGCGCGCAACCGAGCCAGTCGCCACCGGGCTCGGGCGTGTTCAGCGACGCCCACGACAGCGTGCCGCGCGCGTCGTCGCCGAAGCCGTGCAGCGTGCGCCAATCGGCGCCGTGTTCGAGCAGCAAGCGGGCGAGCGCCGCGTCGCCGCGAAACACCGCCTGGTTCAGCGCCGAGCCGTCGATGTCGGCGCCGCGCACTTCGAGCGGCCATCCGAGCGCGACCATCGTCTTCACCGCGTCGCCGCAGCCCTGGGCCGCCAGCTCGGGCAACAGCTTCAGGCGGGTGTCGCCGAGCATGGCGATGATGCCGGGGTGCTGCGCTTGAATTTGCCGCGCCGCCGCTTCGTCAGCGCGCGCGCAGGCGGCGACGAAGGCTTCGTCCGGCGGCAGCGGTGTGTGGTCGCCGACCGCCGCCTCCAGCAGCCGCGCCACCTCGGTCAGGCCGAAGCGCAAGGCCATGAGGCGGGCGGGCGTGCCGTCTGGCAGGGTGGCGGACGCGTCGGCGCCTGCGGACAGCAAGGCCTCGATGTGGGCTGGCGAGCGCCGGCGGCGAATGGCCCACAACAGCGGCGTGCCCCAGTCCGAAGACGGTGGACCCGGCGCCGGCTCGTTCGCGTCGCCACCGTGCGCGAGCAGCAGCCGCAGCGTGGCTACGTCGTCGAAGTCGAGTTGGCGGTACAGCGCGTTCGAGCCGGTGACACGCGCGCCGGCCTGCAGCAGCAACAGCGTGCAGGCAGGCTGCTCCAGCGAGTGGTAGAGCGACTCGCCGTCGTTCGGGTCGGCGCCCGCATTCAGCAGCAGTCGGGTGAGCGCGGGGTCGTGGTTCTGACCGGCGGCACCGTACAGCGCGCTGAGGCGTTCGGTGTCGGACGGCGCAGCCAGCGAGGCCGGCGGCCAGCGGCTGCCGGCCGACTGGTTGGCATCGGCACCGGCGTCGAGCAGGTACCTCGCACACGCGTGCAGACGCTCGCGAAAGCCCGGCAGGCGCAGCAGGCTCGAGTGCGTCACCGCCACGAGCGGCGGCAGGTTCAGGGGGCCGCCCGAGCGATGTATCCAGCCCGGGTCTTGCGCGGCGGCCCCGCGCAGTGCCGCCTCGTCGCCGATCGCGCAGGCCAGCCAGGGGTCGCTGCCGGGCAGAAGGTTCGCATCGTCTTCGAGCATGCGCGCCGCCACCGAAGGCCGCGCGCGGTGGTTGCCGCCGGCGATGTCGCCCGCATACACCAGGCGCAGCCAGTGCAGCACCGCGCGTGCCGGGTCGTCCGCCTGTGCCCTGCGCGCGAGCACGAAGCCCTGCAGGTCGGCCCACGATGCGAAGCCGTGTTCGCGCGCCACGCAAGACTGCGCGTCGTGCAGGCGCAGGCCGAGCGCTGCGATGGTGGTGGGGTTCTTGCCCGCCGCTGCCGGCAAGGCATCGCGAAAGCGGGTGAGGGCCGTGGGGTCGTGGCTGCGGTAGAGCGCCAGCAGTTCCTTAGCTTGTTTCTTCAGGTGGCCGATGTCGGGCCGGGCGGGAATGCGCTTCATGAAAACCTCCGTGCATCAGACGCCGATGACCCGCAAATCCGGCTGCACAAAAGGCGGTGGATCGCCGCAAGAAAGCCAAGTGGGTTCAACCCTTCCCGCGGGCCCGGGCGCGGCTTGGACCGCGGCCCGCATGGTAGTCGATGCGGGCCGACGCGCTCGCGCTCAGCGTGCCGACGCAGCCTGCGAGCCGAGCTGCTCGCGCAGGATGCGGCGTATCTCCAGGATCGCCAGCGGGTTCTCCTGCACGCTGTGCGGCGACGCGATCACCAGCTCCGACGCGGCGCCGTCCAGGTGCGCGCTTTCGTAGGGCACGATGCCGTCGCTCGACAGCGCCTGCGCCAGGCCCGGCGTGTCGTTGCCGATGATCGAATGAAAGCGCACGCCCGGGTTCATCGGCAGCCCCGACGACAGCCGCACGAAGGGGTCGCTGTCGCTCAGGTTGTCGATGCTGTTGGGAATGCGCAGCGGCCCCGTTTCCTGCTTGCCGGGCGCGATGCGGATCAGCTCGCGCGAAATATCGCCCAGCTGGCCCAGCATGGTCACGGGCAGCGTGATGAGGTTGGCCACCCAGCGCGCGATGCGGTTGTTGGCGAACGGCGTGCCGCGGTGCGGCGCGGCGATGAAGATGGCGTCGCTCACCTGCGGCAAGGGCTCGAAGCGCAGGTAGGGCGACAGCCGCGCTTCCACGCGCGCCTGCTGCGCGGCCTTCATGGGGTAGTTGTCGAGCAGGGCGTCCCACAGCTTGTCCTCCGACGAGGACACCATGAGCCGCGACAGCACGCCGCCCATGCTGTGGCCGATCAGCGTGATGCGGTTCGAGGCCACGGCCTTGCCCGTGGGGTCGAAGTGCGCGAGCGTGCGTTCCAGCGCCTGGCGAATGGCCAGGTTGTTCAGCGGCAGCGGTGCATTGGTGGGGTAGTACACCTGCCAGACCTGGTAGTGGCGGCGCAGCGTTTCGTCGCCCAGCACCTCGTTGGCCACGTTGATCCACGCCTCGGGGCTGCTGGCCAGGCCGTGCAGCATGACGACGGTGCGGCGGTCGGGGTCGTAGGGCTGCATCAGGTAGATGCGCGGCTGCGTGAGCCCGTCGGGGCTGCCGAACAGGCTGCGCAGCGCCTGCAGCGCGAAGTCGGAGCGGGCCAGCCACAGGCCGTAGCCCGAGGTGAAGTTGGCCGCCAGCGGCACCTCTTGCCCGGCCAGCTGCACGGTGGCGGTGCGGTATGGGTCGTAGGCCGCGATGCGCAGCGATCGCGTGTGCAGGATCTCGTCCAGGGTGTCGCCGTCGAACAGCAGCAGCGCTGTGAGGGCGGGGAACGGGGTTTCGCGGTACGGCGGCGGGGGCGGTCGCTTGTCGTTCGCGTCGGCCGGCGCCTTCGGCTCTTCGTAGGTCCGCTTGCTGGCCGCCGCCACCAGCTCGGCCCCGAAGCCGTCGCGCCGGTAGGTGTTGCGCAGGCCCGAGAAGGTCAGCGACGCGGCGGGAATCAGCTCGTCGGGCAGGGCCGCGTCGGCGGGCAGGCGCATGGCCGTCATGTCGGTGCCGATGCGCCAGGTGCCGACCTGCGGCACTTGTGGCACCTGCGGCTGCGTGGGGTCGTTGGCGCCCGGAGAGCCGGCACGCTGGTAGCTGCGGTACAGGCCGGTGATGGCCTGCTGCACCGCGTAGTTGTAGTAGTCGCGCACCTGCGTCTGGCGGTCTTCGAAGGCACGGTCGCGCGGCTTGCGGGCCGTGAAGAACAGGTAGGCGTAGGCGTGGCGGGCGGTTTCGAGCCAGGCCTCGATGGCGGCGTCGGCGTCGGCAGAGGTTGGCGCGGCCGCGGTGCCGCCCTTGTCCGTGGCCAGCGCCACCTGCAGCCACACCTCCGACAGGGCCGACAGGCGCTGCTCGTCGCTCAGGCCGGGCGAGTCGGCCAGGGCGTTGCGGCAGGCCGGTACGCTCTTGCGGCAGAGGTCGGCGTCGGTGCCGATCACGCGCAGCACCTCCTGCGCCGAGGTGCTGAGTGTGCCGGTGGTGAGCACGTCGCCGCGGCGCTGCGCGAGGTAGTCGGCCGGCGATATGGAGCCGACCTTCACGCCGGCGCAGCCTGCCAGCAGCACGGCGGCGCACAGCAGCGCGGGCAAAGAAAATCGGCGCATGCGCATCACGGCGCCGCCTGCGCAGGCGCCACGCCGGGCATGCCCTGGCGGATCGCCTGCGAGAAGTCGGCGGCCGGGGCCTTGTCGGCGGCGATGGCACGGTCGGTGATGCGGCCGGCCTCGCGCAGCGCCTCCAGGCTGTAGCCCGGCGTGAGGCCGCCCACGTCGTACAGGTAGTCGGGCAGGTAGCCCGATGCCAGCAGGCGGTAGTCCATCGGCAGGCCGGGCACGATGCGCTTTGCCAAGGCGTACACGATGGTGGTGCAGTTGGCGGTGAGCGTGTTGTAGAAGCTGGGCGCGCGCACCAGCGACGCGCCTTCGTCCAGGTAGGCCAGGAACAGCGAGCGCATTTCCGCCTGCGGCAGGCGCACGCGGTACATGTGGACGTCTTCGCCGCGCACGTTGGTGCGCACCCGAACGATGTCGTGCTCGTCGGCCGCCACCAGGCTGGTCTCGAACTGCTTGAAGAAGCCGCCGACGGACGAGAAGCTCTCGCCGCGCTCCTTGCGGATCTCGATGGAGAAGGTCAGGAACCGGCCGTCGTCGAAGCCGAAGGACACCAGCGTGTGCGCGATGGCGGGGCCGCTCCAGTAAGACAGCGCCACGTCGACCGAGCGCAGGCGGTCGAGGTCGTAGCGGCGCGTTTCCCAGCGCGCGGTGTGGTCGGTGTCGCTGCGCCAGTCGAAGTTGCGCACGTTGTCCAGGGTGACCACGCTGCCGTCGACGCGCGAGCTCACCTGTCGCGCCACGTCGTCGGCCCACACGCGGTTCTGCGACGGCAGGATGGTGCCCCACCAGCCCAGCAGCAGCGCAAAGCCCACCGCATAGGACAGCAGGGCGCGCGCCGAGCGGCCGCGCCACGCCAGCGCGATGGCGGCCAGGCCGAAGGCGGCCCACAGCACGCCCGCGCCGACCTTCACGGCGGCGGGGCCGGGCAATTGGTACCAGAGCGCCAGGCAGGCCCACAGGGCCGTCAGCAGCAAGCCGAGCGAGGCCGCAAGGCGGCCGGTGACACGCAAGAGCGTTCTGATCATGGGAGGTTCAAGGAGTCGGGGAAGCGGAAGACCCGTGAGCTTACGTCGCAGCCGCGATGCCCCGGGCGCCCCGGGGTCAGAGCATGTAGGTCACGAGCTTGAAGTCCGGGTCTTGGGCAAAGGACTTCACCGTGAATCCCAGCCTGCGCACCAGCTTCAGCATGTCGGGGTTGGTGGACAGCACCAGGCCGTCCATCTCGGCCAGGCCCTTGTCGCGCGCCACGTCGATGATGCTTTCCATCAGCCGCGAGCCGATGCCCTTGCCGCTGAACTCGTCGGCCACCACCAGCGAGAACTCGCAGCTGGTCTGGTCGGGGTTGGTGATGTAGCGCGACACGCCCACGATGCGTTCGCTTTCCAGCACCGTGCCTTCGGGCGACACGCTGCGCTCCAGCACCACGGCCACCAGCGCCATCTCGCGGTCGTAGTCGATCAGCGTGAAGCGCGACAGCATCGACGGCGGCAGCTCGTGGAAGCGCGACACGAAGCGAAACCACCGGCTCTCGGGCGACAGGCCCTGCACCAGCGCCTGCAGCATCTGCGCGTCGTTCGGATGCACCGGCCGCACGATGTACGTGCCGCCGCCCTGCATCGGCCACTCGCGCCGGTAGCGCGCGGGGTACGGCATGATGGCCAGGTGCTGGTAGCCGTTTCCCGAGCTTGCGGAGCCGCCCGCATAGCCCGCGTTCCCCGCCACCGCCTGCGTGCTGCTGGCCACCACGATGCGCGCATCGACCGACACGGCGCCGTTCTCGTCCACGATGATGGGGTTGATGTCCATCTCGCGCAGTTCGGGCAGCTCGCACACCATTTCCGACACGCGCAGCAGCACGTCTTCGAGTGCCTCCATGTCCACCGCGCTGGCGCCGCGCCATTCGCCCAGCGTCTGCGCCACGCGCGAACGTTCGATGAGCCGGCGCGCCAGGAACTGGTTGAGCGGCGGCAACTCCATGGCGCGGTCGTTCAGCAGCTCGATCATGGTGCCGCCCGCGCCGAACACGATGACCGGGCCGAAGGGCTCGTCGGTCACCATGCCCACGTAGATCTCGCGGCCGCGCCGCGCGCGCACCATCTTCTGCACGGTCACGCCGTTGATGCGGGCCCCGGGCGCGAGCCGGGCCACGCGCTCCATCATCTCGATGTAGGTGTCGCGCGCGCCGGTGCCGTTCAGCACGTTGAGCGCCACGCCTTCCACGTCGGACTTGTGCGCGATGTCGGGCGAATCGATCTTCAGCGCCACCGGAAAGCCCAGCTGCGTGGCGATCATCATGGCCTCGTTGGCGCTGCGCGCGAGCAGCGTGCGCGTGATGGGAATGTGGAACGACGACAGCAGCGTCTTCGACTCCATCTCGGTCAGCACGTTGCGCCGCTCGGCCAGCACGCTTTCGATCAGCAGGCGCGCGCCATCTATGTCGGGCTTGGCCAGCGCCGACAGCGGCGGCGGCGTCTGCTGCAGCAGTTGCTGGTTCTGATAAAAGGCCGCGATGTTGCCGAAGGCGCCCACCGCGGCCTCGGGCGTGCGAAAGCTCGGAATGGTGGCGTCGGCCAGCACGGCGCGCGCCTGGCCCACCGACGCGTCGCCCATCCAGCAGGCCAGCAGCGGCTTGTTCATGGGCCGCGCAATGCCGGCCAGCGCCTTGGCCACGGCCACCGCGTCGGCGCCGGGCTTGGGCGAGAAGATGGCGAGCACGCCGTCGACCTGGCTGTCGGCCGAGGCCGCGTCGATGGCGGCGCGGTAATGCGTGGGCAGGGCGTCTTCCGACAGGTCGATCAGGTCGGCCAGCGACGCGAGCGGGGGCAGGCTGGGCAGCAACAGCTTCTGCGCGGGCGCGGAGAGCTTGCCCAGGTCGAGCCCGATCTCGTTGATCCAGTCCGCCGCCAGCACGCCCGGCCCGCCGCCGTTGGTGACCACGGCCAGCCGCTTGCCGACCGGGCGGTAGCGCGAGGCCAGGCACTTGGCGGCGGAGAACAGCTCGACGAAGGAGCGCACCCGCACCGCGCCCGCGCGGCGCAGGGCCGAGTCGAACACGTCGTCGCTGCCCACGATGGCGGCGCTGTGCGTCTGCGCGGCCTCGTTGCCGGCGGGCTTGCGCCCGGCCTTGAGCACCACCACCGGCTTGGCATGCGAGGCCGAGCGCAGCGCGCTCATGAAGCGGCGCGCGTCGTCGATGCCTTCGAGGTACACGATGATGCTGTGCGTGTCCCGGTCGTTGGCCAGGAAGTCGAGCACCTGCGCAATGTCGAGCGAGGTGTGCGGCCCGAGCGACACCACGCTCGAGAAGCCCACGCCGTTCTGGCGCGCCCAGTCGAGCATGGAGGCCGTGAGCGCGCCCGATTGCGACACCAGCGCCAGCGGCCCCGGCCTGGCCAGCGGGCCGGCCACGCTGGCGTTCAGGTGCAGCAGGGGGCGCTGAAAGCCCAGCGAATTCGGCCCCAGCAGGTGCACGCCTTCGCGCCGCGCAATCTTGCGCCACTGCGCAGCCTGGTCGGCGCCGATGCCGCTGGAGATGACCACCGCCGCGGTGCAGCCGATACGGCCCGCGATTTCCAGCGCGGCCGCCACGTCGCGCGGTGCCAGGGCGATCAGCGCCAGGTCGGCATGGGTTTGCGAAAGTTCTTCCAGCGTGCCCTTGGTGCGCACGTCCAGAAAACGAAGGGTGCCGTCGAAGCGGTCGGCGCGAAAGGCCTCGCGCAGCGTGCGGCCGGCGGGTGTCTGCCCGGCCGCGTCGTCGGCCTGGCCGACGAAGGCCACCACGGAAGAAGGTGCGAAAAGCGGCGTCAGAAAATGCTTGTCCATGCCCCAAGTCTGCACCGTTCGGCCGTCGCTGTGCAGGGCCGGCCCCTGCCTTCGCGGACGGCGGCGCTTGTCATGACGAACTCACCGCGCTTGGCTATAGTGAAGCTTCCATGCAAAAACGTATCAGCGTGATCTTCGTCTCCCGGCGGAATTCATTGCGCAGCATCCTTGCCGAAGCGTGCCTTTCGCACCTAGACCCGAAGCGGTTTTCGGCATCCTCCTGCGGACAGCACGGCCATGTGAGGCAGGAGTTTCATTCCGCAGCCATCGATGCCTTGCACAGCGCCGGCATTCCGGTTCCCCTTCATGCGCCCCGCAGCTGGGACGAACTGGCGCGCTCCGGCAGCCCCATGGCGGACTTCGTCATCACGCTCGATGCGGCCACCGAGTCACGCCAGCCGCCCTGGCCCGGCCAGCCCGATGCGGCGCTGTGGGCCTACCCGGACGTGGCGGCAGGCGACGACCCCGGAAAGGTGGCGCACGACGCGGTGCAACTGCTGTATTCGCTGCGGCGCCGGCTCGAACTGCTGGTGAGCCTGCCGCTGCACGGCGGCGACCGCGCAGCGGTGCGCTCCGACGTGCGGGACCTGGGCTACCTGCGGTAGCGGGCTTCAGCGCGGCATCGAGGGCCGACTCAGCCAGCGCGCCTCGGTGTCGCCGACGGGCGCTTCGATGGCGCGCTCGGGCAGCTCCCACACGATGCTGCGCGGCGGGTTCTTCACGAAGGCCTCGCTCGTGAAGTAGCGTTGCGCGGCGCCCGCGAAGTCGCCACCGTCCATGGCGAAGTCGGCCACCAGCGCGCGGCCGGCCAGTTGCAGGAACGGCAGAAAATTGCCGCGTCGCGAGAACGACGTGCCGACCAGCACCGTCGAAGGCACGGCCGCGGCGCCGAACAGGTCGGTGCTGTCGCTGCGTGTTTCCACCACCGACTGCGTGTCGGTGTCGGGCGCGGGCCGCAGCGACGCGGGCAGGCCGTCGATGCCGGCCAGGTGCACCAGGTCACCCCAGGCCGCATGGCGCTGGCGCGACACGACGACCGAGGGAACGGGGTCGCCTTCGAGGGCATGCATGCCTTGCAGGCGCTGTGCCACGGCGTGCGCGGCGAGCCAGCTGCCGTGCTCGCTCCAGTGCGTGTCGGTGCGCAGGAAGGGCGAGGGCGACGCCCCGGCAAGCACGGTCGACAGGTCGAGCGCTTCGACGCCCGAGGCCTGCAGCTTCGCGGTCCAGTCGCGCACGCGGGCGTCGAGCTCGTTCGGGCGGCGCAGCGCGCCGAGGTGCGCGCTTTCGATGCGGCTCTTGTCCGGCACCACGACCACGAGCAGCGCGATGTGCTTGTCGGCGAGGGCGCGGGCGATGTCCGACACCGCCTTGGCGCGCGCCCCCGCATGGGCCGTGCGATCGCGGTGAACCCGCAGCTCCTCGTCCAGGAACAGCCAGTTGTCTTCGCCCCGTTTCACCTCGGGCCCGAGGTCGCGCAGCACCAGCCAGGCGGCCTGGCGCTGCCAGCGCGCAAGGGCGTCGGTGACCGGCGTGGTCACGAGCGTGCGGGTCAGTTCGCGGCGCGCGGAGGCGTCGTCGAGCAGCGAGGCGTTCATGTGGGGCCGCACACTGCCCATGTTCGGCCATGTCGCGACGAAGGCGATGCCGAGGGTCGCGAGCAACACCGCTGCACGGGTCCAGTGCAGGAAGGCTCGCAAACGTCGTGAGGGGCGCGCCATCGTCAGAACTGGAAGTAGAGAAAAGGCACCGTGCCGCGGCTCGCCACCAGCGCCAGCGACAACAGGAAGCCGGCGACGGGCAGGAACGTGGCAGCCACGGCGCGCACGCCGCCCGCAGGGCGGCTACGCGTGATGCCCGCAGGGCGGCTACGAGTGACGAGCGCCGGGGCCGCGACCCATGCGATGCCCAGCACATAGGCCAGCACCACCGGCACGCGCAGCATGTTCGACAGCGCCGGGCCCAGCGCCATGCCCTGCAGCCCGAACTGCCCGCCCAGCATGGCGCCCGCCGTTTCGAGGTCGGGCGAGCGGAACAGCGTCCAGCCCAGCATCACGAACAGCAGCGTGGCCGCATGCGCCAGCGGCGCGGGCAGGCGCGGGCCGCGGCCGCGCCACAGGTGCACCACGCTCAGCGCCGCGCCATGCGCCAGCCCCCAGTACAGAAAGTTCCAGCTGTCCGCGCCGTGCCACAAGCCGCCGATGCCCATGGTGAGCATCAGGTTCGCCACCGTGCGGGCGTTGCCGCGCCGGCTGCCGCCCAGCGGCACATAGAGGTAGTCGCGCAGCCACGACGACAGCGAGATGTGCCAGCGGCGCCAGAAGTCGGCGACGTTGCGCGCGAGGTAGGGCGCGTGGAAGTTCTCCGGAAACCGAAACCCCAGCATCGCCCCGATGCCGATCGCCATCGCGCTGTAGCCCGCGAAGTCGAAGAACAGCTGCAGCGTGTAGGCCAGGCAGCCAAGCCATGCGTCGGCAAAGCTGGGCTGGGCCGACGCGAACACCTGCTCCACCACGGGCGCGAGCGTGTCCGCCACCAGCACCTTCATCGCCATGCCGATCATGAAGCGGCGCGCGCCCCTGGCAAAGCCCGACCACCGCATCGACCGGTGCGCGAGCCGCTGGCGGATCCAGTCGTAGCGAATGATCGGCCCCGCGACCAGGTGGCCGAACATCGCCAGGTAGGTCGCGAAATCAATGGGGCGGCGCTCGGCCGGAAACTTGCTGCGGTAGATGTCGACGAAGTACGAAATCGCTTGCAGCACCGTGAACGACAGCCCGATGGGCAGGGCGATGCGCTGCCACTCGATGGGCATCGCGCCCGTGTGCACGAGGGCCGCGCTGAAGGTCTCGACCACGATGTTGGCGTACTTGAACCACGCGAGCACGCCCAGGTTGAGGGCAATCAGCCCGGCCATCACCGCCTTGCGATGCGGCCCGGCCCGCTCCACGAGCAGCCCGCCCGCCCAGGCCAGCGCCGTCAGGGCGATGAAGAGCAGCAGGAACAGCGGGCTCCACCATCCGTAGAAGAGCCAGCTGGCCAGCAGCAGCACAGTGTTCTTCGCGCGCGCCGGTGTCAGCGCGTACAGCAGCAGGAACGCCGGAAAAAAGACCGAGAGGAATTCCAGCGACGCAAAGACCACGGCCGGTCAGCGCGCCACGCGGTCCTGCAGGCCCATCAGCCGGCTGCCCTTGCCGGCGGGAACCAGAAAGACGCTGTAGCGCTGGCCGGCCTGCAGCGAGCCGAGGTCGACCGTGCCCTCCACCGCGCGGCCGTTGCAGGTGGCCTGCACCACCAGCTTCACCGGGTTGACGGCGCGGCGCGCGCTGGCGAGTGCGGCCTGGTTCTCGAAGATGGCGGCGCCGGCCTGGCTCGCGGCCTGCAGGCCCGCGGTGCAGCGCGCATCGGCGTTGTAGAAGGCCAGCGAAGCCCGCAGCGGGTCGAACTGCGCGGGTGCCTCGGTGAAGCTCGCGCCGGCCAGGGTGCCGTCGGCCTCGGGCCACGCCACCGCCGATGCCGAGCCGCCGGAGGCCACGCGCAGCGAGATGGGCAGCTTCTTGCCGCCAAGCTGCCATTGGCCGGTGACGGGCGCGTCGGAGCGCGCGGGCAGGTAGTCGGTGACGGGGGCCGAGGGCGGCACCGCGAGGCTGGCCTTGCCGGCGCCGCCGCTTTGCACCGCGAGCGGCTGCGTGCCTGCGTTGACGAAACGCACCAGCGCGAGGTCTTGCGAGGGGCCGGTGTCGTACAGCCGGGGTGCCGCCGCGCGGGAGGCGAAGGGCAACGAGGCGAACAAGGCCGCCAGCAGCGGCAGGCCGGGTCCGCGCCTCATGGCCGCGTGGCGCCTGCCGCGTTGGCGTTCGGCAGCGGCAGCCGCATCACCGCCTTCGCGATGCCGTTGCCCCAGGCGCGGTAGCCGTTCGAGCTGAAGTGCTGCCCGTCGACGGTCGGCCACTGGCCGCGCGTGGACATCTCCAGCGAATCGATGTAGGTGCAGGGACCGACGTTGGTCGCCAGGAAGCGGCTCATCAGCTCGGCGCGCGCATAGGTCTTGCCGTACTTGCCACCTTCCTGCCCCCAGGCCGGGCCGACCCACGCGCAGCGCGTGCCCGTCGCGGCGATGGCGCCGGTGAGCGTGCTCACCTGTTGCCACACCCAGTTCATCGGAAAGTCGGGCTGCTTGTAGGCCGCCATGGTGTCGCCGAGCACGACCAGCACCAGGTCGGGGTGCTCCGCCTTGACGAGCTGCGCCACCGCCGTGATGCGCCCGGTGCTGCTGGTGGTGGGCGCGCGGTTGCCGATGCGCTCCGCGCCGCCGCAGGTGCCGGGCTTGGACACGGTCCAGTCGTAGGGCAGCACGCCGCACACGCCGATCGAATGCACCTGCGCGCCCTGGCGCTGCAGTTCGTCATGCAGCGACGACATCAGGTAGCTGGGTTGTGCGAGATGACTGTCCCCGATGACGAGGATGGAAAGACCGGCCAAGGCCGCTGCGAGTGACACCGATGTCCCTTTGGTTTCTGAGGCCGGGGAAATGTACCAGCGTCGATGGCCTGGCGCCCGGCACCGACGAAAAACGGATAAGCAAACGCGAAATCAGGCGTTCCGCATGCGCGGCGTTGCGGGCCCAATCGGCGCTTTCCCAGCACTCCGCGCCGCACCTTGTCCGCCTCCAGAACTCCCTTGCGCCTCGGCTTCTTCAGCCGCCTGCTCGACGACACCGGCGCGGCCGAGCGCTACCGCCTCGTGGCCGCGCAGATCGCCCATGCCGAGGCCTTCGGCTTCGATTCCGCCTGGGTCGCGCAGCACCATTTCCATGAACATGAGGGAGGCCTGCCGTCGCCGTTCGTGTTTCTTTCGTACGTGGCCTCGCGCACACGGCGCATCCGCCTGGGCACCGGCATCGTCACGCTGCCGCTGGAGAACGCGGTGCGCGTGGCCGAAGACGCCGTCGTGCTCGACCTGCTCTCGGGCGGCCGGCTCGACGTGGGCGTGGGCACGGGCGGCACGCCTGAATCGTTCGCGGCCTTCGGGCTCGGCGGCAACGACCGCTCGGCGCTGTTCGCGCGGCAACTCGACGCGGTGCGCGCCGCCTGGGCCGGCCAGCCGCTCGCCGGCGGCGACACGCTGTACCCCGCGGGCTCGCAGTTGCTCGACCGCATCTGGCAAGCCACCTTCTCCGTGGCCGGCGGCACGCGGGCCGGGCAGGCAGGCGACGGGCTGATGCTGTCGCGCACGCAGCCGCGCCCCGTCGATGCGCTGGAGGCCACGCTCGCCGACATCCAGAACCCGATCGTCGATGCCTACCTGGCCGCGCTGCCGGCCGGCAGGGCGCCGCGCATCGTGGGCTCGCGCAGCGTGTTCGTGGCCGATACGCGCCAGGAGGCGCTGCGCCTGGCCGACATCGGCCTGCGCCGCTCGGCCGCGCGCTTTGCCGCGTCGGGGCAGGCCGGTCTCGCGGACCGCGCAGGGCCCGACGCCACGCTCGAACAACTCATTGCCGCGTACGACGTGCACGTCGGCTCGCCCGACGACGTGATCGCCTCGCTGCGCGCCGACAGCACGCTGGCGCGCGTGACCGACCTGGTGTGCCAGGTGCACTCAGTCGATCCGCCGCACGCCGCGATCCTGCGCTCCATCGAACTGACCGCCACCGTGGTCGCGCCGGCCCTGGGCTGGGTGCGCGACGCGGCGGCTCCTTCTTCCGCATCACCTGTTTCACTTCTCGAGGCCGCATGAACGCCGTTGCACCCACCCCCGTTCCCGACGTGATCGACCAACTGGTCGGCATCGCGCCGGGCGATTCCATCGACCGGCTTCGCGTGCAGCGCGAGCAGGCGCGCATCAACGCGCAGCAGAGCTACCTGTCGCTGTTCGCGCCCACCCCGCCGGTGTTCGGGCATTTCGACATCGCCGACCGGTTCGCCGTCGCAGCCTTCGTCGCGGGCCTGCATGGCCAGGCCGACGCGGCGCGTTTCTATGCGCAGCAACTGGCCGGGCAGGGCGCGCGCGCCGGCGTGGCCGATGCCATTGCCGGCGAGATAAAGCTGGGCAAGAAGGCCCAAGGGCCGTACGGCAGCTACCCCGCGGGCCGGCTCAGCGTGGAAGACGCGACAGGCCCGTCGTACACGGTGAGCGATGCGCACCGTGAAGTGCTCGGCGGCCGGCTCTCGGCGGCGCTGGTGCATGCGCACCTGCTGGTCTTTCATCCGCGCGACGCGAGCCCTGCGGCGCTGCAGGCCTTGCTCGACGCCGGCTGGAGCAGCACCGAGGTCGTGACCCTGTCGCAGCTCGTGGCCTTCCTCGCGTTCCAGATCCGCGTCGTCACCGGCCTGAAGGCCCTGGCGCAACGGCCCGCAGCCCACATCGCCTGTACCCCATGACGACCGAATCGACCCTGACCCATGCCGGCAACACGGCCCCCACGGCATTCACGCAGGCGCAGCTCGAATGGCTGCCCTGGCTGGCGCCGCTGCCCGAGGCCGAACTGACCGAGCGCCACTTCGCGGGCCTGGTGGACGCCGCGCGCGCCAAGTCGCCGTACTTCCGCCTGCTGGCGCGCGACCCCGACATCCTGGGCGCGCGCACCCGCACCGACAAGGACATCTTCTACAACCCCGAGGCCGGTCTGCCGCGCGCCGAGCGCGAACTGTCGGCCGCCGCGGCCTCGCGCTACAACGGCTGCATCTATTGCGCGTCGGTGCATGCGCGCTTCGCCTCGCATTTTTCGCACCGCACCGACGACGTGCAGCGCCTGCTCGACGAAGGCGTGAATGGCGAGCTGGCCGAACTCGGCGAGCGCTGGAACGCGATCGTCGCCGCGTCGGTGGCGCTGTCGTCCACGCCTTCGACCTTCGACGGCACGCACATCGACAGCCTGCGCGCACAAGGCCTGGACGACCTGGCCATTGCCGACGTGATCCACGGCGCGGCGTTCTTCAACTGGGCCAACCGCCTGATGCTGTCGCTGGGCGAGCCGCAGGAAAACGCGCCGGCTGCCTGAATGCATCACAGGCCGGCCGGGCGTGCGCGCCTGGCCGCAACGAAGTTCGCATGTGCTCATGCGCTTTTCTTCGTTCCAGGTGAACACTTCCGTTTCTAGACTCCGTGGCTTCATCGCCTGGCGGCTTCTCGCTTCCTCGTTTCCCCGCTCCACTGCCGCCTTTGCGGCTCGCCGGAATCGCCTTGTCTTCTTTGTCTTCCTCCCCCTTGTCTGTTTCCGCTTCTTCGGACCCTTTCGCCGAAGACTTCGGAGAATTCACTTCCACGGTCAACGCACTGGCCGAGTCGCTGGCCGCCACCGCCGCCGAGCGCGACCGTGCCGGCGGCACCGCACTCGCCGAGCGGCAGTTGCTGCGCCAGAGCGGCCTGCTGACGCTGGCCATTCCGTCCGCGTTCGGTGGCCAGCAGGCGGCGTGGCCGCTGATCTTGCGCATCCTGCGTCGCCTTGCGCAGGCCGACAGTTCGCTGGCGCACCTGTTCGGTTTCCAGCACCTGCAGGTCGCGAGCGTGCTGTTGTTCGGCTCCCAGGCGCAGCAGGCACGTTTCCTCGGCCAGGCGGTGGAACACCGCTGGTTCTGGGGCAACGCCGTGAACGCGCGCGACACGCGCCTGAACGCCGTGCGCACGCCCGAGGGCCTCGAGATCGACGGCGTCAAGGCCTTCTGCTCCGGCGCCACCGACTCCGACGTGCTCAACGTGTCGGTGGTGCTGGGCCCCGAGCCCACCGACCGCGTGTTCGCCGTGGTGCCGACGTCGCGCGCGGGCATCCGCGTGAACGACGACTGGGACAACATGGGCCAGCGCCAGACCGACAGCGGCAGCGTGCAGTTCGACCATGTGCGCATCGCGCACGACGAGGTGCTCGGCTCGCCTGGCGTGGCGTCGAGCGCGCGTGCCACGCTGCGCAACCTCATCGGCCAGGTCGTGCTCACCGAGATCTACCTGGGCAACGCGCTGGGCGCCTTGCGCGCGGCCATCGAGTACCTGCGCACGCAGACCCAGCCCTGGCCGCAGGCCGGCGTGGAGCGCGCGCAGGACGACCGCATGCTGCAACTGCGCGCCGGCGAAATGTGGTCCGGCCTGCAGGCCGCCACGGCGCTGTCGAACCACGCCAACGCGCGCTTCCAGCAGGCCTGGGAGCGCGGCGCCGCGCTGACGGCCGAAGAGCGCGCCGCGCTGGCCATCGACGTGGCCTCGGCCCGCACGCAGGCGGCGCGCACCGCGCTGCACGTGACCTCGCAGATCTTCGAACTGGTCGGCGCGCGCGCCACCGCATCGCGCCACGGCTTCGACCGCTACTGGCGCAACGTGCGCGTGCACACGCTGCACGACCCGCTGGACTACCGGCACCAGAGCATCGGCGCGTGGCTGCTGGCCGGCGACGCGCCCAACCCATATGGCTACGGCTGACAGATGAGTTCCATCGGCACCGACATTCCCCTGGGCACACCCGCCGCCCGTGCCCTGCGTGCGGCAACCGGCGTGCGCAGCGCCGCGTCGTCGTCGTCCATCGGCAGCCGCATCGCCATTCACGGCCTGAGCCGCCGCTTCGGCCGCTTCACCGCGGTGGACAACGTCAGCCTGCAGATCGAGCCCGGCGAATTCGTCACGCTGCTCGGCCCCAGCGGCAGCGGCAAGACCACGCTGCTGGGCGCCATCGCAGGCTTCGCGGCGGTGGACGAGGGCGACATCCTGGTGGACGGCCGCTCGGTGCGCGGCGTGCCGCCGCACCAGCGCGGCTTCGGCATGGTGTTTCAGCACTACGCGCTGTTTCCGCACATGACGGTGGCGCAGAACGTCGGCTTTCCGCTGCGCATGGCGGGCCTGGGCCGCGCCGAGAGCACGCGCCGCATCGGCGAAACATTGGAGCTGCTGCACCTGGGCGAGTACGCCGGGCGGCTGCCCGCGCAGCTCAGCGGCGGCCAGCAGCAGCGCGTGGCGATTGCGCGCGCCATCGTTCGCCGGCCGCGCGTGGTGCTGATGGACGAGCCGCTGAGCGCGCTCGACCGGCGGTTGCGCGAGGCCATCCAGATCGAGATTCGCGCGCTGCACCGCACGCTGGGCACCACCATCGTCTTCGTCACGCACGACCAGGGCGAGGCGCTGGCGCTGAGCGACCGCATCGCCGTGCTGGACCAGGGGCGCATCGTGCAGGTCGGCACGCCAGGTGCGCTGTACCGGGAGCCCGGCAACGAGTTCGTGGCGCGGTTCGTGGGCGAGTCGAACGTGCTCGATGCGCGCGTGCTGCGCGTGGAAGGCGATGCCGCGGTGCTGCAGGCCGGCGATGCCCACAGCTTCGAGGCGAGGCACGGCGGCACACCGCTGGCCGTGGGTCGACAGGTGAAGGTGCTGGTGCGGCCGGAGCGCGTGTCGCTGGTGGCCCCGGGCACCGAGGACAGGCATTGCACGTTGGCGGCCACCGTCGAATCGACCGTGTTTCTCGGCGAGATCCTGCGCATCGACGCCGCCTTGCCCGGCGGCGGCAAGGTGCAGGTGCGTTGCCTGGACCCGCGCGACGGCCGTCGGCCTGCCATCGGAGACACCGTGCACCTGGCCTGGCAGGCCGGCGACGCTTGGGTGCTGGCGTGAGCGCATCGAGCGCATCGAATGTGGCCACGGGCCCGCGCTGGACGGCCCGCGTCGACCTGCGCAACCCTGCGTGGCTGCTCGCGCCCGCGCTGCTGTTCTTCGCCTTCTTCTACGTGCTGCCGCTGGCCGACCTGCTGCACCTGAGCGTGGCGGGCGAGGCAGGTCTGTCGTACTACGCACGGGTGTTCGCGGTGCCGCTGTACTGGGAATCGCTGGTGCGCACCTTCGGCATCGCGGCGGCGGTGGCAGCGCTGTGCGCGCTGTTCGGCTACCCGACCGCGCTGCTCATCCACCGCGCGCGCGGCACCTGGAAGCTGGTGCTGACGGCCGCCGTGGTGCTGCCTTATTTCATCTCGGTGCTGATCCGCAACTACTCGTGGATGGTGCTGCTCGGGCGCAACGGGCCCATCAACAAGCTGCTGGTCGGGCTGGGCATCGTCGATGCGCCGCTGCCGCTGATCTTCAACCGCGCGTCGGTGCTCATCGCCATCGGTGCGGTGCTGCTGCCGCTGATGGTGCTGACCGTGGGCGGCAGCCTGGCGCGCATCGATCCGCTGGTGCAGCGCGCGGCCACGGCCAGCGGGGCAGGGCCGTTGGCGGTGTTCTGGCGCGTGCTGTTTCCGCAGACGCTGCCGGGGCTGCTGGCGGGCGTGCTGCTGGTGTTCATCTCGGCGCTGGGCTTCTTCATCACGCCGTCGCTGCTGGGCGGCCCGGCCGACCAGATGTTCGCGATGCACATCACGCAGCAGGCGGACTTTCTGGCGAGCGGCGGCTTCCTGCAGTCGCTGGCCGCCGTGCTTCTGGTGGTGACCTTGCTGGTGGTCGCGGTGGCGGCGCGCTTTCTGGGGCTGGAGTTCATCTGGGGCGGGCAGCGCTCGAGCAAGCCCAGCCGTGAAGCGACGCAAGGCCCCGTCGCTTCATGGCGGCGCGCCGTGCTGGAGCGCGCCGCCGATCTGCTCGGCTGGCCGCTGCTGCGCCTGCTCGGCGCGGTGCCGGCGTGGCTCGGGCGGGCGGTGTCGGGGGCGCTGGCGGCCGTGGCCTTTTTGACCTTGCTGCTGCCCATCGCCGTTGCCGCGCTCATCTCGTTCAGCGACTCGGCCTACATGCGCTTTCCGCCGCCCGCGTATTCGCTGCGCTGGTACGAAAAGTTTCTGTCCGACCCGGTGTGGATGTCTTCGCTGGGCACTTCGGTCGCGGTCGGGCTGCTGGCCACCGGCATCTCGGTGGTGCTCGGCACGGCGGCCGCGTTCGGCCTGGTGCGCTCGTCGCTGCCGGGCAAGACGGCATGGATGACCTTTCTGGTCAGCCCGCTGATCGTGCCGGGCGTGGTGCTGGGCCTGTCGCTGTACAGCCTGTTCTTGCGCGCGGGTCTCGCGGGCAGCATTCCCGGCCTGGCGGCTGCGCATGCCATCGGCGGCATTCCGCTGGTGCTGGTGATCGTCGCGGCCAGCCTGCAGGCGGTGGACCTGCGCCAGGAGCAGGCCGCGGCCGTGCACGGCGCGTCGCCGCTGCGGGTGTTCTGGTTCGTCACGCTGCCGGCCATTCGCCCGGGCGTGCTGGCGGCATCGTTCTTCGCGTTCCTGCATTCGTTCGACGACCTGGTGCTGTCCATGTTCCTGAGCGGCGCGCGCATGACCACGCTGCCGCTGCGGCTGTGGGGCAACGTCAACTACAAGCTCGACCCCGTGCCGGCGGTGGTGGCCACCTTCGAGGTGGTGCTGATCGTCGCCGGCCTGTTCCTCGCGCGCTCGGCCTGGGCCGCGCGCAAGCGCAGTTGAAGCGCCGAGCCGCTCCATGTCCTTTTGTCATTTGAAGAAAGAAAGCATCCGCATGAAGCCATCGAATCCCCGCCCGCTGCAGACCCTGCTCGCCCTGGCGATCGCCCTGGGCAGCGCCTGCGGCGTCGGCCCGGCCTGGAGCCAGGCCAAGGAAGTCGTCACGCAGGACCCGGGAGGCACCTACGGCGAGAACCTGCGCCGCCTGGTGTACGACCCCTTCACCAGGGAAACCGGCATCAAGGTGCTGACCGTGCAGGAGGCGCGCGGCGGGCCGCGCGTCAAGGCGCAGGTGGAGGCCAGGCGCACCGAGTGGGACCTGAGCTTCATCTTCGACCAGGAGGTGCGCCAGCTCGACCCCTACCTGGCCGAGATCGACTACAAGAAGCTCTCGCCCGAGGCGCAGAAGACCGTGGCGTCGCTGCCCAAGGAGGCCGTGCGGCCCAAGGGCGTGGCGCTGCAGGTCATCGGCGTGGCGCTGGTCTACAACAAGGAGGCGTTTCCGTCGAAGAAGTACCCCAGGACCTGGGCCGACTTCTGGAACGTGAAGGACTTTCCGGGCAAGCGCTGCCTGCCGCAGTGGTCGCGCTTCGTGTTCGAGTCGGCGCTGCTGGCCGACGGCGTGCCGGCCGACAAGATCTACCCGGTCGACTTCGACCGCGCCCTGCGCAAGATCGCCGAGATCAAGCCGCACGTGGTCAAGTGGTGGCTGACCAATTCGCAGGCGCCGCAACTGCTGCTCGACGGGGAAGCCTCCGCCTGCCTGTCGTACACCGGCCCGGTGGCGCGCCTGAAGAAGGAAGACGCCAACGCGCCGCTGGAGCTGACCTGGGACCAGGCCTTCACCTACTACGACTTCTTCTCGATTCCGAAGGACGCACCGCATTACGACGCCGCGCTCAAGCTGCTGTCGTACCGCCTGGACGCCGAGCGCGCCGCCCGTGTCGCCGAAGCCACCAGCGTGGCGCTGCCGTCGCCGCGCGTGTACGCGGCCGCCGACCCCAAGCTGCGCGACTACTGGACCAACAGCCCCGAGGTCGAGAAGAAGGCCATCAAGTGGAACGCCGACTTCTGGGGCGCCAAGGCACCGGACGGCACCACCAACGAGGAATACGCGCAGCAGAAGCTCAACCAGTTGCTGGCGCGCTGATCAGGGGCGTTGTCAAGGAAGGGCGCGCGGCCGTTCAGGCCGTGCGCCTTTTTTTGTTCACTCCAGCGTGAACCCGATCTTCAGCGACACCTGCCAGTGCGCCACCTTGCCTTCGACCACATGCCCGCGCGTCTCGGTCACGGTGAACCACTGGATGTTGCGCACCGTCTCGTGCGCCTTGGCAATGGCGGTCTGCACGGCGTCTTCGATGCCGGTGGGCGACGAGCCGGTGAGTTCGAGGGTCTTGTAGACGTGGTTGGACATGAGAGGGGTCTCCTTCAGGTTGATGGGCCAGCGGCCCGGAAAACATCGTAGTCCTGTCGTTGCCTGGTGCGGGCCTCAATGGACGAAGCCGCCCTTGACGAAGCGCACGGGCTCGGCGTCCATGCGGGCGATGAGCGCGCCGAGGCCGTCGGGCGGCAAGGGTCGTGAATCGGCACGCACCGGCGAATCGGTGCGGCACAGCAGGTCGTCGTCGCTCCATTCGCCCTTGCCGGGCTCGCCGCGCGCGCGCAGCCAGCCGTCGCGGTCGACGATGAGCTGCGTGCCGGCAAGCTTGTCGGTGGCGGCGATGAGCGAGAAGGCCGACCACGCGGCCGGGGCATCCGCCACGCAATCGCCGAGTTGCGCATCGGCTGCGCGCGCATCCGGCTTCAGGAACACGGTGACCATGCGCGGGTCTTCGAGCAGCCGCTCGCCGCCGGCCGCCACGATGCGCAGGCGCTGCCCGCGCCAGCTGCTCAGCATGCGTTGCGGCTTGCCCTTGCATTGCACCGCCATGTCGGGCGGCGCAATGGGCTGGGTCCACAGGCCGGCCGCGCGCAGGCTTTCTCCGGCGCCCTGCGCCTTCATGAAATCGATGAGCGCCCAGGCGTCTTCGTCGCGCAGCGCGGGGCCGAAGCCGGGCATGGTGGTGGCGCCGTGCCGGTCGCGCACGCCGTTCAGCACATGCCACAGCACGTCGCCGTCGGCGCGCCGCCACAGCAGCGGGCCGGCGAGGTTGGGCGGCCACACCGGCTGCGCCGCGGCCAGCGGCCCCTGGCCCTTGCCGTCGGTGCCGTGGCAGGCCACGCACTGCGCGGCATAGAGCACGCGCCCGCGATCGATGCTGGCGGCGGTGAAACCCGTGGGAGATTGCTGAAAGCTCGTCGGGTACGCAGGCACCAGCACCACGCTGGCGTCGGGCCAGGGCGCGAGCACGACCAGCAGTGTCGTCAGCGCCACCAGCCACAGACGGCGGCGGCGCCACGCCAGCGCGACCAACAGAACCAGCAAGGCCGCTGCCAGCACCACGACCGTGATGCCGAGCCGGCGCGCCTGGCCCAGGTCGATCAACAGGTTCTCGCCCGACAGCCGCCGGGCCCACGGCCAAGCCGGCTGGCCGTGCGCCTGCACGACCAGCCCCAGTGCATCGAGCACGCGCAGCAGTTGCAGTTGCGCCCCTTGCAGCAGGCCGATCAGCAGGTTGAGCCAATCGGCCTCGGGAACGCTGCTCAACGGCATGCCTCCGTGCTTCGCACCGCGATGCGAACTTGAGCTTCAGCTCGCTGTAGGCGGCCCGGCGCGACGCTCATCTCACCACGTGGCGTCGAGCCCGAGGTGCTTCAGCGCTTCGTGCCGCAGTTCGGCCAGGCGAGCGTCGCCGCGGTGGCGCGGGTAGGGCAGGTCGACCACGATCTCCGCCGCAATGCGCGCGGGGCGGTCGCTCAGCACGATCACGCGGTTGGCCAGGAACAGCGCCTCTTCCACGTCGTGCGTCACCAGCAGGGCGGAGAAGCCCGCACGCTGCCACAGGTTGACCAGCTCGCTCTGCATGGCGATGCGCGTGAGCGAGTCGAGCTTGCCCAGCGGCTCGTCGAGCACCAGCAGTTGCGGGTCGTTCACCAGTGCACGCGCCAGCGCCACGCGCTGCGCCATGCCGCCCGACAGGTGGTGCGGAAAGGCTTTCGCAAAATCGGTCAGGCCCACGAGCTTGAGCGCCTCGTCGACCCGGCCGCGCTGTTCCTTCAGCACGCCGCGCGCCTGCAGGCCCAGCGCCACGTTGTCCCACACGCTGCGCCAGGGGTAGAGCGTCGGGTCTTGAAACACGACGATGCGCGACGGGTCGGGGCGGGTGATGGTCTGGTCGTCCTGCGTGATGGTGCCGGTGGTGGCGGGCTCCAGCCCGGCCACCAGGCGCAGCAGCGTCGACTTGCCGCAGCCGCTGGGCCCCAACAGCGCCACGAACTCGCCGGGCTGCACCTGCAGGTCGATGCCGTCGAGCACCTGCAGCACGCCGCCCGCCACCTCGAACCAGTGGCTGACGCCGCGAATGTCGATGTGGGCGCCCTTGACGGCGGTGGCCGCTGTGCCCGTGGGCGCAGTGACTGTGGGCGCAGGCGTGGGAGGAAGCACGGCGTTCACCATTTGACGGTTCCTTTCTGCCACGACAGCACGCGGTCGCGCACCTTGAACAGCAGCGTGATGAGGCTGGAGCACAGCGCGGCCATGACGAACAGCGCCGCGTACATGTTGGCGTAGGCGGCCCAGCCCTGGGCCCATTGCAGGTACCAGCCCAGGCCGGCTTTCACGCCCATCATCTCGGCCGTGATCAACACCGAGAACGAGGCGCCCAGGCCCATGAACAGGCCGACGAACACCTGCGGCAGGGCGGCCGGAACGGCCACGCGCAGCACCAGGAAGCGCTCCGACGCGCCCAGCGTGCGCGCCACGTCGTAGTAGCTCTTGTTGACCGAGGCCACGCCCGACCAGGTGAGCACCGCCACCGGAAAGAAGGTGGCCAGCGCGACCAGGAACACGGCCGCCACGTAGCTCGACGGCGCGAAGAAGAAGGCCAGCGGCAGCAGCGCCGACGCGGGCACCGGCCCCAGGAAGCGCAGCAGCGGATGCACCCAGTACCCCGCGATGCGCGACCAGCCGATCAGCACCCCCGTGACGAAGCCGACCAGCGCCCCCAGCACGAAGCCGTTGGCCAGCAGGCGCAGCGAATGTGCGGTCGACAGGCCCAGGCGCTGCCAGTCTTCGTTGACCACGTCGATCAGGCTCTGCGGCGGCGCGAAGAAGGGCGAGGGCAGCACACCGAGCTTGGCGGTGGCCACCTCCCACACCGCGAACCCCACGGCCAGCGCGACCAGCCATTGGCCGGCCGGGCGCAGCGTTTGCGTCACCTTGCCCGCGCGCGAGCCGAGCAGGCCGATGGCCAGCAGCAGGGCGGCCACCACCAGCGTGGCAATGCCGAATTCTTCGGTGAAGGCCCAGTCGCTGAAACCGACCGCCTTGTTCGGCCACAGCAGCGTGAGCAGGCCCAGCGCGAGCCAGGCGGCGGCGGCCAGCAGGCCGGTAGCCCAGATGCCGGTGGGGACGGCGGGACGCAGCACGACGGTGTCCGCGGCCTTGGGCGAGGCAGCGGGTGCGCGTTGCGGGCGTGACGCGGTCGTGGCAGGCGCATCGCCGTGCCGCCCCAGCGGCGCATCCAGGAGTTGTTCGGCGGTCGTCATGCGAGCACGTCCAGCGAAACCTGGTTGGCGAAGCGGGTCACGTCGGTGCTCTTCTTCAGGATGCCGGCGTTGCGGAAGTCGGTGGCAAAGGCCTCGACCTCGTTGCGCAGGGCCTTGCCCGCCGGATGGTGCTTGTAGGTGAGCTCGGCCAGCAGCTTCTGCAGGTCTTCGAGCGGCACCTTGGGGGCGTACTTCGAATAGATCCTGGCGGCCTCGTTCGGGTTTTCCGCCACGTAGTCCGACGCTTGCGCCAGCGCGCGCACCACGGCGGCGGCACGCGGCTTGTCGTTGCGCGCGAACTCGCCGCGCGCACCGACGATGCAGCACAGCCGCTCGGCGTATTCGCCCTTGGCGCTGTTGGCCAGCTCGGTGAACACGCCGGGGTTGCGCTTCTCGATGAGGAACAAGTTCGGGTCGCCGTCGGCAATCACCTGGATCTCGCCCTTCTTCACGGCCACGTCGAGCAGGTCGGCGGGGTACACGCGCCAGTCGACGTCCTTGTCGATGTCGATGCCTTTCTTGGCCAGGTGAATCGCATAGAACTGCCGCGCGGGGCTGTTCTGGTCGGACACGCCGATGGTCTTGCCCTTCAGGCTGGCCACGTCCGACGTGATGCCCGAGGCCTTGGCGCCGATCAGCCGCAGGCAGCCGCCGTGCACGCTGCCCACCACCTTCACGTCGAAGCCGGCTTCCAGCGGCTTCACCCAGCGGTGGATCAGGCCCACGCCCACGTCGGCCTTGCCGGTGGCCAGCGCTTCCAGCATCTGGTCGGACGAACCGGCCCAGTTGAGCAACTCGACGTCGAGCCCGTTCTTCTCGAACAGGCCGCGCTCCAGCGCCACCGGCACGGGCGCGAGGCAGAAGCCGGCCTGGCTCCAGGCGAAGGTGAGCTTGCGAGGCTGCGACCAGGCCGACGTGCCGAGCAGGGCCGCGGAGCCGACCACGGCGGCCGCGGCACCGGCCTGCAGCACGCTGCGGCGCGAGGGCGGCAAGTGTTCGAAGGGAACGTTCATCGGAGCTTCTCCACCGGAATATTGGAAGCCCGCAGTGTTGGCGCGCCCCCTTGCGCCAACAACGAATGAATGCGGCTATGGATATGCGCGCAGCTACTTTCCGTCGGCGCCGAAGCTCTCGACCAGGAAGGCGACCACGGCCTGCACGCGTGCCGTGCGGCCCTTGCGGCTGGGCACCAGCAGCGTGACCGGGGCGCTGTCGAACTGCCAGTCGGCCAGCACGCGCACCAGGGTGCCGCCCGCCACCGCCTCGGCTGCGTCCCATTCGGAGCGCAGCACCAGGCCCATGCCTTGTTCGGCCCACTGGCGGGCCACGGTGCCGTCGTTGGTCACGTAGGCGGGCGAGATGCGCAGGGTCTCGCGGGCGGCGGTGCGTTTCACGGTGGCTTGACCCCTGCCTTTGCCCGAGCGGGAAGTTGCTTTGGCTTTCGCCGGGCGCAGGTGCCACAGCGTCACGTCTTCGTCGTTCTCGCGGATGCAGATGCAGTCGTGCCCCATCACGTCGCGCGGCGCGCGGGGCGTGCCGTGCAGCCGCAGGTACTCGGGGCTGGCGCACAGCCAGCGCTCGTTGGCGCTCAGCGTGCGCGCCACCCACGACGAGTCGCGCACCGCGCCGATATGGATCACCGCGTCGGCGTCGTGCCGGTCGGGCCAGGGTGTCTCGCGCAGGTCCAGCTGCAGGTGCAGGCCGGGGTGCAGGCGGGCGAAGCGCACCAGCATCGGCGCGATGTACTGCCGGCCGTAGCCGAAGGGCGCCGCGATGCGCAGCGTGCCGGTCAGGCGCTGGTCGTCGCGCTGCATCGAATCGCGCAGGCCTTCGATCTGGCCGAGCAGCGCGGCGGCTTCTCGCGCGAAGCGTTCGCCCTCGGGCGTGAGGGCCAGGCGCCGTGACGTGCGGGTGGCCAGCGAGAGGCCCAGCGTGGCCTCCAGCTTGCGCAGCCGCATCGACAGCGCGGGCGGCGTGACGTCGAGCGCGCGGGCCGCGGCGCTGAGGGAAGGCTCGCGCAGCAGGGCTGCCGCGAGCTGCATGTCTTCGACCTGGATCATTAACTTGCGCTTAACGATTGATGATCGCGCATTGAAGCACAGGCAGCGTCTTGAAACGTACAGTCCGTGCTCATGCACACCCCCGCCGCCATGCAAGACCACCCGCACAACCCTGCGTCCTACCCCCGCGCCGTGCTGTTCGACCTGCTCACCGCGCTGCTCGATTCCTGGACCGTGTGGAACGCCGCCGCCGGCTCCGAAGAAAAGGGCCGCGCCTGGCGCGCCGAGTACCTGCGCCTGACCTATGGCTGCGGCGCCTACGTGCCCTACGAGCAGCTGGTGAAAGATGCCGCGCGCAACACCGGCATGGCCGATTCGGCGCCCGACGCGCTCGAAGCCCAATGGCACACGCTGCCCGTGTGGGACGGCGCCCGCGCGCTGCTGCTGGCGCTCCAGCCGCACTGCAAGCTGGCCGTGGTCACCAACTGCTCGAAGCGGCTCGGCCACCTGGCGGCGGCGCGGCTCGGCATCGACTGGGACGTGGTCGTCACCTCGGAGGAGGCCGGCTTCTACAAGCCCGACCCGCGCCCCTACCAGATGGCGCTCGACAAGCTGGGCGTGAAAGCGGCGGACGCGGCCTTCGTCGCCGGCTCGGGCTACGACATGTTCGGCACCTCGGCGGTCGGCCTGCGCACCTGCTGGCACAACCGCGTGGGCCTGTCGCTGCCGCAGGGCGCGCCGTCGCCCGAAGTGCAAGGCAACACGCTGGCACCGGCGCTGCCGTGGCTGCAGTCGTTCGGGAGCAAGGCATGAAGCAGGCCGCGCTCGTTCGCGGCTTGCTTGCGGCGACGGCCGCGCTCGCGTTGCATGCGCCGGTGCTGGCGCAGACGAATGCCTTCCCGCAGCGCCCCGTGACCTTGATCGTTCCCTTTCCGCCGGGCGGGCCGAGCGACGCGCTGGCGCGCGGCTTCGCGCTGCACATGGGCAAGCAGATGGGGCAGACCGTCGTCATCGAGAACGTGGCGGGGGCCGGCGGCACCATCGGCCTCGCCAAGGTGGCGAGGGCCGCGCCCGACGGCTACACGCTGGGCTTCGGCACCATCGGCACGCACGTGGCCAACGTGGCGCTCTACAAGAAGCTGCCCTACAACCCCGAGACCGACTTCGTGCCCGTGGGCCTGGCGGGTTCGGCGCCCATGCTGCTGCTGGCGCGCGCCGACCTGCCGGCCAACAACCTGAAAGAGTTCGTCGCCTGGCTGGGCACCAGCAAGGCGAAGGCCTCGTTCGGCAGCGCGGGCGTCGGGTCGATCTCGCACTACGGCTGCGTGCTGCTGCTGTCGTCGCTGAAACAGAACGTGGCGCACATTCCCTACAAGGGCGTGGCCCCGGCCATGAACGACCTGATGGGCGGGCAGACCGACTTCATGTGCGACCAGACCACCACCGCGTTGCCGCAGGTGGCGGGCGGCAAGATCAAGGCGCTGGCCGTGCTGTCTTCGGCGCGGCTGCCGCAGCTTCCGAACGTGGGCACGGCCGCCGAGGCGGGCTATGCGCTCGACGTGCGCGCCTGGAACGCCGTCTTCGCGCCGCGCGGCACGCCCGAACCCGCGCTGCAGAAGCTGCGTGCCGCGCTGGCCGGCGCCGCCGCCGACCCCGAATTTCGCAAGCAGATGCACAGCGTGGGCGTGGACCTGCCCACCACCGATGCGCTGCAGCCCGCGGCCGTGTCGGCGCTCATCGCACGCGGCTTGCGCGACGATGTGCCTGCGCTCAAGGCCAAGGGCGAGTACCTGGACTGATGGACGACTTCATGAACACCCTCGAGACCCTCGACACCCCCGCCGCGCTCATCGAGCGCACGCGCATGCAGCGCAACATCGAACGCATGCAGCAGCGCATGAACGCGCTGGGCGTGCGCTTTCGCCCGCACGTGAAGACCACCAAGTGCATCGACGTCGCCAAGGCGCAGCGCGAGGCCGGCGCGCAGGGCATCACCGTGTCCACGCTGAAAGAGGCGGAGCAGTTCTTTGCCGGCGGCTTCACCGACATCCTCTATGCCGTCGGCATGGCGCCGCACCGGCTGCCGCATGCGATGGAACTGCGCCGGCGCGGCTGCACGCTGGTCATCGTCACGGACGGCGTGGCGTCGGCCCGCGCCATCGCCGATTTCGGCCGCGCGAACGGCGAGGTGTTCGAGGTGCTGATCGAGGTCGACACCGACGGCCACCGCTCGGGCATCAAGCCGGAAGAAGGCGCGCTGCTCGACGTGGCGCGCGCGCTGCACGACGGCGGCATGCGCCTGGGCGGCGTGATGACGCATGCGGGCTCCAGCTACGAACTCGACACGCCCGAAGCCCTGCGCGCCATGGCCGAGCAGGAGCGCGCAGGCTGCGTGCGCGCCGCTCGACGACTGCGCGACGCGGGCCTGCCATGCCCGGTGGTCAGCGTGGGCTCCACGCCCACGGCGCTGATGGCCGAGGCGCTGGCAGGCGTGACGGAGGTGCGCGCGGGCGTGTACGTGTTCTTCGACCTCGTGATGCGCAACGTGGGCGTGTGCACCGAAGAAGACCTGGCCCTGAGCGTGCTCACCACCGTGATCGGCCACCAGGCAGAGAAGGGCTGGGCCATCGTCGATGCCGGCTGGATGGCCATGAGCCGCGACCGGGGCACGCAGAAGCAGAAGCGCGACTTCGGCTACGGCCAGGTGTGCACGCTCGACGGTGCGGTGCTCGAAGGCTATGTGCTCGGCGGCGCGAACCAGGAGCACGGCATCGTGTCGCAAGAGGGCGCTGCGAACACGGACATCGCCGCGCGCTTTCCGATCGGCACGCGGCTGCGCATCTTGCCGAACCATGCGTGCGCGACGGGGGCGCAGTTTCCGGAGTACCACGCGCTGTCTGAAGACGGCGGGCTGCAGACGTGGGGGCGGTTCCACGGGTGGTGACCGCACCCTGGTTTTCCAAACGGGGCAGAAGTGGCTTAGCCAATCAACATGGCTTGCTTGGTTCAGGGCCGTCACTGTCTAGCGCGTCGGCATCCTGGCGCACGATGGGCAGTTGCTTCAGCAACTCTGGCAGCCATTGCTGTGCTGTCTCCCACACCACATGGAGGTCGATGTCGAAGTAGCCGTGGGCCATGCGATTGCGCATGCCGCGCATGTTTCGCCACGGCACCTCGGGATGCGCCTGAGTGAACGCGGCATGGCTCTCCATCACCTTCGTGGCGGCCTCGCCGACGATGACCAGACTCATGATGACGGCTTGCTGGGTGCGCTTGTCAGCCAGGAAGTCGTCCTTGGTCGACCCTTACACGAAGCTGCATGCATCCGCTGCTGCCCGCTGTATGTGATCGATGTAATCAGGAAGCCGGTTTTCATTCATACCGGCTGCGCCTCCGCGAGCACCTTGGCCCGGAACTTCGGCGGCAAGTCGCCGGGTGTCAGCAAATCGACGTGAATGCCGAGCAGCGCTTCCAGGTCGTCCTGCAGACCGCCCAAGTCCAATAACGTGGCACCCGGTAGCGCATCGACCAACAGATCGAGGTCGCTGCCCTCAAGGTCGGTGCCATGCAGCACCGAACCGAAGACGCGCGGATTCGCCGTGCGAAAGCGTTTCACCGCTTCGCGCACGGCACTTCGCTTCATGTCAAGCGCAACCGAAGGTCGCATGGAGATCCCTTGTTATCGAAACTCATCGCAATGGTAGTGAATCGGGAATAGCGTTTCAGAAACTATCTTCGAGACTCACAACGCCTTGATTTTGCGTGTCACGTCGGTGGCTTGGTGCGACCTCTCAAAATCTGTCGTCTGAACCGGCCGGGCGCCAGCAATCGACTCAGCGCGCGCCTGCATCCGCCTGCCGCCGCGCCATGCGTCCCATGGCCAGTGCCATGACCACGGCCAGCGCGGCAATGCCCGCCGCCGTGTAGCCCAGGCTGGCCAGCCCGAGGTGTCGGATCGCCAGGCCGCCGAAGACCGCGCCCAGGCCGATGCCGGCGTTGGCGGCCGACACGTTCATGGTTCCCGCGAAGGCCTGCGCCTGGGGTGCGGCCTTCATCACGCGCACCTGGTTGACCGGAAACAGCGCGGTGTACGCAATGCCCCATGCCGCCAGTGCCACGACCAGCCACGTGATGGTGCCGCCCGCAGCCAGCGCCGCGCCGGCCATGCCGAACCCCAGCAGCGCGGTGAAAAGGACGGTCGCGCGCAAGGGCGAGCGGTCCATCATTTTTCCGGCCAGCGCATTGCCCAGCAGGCCTACCGCGCCGAAGGCCATCAGCCACCAGCCCACCTGCGCCGGTGCGACGCCCGCGAGTTTTTCGAGGGTTTCGGCCAGGTAGGTGTAGGCGGTGAACATGGCTGTGAACACGACCACCGACAGCGCCACATGCCACTGGAACGCGGGCTCCCGCAGGATGCGCATCTGCTGGCCGATGCGCATGCGCTCGGGCCGGGCCTGCGCCGGCATGCAGGCGGCCAGCAACACGGCCGTCAGCAGAGAAAGCAGCGCAAAGGCCCAGAACGCGCCGCGCCAGCCGATGGTGCCCGCGGCCAGCGTGCCGAGCGGAATGCCGAACAGCAACGCCGCCGTGATGCCCAGGTAGACCCGCGCCACCGCCGTGCCGGCCATGGCCGGCTTCACCAGCCGCGTGGCCGTTTCGCTCGCCGTGCCCCAGAACACCGGCAGCAGCAGGGCGGGAATGAAGCGCGCAATGCCCAGCACCCACAGGTTGGGCGCCATCGCCGCCAGGGCGTTGGCGAAGGCGAAGACCACCATGATCGAAATGAACAACCGCTTGCGGTCCAGGTGCGACAGCAGCAGGGTGAGCGGCGGGCCGAACAGCATCACGGTGAACGCGAACAGCGTGACCAGTTGGCCGGCCAGCGGCACCGACACGCCGAGGTCGGCCGCCATGGCGGGCAGCAGCCCGACGATCAGGAATTCGGTGGACACGATCACGAAGGCCGCGACGGCCAGGATCACGATCGACAGCATGCCGCCCGCCGGCTGGGCGGTCGCGCCGCTGCGCTGCGGCGATGAACCGAGGGAAGGTGAGGAGGGCTGGATCGGCATGATGGTTCTGGTAAACCCTGAGCTTATTCGTGATGAAAGGGAGCGTTGGCGATAAGATTTCCTGTGATTACTTCCCCAATTTCCTGAATAAAGCCGCATGAACCCTACCGAGCGCCTGAAGGGCATCGAAGCCTTCGTCTGCACCGCCGACGCGGGCAGTTTCGCGAGCGCGGCGCAGCGTCTGCACCTGACGGCCTCGGCCGTCAGCAAGAGCGTGGCGCGGCTGGAGCAGCGCCTGGGCGCGCGGCTGTTCGAGCGCACCACGCGCAGCCTTGCGCTCACCGAGGCGGGCAAGGTCTATTACCAGACCTGTGCCATGGTGCTCGGCGAGCTCGAGGCGGCCGAGATCGTGCTGGCGACCGAGCGACAGAGCGAACCCGCGGGCAAGGTTCGGCTCGACCTGCCGGTCTCGTTCGGGCGCCTGCGAGTGCTTCCCTTGCTGCGCCCGATGGTGGAGCGCTATGCCCAGTTGCGCCCGCACCTGTCGTTCTCGGACCGGTTCGTGGACCTGGCGGAAGACAACGTCGACATTGCCGTGCGCATCGGCGGTCCGGTGCCCTCGGTGGCCGCGCTGGGCTACAGGCAGCTGGGGCTGGAGCGGCTGATCTTCTGCGCGTCACCTTCGTACCTGGCCGCGCGCGGCAGGCCCGCGAGCCTGGACGATCTGGCCGGGCACGACCTGGTCGTGTACGGGCGAGGCGACGGCCGCATCAGCCCGTGGCTGTTCGCCACGCCGGGCCGGCCCGTCGAGCAGCGCGCGGTCGATGCGCGGCTGGTGGTGGGGCACGGCGAGGCTTTGGCCTCTGCGGTGACTGCCGGCTGGGGCATCGGGCAACTGGCCACGTGGCTCATCACGGACGAACTCGCCAGCGGCGCGTTGGTCGAGCTGCTGCCCGAGGCGTCGACCGACGGACTGCCGCTCAGCCTGGTGTGGCTGCGCAGCCGGCAATCGCTTCCCAAGGTGAGTGTGCTGGTCGAGCGGTTGAGCGCGGTGCTGAAAATTCGCTGACCTGGTCGTATCGAATACGATAAATTTATAAAAACTTATTGAATACGCAACTTGCTTGAATGTTGCGAATGCGATAAGTTATGCCTACCAAGACCGAATACGCAACGCCATGAGCACCTCCCTCGACCTCGCCCAACGCCTGGAAGCCGCCCGGCTGGCCAGCGGCTTGACGCGGCAACAACTCACCGAGCAGGCCAGCGTCAGCCGCCAGGCCGTGTACCGGCTGTTCAAGGGCAACGATGTGCAGGTGTCGACCTTGCTGGCCGTGATGGAGGTGCTGCAGCTCGACCTGGCGACCGTGCCTAGGGCGCTCAAGCGCGGACTGCCCGAGCTCGGTCTTTCCGATGCGGCCTTGCCTCCAGGCAGCACCGGCGCAATGCCTGCGGCATCCCCTGGCAACTCGTCGCATGTGCTGTCGGCGGTGCAGCGCAGGCTGGCCAGCCTGAAGGAGGGAGGCGCCGCCCCCGTGACCCGCGTCGCTCGCGCCACACGGAAAAGCCGCCCATGAACGTGCCCGTTCTCGTGATCAAGCTGTACGGGCGGCGCATCGGCTGCCTGTTCAAGTACCAGCAGCCCGCCTCGCCGCCCGTGATGCGTTTCGTCGCCGACGAGAGCTACGCCCGGCTTGCGTGGGACGACGCCGATGTGCTGTCGGAGTCCATGCGCGCGGCCGACCCTGCGCAGCAGCAGTCGTTCTGGCTCGACGTGACCCGGCCCGAATTCAACACGGTGCTGGGCGGCAAGGGCGACTACCAGCTGCCGCCGTTCTTTCAGAACCTGCTGCCCGAAGGCGTGTTCCGCCGCTTCGTGGCCGAGGAAGCCGACATCGATCCGCTGGACCACATGGGCATGATCGCGGCCTGCGGCAAGAACATGCCAGGCGCGGTGACTGCGGAGTGGGAAGACATTTCGCGCGCCACGCTGCAGCGCCTGGTCACGCAGAACCAGGACGCGCTCGAGGCCTCGGTCTGGGCCGAGCCGTTTCAGGGCGCGCTGTCGATCTCGGGCGTGCAGCCCAAGATCGGCGTCAACAAGAACGCCGAGGGCCGCTTCGTGGGCCGCACGTCCCAGGGCGATGCCGCCATCATCGCCAAGCTGCCGTCGTCCGAGTACGCGCGCATGCCGCAGCTCGAGAACCTGAGCATGACGCTGGCGGGGCTGGCCGGCGTCGATGTGTGCCGCTTCGAGCTGGTGCCCCTGTCGGCGCTGGCCGCGCCGCACCGCTACGACCTGGGCGAAGAGGTCGACGGCCAGTTCCTGGCCGTGACAAGGTTCGACCGTGCCCAGAACGACCGGCGCGCCAAGTTCCACTTCGAAGACTTCGCGCAGGTCTTCGGCGTGCCGCCGGAGCAGAAGTACACGGAGTCCTACCTCGCGATTGCGGCGGTGCTGCTGAGCCTGCCCGAATGCGGCGAGCCGGCGGTGCACGAGCTGCTGCGCCGCATCGAGGTCAACGAGCTGCTCGGCAATGCCGACATGCACCTGAAGAACATCGGGCTGCTCTACCGCGACCGGCACCACGCCGCGCTGGCGCCTGCCTACGACATCACCGCGACGGTGCTCTACAACGGCGCGCGCGGCCATGCGCTGCGGCTCACGCCGAGCGCCGGCAAGCAGCATGAAGACGCCATCCTGAGCCCCGCGCGGCTGCAGGCGTTCTGCAACGAACTGGGCCTGCAGGTCGCCGGTGCGGCCAAGGTGGTTCGCGACGTGGCGGCGCAGGCGGCCCGGCAGTGGCTGGCGCCCATCGTGGCCAGCGGCCTCACGCCCCGGCAGAAGCTGCAACTGCTGACACGCGTGGCGAACCATCCGCACCTGCGGCAGGCGGCGAAGCGGCTTCGCCGGCCCGAACTGCTCGCGGCCTGGGACGAGGCCGTGCGGTCGATGGGGCCAGGCAGCGCCTGAGCGCCTTTCAGGACGGCGCGTCCGTCGGCGGCCGCTTCACGCATTCGACCTTGCGGGCAACGCCGGTCATCTGGTTCCCCCCGGTGATTTTCTTGACCTCGCCCGCGGGACAACGTCCGTCGTCGACATAGACCACCGCGCCCTGGCGAACGCTCCCTTTCTCCGGCATTTCCTTGAGGAACTCGATGGCGCCGGACGCCGCCCACGCGGGGTCGGCGGCGAACACGCACACCAGAGCCAGGCCGAAGAACCTGGCCATGGGCGCGGCCGGAGACTCAGTGCGCCACGGGCGCATGCCACACCGCATTCGCGCCCGACCCGGCGGACACCGAAGACACCGCCGCCACCTGGGCCACCGGCGCGACCGGCACAGCCGGCATCACATCCGCCAGCGTGTGCACCGGCGCACACCGCCCATAGGTGTCGTCGAAGCGCACGATGTCGTCCTCGCCCAGGTAACCGCCGGTCTGCACCTCGATCACCTCCAGCGTCGTCTTGCCCGGGTTCTCCAGCCGGTGCACCGCGCCCGAGGGCAGGTAGATCGATTCGTTCTCGCGCACCAGCGTCACCACGCCGTCGCACGTGGCCTTGGCCGTGCCCTGCACCACGATCCAGTGTTCGGCGCGGTGGTGGTGCATCTGCAGCGACAGCTTGGCGCCGGGCTTGACGGTCAGGCGCTTGACCTGGAAGCGCTCGCCGTTGTCCACGCTGTCGTAGGCGCCCCAGGGCCGCACCACGCGGCGGTGTTCGGTGGCCTCGGCGCAGCCGTCCAGCGAGAGCTTGCGCACCACCTCGGCCACCTGCTCGGCGCAGCCCGCGCCGGCCACCAGCACGGCGTCGGGGGTGTCCACGATGATCAGGCCGTCGGTGCCCAGCGCCACCACCTGGCGGTGCGGCGCGTGGATGAAGGTGTTGCGCGAGTTCAGCGCGCGGGCCTTGCCGCTCAGGCGGTTGCCCGCCTCGTCGGCCGGGTGCAGCGCGGCCACCGCGTTCCAGCTGCCGACGTCGCTCCACATGCCTTCGAACTTCACGACGGCGATGTCCTTGTGCTTTTCGAGCACGGCGTAGTCGATGCTGTCGCTGCGGCAGGCCTGGAAGGCCGCGCTGTCCAGCCGCAGGAAGCTGCCGTCGGTCGACACCGCCGCCGTGGCGCGCTCGCAGGCCAGCAGGATGTCGGGCGAATGCCCGCGCAGTGCCGCGATCAGCGTGCGCGCCTGCACCAGGAAAATGCCCGCGTTCCAGCTGTACCCGCCGTGCAGCAGCAGGGTCTGCGCCACCTCGGCGGTGGGCTTCTCCACAAAGCGCACCACGGCCTGGCTGTGCCCGTCGCCCGACGGCTGGCCGGCCTCGATGTAGCCGTAGGCCGTGCTCGGAAAGCTCGGCACCACGCCGAAGGTGACGATCTTTCCGGCCAGCGCCGCATCGACGCCTGCGCGCACGGTGCGCGCGAACAGCGCCGCATCGGGAATGTGGTGGTCCGACGGCGCGAACAGCAGCAGGTCTTGCGGCGCGGCCAGCAGCGCGGCGCAGGCCATGGCCGCGGCGGTGTTGCGCGCCACCGGCTCCAGAATCTGCCGGCCCGTGGTCTGCGCGGCCTCGACCGTTTCCTTCACCAGGAAGCGATGGTCTTCCGCCGCGATGCAGGTGATGTCGGGGTTCAGCACGCTCAGGCGCTCCAGCGTCATGTGCAGCAGGCTCTTGCCGCCGATGAGCGGTGCGAACTGCTTGGGCAGCGCCTTGCGCGACAACGGCCACAGCCGCGTGCCGCTGCCGCCGCAAAGAACCACGGGGTGGATGGGTGTGTTGTTCATGATCGCCTGCGTAGGAGAAGGTTGGTGTGTGGGGGAGTGGGGGCAGGAGGCGGGCTCAGATCAGCCCGGAGTACGCCGCATAGCTCACGGCCTGCGCGCGCGAATGCACGTGCAATTTCTTGTAGATGTTCTTGATGTGGGCATTGACGGTCTGCCCCGAAATGCCCAGCTGGGTGCCGATTTCCTCGGTGACATGGCCGCGCGCCACGAAGCGCAGCACCTCGCATTCGCGCGCCGTCAGCGTGGCCTCGCGCTGGGGCGCCTCCACCGAGGGCGGCGCGCCGGCGGGCCGGTGGCTCAGCCGGGACAGCAGCCGGCGGGCCAGGCGCGGCGTGATGGCCGCACCGCCGTTGACCACCTGCAGCACGGCCTGCGCAAAGCTCTGCAGCCACGCATCCTTCAGCAGGTAGCCGGTGGCGCCGAGCTCGAAGGCCTGCAGCACGTGGGCTTCGTCCTCCAGCGCGGTGATGACGATGACCTCGGCCGTGCTGTTGAGCTTGCGGGCTTCGCGGATCAGGTCGAAGCCGGTGCCGTCGCCCAGCCGCAGGTCGACCATGAGCACATCGAACTCGTGGCTGGCGATCAGCCGGCGCCCGTCGCGCAGGCTGCCGGCCTGGCCTTCGAGCTGGATGCGCAGGTCCGACAGCAGTTCCTGTGCAATGACGCGGCGCATGAACTCGTCGTCGTCGACCAGCAGCACGCGCACCGGGGCGTCCTGCTGGCCGGTCAGGAAGCCGGGCCACAGGGGCGCGGCCGGCGGCAGGATGCCCGGCGGATACCCCGAGCGGCCGTCGTTCTGTTCGCCGAAGGATTGAAGTACGTTGTCAGACATTGGAGTGCCCCAGGGTGGATGTGTGGAAGCGCGGCATGTCCGCGGCGAAGACCGGGACGACCCCGGTATCGGGAGCCCAGGCGGGCTGTGGCTGTGGCTGCATTCGCGGCGCCACCGGGTCGTCGAAACCGTGCGGATTGATGGCCTGCCAGCGCCAGCTGTCGGCGCACATCTGGTCGAGGTCGCGCTGCGCGCGCCAGCCGAGCACGTCGCGCGCGCCGCGCGCGTCGGCCCAGTAGGCCGGTGCATCGCCGGCGCGGCGCGGCCCCAGGCGCAGGGCGATGCGCCGGCCGCTCGCGCGTTCGAACGCGGCCACCACCTCCAGCACCGAGGCGCCGCGGCCGGTGCCGAGGTTGCTCATCAGCAGGCCCGGGCTGCGCGTGGCGTGGCGCAACGCGGCCACATGGCCTTCGGCCACGTCCATCACGTGCACGTAGTCGCGCACGCCGGTGCCGTCGACGGTGTCGTAGTCGGTGCCGTGCACCAGCAAAAACTCGCGTTCTCCGGCCGCCACCTGCGAGATGTAGGGCATGAGGTTGGCGGGCGGGCCGTGCGGACGCTCGCCGAGCAAGCCGCTTTCGTGCGCGCCCACCGGGTTGAAGTAGCGCAGGCAGGCGATGCCCCAGCGCGGGTCGGCGTGCGCCAGGTCGGCCAGCACGCTTTCCACCATGGCCTTGGTGCGGCCGTAGGGGTTGACTGCAGCGCAAGGCGCGCTCTCTGGAATGGGGGAGTGCTGCGCGTCGCCGTAGACCGTGGCCGAAGAAGAGAACACCAGCGTGCGCACGCTGGCGCGCGCCATGGCCTGCACCAGCGCCAGCGTGCCGGCGAGGTTGACGTCGTAGTAGCTCACCGGGTCGGCCACCGATTCGCCCACCGCCTTCAGGCCCGCGAGGTGCACGACCGCCCGGATCGCCGGGTCCGCCAGCACGCGGTCGAGCAGGGCGGCGTCGCGCACGTCGCCGCGCACCAGCACGGGCGCCACACCGGTGATGCAGGCCACCCGCTGCAGCGAGCGCGCGTCGCTGTTGACGAGCGAGTCGAGCACCACCGGCTGGTAGCCCGCCTCGATCAGCGCCACGCAGGTGTGGCTGCCGATGAAGCCGGCGCCGCCGGTCACCAGGATCTTGTCGTGCAGGCTCATGGTCGGTGCTCCGTGGGTGGTGGGGGTGGGTCAGCCGACGGCCACGCAGCGCTGCAACTCGCGCTCGAGCCGCTGCAGGATGGCGTCCTGGTCGAGTGCGGACTCGGCGAAACGCCGGCCCGCCGCGCCCATTTCCTCGCGCGTCTGGCGCGACATGGCGAGCTGCTCGATGGCGTCGGCCAGCGCCGCCGCGTCGCCGGGCTCGACCACCACGCCGCGGCCCGACACCACGTTGCTCAGCTCGGTGCCGGCATGCGCGGTGACGATCACGGCGCGCCCGCTGGCCAGCATGCCGCCCAGCTTCGAGGGCATGACGAGGTCGGCGGCATCGGCGCGCTGCGGCAGCACGTGGATGTCGGCCATGCCCAGCAGTTCGTTGAGCCGGTCGGCCGGCTGCAGGTCCAGGAAGTGCACGTTGGCCAGGCGCAGGCAGGCGTCCTTCAGCGACGCGCGGCTGGGGCCGTTGCCGCAGAACACGAAGTGGATGTCGTGCGAGCACACCAGCAACTGCGCCGCCTCGGCCAGCAGCTCGATGCCCTGCTTGCTGCCCAGGCTGCCCGAATACAGCACGACCACCGCGTCCTGCGGAATGCCCATCGCGGCGCGGTAGCCGTCGGGCGAGGTGTTGGCCGGCGTGGGGTGGATGGACTTCACGTCCACCCAGTTGGGAAACAGCACCACGCGGCTGTCGGGCACCCCCTTGCCGCGGGCCTTGTCGACCATGGCGGTGGAAATGGTCGACACCCGGCTGAACTTGCCCAGCAGCCAGTGCTCGGCCGAGCGTGCGAAGCGCTGCACCCGCTCGCCGCTGAGCCAGCCCAGGCCGAAGGCGGCGTCCACCTCGTAGTCCTGGATGTGCAGCCACGACTTGATGCCCACCAGCTTGGAGAAGAACAGCACCGAGGGCGCGCAGAACAGCGGCGGCTCCACCACGAACACCACGTCGGGCTTCCAGCGCATCTGCGCGAACAGCAGCGGAATGCTCGACAGCATGAAGGAGAACAGGTGCGCCATGCGCGCCAGCGTGCGCGGTTTCTTCGGCACCCAGGTGGGCGCGCGCCATACCGTGATGCCGTTCCACACCGTCTTGCGGTAGCGCCAGGCCGAGTAGCCGTCGAACACCGACCACTGCGGAAAGAAGGGCGGCGCGGCGATCACGCGCACGTCGTGCCCGCGTGCATGCAGCCACTGCGCCATTTCTCCCGAGTACTTGCCGATGCCGGCCAGCTCGGGAGTGAAGTTCATCGAGTAGAGAAGAATTTTCACGTGAGCGACCTCGCGCGCAGCAGCCGTTGGATGGGGAAGAAGCCGAAGACCAGGCGCATGCGCGTCTCGTACAGCACGAAGTCGGACACGCAGGCCAGCAGGAACACGTAGTGCGGCTTGCCGGGAAACAGCACAATCACCACGCCGTACGAGAGGAAGCGCAGCGCCACCTCCAGCAGCGCCCATCGGCCGAGCGACCCCATCGAGGTCTTCAGCGACAGCACCATCTCGTGGTGGATGGTGTAGGTGCGCAGCAGGTAATACGGCGCGATGCAAAGGAAGATGCTGCGGGCCTCGTCGCCCAGCTTGAGCAGCGGCGCGGCCACCGCCATGACGCAGCCCAGGCCCACGAACAGGCCGCAGCCGAGCAGGAACGAATGGCGCGCCAGCCCCAGCTGCGCGTCGCCGAAGTGCTTCGGGTCGGCCTCCAGCATGGCCCGCGTCTTGGTGAACAGGAAGGCCTGCACGAACTGCGAAGGCGCCTCGGCCAGCAGGAAGGCGAGCTTGAAGGCGCCCACGTAGCCCAGCGGCATGAAGTACGCCACCACCAGCAGGTCCGACTTGCGCAGCAGGAACATGAGCAGCGAATACACCGTGGCGCTGCCCTGCGAGGCCAGGCCGATGGCGGCCGGCCCGGCCGGCGGCGCCGCGCCGTTGCCCGGCAGGCCGACGGCCACGCACACCACCACCAGCGCGAACAGGTTGATGAGCAGCAGGTGCGCCACGCCCAGGTCGAACTTCAGCGCCGCGCACAGGCTCACGCCCGCTACCAGGATGGTCGAGCGGATGCCGGCCTCCAGGTTGAGCAGGCCCGCATGGCCCAGGCCGCGGCTGAACGACAGGCGCAGGCTGTTGAACGAAAAGATCGCCAGCGTGGCGACCACCAGCGCGAAGGGCGCATCGCCCACCGGCAGGCGCTGCACCGCCAGGATCACCGTGACCAGCACCGCGGCCAGCGGCAGGCCGATGGACAGGGTGCGCACCATGTCGCCGCGCGTCACGCCCGGCGCACCGGGCGGCCCGCCGGCCGCGTGGCGCGAGAACAGCAGCGAGCTGCCCAGCGTGCCCAGCACCAGCGCCACCTCGATGACCGACTGGTACACCGAGTACTCGCCGAAGCGCGCCGGCGGAATGGTCGCCGCCATCAGGAAGACGGCCACGAAACCCGACAGGTACACATACAGCCGCGAAGCCAGCGCGCCCAGGCCCGAGAGCCAGGCCATGCGTGCGCCGGGCAGGGTGAGGGAGGGGTTGAAAGGCTTCATGGCGTCGCTGCGGCGCGTCACTTGCCGGTCGAAGCGTGGGCCACGCGGCGCGTGTCCAACAGCCGGCGCGTGAACGCAGCCGCCCTGAACGCGTAGTTCTTGCCGCGGCGCGCCATCTGCAGCGCGTAGGTCACGGCCGCCACGGTGTGCATGTGGCCGCGCAGCGCATAGGGCATGGCCATCTTGGCGCTGCCCTGGAAGTGCAGCGCGACCACGCGCGTCGCCTGGCCGGCTTCGGTGGTCAGCCACGCCTTGCCGTCGCTGTAGGCAATGCGCTTGGCGCCGCCGCGAACCCTGAACTCGCGCGGCAGCAGGTTCTGCATGCCGTTGATGTTGTGGTCGATGACGGTGCCGTCGAGCACCCGGTTGATGGGCGCGTCGTTGCCGGTGGTGCGTGCCCACAGGTACAGCAGCGTCATGTCGGACACACCGCCTCGCACGCCGCGCGCCGCGAAGCGCGCGGCAATTTCGCGCAGCTTGCGCCGGCCCGAGGGCGTGGCGTAGCTGTCGAGCACATAGGCCACGAAGCGGCGCAGCCCGTTGGCGGTCCAGTAGCTCACGTGCGGCGAGATCTGGCAGGGGTTCCAGCCGTCGGCCGACTGCATCGACGAGCCCGAGAAGTCGGCCTTGCCCACCAGGCTTGCAATGTGGGCGGCGGCGCCCTGAAAGAGCAGCACGTCGCTGTCGATCAGCACGAACTCGCGCACCTCGGGGCTGGATTCCAGAAACTGCGCAAGCAGAAAGTAGCGCCGAAAGCAGATCTTCTCGAACTCGGCGGAGTTGCTCGACAGGTGCACGTACGACTTGCAGAAGCGTTCGTAGCTCGCGCCGGCGTCGGTCTTCGACAGCACGAACAGCTGTTCCTGCGCCAGCACCGCCGATTCACGGCACAGCGCGAGCGTCTTGTTCTGGCGGTCTTCCACGACGATGAAGGGCAGGGAGGGTTTCATGGTGTTCGAGGGGTGGTTTTTGAAAAATGGACGTGTGACAGATTCGGTGGTGTTCAGGGCTTGCGCGCGGTCACGCTCTTCAGCAGCGCGACGTGCGCGGGCATGAAGCGGCCGGTGGCATCCACGGGCATGTCCAGCGTGAGGAGGCCGCGTGCGGCGGCCGCCTCGGAGATCCAGTTGCGCAACTGCCCGGCCGTGAAGCGCGCCGGCGCCTCGCGTCCCCAGGAAGCGGTGAGCGGCGTGAGCACGTGGAACATGAGTTCAGAGGGCGGCGGCACCGGGTGCGCGGGCGGCTCCATGTATTCGCCCGCCATCAGGTTCTGGCAGGGCGCCGACTTCAGGCTGAAGCGCTGCGCGCCTTCGCCGGAGTTGAAGGCCAGCAGGCGGTTGGCCGCGCCGCTGCGTGCGGCGCCGCACAGCTGTTCCCAGCCGGCCGTCGTCACGCCCGTGGTGTTGTAGGTGCCGTCGAACCACCAGCCGGCGGCCAGCGGGCCGTAGTGCTCCGACCAGTCGCGGATCACGCTCGACCAGGCGGCGATGAACTTCGCGGGCGGCGGCTGCTGCTCGTTCACGTCGCCCAGGCACTCCATCAGGTAGCGGTCGGCCTGCGGGGCGCGAAACGGCAGGTACAGAATCATTGCGATGCCGCGGCTGCGCAGGGCCTGGCCGATTTCCAGCGGAAGGTCGCGCGGCGGGCGGTTCTTCGCGCTGGCGGGGCACAGCACCTCGAGCGCCGAGTTGGGCGCGATGTACTGGCCGTTGTTCTGCCCCAGTGTCAGGATGAGGTGCGACACCCGCATCTCGGCGAGCTGGTTCGCGAAGGACTCGACGTCGAAGCGCATCACCTCGCGGATGCTTTGCTTGTCGGGCAGGTAGTGCACCATCACGCCGAGGCCGGGCACGGAGGCGCCGGGCTGCGCGGACTGCATGGGTTGCGAGGGCGGGGCCGCCGGCGTGCCCTTCGGCGCGTCTTGCGGTGCCTTCGGCTGTGCGATGACCGCCACCAGCGCCGCCCCGAAAAGCAGCGCCGCGACCACGCGGACCATCACGGCGGGAAAGGTCTTCATGGCAAGGCCCGGGTGAGGGAGACCGCGCCGCGCTTGAGCGTGAGGTAGCGCCCGGCCACCGCCGCGGGCGCGCAGACGGCGGCATGCGGCCAGACCGGGTGCGTGCGTTCGTGCCCCGCGAGGTACTTGGCGAGCCGGTAGGGGTCGCTGGACGCGCTGCCCACGAAGAAGCCGTAGCCCGCGAAGAGCTCGCGGTGCACGGGAATGTCCGACAGCAGCAGCGGCACGCCCAGCGTGGCCGCCTCGGCGGCCGAGAGGTTGAAGCCCTCGAAGGTCGACAGCGAGATGAACGCCGTGGCGCCGAGGTACAGCCGGATCAGCTCCTCGCGCGACACCAGCCCCCGGTGCCGCACGGCGCCGCGCACCTCGGGCGCGAGCGCGGCCACCATGCGCTCCACATCGGCCGCCCCGTTGCCGGTGATGTCGAGACAGTCGACCAGGCCCGCGCGCTTCATGCGTTCGAACAGGGCCAGGATGCCGCCGAAGTTCTTGTGCGGGTAGTAGTGGTAGGCCGCGATCAGGTAGCGATCGCTGGCCGCCCCACCCGGGTTGGCGGGATTCGCCGGCTTGGGCGCCGCGACGGCGCGCGGCACGTCCACCGGATTGAAGATCACCGCCGGATGCGCGCAGCGCCCGAAGTACCGTTCGAAGTCCTGCTGGCTGCTCTTGCTGATGAACACCACGTCCGCTTCGCCGCGCGCCGCGCGCCACAGGCTCCAGTCGAGGAACAGGCGCTTGGCGCGGCTGAAGTACTGCGGATAGGCCTTGTACTGCAGGTCGTGCACGATGACGAGCGAATCCCTGTGGCGCCCGAACAGCGCGAACGGCAGGAAGTAGTTCGGAAACACCGAGAACACCTGCTCGCCCGTCAGCAGCCTGCGCAGGCCGTGGAAGTTGTAGAGCAGCGTCTCGAACAGGAAGCGGCTGAGTCCCAGGCGCCGCGCCGCTTCGTACAGGCGCGGGTGCCGTTCGCTGACCGCCTCGACCCGGTCGTCGCGCGACAGCCGCATGTTGCGCAGCAGCACCTCGGACACGTTCAGCACACCGCCGGCCGCCTGGTTCAGGCGGATGGTGTCGTAGTACAGGTAGGTGGCCATGTGTGCGTCCTCAGACGTTCGAGACATCGCGCTGCACCGCGCGCAGGGTCGCGCGCCGGACATGGCGGGCGCGCGAACTCAGCACACCGGCGATCAGCGCCGCGATCAGGCCCGAGACCGCGAACGGCCCCCAGCCGAGGATGGGTCCGCGCATGAACGGCACGTAGGCGGCCAGCAGCACCAGGGCCGACAGGTAGGGCCCTGACAGCGGGCCGTCGGGATCGACGGCCCGGTCGACCCAGCGAAAGCCCGCCGAAATCGCCAGCCCCAGCAGGGCGGGCCCCGCCAGGCCGAAGTCGAAGTAGGCCGTGGTGAACGGCGGCAGCGACAGGTTGCTCTGCGAGAAATTGCCCAGGATGGCCGACCAGCCGAGCGGGTCGAAGTCCGGGAACATCTTCAGGTCGCGCGGCAGGAAGAAGGACACGGCCGAGAGCAGGTAGCGGCCCCAACCGAGGTCCGGAATGGGCGCGCGCTCCAGGATGCCGGCCACCACGTACTGGGCGTCGAAGTCCTGGCTGAACGGAAAGGTCGTGAGCTCTTCGCCCCACAGGCTGCCGCGCGAGATCAGGTTCAGCACCGGACCCAGGCCCGCGATGGCGCCGAACACCACCGCGGCCAGCAGCCAGCGCCGCCCGCGCCCGAAGGCGTGGATGAGCAGCGGCAGCAGCCCGATCAGCAGCACCTGCCGCGCGGTGTTCACGGGGTTGGCCGCAATCAGTGCCAGGGCCGCCGCCAGGCTCGCGGCGCACCAGGACCACACCGTCTTGCTGCGCGCCGCGTGAATCGCCAGCGCCACGAAGCACACCAGCACGATCAGCTTGGGCAGCGTGGAATAGAAGATGAGGTCGACCGGCACGCTCTCTTCGTCGCCCACGATGCCGCGTGCCACGAAGTTGAGATCGGGGCGAACCAGCAGCACCGCGAATGCGGCCAGCGAGCAGCTCATCAGCAGCAGCGCCGGGTGAGCCGCGCCCGCGGGATGCACCACGGTGTGGCGGTGCGCTCGCGCCGGCGCATCGGGCACGCCCAGCCGCGCTGCCTCCACGCCGGCCATGTACAGCAGCAGCAGCACCAGCGCCTGCGTGTGCGCCGCGGTGCCGAGCACGCCGGCGTCCCAGAACCCGACGTCGTTCGAGATCTGCATCGCCGGCGCGATCGAGAAGTACGTGAGGATCGCCGCGTAGTGGATCAGCAGGAACACGCTGGCGCCCGGGGCGCCCAGCATCGACAGCTGCACCAGCGACAGCGCGGCCACCGCCGCGTAGCCCCACACCGGGTCGACCAGGCCGCAAAGCAGCGCGCAAACGATGCCGGACCAGAAGGAAAGGGTTCGCATGGTGAGCCTGTCGGTGATGGGGCGGGGGCTGAGCGGATGGGCTCAGACGTGCGCGGGGGCCTGCACGTGCTCGGACTCCTCGATCGGCCGGATGGCCTTCTGGTAGTCCGCATAGGTGCGGCGCAGCCCCTCGGCCAGCGCCACCTTCGCGTGCCAGCCGAGGGTGGCGGCGCGCGACACGTCGAGCAGCTTTCTCGGTGCGCCGTCGGGCTGCGCGAGGTCGTATCGAATGCTGCCGGTGTAGCCCACCACTTCGCGGATCAGTTCGGTGAGCTCGGCGATCGACACGTCGATGCCGGTGCCCAGGTTGATGTGGCCGCGCATGGCGTCGGTCTGCTGCTCGTACTCGGCGCGCGAGAGGTTCATCACCTCCAGGCAGCCCTCGACCATGTCGTCGACGTAGAGGAACTCGCGCCGCGCGCGGCCGCTGCCCCAGATCAGCACGCTGGGCGCATTGCTGATCTTCGCCAGGTGGAAGCGCTGGACCAGCGCCGGCACTACGTGGCTGTTTTCCAGGTGGTAGTTGTCGCCGGGGCCGTACAGGTTGGTCGGCATCACGCTGCGGTAGTCGATGCCGTGCGTGGCGCCGTACTGGCGGTTGTAGCTTTCGCACAGCTTGAGCCCGGCGATCTTGGCGATCGCATAGGGCTCGTTGGTGGGCTCCAGCCGGCCGTTGAGCAGGTACTCCTCGCGGATCGGCTGCTCGGCCAGGCGCGGGTAGATGCAGCTGGAGCCCAGGAACAGCAGCCGCTTCACGCCCGCCACGAATGCCTGGTGCGTGACGTTGGTGGCAATGACCAGGTTCTCGTAGATGAACTGGGCGGGGTAGGTCATGTTGGCGTGGATGCCGCCCACCTTGGCCGCCGCCAGGTAGACCTGGTCGATCTGCTCCGTGGCGAAGAAACGCGCCACGCCCGCCTGGTCCAGAAGGTCGAGTTCGGTGCGCGTTCGGGTGACCACGTCGTGGCCCAGTTCGCTCAGGCGCCGTGTGGCCGCCTGACCCACCATGCCGCGGTGACCTGCAACAAAGATACGCATAGGAGCTTTCGTGAAGAGGTTGAAGAAACCGGAGAGACGAAATCGAAGCGGGTGCGCGGGGAGGGGGCCGCCTAGCGCGACCCGCGCGCGCCGGTCACCACGCCGAAGGTCTTCAGCAGGATCGCGAGATCGCGCCACAGCGACAGCCGCGCCACGTACTCCGCGTCCATGGCGGCGCGGCGGCGGTAGCTGATCTCGTTGCGCCCGCTGATCTGCCACAGGCCGGTGATGCCCGGGCGCACGGCGCAGTAGTGGGCCCAGTAGTCGCCGTACAGGTCCTTCTGCGTGAACATGCAGGGGCGCGGTCCGACCATGCTCATGTCGCCCTTGAGCACGTTCCAGAACTGCGGGAACTCGTCGATGCTGTACTTGCGCAGGATGGCGCCGAAGCGGGTGATGCGCGGGTCGTCCTGCAGCTTCTGGTAGACCGCCCACTCGCGCCGGGCGGCCTCGTTCTCGCGCAGGTGGCGCGCCAGCACCGCGTCCGACTCCGCCACCATCGAGCGGAACTTGTAGAACTTGAAGACGCGGCCGTCCCGGCCGTAGCGCGGCTGCATGTAGATGGCCGGCCCGCCCGACGTGAACAACACGCCGAGCCAGATGAGCGCATAGGCCCAGCCGAAGAACAGGAAGAACGAGCCGGCCATCAGGATGTCGGCCGCGCGCTTGGCATGCCGCAGCCAGGCCGCGCCGCCGAGCGGGCCGTACACGGACGTGTTGGCCGCAAGGGTGCCGGGTGCGCCGGGCGCACCACCGGTGCCCTGGCGCGCGGAGGAGCTGGATCGAAGCGTGTTCATGATGTGGCGTGCTCCGGTTCGATGCGCTTGGGCATGACGGTGTCGGCCACGTCCATTGCAACGGCGGGATCGCGGCGGGCCGGTGCATAGCCGTAGTAGCCGTAGCTGTAGCTGCGGTGCTGGCGTTGCGAGGTGTCCACCGCGTTGAACACCACCCCGTGGAACGCGGCGCCCACATGGGCCAGGCGCTTGGCGCTTTCCAGCAGCTCGCCCATCTCGCTGTTGTCGGCGCGCGCCACCAGCAGCAAGGTGCCCATGCTCGGCGCCATCGCCGCGGTCTCGGAGGCCAGCAGGGTGGGGGGCGCATCGACGATCACCACGTCGTAGCGCGCCGACAGCGTCTGCAGCGTGTGCGCGAAGGCGTCGCTGGTCATCAGGCCGGCGGGGTCGGGGTGCAGGGTGCCCGCGCTCATCACGTCCAGGTTCGGCAGCACGTGGTGGTGGATGCCCTGCTCGAGCGGCACGCCGCCGGCGAGCACGTCGGCCATCCCGTCCTTGCGTTGCAGGCCGAACTCCTCGCTCAGGCTGCCGCGGCGCAGGTCGGCGTCGATCAGCAGCACGCGCTGGCCCGAGGCGGCCAGCAGCGTGGCGAAGTTCGACGACACGAAGGTCTTGCCGGCGCCCGGGGTGGCGCTGGAGATCAGCACCCGGTTGTTGGGCGCGCCCAGCATCACGAACTTCAGCGCGGTGCGCAGGCGGCGCAGGCCTTCCAGCGCGGGGTCTTCCACGTGCAGCGCGGCCAGCACCTTGATGCCGGGCTTGCCGTCGCGGATGGCGCGGTCGAGCACGCGCTGCTGGGTGCTCAGCGGGACGGTGCTGTACACGTTCAGGCCGGTGACGGTCTCGATGTCCTCGGGGTTGCCGATGGAACGCTTCAGGTTCTTGCGCGCCAGCGCCGCGGCGCCGCCGAAGAACAGGCCGCCCGCCAGCGCCAGCGCGACCACGATCAGCGGCTTGGGCCGCACCGGCTTCTCGGCCAGCAGCGCCTGGTCGAGCACGCGCACGTTGGCCACCTTGCCCTCCTTGGCCAGGCGCATCTGCAGCGAGCTGTTCAGCAGCGTGGCGTACAGGTCGGTGTTGACCTTGATGTCGCGCTGCATGCGCAGCGAGTTCTGCTGCAGCATGGGCATGCGGCGGATGCGCCCGTCGACCGAGCCGAGCTCTTTCTTCAGCGAGGCGATCTGCGTGTCCAGCGTCTGCACGGCCGGGTGCGCGGAAGTGAAGCGCCCCACCAGGTCCAGGCGCTTTTGCTTCGCGTCGAGCAGCTTGGCCTGCAGGTCGACGTTCTGCGACAGCGCGTTGCGCGCCTCGTCGTCCAGGCTGATGGTGCCGTTCTGGTTGCGGTACTGGTTGTAGCTGTCTTCCGACTGCTCCAGCTGCGCCTTGAACTTGGGCAGCTCGGTGCCCAGGAACGCCAGCGCGCGTTCGGCCTGCACCGTCTTCTGGTCGATGTTCTGGCGCACGTACAGGCGCGAGATCTCGTTGAGCACGTCGGCCAGCTGGCCGCGGTTCTCGGCCTGCAGGCTGATGTCCATCACGCCGGACTGTTTGCCCTTCTCGACCACGCGCAAGTCTTTCTGCAGGCCCAGCAGGGTGAGCTGCTTCGAGTAACGCACCAGGTCGAACGCGCCGCCGGGCCGGGCATCGAGCGAGCCCACCAGCAGGTGCAGGGTGCCGCCGGGCACCGCGGCGTCCAGCGGCACGCCGACGGTGCCCTTCAGCGGCGCTTCCAGGTCGGGTTGGCTCAGCGTGTAGTTGCCGCCGTCGCCCGCGATCAGCGTGAAATTCTTGCCCTCGAACGCGGCCGGCACGTCCATCTGCGCCACGGCGATCCGCTCGGTACCCGAGACGAAATTGCCGATGCCGAAGACGCCAGGAGTGGAGAGCTGGCTCGAATGCCGTGCGATGAACTCGCCCACCACCGGGATGTAGTGCGGCCTGGCACCGATGAAGAGCCTGGTGTTCTCCATCGCCTGGCCCAGCACCATGCGCGACTTCAGGATCTCGGTCTCGCCGGCGGTCGGCGTCTTGGTGTTGATGGCCCCGGCGCCGTTGGCGTCGCCCGGAAAGTTGCCGGCCGAACGCTCGGGGTCCTCGACCTGGATCAGGATGTTGGCCTCGTACACGCGCGGCCCGAACAGCGCGTAGCTCACGCCCACCAGCAGCGCCAGTGCCGTGATGGTGCCGATGAGCCAGCGGTTGTCGATCAGCACGTCGAGGTACTCCCTGAAGCGGGACTCCCTCGGCCAGGCCGTGGTCTCCACCACCGTCATGGGGGCGGCAGCGGGTACGGGAAGAGAAGCTTGCCAGCGCGCGTTCATGAAGTTCACCTTTACGTGTTGCGGGGTGTGTGCGTTCAGCGGCGCGCGGTGTCGCGGCCGAGGTTCACGACCTGGGCGGCCGGAAGAATCAGGCTGATCACGCGGTTCCAGGTGACCAGCGGCACGTGGTCGACATAGACCACGTCGCGCGGCATCAGCTCGAAGCGGTCGGCCAGCGCGAGCGCCGCCGGGTTCTTCGCGTTCAGGGCGAAGATCTGCTGCACGTCCAGGTTGTCCGGCGCGTTGCGCACCACGTAGATCTGGCCGGGGTCGGACGACAGCAGGTCGGGCCCGCCCGCGTCGCCCAGCGCCTCGTTCAGGCTCAGGCGCCCGCTCATGCGCATCTGCAGCGACGACGGGGACCGCACTTCGCCCATCACGTAGACCCGGCTGTCCTCGCGGGTGCCGACGTTGATCACGTCGCCGTTGCGCAGCGGGATGCTGTTGCCTTCCAGGCCCAGCGACTGCAGCATCGGCAGGTCGACCACGGTGGAAACACCGCCGCGCGTGAGCGTGACGCGGGCCCGGTCGCCGGCCGTGGTGAAGCTGCCCGCGCGGCTGATGGCCTCCGACAGCGTCATCGGCACGTCGGTGAAGATCTGCAGGCCCGGCGTGCGCACCTCGCCCTGCACGTAGGCGCGCTGGCTGCGGAACGACTGGATGCGCACCGTGACCTGCGGGTCCTTGATGAAGGCCTTGATGCGCCCCGCCACCAGCTCCGACGCGCCGGTCTCGGTCAGTCCCTGCACCTTGGTGCGGCCGATGTACGGAAAGCTGATCTCGCCGTTGGCGCCGACGATGAAGCCGGGCGCCACGCTGACGCCGGTGGGGTCGGACTGCTGCGCGATGACCGCGCCGGCGTTCGGCAGCAGCTCCGGATGGTCGTACACGATGATGCCGACCACGTCGCCCGGCCCGATGGTGTAGACCGGCGCCGTGGTGAACAGCCGCTTCACGCTGTCGGGCACGCTGGTGGGCTTGCGCGCCATCTGCGAGCGGATCAGGTCGGGCGTGATCGGGATGATCTTGTTGCCCTCGGCCGAGGCGGTGCTGTCGCCCGTGGAAGGGGTGAAGCCCAGGGGGGTCACGCCGCCGAAGCCCGGCGCGCAGCCGGACAGCGCCATCAGCCCGAGCGACAGCAGCAGGCCCAGGCCCAGGCCCAGCCATCGCAGCCGGTCGTCGTTGTGGGCGTTGGCCTTGGCCTGGCTCCAGGCGGGGAGGGGGCGCGAGCCGCATGACTGCGTCGCTGGATCTGGGCGTTGCATGGTGATCTCCTTGACGGCCGGTTGAGGGTGGGTGACTGGATGGGGGCCGGCGCGCGTCAGGGCGCGGCCCAGGTGGTGGGCATGGCGTGCTCGGCGCTCGCGAGCGGGCGGCTCGGGCTGCGCCGCTCGGCACCGGCAGCGGCAGCGGCCCCGAAGCAGCGCTCGCTCACCCAGTCGCCCACGGACTGGAGGAACAGCTGCTGTCCCCGCTCCGTGCAGACGGTGTGGTCGACCTCGCGCATGAATTCGTACTGCAGCGCCTGGGTGTACGGCTCGCGGGCGAAGTTGCCGAGCTGGTCGCGGCCGCGGTCGTTCACGTGCAGCGAGCCCGAATACAGCATCTGCACCGCCACCTTGCGTTCGACCAGGCGCTTCAGGGTCGCGGCGAACCAGGCCGCGTTTTCCGCGGCCGACCGCGCCGGCGCGAAGTAGCCGGGCATCGGCTTGGTCGAGTGGGCCTTGAGGAAGTGACGCTGCAGCCAGCGCTTGGCCTTGCCCGGAAACGCGGGGTGCGCGGGCGCGGCCAGCGCGCGGCGCACGGTGCGCTCCCAGCGGGAGCGACGTTCCGGAAAGGCGAAGCCGTCGAACAGCGAGACCCCGACCACGCGCGCATCGGCGGCAGCCGCCGTCATGGCCTGCTCGACCCCCGAGCACATGGCCACGATGGTGAACTGCCGTGCGCCCAGCATGCGTTCACCCAGGTCCATGGCCGCCTCCAGGCTGTGCACCGCGCGGGTCTGCACGTCGGGTGCGGTGTCCAGCGCGTCGCTGTCGCCGATGCCGCCCAGGTCGAAGCGCAGGCTGCTCACGCCGCGCGCGGCCAGCATGTGCGCCAGCTTCACGTTGATGCGGCGCGGGCCCACGCGGTGGTTGGCCCCCATGTTGAACATCAGGCAGGCCACGTCGCCGGGCGCCTGGTGGGTGGGCGCTGTGAGCATGCCCACCAGCGCATCGCCGGGGCCGAAGCGCACCGGCGTCTGTGTCATGTCATTCATGGAGAGCTCCCTGCAGACGGTTGAGCGCTTCGGCCGGAACCATCGCGCTGTTGGGGTAGGGGTCGGACGTCCAGTCGAGCTGGTGGCTGAAGTACGCAAGGCGAACCGGCATGTGGCGCGACTGCTGGTCGGCGGCCCACTGCGCGGTGTGTGCGTCGTCGGGCCCGGCCAGCACCAGCGTGTCGTGCAGCGCCGTGAGCGGCAGCGACTCGGGCACCAGCGCCGCCAGCTGCGCCCGCAAGGCAGGCGAGAGCGACGTGCCCAGGGCTTCCTCGGGCAGGACGTCGGGTTCGCTCAGCAGGCTGCGGCGCCAGGCCAGGTCGGGGATGCAGAAGGTGGTGTCGATGGCCGCCACGTGCTCTTCGCGCAGCAGGCGGCCGTAGCGCTTGCCGTCGATCACCGGCTCCCACAGCACCAGCCGCACCGGGTCGCAGCGCCCGCTGCGCGCGGCCAGCACGGCCAGGGTGGCGCCCAGGCGCGCGCCGATCCAGACGATGGCCGCATTCGGCGCGCGACGGCGCAGTTCGTCGTGCGCGGCGCACAGGTCCCGGCGCCAGCCGTCGAGCTCGCCTTCGCTCTCGTCGCCCGGCGAATCGCCCGAACCGTAGAAGTCGAAGCGCAGCGCGGCGATGCCCGAACGCGCGAAGCGCTCGGCCAGCACCTTGAAGAAGCGGTGCGTCCGCAGGCCTTCCTGCCCGAAGGGCGGGCAGACGAGGACCGCGGTGTTCTCGGCGCGGTGGTCCTCCGCGGGGTGGAACACACCGAAGACCTGGCGCGAGGCCGGCCCGAACATCAGTGGCGTGGCGTTGCTCATGCGTGGGCCTCCGCCATGCGGCTCGAGGAACCCGAGGAACCCGATGCGGCCGTGGCGCCCGCGCGGGCCTCGGTCTGGCGCCACTCCGCGAGCGAGCCGACGCAGTCCAGCCGTTCGGGCGCGGGCCCGAGCACCAGCCACAAGATGCGCCCGGCCACCGACAGCTCCACGCTGCGGCAATCCGGCGTCACGCCCACCTCGAAGCTCTGCGGCGACAGCAGCAGGCCCACGCCGATGGCCTTGAGGCACGCTTCCTTGCGCGTCCAGCAGGTCAGGAACGCGCGTTCGCGCTCGTGCGCGGGCAGCGCGGCCAGCGCCTCCTGCTCGCGCCGCGTGAAGTGCTCGGCCGCGAGCGCCGCCGCGTCCGGCACCGGGCGCAGCAACTCGACGTCGGCCCCCAGCGGGCCGCGCCCGCCGATGGCGATCAGCGCCAGGCCCCGGCTGTGGCTCAACGAGAACTGGGTGCGCGTGTGGCCCGACAGCGAGGGCTTGCCGAAGGAGCCGGTCGCCAGGTGCAGCGCCGCGTGGTGCAGGCCCGTGTACTCGGCCAGCGCCTGGCGCAGCGCAATGTGCGCGGCCACGAAACGCTGCCGGTCGGCCGGGAAGCGGAAGCTTGCGGCGCGCGTGCACTCTTCTTCCGACAGCAGCTGCGCGGGCAGCAGGTCGGTGAAGCTGTCCAGGTCGACGTACCGGCAGACCGGCGCGTCGATGGACATTGCGTAGGCGGAGCTGTTCATGATCAGCCCTTGCGCAGCCAGCCGCCGAAGGTGCGGCTGAGCAGGCCGCCGCGCTGCGCGTTGGCCACAGTGCCCGACGTCAGCTCGGCGAGGTCGGACGGCACGCCTTCGGGCGCGCTGCGCGGCGAGGAGGCGATCTGCCCGAGGTTCTCGAACAGGTAGCGGCGCGGCTCCACGCGGTGGCCCAGCGTCTGCGCCGCCTGCTGCACCGCGCGCAGCACCAGCAGCGAGTCGCCGCCGAGGTCGAAGAAGTTGTCGCTGGCGCGGATGTCGTCCACGTCGATCCCGATCACGCCGGCCCAGATCTGGGCGAGCGGCGCGTGCTCGGGGTTCATCAGGCTCTGGCTGGCCTTGCGCTGCGCGCTTTCGGCCGCGGGTGCCTGCAGGCCCTTGTCTGCCTTGTCGGGCTCGACGGCCGCCATCTTGCGCAAGTAGGCCGCGCTGGTCGAGCCTTCGGCGCTCGCGATGTCGGCCAGCGTGGCGTGCGGGTCTTCCACCACGCGGCGCAGCACTTCGAGGTAGCGCTCGCGCAGCTGCGCGCCGGTCTCGCGCAGGTACACGTCGGCGTTGTAGATCAGCGAGCCTTCCAGGCCGAAGGGCTTGTCCATCAGCCACACGCCGATGTCGTCGGTGGCGCCGTGCTGCATCACGTGCACCTGGCGGGTCTGCAGGCTGCCGATGGAGCGGGCGCGCTCGCGGGCGTCCTGGAACGAGAACATCGCCTGGTAGGGGCCCGAGGTCTTGATCTGGCTGGCATAGCCCGGCTCGGCCATCAGGCGCTCGAACGGCACCTGCTGGTTGTTCATCATCGACAGCAGCTCCTGCTTCACGTAGCGCATGAACTCGGGCAGCGGGCGCGCCAGGTCGACGGCGAGCGACACCGGCAGCACGTTGTTGAAGAAGCCCATCACGTCTTCGGTCTCGGCCTGCTGGCGCCCGCGCACCGGGTTGGCGATGACGATGCTGTCGGTGCCGATCACCCGCGCCATGGTCAGCGCGTACACGCCGAAGGTCAGCATGCTGAGCGTGACGTCCATGTCGCGCGCAATCTCGCGCAGGCGCTGCGTGGTCTGCAGGTCGATGGTGATCCAGTGCGCGCCGCCCTGGCCGCTCTTGCCCGCGCGGCGCGGCATGTCGGTGCGGGGCATGCGTGCGGCCCTGGCACCGTCGAGCCGGCGGCGCCAGAACTCGACCTGCGCCTCGCAAGCGGGGCTGTCCATCCACGTCGCGAGCCACTCGGCGTAGTCGCCGTAGGTGGTGGCGAGCGCCGGCAGGTTGTGCGGGCGGCCGCGCTCGGCCGCGTCGTACAGTGCCGACAGCTCGTTCTGCAGCAGGTCGAAAGACCAGCCGTCCCACACCAGGTGGTGCGGCACGAACATGAACACATGCTCGTTGTCGTCCAGCTGGAACAGCGTGGCGTGGGCCATCGGCGCCTTGTGGATGTCGATGGGGCGGTCGGCCAGCTCCTGCATGCGCTCGGCCAGTTCGGCCTCGCGCTGGTCGGCCGGCAGGCCGCGCAGGTCGACCAGCGGCAGGGAGAATTCCACGGACTGCGCAATCAGCTGCAGCGGCTTGCCGGCCTGTGGGTCGGTGCCCATGCGGGTGCGCAGCGACGGCTGGCGCTGGATCATTTCGCGCAGCGCAGCCTCGAAGCGCTGCGCGTCGAGTTGTCCGACCAGGCGCTGCGCCGACGGCGCGTTGTAGACCGAGCGGCCCGGGTGCAGCTCTTCCATGAAGCGGATGCGTTCCTGCGGCAGCGTGAGCGGTGCGCTGCCGCGCCCGGCGGCCAAGCCGATGGGCGCCTCCAGGCCGACGCCCGCGCCTTGCAGGCCCTGGATCACCACCGCCAGCTTCTGCGCCGTGGGGGCCTCGAACAGCGAGCGCAGCGGCAGCGTGACCTGGAACTCGCGGCTCAGCAGCGTGGTGAGGCGCGCGGCCAGCAGCGAGTGGCCGCCCATGGTGAAGAAGTCGTCGTGCATGTCCAGCCCGGGCAGGCTCAGCACCTTCTCCATGGCGGCGAGCACCTTGCGCTCATGGTCGTTGCGCGGGGCCGCGCCGCGGCGCACCTCGTCGCGCGACGCGGCCTGCGGCGGCGGCAGCGCGACCCGGTCCACCTTGCCGTTGGCCAGGCAGGGCAGGGCGGCGAGCGTCACCACGTGCTGCGGCAGCATGAAGGCCGGCAGGTGCTTGCGCAGGTGCACCATCAGCGCGTCGAGGTCGAAGCTGGCGCCCGGCGTGAGCGCCAGGTAGGCCACCAGGCGCACGTCGCCGGGGTTGTCTTCGCGGGCCACGACCACGCTGCGCGAGACGCCCGGCACCTCGGTGCAGCGCACCTCGATCTCGCCGGGCTCGATGCGGTAGCCGCGCACCTTGACCTGGAAGTCGAGCCGCCCGAGGTGGTCGAGCAGCCCGTCGTTGCGCCAGCGGCCGCGGTCGCCGGAGCGGTACATCTTCTTCGCGGTGCCCAGCACGCGCACCGTGACGAAGCGCTCCGCGGTGAGCTCGGGCCGGTCGAGGTAGCCCAGCGACACGCCCTCGCCGGCGATGCAGATTTCTCCCGGCACGCCCACGGGGCAGGGCTGCAGGTTGGCGTCCAGGATCCAGATCTCGGTGTTGTCCACGGGCTGTCCGATCGACACGCCGCGCGACGCGATCTCTTCGGGGCGAACGCGCCAGGCCGTGGAATACACGGTGGTCTCGGTCGGGCCGTAGCCGTTCCACAGGCCTTCCATGCGCTCGCACAGCGCCAGCGCAAGGCTGGGGCGCAGCGCTTCGCCGCCGGTCCAGCCGCGAAAGCCGGGAGCGCCGCGCCACTGGGCGTCCATCAGCAGTTGCCACATGCCGGGGGTGGCTTGCAGCAGCGTGATCTTTTCGTCGTCGAGCATCTTCGACAGGCGGTTGCCGTCCATGGCGACCTCGCGCTGCACCACCACCAGCTCGGCGCCGGCCGCCAGCGGCAGCAGCAGGTCGGGCACGGCCATGTCGAACGACAGGGTGGTCACCGCCGCAATGCGGTCGTCGGGGCTCAGGCCCGATTGCCGCTGCATCCACTGCAGCAGGTGGGCCACGCCCCGGTGATGGGCGATGACGCCCTTGGGCAGGCCGGTGGAGCCGGAGGTGTAGATCACGTACGAGGCGTCGTCGGGCCCCGCGTCGTCGGCGCTCGGTGCCAGGGCCTCGGCGCTGGCTTGGCGCCAGGCGGTGTCGCGGTCGATCTCGAAGATGCGCTCGCCCGCATCGGCACGCCAGTCGCGCGGCGCGGCCGCGATGTCGGAGGTGGTGAGCAGCAGGCCGAGCTTGGCGTCGCTCGCGTAGTAGTCCAGCCGTGCCTGCGGGAATGCGGGATCGAGCGGCACATAGGACGCGCCCGCCTTCAGGATGCCCATCATCGCGACGACCATCTCCATGCTGCGCTCCAGGCACAGGCCCACATGCTGGCCGCGGCGCACGCCACGCGCGCGCAAGGCGTGCGCCAGGCGGTTGGACAGCACGTCGAGTTCGCGGTAGCTGCAGCTTCGCGCGCCGTCTCGCACCGCCGGGTGGTCGGGCTGCAGCAGCACGCGCGCCATGAAGCCGGCGTGCGCCAGCGGTGCGCCTTCCAGCGGCACGCGCGCAGGCTGCAGCGCAACCAGCGCACGCGCGCCTTCGGCGGACAGCACCTCCAGGCGGCCGATGGTCTCGCCCGGGTTGTGGGCGGCCGACTGGAGCACGCACTCGAACATGTCCATCCAGCGCTGCACGCTGACGTCGTCGAACAGGTCGGTGTTGTATTGCGCTTCGATCTGCAGGCCGCCGTCCAGCGGGCGCAGGTTCAGGAAGATCTCGAAGTTCTCGTACTGGCGCGCGATGGTGTCCTGCGTGACCTCGAGGCCCGGGAACGACTGCGCGCTGGCGGCCACGTCGGGGTCGACGTTGAAAGCCACGCTCACCAGCGGCAGCCGGCTCGCGTCGCGCTCCAGCGACAGCTCGCCCAGCAGCGCGCCGTAGGTGAGCGCCTGGTGGTCGAAGGCGTCGAGCACGGCGGTGCTGCATTCCTCCATCAGCGCATCGAAGCGCAGGTCGGCCCCGGCGGCCAGGCGCAGCGGCAGCAGGTTCACGCAGTGGCCGACCAGCCCGGGCATGTCGTGCGCGAGCTGGCCCGAAGCCGGAATGCCGACCACGATGTCGTCCTGCCCCGTGAGGCGGTGCAGCGTGGCCACGAAGCCGCTGAGCAGGCCGGTGAACAGGCTCACGCCGGCCCGGGTGCTGGTGGTGCGCAGGGCGCTGACCAGGCGGCGGTCGAGCAGGCGCTCGGCGCGGCGCGAATTGAAGGTGCGCGTGGCCGGGCGCGGATGGTCCAGCGGAAGCTCCAGCACCGGCAGCGAACTGCCCGAGAAGCGCTCCAGCCAGTAGTCCACGTGCGCCTGCATGGCGGGAAGCGCGGCCTCGGTGCTTTCCTCGGCCGAAAAGTCTGCGAACAGGGGCGCGGCCTTGAGCTTCAGACCGACGCCGGTCTCCTGCGCATACAGGTGGCCCAGCTGCTCGGTGATGACCGCCCAGGACCAGCCGTCGCACACCACGTGGTGCGCCGACATGACGAGTTCATGCTCGGTGTCGCCCAGCTGGAACAGCACGGCGCGAAACAGCGGGCCGTGTTCCAGCGAGAAAGGCGTGCACACCGCCGCTGCGTGGGCCGTGCGCAGGGCGCGTGCGCGGGCTTCGGGCTCGAGCCCGCTCAGGTCTTCCTGGCGCAGCGGTTCCTCTCCGGGCTGGCTGACCAGCATGCAGGTGCCGTCCGGCGAGATGGTGGCGCGCAGCGACTGGTGCCGCTCGACCAGCAGCGTCATGGCGCGCGACATCGCTTCGCGCTCGAGCGGGCCGCGCAGGCGCAGCAGAACCGATTCGTTGTAGGCCATCGAGGCCTCGGTGCTCAGCGTGGCGCCGAGCCACACCTCACGTTGCGATTCCGTGGTCGCAACGATGCATTCGATGGCGTCACCGACAGCGGTGGGTTTGAGAACGGCGTTCATGCGGCGGCCTTTCCGTTGAGGAGGTGGTGACTGGGGGAGGAGGTGTCGGGCACGTACCAGAAGGGCTGGCCGTCGACGTCGCGGCCCAGCACCGAGCCTTCTTCGGCAGGTTTGCGCGGGTCGAAGCCGGTGACCACGGCGGCGCGGCGCGGCAGGAAGCCCGACTCCTGCATCTCGTCCACCGATTCCTTGAAGGCACGCTGGATGAAGACGATGTCCTGTGCGGTGTGCGCGCTCGTGAGGAAGCACGGGAAGTTGTCCAGGATGTGCACGCCGCGGCTGCGCATCATGGCGAACAGCAGGTCCTGCAGCGGGTGGTCTTCGAGCCAGCTCACGCGCCACAGCGACGCGAAATGGCGGATCGCGATGGGGGCGCCCACCTCCTTGCACCAGCCCGAGAGTTCCGCAGCCATGGCGGCGGTGGTGGCGTTAAGGCCGGCCTGCAGCGCGGGACCGGCTTCCTTCAGGTGCGTGAGCGAGGCCTTGGCCGCGGCCAGCGCGAGCGGGTGGCGCACGAAGGTGCCGGCGAAGTAGGTCACGCCCACGCCGGGAATGGAGTCGTCGCCGTACTGCCAGGGGCCGCCGTCGAGCGCGTCCATGAACTCGCGCTTGCCGGCGATCACGCCCACCGGGAAGCCGCCGCCGATGACCTTGCCGTAGGTGGCCAGGTCGGCGCGCACGCCGAACAGCTCCTGCGCGCCGCCCAGGCCCACGCGAAAGCCGGTGATGACCTCGTCGAAGATGAGCGCGCAGCCGTGCTGCTCGGTGATGGCGCGCACCTCGTGCAGGAACTCGCGCGGCTGGAAGTCGGGCCGGCGGCTCTGCACCGGCTCGGCCAGCACGGCGGCCAGGTCGTCGGCGTTCTCGCGAATGAAGGCCAGCGCCTCGGGCGTGCCGTAGTCGAGCACGCGGATGTCGCCGAACATGCCGCTCATCACGCCCGGCGCGGCCGACAGGCCCTTGCCGGCCTTGCCCGCGCGCACCAGCACCTCGTCGAAGGTGCCGTGGTAGGAGCCGGTGAACACCACCACCGTGCTGCGGCCGGTGACCGTGCGCGCGATGCGCAGCGCGGCCATCACGGCCTCCGAGCCGGTGTTGCACAGGCCGGCGCGGTCGCTGCCGGTGAGCTCGCAGATCAGCGCCGTGACCTCCGCCGCCAGCGGGTGCTGCGGGCCGATTTCGTAGCCCGCGTCGAGCTGCTTGCGCACGGCGTCCTGCACGAACTCGGGCTGCCAGCCGAACATGTTCATGCCGAAGCCGTTGAGCGCGTCGACGTACTCGTTGCCGTCGAGGTCCCACATCTTCGAGCCCTTGGAGCGCTCGATGACGATCTGGTAGGTGATCTCCTTGGTCACCGGGCGGAAGCCGTTGACCACGCGCGGGTCGGCCATGTGCGTGCGATTGGCTTCGGTGAACTGCTTGCTCTTTTGCGTGCGCTCCACGTAGCGGCGCATGAAGGCCGCCAGGCGCGCCTTCTGGCGGCCGCTGGGCTCGCTGGTGCGCTGCGTGTGGATGCGGGCGATGGCGCCGAAGGCCTTCTTCACGTCGTAGCGCACGGGTTCCTTGGCCAGCGCGTCGTCGTCGAGGGCAGCCGGGGCGGCGACAGCCACGGGTTCGGGTGTCGACGGCTGGGGCGCGGGTTCGGGCTGCGGCGCCGTCGCAGGCACGGGTTGCGCCGTTCCCGACAGCAGTGCGAGCTGCTGGCGCATCAATTCCATTTGCTGCGAAATCAGTTGATTCAACGGACCGCCAGCCGAAACGCCCGCTTGCATCGGCGTGTAGACCGGCAGGGCCATCGGCTGCTGCACGGCAACGGCCGAGGGCGCGGCAACCGGTGCAGGCGCGGCAGCGACCGCCGCTACGGCTTCAGGCGGCAGGCTGGCGCGCAGGAAGGCGCCGAGCGTGTCGAAGCTGCGGTAGGTTTCCATCAGCTGGCGAAAGCTGAGGTTGACCTTGAAGTGCTTCTTGATCTGCGTGGCGGCCTGGGTCAGCGTGAGCGAATCCAGTCCCAGTTCGCCGAAGGGGGCGTGCCCTTCGGCCTGCGCCATGTCGAGGCCGGAGATGTCTTCGAACAGCGTGCGCAGGCGCGCATCCACGGACGAGGCGGCAGAAGGTTGTGGCGAAGGCGTAGCAGTCACGATCGGCTCCGATGGAATGGTTGGAATGGAAGAAGCAGGAACGGGGGCCGTGGCGGCGGCGGGCGCGCTCGCGGTGAAAGGCGTCCCTGTGGCAGGGACTGCAGCGATGTCGACCCAGAAGCGCTTGCGCTCGAACGGCGTGGTGGGCAGGCGAACGCGTTGTGCGCCGGCGCGTGCGCACAGGCGTGACATCTCGACGTCGGCGCCGCAGGTCCACAGGCGCCCGAGGGCCAGGTGCAGGGTGCGGGCCTCGTCGGCCGGCTCGCCGTGCAGCAACGACACGACGCCGCTGGCGCCGTGCTGGCGCACCAGCGTGCTGAGCATGTTGCGCGGGCCGGCTTCCACGAACAGCGGGTTCGCCAGCTGCGCCATGGCACTGCGCACCGCAGGCGAAAAATGCACCGTGCCGCGCAGGTGCCGCGCCCAATAGGTGGCGCTGGTGGCCTCGGCGCCTTCGAGCAGGCGGCCGGTCATGGTCGAGAAAATCGGCGTGTGCGGCGCATGCAGCGCCACGCCGTTCACCAGCGCCTCGAAGGGCGCGACGGCCGCGTCCATCATGGCGGAGTGGAAGGCGTGCGAGGTCTGCAGCGCGCGGCTGGCAATGCCGTCGGCTTCCAGCGCTGCCTGCAGCGCCGCGATGGCATCGAAGGGGCCGGCGGCCACGCAGGCGGTGGGGCCGTTCTCTGCGGCGAGCGACAGCAGCGGGCCGAGCCGGCCCTGCAACTCGGCCGCGCCCAGGCGCACCGACAGCATGGCGCCGGGCGGCTGGGCCTGCATGAGCGCACCGCGCCGGGCCACGAGTTGCGCGGCGTCTTCGAGGCGCATCACGCCGGCGAGCACCGCCGCGACGAACTCGCCCACGCTGTGGCCGATGAGCGCCTGCGGGCGCGCGCCCAGCGACAGCACGCGCCGGGCCAGCGCATATTCGAGCGCGAAGATGGCGGGCTGCGTGGCGGCGGTGGGCGCCAGCGATTGCGGGTCGCTGGAAAACATGCGCGCGCGCAGGTCGAAGTCGACCGCGCCTTCGAAGGCGTTCATGCAGTCGTCGAAGGCGGCGGCGAACACCGGGTCGGCGGCATGCAGGTGCCGGCCCATGCCGGCGTACTGCGCGCCCTGGCCGGGGAACATCAGCACCAGTTGCGGCGCGCGCGAGGCAGTGCGGCCGCTGGCGCGCCAGGACGAATCGGGCGTGCGCAATGCAGCGACGGCCTGGGCCGTGTCGCTGGCCACGACGACGCGGCGGAATGCGTGCGCCTTGCGGCCGACGGCGAGCGTGTACGCCACGTCGGCCAGCGGCAGGCCGGCCTCGGCTTCGAGGTGCGCGGCGAGCTGTTCGGTGGCCACCGCCAGTGCGGCCTCGGAGCGGGCCGACAGCGACAGCAGTTGGTCGCCGAAGGCCAAAGGGGAGGCTGCGCGCGGCGGTGCTTCTTCCACGATGACGTGGGCGTTGGTGCCACCCACGCCGAACGAGCTGACGCCCGCGCGGCGCGGCAGGTCGGCGCGCGGCCAGGGCTGCAGCTGGTTGCTCACGCGGAAGGGGGTGCTGGCGAAATCGATCACCGGGTTCGGCGCAGTGAAGTGCACGGTCGGTGGCAGCACCTCGTGGTGCAGCGCCAGCGCGGTCTTGATGAGCCCGGCCGCGCCGGCCGCCGTGACCATGTGGCCGACGTTGCTCTTGAGCGAGCCGAGGGTGCAGAAGTCGCGCGCGTCGGTGTGCTCGGCGTAGGCCACGGCCAGGGCCTCGACCTCGATGGGGTCGCCCATCGGCGTGGCGGTGCCGTGCGCCTCCACGTAGGAGATGCTGCGCGCGTCGATGTCGGCCGCGGCCAGCGCGGCGCGGATCACCGCGGCCTGTCCGTCGACGCTGGGCGCCGTGAAGCTGGCCTTGGCGCCGCCGTCGTTGTTCACCGCGGCGCTGCGCAGCACGGCGTAGATGGTGTCGCCGTCGGCCTGCGCGTCGGCCAGGCGCTTGAGCAGCACCACCGCCGCGCCGTCGCTGAACACGGTGCCCTGGGCCTGCGCGTCGAAGCTGCGCGTGTGGCCGTCGGGCGAGAGCATCGAGCCCTCGTTGTAGAGGTAGCCGCTTCGCGGCGGGCAGGTGACCGAAGCGCCGCCGGCCAGCGCCATGTAGCACTGGCCCGTGCGCAGCGCATGGAAGGCCTGGGCCACGGCCACCAGCGAGGTCGAGCAGGCGGTGTGCACGCTGACGGCCGGGCCGGTCAGGTTGAGCCGGTTGGCCACGCGCGTGGTGATGTAGTCCTTCTCGTTGGCCAGCATCACCTGGAACTCGCCCACCGGCTCCACCAGGTCGGGCCGGGTGCTCACGTGGCGCTGGAAGTAGGTGGCGTTGTACATGCCGGCGTACACACCGACCGGACCGGGTGCCGCGTCGGGCACGTAGCCGGCGCGCTCGATGCATTCCCAGCAGATCTCCAGGAACACGCGCTGCTGTGGGTCCATCAGCTGCGCTTCCTTGGGGCCGATGCCGAAGAAGGCGGCGTCGAAGTCTTCGATGCCGTCGATCACGCCGCGTGCGCGCACATAGGTGGCGTCGCTGCGCAGCGCCTGGCTCACGCCCGCGTCGAGCGTGGCGTCGTCGAAGAAGCTGATGGTGTCGCGCCCGGCCACCAGGTTGGCCCAGAACTGCTCCACGTCGGCCGCGCCGGGAAAGCGCCCGGCGGTGCCGATCAGCGCCACGGCGTCGTCGAGGCCGGTGCCCGGGCGCGTCGCCGCTGCCGAAGAAGGGGCCGCTGCGGTCGGTTGTGCTTGGAACCCCGCCGCAGCGGCCGTGGCGGGCTTGTCGTCCGCCGGCTGCATCCGCGCACCCATTGCTTTTGGCGTGGGATTGCGGAAGAAAAGATTGGTCGACAGCGCCATGCCGGTGCCGCGCTGCAAGTCGGCCAGCACCTGCAGCACCAGCAGCGAATCGCCGCCGAGGTCGAAGAAGTTGTCGTTGCGCCCGACCTTGCCGATGCGCAGCGCGCGGGCGAAGGCGTCGCACACCTGCTGTTCGACGGCGTCGTGCGCCTCCTCGAAAGGCTGGGCGAGGTCGGGCCGCTCGGCGGCCGGTTCGGGCAGGGCCTTGCGGTCGAGCTTGCCGTTGGGTGTGACGGGCAGTTGCGCGAGCCACACCTGGGCGCTGGGCACCAGGGCAGCCGGCAGCCGGGCGGCAAGGTGCGTGCGCAGGGCGTCCCACGACACCTTCTGCCCGCGTGCCACGAGGTAGGCCACCAGGCGCAGCTCGCCGCTGCCGTCGGGCCGCGCGACAACGGCGCACGACTGGACGGCGGGGTGGGCCAGGATGGCCGCCTCGACCTCGCCGGTCTCGATGCGGTGGCCGTGGATCTTGACCTGGCCGTCGCGCCGGCCGATGAACTCGAGGGTGCCGTCGCCCAGCCAGCGTGCGAGGTCGCCGGTGCGGTAGAGGCGCTCGCCCGGCCCGCCGAACGGATCGAGCACGAAGCGCTCGGCGCTGAGTTCGGGCTGGCGCAGGTAGCCGCGCGCCAGGCCGTGGCCGCCGATGCAGAGCTCGCCGACGAAGCCGGTGGGCAGCAAGGCCATCGACGGGCTGAGCACGCGCAGCACGGTGTCCTTGATGGGCCGCCCGAGCGGCACCGAGCGCAGGCCGTCGGGCAGCGGGGAAGGGATGCGGTGCGTGGCCGCGAAGGTGGTGCACTCGGTGGGCCCGTAGCCGTTGCTGAGCGCGAGTGCCGGCAGCGCGGCCTGTGCGCGGCGCACGTGCGGCACCGAGAGCGCTTCGCCGCCGGTGAACAGGTGGCGCAGGCCCGCGAGGTGGGCCGGGTCGTCGTCGACCACGGCATTGAAGAGCGCCGCCGTGAGCCAGGCGGTGTGCACGTCGTGGCGCGCGACGGCGCGCGCCAGGCCGGCGCCGGTGGGCACGCGCTCCTCGTGGATCACGCAGCAGCCGCCGTTCAGCAGCGGGCCCCAGATCTCGAGCGTGGCGGCGTCGAAGCCCAGCGGCGCGGCGTGCAGCACGGCGCGCCCCGGGGCGAGCACGACGTAGTCCACGCCGACCACCAGCCGCAGGATGGCGCGGTGGCAGATCTCGATGCCCTTGGGCGTGCCCGTGGAGCCCGAGGTGTACATGACGTAGGCCACCGATTCGGCGTCGATGGCCGGGAAATTCCAGGAACTGCGTTCTGCCTTGTTGGCGTATTCGTCGAGCAGCAGAACAGCGTGTTCGCCGCGCTCCGTGGGCACGAGGTGGTGGTGCGCCTGCGTCGTCATCACATGGTGTGCACGCGCCTCGCCCAGCATGTAGGCGATGCGTTCGGCCGGAAAGTCGGTCGGCACCGGCACATAGGCCGCGCCCGCTTTCAGGATGCCAAGCAGCGCGACGATGGCGGCCATCGAGCGGTCGAGCAGCAGGCCCACGGCGTCGCCGCCGCGCACGCCCAGGCGCTGCAGGCGGTGGGCGAGCTCGTCGGAGCGGGTGTCCAGTTCGGCGTAGCTCATCCGCATGTCGCCTTCCGCAAGGGCGACGGCATGCGGCGCGGCCTTGGCCTGCAGGCTGAACATGCCGGTGACGGTGAGCGAGCGGTCCAGCGGCGAGACGGCGGTGTTCCACGCGGCCAGCTGGTCGGCGCTGTCGGCGCCCGCAAGGGTGCGGATGTCGCCCAGGGCGGCGCCGGGGCGCGCCTGCAGGTCGGCGGCGGTGTCGGCCAGGGCGGCGAGCAGGGGGGCGAGTGCGTCGGCGTCCATCAGGCTGGCTGCGGCATCGGCGTGAAGGCAGGCCTGCGCGGCGTCGAAGCGCAGGCGCAGCACGGCGTCGGCGCTCGTGGCGCTCATATATGCAGCGCCCATGTCCTGGCGCAGCCAGAGCGCGTGGGGCTGGTCCGCGGCTGGCGCCGATCCATGCGCGGCGCGCCTCGCCTGGTCCAGTTCGCTCAGCCAGTCGCCTGCTGCGCGCGTGGCGTCGTAGGCAACGGTGATGGACCCCCGGTGCGCGCTGCCAGCCTCGTGCAGCACGGGCCAGAGGCTTCCGAGCCAGCGCGACTGCAGCAGCAGCCAGGCGCCGGCGAACAGGGTGTCGGGCAGCAGGCCGGCGGTCGGTGAGTGGTTCAGCGAGAGCGAGCCGGCGTGGCGCGCGTGCGGGGCATCCGGTGTCCCTGAATTGACGCGCGGCACGAAGAGCTCGCCCAGAAGCAGATCTGGTGCGGTGCGGTGCGCCGTCGAAACAGTTTGAATTTCCATGTAATCACCGGATAAGAAATACGATGGAATTAATCGGATGCGCGAAAATGTCGCCCATTCAATTGGCCCTGAGAAATTGATCTACCTCTTTTTCTTGACGCAATCCTAGGAGCTTTGGTTCAGGCAAAGTGTGGTCTTTAGGTCTACGTTACATTCAGACAAAGTTATTTCTAAAACGTACTACCCGAACTGTCACGTACAAGGTAACTGATGCGAGTTTCAGCCAAAGAGAGCAGTCACTCCGGTTGCTTCAAGGTGCTGAAAGGGCCGTCCGAGGCGGGGTACTCATGGGGAGATACACAGGGCAGAAGCGAGCAAACCAGGCTTACCCAATGGTTTGCATACATAACGAGGTTGGTGCGTGCGTTTCACTGGGAGTCATGCGTAAAACGCACGAGCGTGGTGCCCGCAAAATGAAACATCGCCCATGAACAGGGCAGTTATCAAATTGAGAATTCTGTAACTGGATAAAAAACCGCTTTACAAGACAGGAAAACGGCAAAGACTTCGGGCAGGGCGGCGTTTTTAAGAATTCAATCCAATAGAGGATAAAAATGCTCGACGACATCCTATTACCCGACGTAGTTCTTCAGCGCTCTAATCTCTACTTTGAATCGGATATAGCGAACAAGTCCGAAGCGCTGATGGCCAATGCCACTTATTTCGGCAATTTGGGGTGGGCGCAGGAGTACCTGGACTTCTGCCATCGGGACGCGCATTTCAGGAGCCGCTGGCTCGCCGCCGGCGGCGACTGGACCGGCAAGACGGTGATCGACCTGGGATGCGGACCGGGCAACATCTTTGCCACGCTGGGCGGCAAGCCCGAATTGCTGATCGGCGTGGACGTGGCCGCGGGTTCGCTGGAGCTGGCCTCGCGCCTGGGCTATACGGCGGTGCTGGCCGATGCGGCGCACACGCCGTTTCGCGCCGGCGTGGCGGACATCGTGGCCATCAATGCCTCGCTGCATCATTGCGACGACATGGACGCGGTGCTGCGGGAGGGCGCGCGGCTGGTCAAGCCCGGCGGGCTGTTGATCACCGACCACGACCCGCAGCTGACCGCTTGGGACTACAAGGGGCTGGCCAAGTTCATGTGGGACGCGCGGCTGTGGATCTACCGCATGACGCGCCACGGTTTTCACAAGACCGGCAACCAGCAGTCATGGGGACTGAAGACCGAAGTGCATCACCGACCGGGCGACGGCGTGACCCGGGAATTCTTCAAGTCGACGCTGGAGCCGCTGGGCTTCCAGGTCAGCGTGCATCCGCACAACCACCAGATCGGTGCCGATGCGCTCAGGGGCCAGGTCGGCCCCGCGCACTGGAAATACCGCGTGGGCAATGCGCTGTCGGGCCGCGATCCGGGCGCGTCGGCCAGCGCGCTGTCGCTGATGTGCATCGCGCGCAAGGGGGCCGCGGACAAGGCGGCCCACGCCCCGGCCGTGGGGTGACGGACTGACGGCCTGCGACTGCTGGTAGCCTCCCCGGATTCTTCGAACGCGCCCCGCAAGACGGGACGCGCCATCCAGGTCATCCAGCAAGGACTTCAGCAGTGGTTGTGACAGCAGGGACGAGCCATACAGACACGGGCACAGGTACAGGCAGCGGTGGGGCGCACAAGACACACGGGACGGGCCGGCACTGGCGAGCGGGCATCGCGCTCGCCGCCGCATTGATGCTGGCGGCTTGCTCCACGTCGCCGAAGATGCCGGTGGCGGGCCCCGGCGAGTACGTGGTGCAACCGGGCGACACGCTGTACCGCATCGCGTCGAAAACCGGTCGCTCGGCCGGCGACATCGCGCGCTGGAGCAACCTGCAGGACCCCGACAAGCTCGAGGCAGGGCAGGTGCTGCGCGTGGTTCCGCCCGGGGGCGCGCCAGCGGGCGTGTCGTCCGATGCACCGCCACCTGCAAAAGGCGCCGGCAGCGAACGCGCAAGGCCGCCCCGGACGCGGGAAGCCAGGGAGCCCGAACCCGCCGCGCCGCCCGCATCCCGCCGCGCCGACTGGGGCTGGCCCGCGCCGGGCCAGGTGACCGCGGGCTTCAACGGCTCGAGCAACAAAGGCATCGACATCGCAGCCGACCCGGGCGATGCGGTGGTGTCGATCGGCGCGGGCAAGGTCGCGGTGACGGAAATGCTGCGCGGCTACGGCAGCGTGGTCATGGTCGACCACGGCGGCTCGTACATGTCGGTCTATACCAACCTGCGCACGGTGATGGTCAAGCAGGGGCAGCGCGTGGAGCGGGGCCAGAAGATCGCGGACATCGGCGGCGCCGGCAGCGACGGCGGCAAGAGCAAGCTGCATTTCGAGATCCGCTACCGCGGCAACGCGGTCGATCCGCGGCAGTACCTGACGGCACGCTGAACGTCGCGGCCCCGGCGCATCTGACGAAAGATATCCCCCGAATTGGTGATATCGCAAGGGCCGCGAAATGCGCAGACTCTCGCCCTCGATCTGTCAGAAGGGGGCTATATGGAACTCACGCACTGGATGTTTGTCATTGGCGGCGTCGGCTTGGCGTTGACGACGCAATGGTTCCTGCTGGCGCCCTTCAGCCGCAGCTGGCAGCCGATGAGGGACCAGATCGCCGAGCAGGTCACGCAATCGGCCGCGCTGGTGGAAGAGTGCGCGTCGGGGGCCGCACCCCGGAGCTGACAGGCCGGCGCACCGCCATGCTGGCGGGCGCCGCGGGTGACGGTCTCGGGCCCTCTAAGATGCTCGCTGTTTCGAGAAGACGCGAGAGGCAAAGGGAGGGCCACGCATGATTTCTTTGCTCCATACCGCGGACTGGCAGATCGGCCGCGTGTTCTCGCAGTTCGAGCCCGACGACGCCGCGGCGCTGTTCGAGGCGCGCTTCAAGGTGGTCGAGCGGCTGGCCGGCATCGCGGCCGAACGCAAGGTCGACGCCGTGCTGGTCGCGGGCGACGTGTTCGACCTGCAGACCGTGTCCGACAAGACCATCCGGCGGATGTTCAATGCCATGCAGGGCTTCAGCGGGCCGTGGCTGCTGATTCCGGGCAACCACGACTCGGCGCTCAGCGAATCGGTCTGGCGCCGTGCGCAGCGCCTGGGCGCGATACCGCCGAACGTCGTGTGCTGCCTCGAGCCGAAGCCGCACACCGTGGCCGGCAAGTTCGTGCTGTTGCCCGCGCCGCTCACGCAGCGCCACACCTATGGCGACCTCACCGACTGGTTTGCCGCGGCGCCCAGCGACGGCGGGTTGCCCCGCATCGGGCTGGCGCACGGTTGCGTGCAGGGCATCCTGTCCGAGGACATCGATTCGGCCAACCCGATTGCCGCGGGGCGGGCAGGGGAGGCCGGTCTGGACTACCTCGCGCTGGGCGACTGGCACGGCACGCGGCAGATCGACGAGCGCACCTGGTACGCGGGCACGCCCGAGACCGACCGCTTCCGGGCCAACGATTCGGGGCAGGCGCTGCGGGTGTCGATTGCGGGCGTCGGGGCGGTGCCGGAGGTCGAAACCATCCGCACAGGCCAGTTCGGCTGGCAGCAGCTGGAGCCGCGGCTCACGGTGGCGTCCGACGTCGACGCGCTGGTTGAAAAGCTGGCTTCGGTCGACAGCGGCGACGTGCTTCAACTGCGTGCGCAGGGCACCTGCGACCTGGGCGGACATGCCAGGCTGAGCGCCGCGCTCGATGCGGCGCGCGCCCGCGCCCGCGCATTGGTGTGGGACGGCGAGGCCCTGCGGCTGGAGCCGACGGAAGAAGACATCCAGGCACTGCACGCCGACGGGTTCGTCGGTGAAGCGCTGCTGGAACTGCGCGCGCAACAAGGCGACGCCGAAGCTGAACTGGCCCGCGATGCCTTGCTCACGCTGGCCCGCATCCTCGACGCGCAAGGTGCGCGCACGGGGGCCGCCGCATGAAGCTGCAACGCCTTCGCATCGAGAACTTCAAGCTGTTTCGCGCACCGCTGGAAATCGACGGCTTCACGGACGGGCTCAATCTGTTCACGGCGCCCAACGAGTCGGGCAAATCGACCATCGCCGAGGCGATACGCGCCGCGTTCTTCGAGCGCCATCGGTCCAGCGCGGTCGAGCACCTGAGGCCCTGGGGCGAAAGCTCGGCGACGCCCACGGTGGAACTCGACTTCGAGCTCGACGGCAAGCCCTGCAGGCTCACCAAGGCCTTCCTCGGCAAGAAGCGCTGCGAACTCGTCATCGACGGCAAGGCGATGGACGGCGCCGTGGCGGAAGACCACCTGGCGGCGCTGCTGGGCTTTCGTTTTCCGGGCAAGGGCGCCAGCACGCCGGAGCACATGGGCATTCCGGGGCTGCTGTGGATCAGGCAGGGCACCTCGCACGACATTGCGAACGCCGTCGGCTTTGCCAGCGACCACCTGCGCAACGCGCTCGGCGAATCGCTGGGCGAGCTGGCCTCCAGCCACGGCGATGCCGTGCTGAAAGCCGTGGAGACCGAGCGAAACGAGCTGCTCACGCCCGCCGGCGGCGCGCCGCGCGGCGCGTTCGCGGACGCGCTCAAACTGCGCGCAGAGCTCGAGGCCGAGCTGGCCCGGCTGCATGCCGACATCGAGGCCTATCGCGCGGGTGTCGATCGGCTGTCGGGCCTGCGCCGGGAGCATCAGCGCGACGACGCGGCGCGGCCGTGGGTGGCGCTGCGCGAGCAGCTCGCCGTGGCACAGCAGCGGCTGAACGACGGCAAGGGCCTGGCCGAGCGCAAGGCGGCGCAGGACGCGGCGCTCAAGCCGATCGTGGCGCAGGTGGGCTCGTGGCGCACGCAGCTGCAGGCGATGGAGCGCGAGGAAGCCACCGTCGGCCAGCGCGAAAAGAACCTGCAGGCGGTGAAGGAAGGCCTGGAGAAGGCACTGGGCGAGCTGAAGGCCTGGGAGCCGCGCCATGCGGCCGCGGCGCAGGCGGATGCGGGCGCGCGCCACACCTTGCGGCTGGCGCGGCAGGCCGCGTCGCGCATCGCGCAGCAAAAGACGGCCGACAGCCTGGCCGAGCAGCTTGCTGCGCTGGCGCACAGCCTCGACAAGGCCAAGGGCGAACAGGAGAAAGTCACCCGCCTGCAGGCCGACGCACACGCGCTGGCCGTGCCCGACGGCGAGCTGAAGCGCCTGCACCGCAGCGCGGACCTGCTGCGCACGGCCCAGGCCCGGCTCGATGCGGTGTCGACCGCGCTGGCGTTCGATCTGCAGCCCGGCGCCCGGGTTCGGGTGGGCGGCGTCGACGTGGCGGGTTCGGCGCGCCAGACCGTCATTGCGCGGACCGAGATCGACATCGAAGGCGTCGGGCGCATCACGGTGCTGCCGGGCGGCACCGACCTGGACAGCCTGGGCGTCGAGCGCGACCGGGCCCGCGACGAACTGGCCACGCAGTTGCAAGCCCTGCGCGCGGACAGCGTGGCCGCCGCCGAGGAACGCGTGCGGCTGCACGCCTTGCGAAAGGGCGAAGCCAATGCAGCGGAGGCCGTGCTGTCGGCGCTGGCGCCCAAGGGCCTGGGCGCACTGGCCGCCGATGTCGCGTTGCGCGAAGCCCGGCTGGCCGAGGCAAAGGAGGTGCTGCAGGCGATGCCCGCCGCACCCGACACGCCGGTGCCGTCGGCCGGGCAGGCCGAGTCGGAGGAGGGCGCTGCCCGCACGGCGCTGGAGGCGGCCTCCTCGGCGCTCAACGAGGCCAAGGTGCAGGCTGGCCATGCGCGCGAACAGGTCAAGGCCGCCGAAGACGAGCTGGCGGCAGTCAGAACGACGCTGGCCGACCCGATGCGTGCCGGCCGCAAGCGCGAAGCCGGCGAGGCCTTGACCGATGCGCTCGCGCAGCAATCTGCCATCGAGCAGAAGGCCAGCGAACTCGCGCTGCAGTTGCAGACGGTCAACCTGCCGGTGCTTGCGCAGGACGTGGAACGGCTGGAGCGCAGCGTCAAGCAGGCCGAAGCGGCGCACGGCACCCGGGCCAACGAGATCACGCGGCTCGAGGTCGAACTGGAAACGAAAGGCGCGCTGGGCCAGGAAGAGATCGCGTCGGAAAAGCAGCGCGAACTCGAGCACGCCACGCGGCGCTGCACCGAACTCGAGCGCCACGCCAAGGCGCTGGACCACCTGCTGAAGCTGTTGCGCGAGAAGCGATCGGCGCTGGCGCGTCGGCTGCGGGCACCCTTGCAGAAGCACCTTGACCACTACCTGCAGATTCTGTTTCCCGGTGCGCAGGTCGAAGTCGGCGATGACCTGTCACCGGGCCGCATCACGCGGCATGGCGTGCGTGGCGTGCAAAGCGGCGCTTTCGAAGAGCTCAGCGTCGGTGCGCGGGAACAGATGGGCGTCGTGGCGCGCCTTGCTTATTCGGACTTGCTGAAGGAGGCGCACAAGCCGACCTTGCTCATCCTGGACGACGCGCTGGTGCACACCGACGAAGAGCGCCTGGGACAGATGAAGCGCGTGCTGTACGACGCGGCAACGCGGCACCAGATCCTGATCCTGAGCTGTCATCCGGAGGCCTGGCGCGACCTGGGGGTGGTGGCGAGGAGCATTCCGTAGGGATTCACAGCCTTCCAGGGGGAAGGCTGGTCGGCTTATCTGGCCAACTTCATCCATCTATTATTTAACATAATGCACATTGTGTGAATTAAACAAAGGCCCTTGAAGGCACCCCGAACTCACCATTTCCCATCCTTCGGCACCGCCTTGGGTGTATTCGCCCTTGCCGCGGCAGCCGCCGTGATCAACGACGCGGCTTCCGCGCGGCCCGCCTTGTTCGCGAAATCGACCGCCGTCATGCCGAGCTGGTTCTTCATCGTGGTGTCCGCTCCTTCGGCCAGCAGCAGCTTCACGGCTTCGCCCGATCCGTACATCGCCGCCATCATCAGCGGCGTGGAGCCGTTGGGCGATTGCGCGTCGATGAAGGCGTAGTTGTCGAGCAGCACCTTCATGATGGTCAGTTGACCGCTGGTGGCCGCGTAGTGCAGCGGCGTCCAGCCGGTCTTGTTGACGGCCGCGTCGCGCTTGAGCAACTGCGTGACAAGGTCCTGCTGGCCTTTGATCGCAGCCAGCATCAGCGGCGTTTCGCCCTTGGCGTTGGCCAGGTCCACATTCGTCTGCGGCGACTCGACCAGCACCTGGATGACCTTGGGCGAAGGCTCGCGCAGCGCAATCATCAGGCCGGTCTGGCCATGCTCGTCGAGTGTGTTCGGGTCGAAACCGCGCTGCAGCAGGGTGCGCACCCCGCTGCCGTTGTCGCCGCGCACGGCCCGGAAGAAGTCCTCGAACGAACCTGCGTGTGCTACAAAAGATGCAGCAACGACAAGGAGATATATCGAATTCTTAAAGTAATTTTTCATGATTTGACGTCCCTGAACAATGTTTCGAAGTTGTCGCTCGTGGCCTTCGCAACGGCTTCCACGGGCATGTTTCTGAGTTCGGCGATCTGTTGCGCCACAAAAGGCACATACGACGGATTGTTGGTCTTGCCGCGGTACGGCACGGGCGCCAGGTAGGGGCTGTCGGTTTCGATCAGCATGCGATCGAGCGGCACGAAAGCGGCCACGTCGCGCAGATCCTGGGCCTTCTTGAAGGTCAGGATGCCGGAAAACGAAATGTAGAAACCCAGGTCGAGGGCGGCACGCGCCACCTCGGCGGTTTCGGTGAAGCAATGGAAAACACCGCCCGCCGCGCCGGAAGAGGCGTCCTCGCCCTCCTCTTTCAAAATCGCCAGCGTGTCCGCCGAGGCTTCGCGCGTGTGGATGATCAGCGGCTTGCGCGTTTGCTGCGCGGCGCGAATGTGCACGCGGAAGCGGTCGCGCTGCCATTCCATGTCGGAAATGCTGCGACCGCCCTTGCGTTCTTCCATCTGGTAGTAGTCGAGGCCGGTTTCGCCGATGGCCACCACGCGGGGCCGGGCCGCGAGCCGCACCAGGTCTTCGACGCTGGGCTCGGCGATGTCCTCGTTGTCGGGGTGCACGCCCACGCTGGCCCAGAAGTTGTCGTAGCTGGCGGCCAGCGCCTGCACGTCGTCGAACTCCTCGAGCTTGGTGCAGATGCAGAGCGCCCGGTCGACCTGCGCGGCGGCCATGGCGGCGCGGATCTGCGGCATCTGGTCCGCGAACTCGGGAAAGGTGAGGTGGCAGTGGGAGTCTGTGAACATCGGAAATGGCGAGCTTCGACGCTCGCTCCTGTGGGAGATGGCGCCGCCTGCGGAGTTCCGCGTCACAAGGACGGCGAAACGCTCAAATGGTTTGTGTCGGGCGGTCGGAGGCCATCGAGCCGCCGAGCGCGGCCTCGATGCGCGCCTTCAGCTGGCGCGATTTCTCGTCCGACGGAAAGCGGATGCCCACGCCGGGCGCCCGGTTGCCGGCCGCGCGCTGCGGCGTGATCCAGGCGACCTTGCCGGCCACCGGATAGCGCTGCGGGTCTTCGGGCAGCGTGAGCAGCACGTAGACGTCGTCGCCGAGCCGGTATTCGCGCGCGGTCGGAATGAAGATGCCGCCCTCCGCGAACAACGGGATGTACGCCGCATACAGCGCGCCCTTTTCCTTGATGGCGAGCTGAATCACGCTCGGCCGGGCAGGCGACGGGGCGGGGGCTGCGGGGACTACAGGTTGGTTCATGGGCGGCGAGCGGCAGAGTTTAGGGTGGTTCGCGCTTCGCTCACAAGCGCTTCCAGCATCAGGCCCGCATTGAAGGGGTGCTCGGCGGTTCGGGCGGCACTCGCCAGCGACTTCGACCAGCGCGCCAGCGCCAGCCGCGACGGCGCGGCCGGCAGGTCGGCCGCCTCGAAGAACCGGGGTTCGGCACCGTTGCCGACCGCCATCAGGTCATGGCAGAGCTTTTGCAGCGCACCGACCGCCTGCGCCGGTGCGTGATCTGACAGTGCCCCCACGTCGCCGCGCGTCACGGCTTTCGGAAGCAAGGACCACGCCTTGGGCGACTGGCCCGAGCGCGCCAGCCGCAAGGCGTCGCTGGGCCGGCCACCGGCGGCGCGCAGCAGCGCGGCCGCATCGGCGGCGGGCACGTTCTGCGCGGCGAGCCAGGCCTCGGCCTCGGCGGTCTCGGGCCACGGCAGCGTGAACCCGAGGCAGCGGCTGCGAATGGTGGGCAGCAGCTGCCACGCGGCTTCCGTCGCCAGCACGAAGCGCACGTCGCCGACCGGCTCTTCGAGCGTCTTCAGCAGCGCGTTGGCGGTGATGTTGTTCATGCGCTCGGCCGGGTACACCAGCACCACCTTGCCGCGCCCGCGTGCGCTGGTGCGCTGGGCGAAGCCGACCGCGTCGCGCATCGCCTCGACGCGGATCTCGCGGCTGGCCTTGCGCTTCTTGTCGTCGATGTCCGATTGCGCCTTTTCGTCGAGCGGCCAGGCGAGCTCCTGCATGGCCACCTCGGGCATCAGCACGCACAGGTCGGCGTGCGTGCGCACCTCGATGGCGTGGCAGCTGGCGCAATGACCGCAGGCGGTGCCCTCGGGCGTCGGCTGTTCGCACAGCCAGGCGGAGGCCAGCGCCAGGGCCAGCTCGTACTGGCCAATGCCCGAAGGGCCTTGCAGCAGCCAGGCATGGCCGCGCTGGCGCAGCAGTTCGGTGAGCGGACGGCGCAGCCAGGGAGACAACACGGGCGCGCTCATCGGGCAACCCCGGCCAGCACGCCGCGCGCCAGCAGCGCCGTCTCGACCTGCTGCCAGACCTGGTCACGCGCCTGGCTGGCGTCGATGCGAACGAAGCGCTGTGCATCGGCCGCCGCGCGGGCCGCATAGCCCAGCGCGACGCGGCTGAAGAACTCGACCGGCTGGGCCTCGAACTTGTCGGGCACGCGCGCGCCGGCCAGCCGTTGCGCCGCGATCTGCGGCGCCAGGTCGAACCACAGCGTGATGTGCGGCTGCAGCAGCGCCGAGGCAGCCTGCCCCGCCCTGCCCGCCTGCACCCATTGCTCCAGCGCCGACAACACACGTTCGTCGAAACCGCGCCCCGCGCCCTGGTAGGCGAAGGTGGCGTCGGTGAACCGGTCGCACAGCACCACGTCGCCGCGCAGCAGCGCCGGCTCGATGACCTGCACGACGTGGTCGCGCCGTGCGGCGAACACCAGCAGCGACTCGGTCAGCGGGTCCATCGGTTGCTCGAGGATCAGGCCGCGCAGCGTTTCGGCCAGCGGCGTGCCGCCGGGCTCGCGCGTGCGCACGACCGCGCGGCCCTGCGCCCTGAACAGCGCTTCCAGCGCGTCGAGGTGGCTGGACTTGCCCGCGCCGTCGATGCCTTCCAGCGTCAGGAAAAGACCGGGACCGTTGTCACTCATTGCGTGGCCTTGGGCTTGGCATCGCCGCCGCCGCGCTGGTAGCGGTTGACCGCGCGGTTGTGATCGTCGAGCGAGCTGCTGAACTGGCTGGTGCCGTCGCCGCGAGAAACGAAATACAGCGATTTGCTTTGCGCCGGCTGCACGGCCGCCAGCAGCGCCGCCTTGCCGGGCATCGAGATCGGCGTGGGCGGCAGGCCGCCGCGCGTGTAGGTGTTCCAGGGCGTATCGGTCTGCAGGTCTTTCTTGCGCAGGTTGCCGTCGAAGCCGGTGCCCATGCCGTAGATGACGGTCGGGTCGGTCTGCAGCGGCATGCCGATGCGCAGGCGGTTGGTGAAGACCGAGGCGATTTGCGCCCGGTCATTCGCCTTGCCTGTCTCCTTTTCGACAATGCTGGCCAGAACAAGGGCCTCGTCGGCCGATTTCAGTGGCAGGTCGGAGGCGCGCGCGGCCCACGCGGCCTCGAGCTTCTTGTCCATGGCCCGCATCGCGCGCTGCAACAGGGCGACGTCGGTCGAGCCCTTCGAGTAGGTGTAGGTGTCCGGAAAAAAGCGCCCTTCCGGGTGCACTCCGGGCTTGCCCAGCTTGGTCATGAGTGCCTCGTCGGTCAGGTCGACGCTGTCGGGCTTGAGCTGGTCGGCCTTGGCGAGCGCGGCGCGCACCTGGCGGATGTTCCAGCCCTCGACCAGCACCACGCTGCGCGTGGCTTCCTCGCCGCGCACCAGCACGTTGAGCAGCAGCTTGGGCGTGACGCCGCGCTCCAGTTCGTAGCTGCCGGCGCGCATCTGGCGGTCCTGGCCCGACACGCGGAACCACAGGTAGAGCAACTGCGGCTGCACGTCGACGCCCGTGTCGGCCACGGCCTGCGCAATGCCGCGCGGCGTGGTGCCGGGTTCCACGGACAGGTCGACGCTGGGCGCCGGCAGCTTGAGCGGCTGGTGCACCCACCAGAGGCCGGCACCGCCGAGCGCAAGAGCGACCAGGGCGGCGAGCAGGAAGAGCGTGAGGAAGAAGCTGCGCACGAGTCCGATACGAGAAAAGATGGGGAACACGAAAGAAAAAGCGTGGCCCGGCGGGCCGCGGAGCGGGAGTCCCTGCCGTACCGAAGGAACAGGCCCGGCCATGATAATTCAGCGATGACCACAGTCGTTCTCAATGGCGTTGCCGCCCTCTCCCTGTCCAGCCCCTCGGCCGCCTCGGGCCAGCTCGGGGTGATCCGTGCAGAGGGCCCCGACGCCGCCAGCTTCCTGCACGGCCAGCTCACGCAGGACTTCTCGCTGCTCGACGGCGCCGACGCCCGGCTGGCGGCGCTGTGCACCGCCAAGGGCCGTGTGATCGCAAGTTTCATCGGCATCAAGCCGCAACCCGAGCTGGTTCTGCTGGTGTGCAGCCGCGACATCCTGGCCGCGACGCTCAAGCGCCTGTCGATGTTCGTGCTGCGCGCCAAGGTGAAGCTGACCGACGCCACCGAGCAGTTCGCGTTGTACGGCCTGGCCGGCACCGCGCTGACCGCCAACGGCCTCGCCGCCGCCGCCCTGCCCGGCAAGCGCACGGCCGTGGGCGACGCCGTGAGCGTGGTCTCGCTGTACCCGGCCGACCGCATTCCGCGCGCCCTGTGGATCGCGCCGGCCGGCCATGCAGCCCCCGTGGGCGCCCCGCTCGACGCCGAACTGTGGCAATGGAGCGAGGTGCGCAGCGGCATCGTCACGCTGACCACGCCGGTCGTCGAGGCCTTCGTGCCGCAGATGATCAATTACGAATCGGTGGGCGGCGTCAACTTCAAGAAGGGCTGCTACCCCGGCCAGGAAGTGGTGGCGCGCAGCCAGTTCCGCGGCACCCTGAAGCGCCGCACCTACCTCGTTCAGGCCGATGCACCCTTGGCCGCCGGCCAGGACGTGTTTGCCGCCGGCGACGCCGAGCAGCCCGTGGGCACCGTGGCGCAAGCCGCTTCGGCGCCCGGCGGTGGCTGGGCCGCCCTCATCTCGATGCAGATATCGGCCCTCGAAGCCGGTGGCCTGCGTGCCGGCTCGGCGAGCGGCCCGGCGCTCACCGTCGAGCCGCTGCCGTACGCCCTGCTCGAAGATATTTAAGGCAATTTCGCCCGGAAACGGGCGCTCACTCTGCGAATGGCGCTATCGAATTGATATCGCCATTTTTTTGCCTGCCGTTTAACCCCGCCGCCGATGCTGCGCCGTAGAAGCCTGCATCGATCCACTCCCGGCAAGGAAGACCCATGCAGCGCAGATTCTTTTCCACCGCCCTGGCCGCACTCGGCGCCATGGCTGCGGCCGCGGCCCTCCCGGCCTGGGCGCAGAGCCAGCCCTCGGTACGCATCGGCTCGCTCATGCAGATCAGCGTGGTCGACCGAGGCACCGGCGCCGAGCTGCCCCTCTACCGCCACCGCGGCGACTACTGGGTGGCCGGGCGCCCCGGCGCGCGTTATGCCATCCGGGCGCGCAATGCGATGGGCGAGCGCGTCATGGCCGTGATGTCGGTGGACGGCGTGAACGTCGTCACCGGCGAGACCGCAGGCGTCGGGCAGAACGGCTACGTGTACGGCCCGCGCGAACGCAGCGACATCACCGGCTGGCGCAAGAGCGATTCGCAGATCGCGGCCTTCGAGTTCGCCGCGGCCGGCAACTCCTACGCCAGCCGCACCGGCCGCCCCGACGACGTGGGCGTGATCGGCGTCGCGCTGTTCCGCGAGCGCATGCCGGAACCGCCGCCCGTCGTCACGCCGTATCCGCGGCGCGACGAATACGGTGACCGCGAGCGGCGCAGCGAGTCGTCGTCGATGGGTGATGCGCGTGCAAAAGCGGCGCCGGCCGACAGTGCCGCTGCCGCCGAGGCCCCCGCCGGCAGCATGGCCCGCCAGCCAGCGCCCAGCCCGAGCCTGGGCACCGCGCACGGCCGCCGCGAAACCTCTTACGTCGGCAAGACCACCTTCGAGCGCGCGCAGTCGTCGCCCGACGAGGTGGTGCGCATCCGCTACGACAGCCGCGAGAACCTCGTGGCGGCGGGCGTGATTCCGGTGCCGCCTTCGCCGCCTTCGCCACGTTGGCCGCGCCCGGCAGGCCCGTCGGCGTTCCCGGGTTCCGACGCGGGCTACGTGCCCGACCCGCCGCCGCGCGACTGACGCTCAGCGCAGGGCGCGGCGCATCTCGATGTGCGGGATGCCGGCTTCCTCGAAGCCTTCGCCGTGCACCGCATAGCCGAGCCGCGCATAGAAGCGCTCGGCGCTGCGCTGCGCGTTCAGCGCCACCTCGCGGTCGCCGCGTGCCTGCGCGGCCTCTTCGAGCACCCGCACCACGGCCGCGCCATGTCCGCCGCTGCGCAGGTTGCGGTGCACCGCCATGCGCCCGATGTGCGACACGCCGTCTTCCGCGTGCAGCAGCCGGCCCGTGGCAATGACCTGGCCCAGCCGGTTGCGCGCCACCGCATGCAGCACCACCGGGTCGTGCGCGTCCCACTCCAGCGATTCGGGAATGTTCTGCTCCTCGATGAACACGGCGCGCCGCAACGCCCCCGCGCCTTCGCCCAGCGCGGCCCATTCGCCCGTCTCCACGGTGCGCATCGTCTCGCCGGCCTCGTAGCCTGTGAGCACGTCGCGCAGCACCTGCGGCACCGGCTTCGATGTCTGCGTGGCCGGGTCGGCGAACACATAGACCAGCTCGCAGCCGACCAGAAACTGGTCCTGGCGGAACAGCCCGCCCTCGAACACCATCGACGACGTGCCGACGCGCACGCAGCGCATGCCCACGTCGAGCATGTCGTCCATGCGCGCGGAGCCGCGAAAGTCGATGGTCGCCTTGCGCACGTACAGGTCGCCGCCCAGCGACTGCATCGCCTCTTCGTACGGCAGCGCCAGCGCGCGCCAGTAGTCCGAGATGGCGGTGTCGAAATACATCAGGTAGTGCGCGTTGAACACGATCTTCTGCATGTCGACTTCGGCCCAGCGCACGCGCAGGCGGTGAAAAAAACGGAAATCGCTGCGTTGCATTCTTTGTCTCCGGAAAGGTCTTGAAAATTTTGGAACGGCAGCCGCAGTTGGAACGCGGCAGCCGCGCTCAAGGCTGCAAGGCCTCGCGCAGCGCCCGAGCCGCGTCGTCCTGCGCCTGCAGCGCCTCGGGAATCGCCCGGCCCATCTTGATGAACTCGTGGATCACGCCGCGATAGATCTCCAGGTCGACCGGCACGCCCGCGGCGCGCAGCTTGTCGGCATAGGCGATGCCTTCGTCGACCACCGGATCGCATTCGGCCAGCGCGATCCAGGCCGGCGCCACGCCTTCGACGTCGTCGGCCAGCAGCGGCGCAAAGCGCCAGTCGTCGCGGTCGGCGCGCGTGCGAACGTACTGCGCGAAGAAGAAATCGATCATGGCCTTCGTCAGCAGCGGGCCCTCGGCTTGGCGCGCGTGCGAGGCCGTGTCCTGGTGCGCGGCGGTGCCCGGGTAGATCAGCATCTGCAGCGCCAGCGGCAGGCCCGCGTCGCGCGCAAGAATTGCGCACACGGCCGCGAGCGTGCCGCCCGCGCTGTCGCCGCCGACCGCCAGCCTTGCCGGGTCGAGGCCCAGGTCCGCGCCCTTGCCGGCAATGAACTGGAAGGCGTCCCACGCGTCGTTCGACGCGGTCGGGAACTTGTGGGCCGGCGCGAGCCGGTAGTCCACCGACACCACCGCGCAACCGCTCTTGTGGCTCAGCACGCGGCACAGCGTGTCGTGCGTGCGGATGTTGCCGACCGTGAAGCCGCCGCCATGAAAGTACATCAGCGCGGGCAGCACCCCGGCGGACGGCAAAGACGGCGCGTACAGCCGTGCCGGCATCGCGAAGCCGTCGCGCGCGGCAATGGCGAAGTCTTCGATGCGCGCCAGCTCGGGCTTGGGCACCTCGAGCACGCCCGCGCCTTTTTCGTACGAGGCCTTGGCCTCCTCGGGCGTCAGTTGGTCGAGCGGTGGGTGGCCGGCACGCGCCATGCGCTCGACCACGCTGGCCATCTTCGGCGTGAGGCGTGAGGTCTGCGGTGTTCCGGGCGCGACAGCGGCAAGGGTTTCTTTCGTGGGCAAGACGGTTCGCTCTTGTTAGATTTGGCTGGTCGGCAATCGTACCGCCCGGAGCATCCGCACACCCATGGCCCTCATCCAATACCTCACCCAGATCCAGTTCGAATTCGGCGCCATCCGGCTGCTGTCCAGCGAATGCGCGCGCATCGGCATCCACCGCCCGCTCATCGTGACCGATGCCGGCGTGCGCGCGGCCGGCGTGCTGCAGAAAGCGCTCGACGCCATCGCCGATCTTGAGGTGTCGGTGTTCGACCAGACGCCCTCCAACCCGACCGAAGCCGCCGTGCGCGCCGCCGTCGAGCTGTACCGCAGCGGACGTTGCGACGGCCTCGTTGCGGTGGGCGGCGGCTCGGCCATCGACTGCGCCAAGGGCGTGGCCATCGCGGCCACGCACGAAGGCCCGCTCAAGACCTACGCCACCATCGAAGGCGGCTCGCCGAAGATCACCGAGCGCGCGGTGCCGCTGATCGCGGTGCCCACCACCAGCGGCACGGGCAGCGAGGTGGCGCGCGGCGCCATCGTCATCGTGGACGACCACCGAAAGCTGGGCTTTCACAGCTGGTTCCTGATGCCCAAGGCCGCCATCTGCGACCCCGAGCTCACGCTGGGCCTGCCGCCCCGGCTCACGGCCGCCACCGGCATGGACGCCATTGCGCACTGCATGGAAACCTTCATGTCGGCCGCCTTCAACCCGCCGGCCGACGGCATCGGCCTGGACGGGCTGGAGCGCGCGTGGGGCCACATCGAACGCGCGACCAAAGACGGCAGCGACCGCGAGGCGCGCCTGAACCTCATGAGCGCGTCGATGCAGGGCGCCATGGCCTTCCAGAAGGGCCTGGGCTGCGTGCATTCGCTGAGCCACAGCCTGGGCGGGGTCGATCCGCGCCTGCACCACGGCACGCTCAACGCCCTCTTCCTGCCTGCGGTGATCCACTTCAACGCGGGTGCCGAGTCGGTGCAGAAAGAGCAACGCCTGCAGCGCATGGCGCAGGCCATGCACCTGGATTCGGCGGGCGACCTGGGCGACGCCATCCGCGACATGAATGCGCGGCTCGGACTGCCCAAGGGCCTGGCCGAAGTGGGTGTCACGCCCGCGATGTTCGAGAAGATCATCGACGGCGCCATGGCCGACCATTGCCACAAGACCAACCCGCGGCTGGCCTCGCGCGACGACTACACGGCCATGCTCGAAGCCTCGATGTAGCTCAGACCTTGAACACGCTCACTGCGTGAACCAGGCTGCCGGCCTGTTCCTGCAGCGAACCGGCGGCCGCCGCGGCTTGCTCGACCAGCGCGGCGTTCTGCTGCGTGGCCTGGTCCATCTGGCTGATGGCCTGGTTGATCTGCTCGATGCCGGTGGTCTGCTCCTGGCTCGCGGCCATGATCTCGCCCATGATGTCAGTCACCCGGCGCACGCTGGCCACGATTTCCTGCATGGTCTTGCCGGCCTCGGCCACCTGCTCGCTGCCCGTGCCGACCTTCTCGACCGAGTCGCCGATCAGCGTCTTGATTTCCTTGGCCGCGCCGGCCGATCGCTGCGCCAGGTTGCGCACTTCCGAGGCCACCACCGCGAAGCCGCGGCCCTGCTCGCCGGCACGCGCCGCTTCCACTGCGGCGTTCAGCGCCAGGATGTTCGTCTGGAACGCGATGCCGTCGATCACGCCGATGATGTCGACGATCTTTTTCGACGACGCGTTGATCGAGCCCATGGTGTCCACCACCTGCCCGACCACGTTGCCGCCGCGCACCGCGACCTCGGAGGCCGACACGGCCAGCTGGTTGGCCTGGCGCGCGTTGTCGGCGTTCTGCTTCACGGTGGAGGTGAGTTCTTCCATCGACGCAGCGGTCTGCTCCAGCGAGCTGGCCTGTTCCTCGGTGCGTGAAGACAGGTCGAGGTTGCCCGAGGCGATCTGGCCGCTGGCCGTGGCGATGGTGTCGGTGGAGCCGCGAATCTCGGCCACCGTGCCGGCCAGGCTGCGCTGCATCTGGTGCATCGCGTGCAGCAGGCTTGCGGTGTCGCCCGGGCGCAGCCGCACCTCGACGCCCAGGTCGCCCGCGCCGATCCGGCGCACCACCTCGGAGGCGTAGCCGGGCTCGCCGCCGAGCTGGCGGTACAGGTTGCGCGCCATGCCCCAGGCCATGCCGCCCACGACCACCATGAGCACGCCGCCGATGGCCAGCAGGATCACCGTGTTGCGCCAGAAGGCGGTGTCGATGTCGTCGATGTAGTCGCCGAAGCCGACGATCCAGTCCCAGGGCTCGAACTTGACGATGGCGTAGAGCTTCTGCACCTCTTCCTTCGCCCCGGGGCGGGTGCCGTAGGCCGTGAGCGTGGCGACCGTCTTTCCCGCCAGCGCGGCGCGGTAGCGCTCGCCGGCTTCCTTGCCGCCCTTGGCGTCCACGATGCCCACGCGCTTGGGGTTGGGGTGCACGTAGTTGACGTCGTTGGTGTAGCCGCGCACGAAGAAGTAGAGCTCGTCCTTGCGCAGGCTGCCGATGAGCTTCTTCGCCTCTTTCTGCGCCTGGTCGCGCGTGAGTTCGCCCGACTTTTCCTGCTCGTACAGGCGTTCGAGGGAGGAGTTGGCCAGTACCACCAGCGTGGAGAGCTGCGCCGTACGTTCCTTCATCATCGATTGGCGCAGTGTCGACAGCGAGACGGAGGCCAGCACGACCATGCCGAGCAATGCCGCCGCGCACAGGAAGAGGATTCGGGTTCGGAGCTTCATGAAGGGTGGCGCTGGGCAGAAAGGAAGTGAGGTATTTCTGTCTATCGGCAGCGCTGCCGGAACCTTGAGCCCTGTGTGCAACCAAGCAAGCAGTCTTTACACGTCAGCTTTCGCTGAACCAGGCTTCGGCCCAGCCCTGGCGCTTGACGGGGTTGAACTCGCTGAACGTGAAGCTGGCCAGCCGCTCGGTGCTGAACGGGTCTTCGGCGAAGAAGGCCTGCAAGGCCTCCAGCGATGCGGCGCGGGCCAGCAGGAAGCCGCCGGTCGCGGGCACCTTGGGCCCCGAACACAAGAGCAGGCCGGCGTCGTAGCCGAGTTGAAGGTAGGCGCGGTGCGCGGGCACCGATTCCTGGATGCGCGCCAGCGGCACGAGGTAGCTGATTTCGACGATGAAGTGCTTCATGGCGGCAGGGCAAGCACCTGCCGTGCCAGCCACCGGGCGCTCGCCGAGACCTACTCCGCCTTGACCCCGGCCGTGCGAATGACTTTGCCCCACTTGGCCGTCTCCGCCGTGATGAAGGCGTCGAACTCTTCGGGCGTGCTGCCCGCCGGAATGGTGCCCATGGCGTCGAGCTTTGCGCGCGTGTCGTCGCTCTTGACGATGCGCGCCACTTCGTCGGACATGCGCCTGACGATGTCGCGCGGCGTGCCCGCCGGCGCCAGCATGCCCGCCCAGGTGCTGCCGGTGAAGCCCGCGAAGCCCTGTTCGATGAAGGTGGGCACGTCGGGCACGGCCGCCAGGCGCTTGTCGCCCGCCACGCCGATCAGCCGCACCTTGCCCGCCTTGGCCTGGTTGATGAGCCCGGTGGGCGCATCGAAGAACAGCTGGATCTGCCCGCCCATCAGGTCGGTGAGCGCGGGCACGGCGCCACGGTACGGGATGTGGATCATGTAGGTCTGCGTGAGCGACTTCCACAGCTCGGTGGTCAGGTGCGCGGCCGAGCCGTTGCCCGACGACCCGAAGCTCACCTTGCCGGGGTTCGCGCGCGCGAAGTCGATGAGCTCGCGCGCCGTCTTGAACGGCGCGTCGACGTTCACCGCGGCCAGCAGCGGCGACACGCCCATCAGCGACACGCCGGTGAGGTCCTTGCGCGGGTCGTAGGGCAGCTTGGGGTACAGCGTGGTGTTGGCCGCGTAGGCGGCAATGACGACGCCGAAGGTGCTGCCGTCGGGCGGCGCCTTGGCGATCGCATCCACGCCGATGAGGCTGTTGGCGCCGGGCTTGTTGTCGATCAGCACGGGCTGGCCCAGGCGCGTCTGCAGGCCGATCTGCACCAGCCGCGCCATCTGGTCGGTGAACCCGCCGGGCGTGTACGGCACCACGATGCGAATCGGCTTGCCGGGCCACGCGGTCTGCGCAAAGGAGGGCAAGGCAAGGCTCGCGGCGGCAGTGGCGAGCGTGAACTTGCGGCGAGACAGCGTGGCGTGAGACATGTGGTGCGAACCCCTCTTCGTTGTTCCGGAATGGATCGGTCCATTCTCGAAGTGCCGCGTTGGGGAGGCGGTCAGGGTTTGCCCCTGCGTTGTGCTTTGGGCGGTTGACCGGCCGCTAACTGCCGGTCTCACGCGTTCCGCGTCGCGCCTTCTCGCTCATCTGAAACAGTTCTCCAGCCTTGCGCGCCAGTTCAGCCGCAAGCCAAAGCAGGTTGTCCAGTTGCCGAGGCCCGCTGCCGCTGCACCAATCGATGTCTTCCCCGTGGCAGACCCACAGAAGGGCTTCGAGTTGAGCGAGGGTGTTTTCGAGACGATCCGCCGGGTCTTGGGCGTTGTCTTCGGAAGTGCCGGGCGTGGGTGGCCGGGCTATAGTCTTGGTAGCCATTTTTGTGCGTCTCCTTTGAGGTGGTTGCACTGATTTGGTCAGACGGCCGGGGTGTTCCTGCACCCCGGCCGTCGCCTTTGATACCTCGCATACGCATCGCTGCTTTCGCACCGACGACCTGCCGCGAGGCAAGCAGCCTTCAAACGTCTCAGTGGCTGTGTGTGTTGCGCCTTCCTTGTTCCCTTGTTGGGTTGTTGAGTGACAGGGGCATTCACTTTAGAGAAGAGCCCACCGAAGTAGCCGTTCCACGCGGCACGAAAGTCTAGGCAACCGCCAACAAATGCAGCTTATGAAATGCGCCGCGCGCAGGCTCCATGGGCGCTGTGCCAGCGTGTGAAACAAGAGCTCTGAACAAGAACCCCTGAAAAAACGCTCTCAGCAACGAAGCAAGCTCAACGCGCCAACGGCAAGCTCATGTCGAAGCGCGCACCACCGCTGCTTTCGTTCGCCGCCTCGATGCGCCCGCCGTGCGCATGCACCACGGCCTGCGACAGCGCCAGGCCCAACCCGAGGCCCGGCGTCTTCTCGTCCGAGCGCGCGGTGGCACCGCGGTAGAAGCGCTCGAACAGGTGCGGGAGTTCGTCGCCGCGAATACCGGGCCCGCGGTCCGAAACGCTGATGACGGCCTCGTTCGCCTCCACGTCCGCGCGCAGGCTCACGCGCACCGTGGTGCCGGCCGGCGAGAACTTGAGCGCGTTGTCCAGCAGGTTGGCCAGCGCCAGGCTCGCCGCGCCGCGTGCCACCCGCGCGGCCACGGGCGGTGCAGGCTCCAGCAGCAGTTCCAGCCGCCGCTCCCTGGCCATCGGCTCCAGCCGCCGAACGGCCTCTTCCGCGAGCACGTTCAACGACACCGTCTCCGCCGCGTCGCGCTCCTGCCCCGCGTCGAGCCGGGCCAGCACCAGCAGCTCTTCGACCAGCAGCGTGAGCGACTCCACCTCCTCCAGCGAGGAATGCAGCGTTTCCACATACGCCGCCGGCTCGCGCGGCCGGCGCAGGGCCAGCTCCAGCTCGGTGCGCAGGCGCGACAGCGGCGAGCGCAGCTCGTGCGAGGCGTCGGACGTGAAGCGCCGCTGCGCCTCCATGCCGTGCTCGATGCGCGCCAGCATGGCGTTGAGGGTGTCGACCAGCCGGCCGATCTCGTCGTTCGTGCCCGGGTGCGGCAGCCGCTCGCCCAGGTTCGCATCGCCGATGCGGTGCGCCTGCTGCACCACATCGTCGATGGCGCCGAAGGCGCGCCGGGTGATCAACGCGCCCGCCGCGCCCAGTGCCAGCAGCAACGCACCGCCCAGAATGACGAACAGCACGCTGGCCATGGCCACGGTGCGGTTCACGTCGTCCAGCGAGCCTGCCACCTGCACGGCCAGCAGGGCTCCCTTGCCTGCCGCACCGTCGGGCAGGGGCACCGACACCATGCGCGTGGGTTCCTCGCCGAAGCCGTTGAGCGTTTCGAACACGGTCTCGCCCGCGGCGAGCCGCTCGCGCAGCACAGGGGGAATGGGCAACTGCGCCTCGCCGAGGTTGGCGCTGCGCGCCAGCACGCGCCCCTCGGCATCGACGATCTGCACCAGCCGGTCGAGCCGCACGAACGACGGCGCACCGGGCCCGGGCGGGGCCTCGTGCACGATGACGGTGTCGCCCTCGCCGGCCGACAGCAGCATGCCCATTTCGGTTTCGGCCAGCGCGAGCAGCGCCGCGTCGAGCTCGCGGTGCACGTTGCGCGAGAACACCAGGTACGAGCCGAAGGCAGCGATGGCCATCACCACCACGATCACGCTGACGTGGGCCAGCGCCAGCCGCTTGCGAAAGCTAAGCATGCCCGGCCAGGCTGCCGGGGCCGCCGCTGTTCTCGTCGGCCACGGCCAGCCTGAAGCCGCGCCCGCGCACTGTCTGGATCAGCGGCACGTGCGGCGGCGCATCGACCTTGCGGCGCAGGTTGCCGATGTGCACGTCGATCAGGTTGTCGATGGCGATCAGGTCGTCCTTCCACACCTGCTCGGCCAGGCGCGAGCGGCTCACCACCTCGCCCACGTGGCGCAGCAATATCTGAAGGATGGCGAACTCCTTGTGCGTCAGCTCCAGCACCATGCCGCCGCGCTGCACGCGCTGGCTCATGGGGTCCAGGCTCAGGTCGGCCAGCGCCAACACCACGGGCCGCATGATCTCCGAGCGGCGCAGCAAGGCGCGCACACGCGCCAGCAGTTCGTCGAAGGCGAAGGGCTTGGTCAGGTAGTCGTCGGCGCCGGTGTTCAGGCCGGCCACGCGGTCGCTCAGCGCGTCGCGGGCGGTGAGCATCAGCACGGGGGTCTTGCAGCCGCGCTGGCGCAGGTCGCGGCACAGCGTGAGGCCGTCCTTGCCGGGCAGCATCCAGTCGAGCACGATCAGGTCGTAGGCAATGACGAAGGCCTCCTCGTCGCCCTCTTCGGCCGTGTGCGCCACGTCGACCACGAAGCCCTCTTCCTGCAGCCCGCGCGCGAGCAGCCGCGCGGCCTTGCGGTCGTCTTCGATCAGCAGAATTCTCATGGTGCGGATCATGCCGCGTCTTCCTGACTGCAGGCCGTTTCCCACATGCGGCACCGGCTGCACCGGCCGATCCTGAAGAAATCTTCAGGATTTCTTGGGAGCTTCTTCAGCCTCGTTTTCCTATCCTCCCCCGCAGGGGACGGGAGCGGATCGAGGGCACGGGAAGGCATTCCGTGCACGGCGCGCCTGTCCAGCTGCTCAACCGCCCGCTCGAGAGGGACGCCCGAGATGAAGAAGAAAAAATCCCTGTACCAGGTCACCACCGCCCGCATCTTTTTCGGTGTGCTGACCTGCGCGGCCCTGTGCGTCGACGCGTTCGACCACACGGCCCATGCCGCCACCGCGGTGGCCGCCGCCCCCGCGCCGATGCTCGTGCGCCAGGGCAATCGCCTGAGCGTGCCGGCCGGCTCCCCGCTGCGCGACCGGCTGCTGGTGGCCACGGTGGGCCAGCAGACCTCGCCGCACGACGTGAGCCTGCCGGCCACGGTGGAGGCCAATCCGGCGAACACCGTCAACATCCTGCCGCCGCTGACGGGCAAGCTGATCGAGTTGAAAGTGCGCCTGGGCGACACGGTGAAGCGCGGCCAGGTGCTGGCCACCCTGAGCGCGCCCGACCTGGCGCAGGCCGTGGCCGACGCGCAAAAGGCTCGCGACGCGCTCGACCTGGCGCAGCGCGCGCTGGTGCGTGCGCGCGGCGTGAACGAGGCCGGCTCCAACGCGGCCAAGGACGTGGAGGCCGCGCAGAGCAGCGTCGTGCAGCAGACCGCCGAACTTCGCCGCAGCGAGTCGCGACTGCGCAGCCTGGGAGCCGACGGCGGCAACACGCAAGGAGCGCAAGGAGCGCAGTCCGCGCAGGCCGGACAGGTGCTGAAGATCGTCGCGCCCATGGCCGGCACCGTGACGGCCCTGAACGCCGCCCCGGGCGCCAACCTGAACGACGCCAACGCGGTGCTGATGACCGTGTCGAACCTCGATTCGGTCTGGGTCACGGTGAACGTGCCCGAGAGCGCGGTGGGCTCGGTGGCGCCGGGGCAGAACGCGGTGGTCACGCTGGCGGCCTACCCGGGGCGCAGCTTCAGCGGCAAGGTGGGCTTCGTGAGCGCGGTGCTGGACGCGGACACGCGCCGCGCCCGCGCGCGCATCGTGTTCGCCAACCCCGAGGGCCTGTTCAAGCCCAACATGTATGCCACCGCCGTGCTCGGCGTGCCGCAGGCGGCGCAGGCGCAGGTGCCGGCTTCGGCGCTGCTGATGAACAACGACAGCGTGAGCGTGTTCGTGGAGGCCGAACCGTGGACCTTCGTGCGCCGCATGGTGGAGCTGGGCCGCGAAGACGGCGACAGCGTGCGCATCCGCAGCGGCCTGGCCGCGGGCGAGCGCGTGGTGGTGCGTGGCGGTGTGCTGCTGAATGATTAATCTCATCATCACCCAGTTCTTTCGCCGCAGGCACCTGGCCTGGGCGATGTCGATCGCGCTGGTGCTGTTCGGCGCCTGGTCGTGGACGCAGATGACGGTCGAGGCCTACCCGGACCTCGGCGACGTGACGGTGCAGGTCACCACGCAGGTCAACGGCCTGGCCGCGGAAGAGATCGAGCAGCAGATCACCACGCCGCTGGAACGCGCGCTGAGCAACACGCCGGGACTGGCGTCGATACGCTCGAGCAGCACCTTCGGGCTGTCGCTGATCAACCTGAGCTTCAAGGACGGCACCGACGACTACTTCGCGCGCCAGCGCGTGACCGAGCGCATCGGGCAGGTCACGCTGCCTTCGGGCGCGCAGCCGGGCCTGGGGCCGGTGGCCGGACCGGCGGGCGAAATCTACCGCTACACGCTGGAGTCGGACACCAAGAACCTGATGGAGCTGTCGGAGCTGCAGCGCTGGAAGGTGATTCCCGCGCTCAAGCAGGTGGCCGGCGTGGTGGACATCAACAACTTCGGCGGCTTCACCAAGGAGTTCCAGCTGGAGCTGGACCCGGCGCGCCTGCAGAAATACGGGCTGGTGCTGAACGACGTGGTCACGGCCATCAACAACAACAGCGCCAACGCCGGCGGCGGGCGCATTGCGCGCGGCGACCAGAGCTACGTGGTGCGCGGCATCGGCCAGATCCACACGCTGGACGACCTGGGCACGGTGGTGGTGGCGCAGAGCGGCGGCTCGCCGGTGCTGGTTCGCGACCTGGGGCAGCTGCAGTTCGGCCACCAGGAACGCGGCGGCATTCTGGGCAAGGACACCAACCCCGACACCATCGAGGGCATCGTGCTGATGCTCAAGTACGAAAACCCTTCGCGCGTGCTCGAAGGCGTGCACCAGAAAATCGACGCGCTGCAGGCCGAGCTGGCGCCCATGGGCGTGAAGATCGTGCCCTACATCGACCGCGACGACCTGGTGAAGCTCACGGTCGACAAGGTGACGCACACGGTGCTCGAAGGCATGGCGCTGGTGTGCTTCGTGCTCATTCTTTTCCTGGGCAGCCCGCGCAGCGCGGTGGTGGCGGCCGTGGCCATTCCGATGTCGCTGGTCACGGTGTTCATCGTGATGCACTTCACGCGCATGCCGGCCAACCTGTTTTCGCTGGGGGCGATCGACTTCGGCATCATCGTGGACGGTGCCATCGTGGTGATGGAAGCCATTCTTCGCCGACGCGAGGAAGAACCCAACGCCACGCTCACCGAAGGCAACATCCTGGAGACGGTGAGCCATGTGTCGGGACCGATCTTCTTCGCCACGCTGATCATCATCACGGCGTACTTTCCGCTGTTCGCCTTCGAGCGCGCGGAAGGCAAGCTGTTCAAGCCGATGGCCTTCACGGTGGGCTATGCGCTGGTGGGCGCCCTGCTGTGCGCGCTGACGCTCATTCCGAGCCTGGCCTACGTCGCGCTTCGCAAGCCCAGCAAGCCCTTCGTCAACAAGCCGCTGGTGTGGCTCACGGGCGCGTACCGCCGCGTGCTCGGCCGGCTGCTGAACACGCCGTCCATCGCCTACGCCGTGAGCGCGGTGGCGCTGGCCGCGGTGGTGGTGCTGGGCGCCACCGCCGGGCGCGAGTTCTTGCCCGACATCGACGAAGGCGCGCTGTGGCTGCAGGTGCAGCTGCCCTCGGGCCTGTCGCTGGACAAGGCCAGCGAGATGGCGACCGAACTGCGCCACGTGCTGCTCGAGTACCCCGAGGTGTCCTACGTGGTGACGCAGCTGGGCCGCAACGACGACGGCACCGACCCGTGGACGCCCTCGCACATGGAAGTGCCGGTGGGCCTCAAGCCCTACAGCGAATGGCCGGCGGGCGTGAACAAGGCCGCCTTCGTGCGCATGCTCACCGAGCGCTTCGCGCGCATGCCGGGCTTCGACGTGGGCATCAGCCAGCCGATCATCGACGGCGTGAACGACGCCGTGGGCGGCGCGCACAGCCCGCTGGTGCTGCGCATCTACGGCGACGACCTGAAGGAGAGCCGTCGCATCGGCAACCAGATCGTCGAGCTGCTGGGCACGGTGCGCGGCACGGCGTCGGCGTCGTTGTTCCAGGAGCCGCCGATTCCGCAGGTGGTGATCGAGCTCAACCGCGAGGCGGCGGCGCGCTTCGGCGTGAACGCGAACGACGTGGCCAACCTCATCCAGACCGGCATCGGCGGCGCGCCAGTGATCACGGTGTACGCAGGCAACCGGACCTACAACGTGTCGGTGAAGATGCCCAGGAGCGCCAAGGGCAACACCGAGGCCATCGGCGCGCTGCTGCTCAACAGCTCCAGCGGCGCCAAGGTGCCGCTGTCGCAGGTGGCCGACATCCGGCTGCAGACCGGCGAAAGCACCATCTCGCACGAGATGAACGAGCGTCAGATCACTGTGCGCGTGGACAACCGCGACCGCGACCTGGCGTCGTACCTCGAGGAAGCCCGCGAGCGCATCGCCAAGGAAGTGAAGTTCGATCCGGCGAAGTTCAGGCTGCAGTGGGCCGGCCAGTTCGAGAACCAGCAGCGCGCGCAGTCGCGCCTGGGCATTTCGCTGGCCATCGTGGTCTGCATCATGGCGGTGCTGCTGTTCTTCCAGTTCGGCAAGATCCGGCAGGTGGCGCTCATTTTGGGCGTGGTGCCGATGGCCACGCTGGGCGGGTTGATCGCGGTGCACCTGGCGGGCGAAACGCTGAACGTGGCAACTGCAGTCGGCTTCATCGCGCTGTTCGGCGTGTCGATACAGAACGGGATCATCATGGTCGCGAACTTTCGCCGGGTGCGCGGCGAGGGGCTGGCGCTGCAGGAGTCGGTGCTCGAAGGCGCGGCCGAGCGGCTGCGCCCGGTGCTGATGACGGCCACGGTGGCCTCGGTCGGCATGCTGCCGGCTGCGCTGGCCACCGGCGTGGGCACCGACGTGCAGCGCGGGCTGGCCACGGTGGTGGTGGGCGGGCTGGTGGTGTCGACGCTGCTGACGCTGTTCATTTTGCCGACGCTGTTTTTCGCGCTCGAACGCTTCTTCGAGCGCAAGGGCTGGGGTGCGCGCTCCCGGCGTGACCGGTGAAGACGCAGGAGACAGACACCATGAAGAAGACAAGTCTTGCAACCCCCATGGCTGCAGCGATGGCGGGAGCGATGGCGCTGCTGGGCGGTTGCGCGGTCGGGCCCGACTATGTGCGGCCGCCGCTGAATCTGCCGAGCGGGTACGCGGCCGCGTCCCCCGAGTCCACGCAGGCCGAGGGCGTGCCCTTGTCCCGCCTGTCGCCCGACCTCGACGTGCCGGCCCAGTGGTGGCAGGCCTTTCGCTCGGAGCCGCTGAACGCGCTGATCGTGCAAAGCCTGGCTGGCAACCCGAACATCGAGGCCGCCGACGCCGCGCTGCGCGTGGCGCAGGAGAACGAGGCCGCCGACCGCGCCGCCTTCTGGCCCAGCGTGGCGGTGGGCTATTCGCCCACGCGGCAGCGCGTGGCCGGTGCGGTCGCGAGCCCGGTGGCATCCAACGCCAACCTTTACACGCTGCACACGGCGCAGGTGACCGTGTCGTACACGCCCGACGTGTTCGGCGCCACGCGCCGGCAGGTCGAGGGCGCGCAGGCGCAGACCGATCAGCAGCGCTTTCAGACCCTGGCCGCAAAGCTCTCGCTCAGCAGCAACGTGGTGGCCGCGGCGATCACCGAGGCGTCGCTGCGCGCCCAGCAGCGCGCCACGCAGGCCATCATCGCGGACCAGAAAGAGGTGCTGCAGGCCTACCGCAAGCAGCAGGCGCTGGGCCAGGTGGCGCTGGCCGACGTCGACGCCCAAGAGGCCTCGCTGGCCGCCACCGAGGCCACGCTGCCGCCGCTGGACAAGCAACTGGCGCAGCAGCGCAACCTGCTCGCCACGCTGGCGGGCCGCTACCCCAGTGAAGGCGTGGCGGCGCATTTCGAGCTCGATGCCTTGCAACTGCCCGCCGAACTGCCGCTGACGCTGCCGTCCACGCTGGTGGAGCACCGGCCCGACGTGCGCGCCGCCGAAGCACAGCTGCAGGCCGCGAGCGCCGCCATCGGCGTGGCCGTGGCGGCCCGGCTGCCCAACGTGACACTGGGCGTCAACTACGGCTCGTCGGCGTACACGCTGTCGCAGCTGTTCAAGTCGTCGTCGCTGTTCTGGACGCTGGCGGCCAGCGTGACGCAGCCGGTGTTCGACGGCGGCGCGCTCAAGCACAAGGAGGCCGCCGCGCGCGCCGCGTTCGACCAGGCCGCCGCGCAGTACCGCGCCACCGTGCTCGGCGCGTTCCAGGACGTGGCCAACACGCTCGAAGCGATCGACGCCGACACACGCACGCTGCAGGCCGCCGTGAAGGCGGAGCGCACCGCGTCGCAAAGCCTGGCGCGCACGCGCATGCAGGTGCGGCTGGGCGACGCCAGCGCGCTGTCGCTGCGCGTGGCGCAGCAGGCCCAGCAGCAGGCGCAGCTCAACCTGGTGCAGGCACGCGCGCTGCGGCTGACGGACGCGGCCGCCCTCTTCCAGGCACTGGGCGGCGGCTGGTGGAACGCAGCGCCGGCGCAGCTCGCCGATTCCTCCCACACACCAAAACCGGCACAGCCATGAACATCCTTCGCCACGAAATGGGCCCCCGCTTCAGCGAGATGGTGACCGTCGACCTGGGCAGCGCCCGCCTGCTGTACCTCTCCGGCCAGGTGGCGGAGAACCCGTCGCTGGACATCACGGGGCAGACGCGCGAGATCCTGCACCACATCGACGACATGCTCGCCACCCAGGGCGCGACCCGCAAGGACCTGGTGAGCGTGACGATCTACCTGCGCACGGTGGGCGACTACGCGGCCATGAACTCGGTGTGGGACGAATGGGTGCCCCAGGGCCACACGCCCGCACGCGCCACGGTGGGCGCAAAGCTCATCGATTCGGAGTACCGCGTCGAGATCCAGGCCACGGCGGCCGTCGGGCCAGCGACGGGAGCTGTGCCGTGAGGTCCGCCGGCCGGGCCGCCGTGCTGTGGGCGCTGGCGCTGGGCGGCTGCACGGCGCTTGACGCGCACTCCTTCGATCATTCCGCCGGCTGGCGGGCCGCCCAGGTCGTTGCGGTGGGCCGGGCCGCCGACCTGGCGGGCACCGTCGACCGCGACTGCGGCTCGCCCGGCGACGGCACCGCTCCGTATGCCGTCGTGCGCTACCGCAACGGCGGCGTGCACACCCGCTCGCTGGGCACGGGCCGCCTGCCCGCGGGCGCCGTGCCCGCGGTGGGCGATGCCGTGCATGTGAACATCCTCGATTGCGCCGCGCCGCTGGTGGTTCAGAGCGGCAGCAGTTCGGGCACGCCGTCGCGCTGAAGCCAGCCCTCGAACTCGTCGGACAGGCGCTGCGCCTCGCGCGTGGCCTGTCCCCAGGCCGCGATGCGCGCCGGCGTGTCGTGGGCGAAGTGGATGAAGTCCTTGCGGTCGGGCAGCTTGCCGTGGGGCAGCGAGCTCACCCACTCGGGGTCGGGCGCCAGCACCACCATGCGGTCGAGAAAGCCGGTGGACTTGTGGCGCCAGCGCAGCCCCTTGTCGAGCCAGCCCGGCACCACCGCCTGCTGGAAGTGCGGGTACAGCACGATGCCGTCGTCGGCGGGCTGGTAGTCCAGGTGCAGGTGGTAGTCGGTGATGCCGCCGTCCCAATAGGCGCCGCGCGGCGCGCCCGGAATGTCGTGCACCGCCGCCAGCAGGAACGGAATGGAACACGAGGCCTGCAGCACCAGGTTGAAGTTGGCCTCGCTCAGCGCATGCTGGCGCGTGCGCAGGTCGCGCGTGCCGAAAGGCAGGGCCGCACCCGGCGTGGAGAACACGCAGCGCTCCAACCACGCGCCCAGGCTCTTGCGGTGCAGGCTGTTGGTGGCAAAGGCCCCCAGGTAGCCGACCGGCGTGCGCGCCCTGCCCTCGCGCCCGAGGATGTGGCGCCCGCGCGAGGTCACCACGTGCAGGCGGTAGCGCGGGTGGTTCAGCACCTCGCCGATGCGGCCGCCGTAGAAGGCTTCGAGTCCCTGCGCGAACTGGTCGCTGAGCTGCCGCGGGCTGAGCCGCTTCTGCCCCGAAGGCACGTCGAACTGCTGGTGCACGTAGTCGTGCTCGAAGCGCCGAAACGCCGCCTCGGGGTCGGACAGGCAGGCCGTCGAAAGCCGCCACGCGCCGATGGAGGCGCCCACCAGGTGCACCGGCTGGCTCGACTGCGCGAGCCAGCGCCCGAAGATGAACCGGTCCAGCGGCCCGAGGATCAGGCCCTTGGGGCCGCCCGCCGCGCCGGGCACGGTGCGCACGTCCTGCGGGCGCAGGCCGTGCTGTTCGATGTGCTTGCGGGCCGCGGGGCCGGCGTAGATGCGCAGGGCTTTCATGGCCGGGCCGACTTCAAAGCCCCCACAGCGCGGCCCTCACACGCAACACCTCTGGCAGGAACGAGAAATTCGGTGCGAGCGCCCTCTGAAAGCAGCAGGTCCTTGAGCGATGTCTTGGGCCTTGCCTGAAGTTGTTCACATTCGCCAGCTGGTACAAGCACAGCGACGACGGCGCCACGATTGCTCAAGGCCTGCGGGCCTTCAATCCGGCATGCGTCCAGCATCTCATTGAACTGCGCTTTCGCATTTCGCACTGACCAGGATTTCATGGCAGTCGATCTATCAGATGGGTTTGTGACGGTTCAACGGTAGTGCGGCCTGCCTGCGGCATCGAGCCCCGATGCCGCAACCCGCTCTGCTACTTGCGCAACCCCTGCAACTTGGCAAACGCACTCGCCATCTGCCCCGCCGGCTGCGGCGAGCTGTCGCGCCGCCCTTGCTGCTGCTGGCCACGCCCCGCTCCTTCGAAGCGGTTGTCGCGCGGACCGTCGCGCCTTGCGGGGGCTGCGTCCAGCTTCATCGACAGCCCGATGCGCTTGCGCGCCACGTCCACTTCCATCACCTTGACCTTGACGATGTCGCCGGTCTTGACGACCTCGCGCGCGTCGGTCACGAACTTGTGGCTGAGCTGGCTCACGTGCACCAGGCCGTCCTGGTGCACGCCCAGGTCGATGAAGGCGCCGAACTGGGCCACGTTGCTCACGGTGCCCTCGAGGATCATGCCCTCGACCAGGTCCTTGATGTCGTCCACGCCGTCGTTGAAGCGCGCCACCTTAAAGTCGGGGCGCGGGTCGCGGCCGGGCTTTTCGAGCTCACCCAGGATGTCCTTGACCGTGATGACGCCGAACTTCTCGTTGGCGAACAGCTCGGGCTTCAGCGTCTTGAGCATGTCGGCGCGGCCCATCAGCTCGGCGATGGGCTTGCCGGTCTTCACGATGATCTGCTCGACCAGCGGATAGGTTTCAGGGTGCACGCCGGTGATGTCCAGCGGGTCGGCGCCGCCGCGGATGCGCAGGAAACCCGCGCTCTGCTCGAAGGCCTTGGGGCCGAAGCCGCTCACGTCCAGCAATTGCTTGCGGGTGGAGAACGCGCCGTTGGCTTCGCGCCAGCGCACCACCGCCTTGGCCACGCTGCCCGACAGGCCCGACACGCGCGACAGCAAAGGCACGCTGGCGGTGTTCAGGTCCACGCCCACCGAGTTCACGCAGTCTTCGACCACGGTTTGCAGGGTGCGCGCGAGTTCGCTCTGGTTCACGTCGTGCTGGTACTGGCCCACGCCGATGCTCTTGGGATCGATCTTCACGAGTTCGGCCAGCGGGTCCTGCAGGCGGCGCGCGATGGAGGCGGCGCCGCGCAGGCTCACGTCCACGTCGGGCATTTCCTGCGAGGCGAATTCGCTGGCGGAGTAGACGGATGCGCCGGCCTCGCTCACCACGACCTTGTCGACCTTCATTTCAGGCGCGCCGGCCTGTGCGGCCATTTTTTCGAGCAGCTTGATGAGGTCGGCGGCGAGCTTGTCGGTTTCGCGGCTGGCGGTGCCGTTGCCGATGGCGATCAGGTTCACGCCGTGCTTGGCGCACAGCTTGCCCAGCGTGTGCAGCGAGCCTTCCCAGTCCTTGCGCGGCTCGTGCGGGAACACGGTGGCGGTCTCGACCAGCTTGCCGGTCGCGTCGACCACGGCCACCTTCACGCCGGTGCGGATGCCGGGGTCGAGCCCCATCACCACGCGCGGACCGGCGGGCGCGGCCAGCAGCAGGTCGCGCAGGTTGTCGGCGAACACCTTGATGGCGACTTTTTCGGCGTCTTCGCGCAGGCGGGTGAACAGGTCGCGCTCGGTCGACAGCGCCAGCTTCACGCGCCAGGTCCAGGCCACGCACTTGCGCAGCAGGTCGTCGGAGGCTCGCGCCGAGTGGCTCCAGCCCAGGTGCAGCGCGATGCGGCCTTCGGCGATGCTGGGCTTGCCCGGCTCGGGCTCCACGGGCAGCACCAGCTTGGCGTCGAGGATGTCGAGCGCGCGGCCGCGGAACACGGCCAGCGCGCGGTGCGACGGCACGCGGCCGATGGGCTCGTCGTATTCGAAATAGTCGCGGAACTTGGCGATGTCGGCGTTGTTTTCGTCCTTGCCGGACATCAGGCTCGACTTCAGCAGGCCTTCGCTCCAGAGCCACTCGCGCAGGCCCTGCACCAACGCGGCGTCTTCGGCCCAGCGCTCGGAAAGGATGTCGCGCACACCGTCGAGCACCAGCGGCACGGTCGAGAAATCGGGGCCCGGCTTGCCGTCGTCCAGCGTGGTGGCGGGCTTCAGGAAGGCCTGGGCCTGGGCGGCGGGGTCCAGCGTGGGGTCGGCGAGCAGTTTGTCGGCCAGGGGTTCGATGCCGAATTCGCGGGCAATCTGGCCCTTGGTGCGGCGCTTCTGCTTGAAGGGCAGGTACAGGTCTTCGAGCTCCTGCTTGGTCGGCGCGAATTCGATCGCGGCGCGCAGTTCGGGGGTGAGCTTGCCTTGCTCGTCGATGGCCTTGAGCACCGCGCCGCGGCGGTCTTCGAGTTCGCGCAGGTAGGAAAGGCGGGCTTCCAGCTCGCGCAGCTGGATGTCGTCCAGGCCGTCGGTGACTTCCTTGCGGTAGCGGGCGATGAATGGAACCGTGGCGCCTCCGTCGAGCAGTTCGACGGCGGCCTTCACCTGATGCTCGCCGACCTTGATTTCGGCGGCGAGCTGGCGAATGATTTTCTGCATGCTTGAGCGCGTCCCTGGCAAAGCGCGGGAGTTTGCCATAGGCGCGCCCGCACCCCGCCCGGGTGGCCCGGCGCGCGTGTTACAGCATGCTTTCGGCTTCGGGCAGCACGCTGTGCGGCTCGCTCGACGACGCCTGGCACGGCACGACCAGCCTCACGCACAGGCCATGCGGATCAAGGTCCATGACAGCCAGCTCGCCGCCGATGGCATCGGCCCGCGACCGCATGCTGCGCAGGCCCTTGCCCAGGCTCCCCGGCGCGCCGGCCGGCGTGTCCAGGCCGCGTCCGTTGTCGCGCACTTCGAGCACCAGCGAGCGCGCACGGTCCTGCGGGCTGACGCGCAACTCGACGCGGGTCGCGCGGGAATGGCGCAGCGCGTTGGACAGGGCTTCCTGCACGACCCGGCAGACCTGCGTTGCCGTGTCGGGCCGCACCGTGCATTCCAGGGCGTCGGGGGCGATGTTCCAGTCGAGCGTGATGCCCATGCGTTCGAACGCGGGCCGCAGCCGGTAGCGCAGGTGCCCCAGCCGTTCGAGCACGGTGGCATGGGTCTGGTCGTCCAGGTCGTCCACGGTCATCTGCAGTTCGAGCAGGCAGGCCTGCAGCGCCATCGACAGCCCGTCGGAGCGGGCGGCCTTCGGGTCCTGGCTGGCCAGCAGGGCCACCAGCCGGGAGCCGACGCCGTCGTGCAGGTCGTTGGCGATGCGCCGGCGCTCGGCCATCACCGCCCGCCACTGGCGCCCCTGCGCGACGCGGCGCAGCGAGAAATACCCGATGCCGACGACCGCGGTCAGCACCACCAGGTTGACGGCCTGCAGCGTCCAGAACGCGAGCGGCATGTCATGCGCCATGACGTTGATGGCCGCGTTGCCCCGGATCACCTGCGCCGCCACCGGCGTCAGGTGCAGCGCTCCGGCCAGGCCGGCCCACATCAGCACGCGCCGGCGCGAGGCGCGGTGGCGCAGCCAGATCAGCAGCACGGCCCAGGTTCCGATCGACAGCCACACGTACTGGTCTTCCAGAAAGTGCGGGAGGGAAAGGACCTGCTGCGTGAACATCTCATGGCCTACAAAAGACCGCGGTGAGACGCGAAGCTCACCGCTTGCGCCCGGGTGTGGGCGTGCAGCTTGCGGTAGATGTTCTTGACGTGCGCGTTAACCGTCTGTGCGCTGATGGTCAGCTGAAGTGCGATCTCTTCGGTCACATATCCCGTGGCTACAAGTCGCAACACTTCGCGCTCCCGCGCCGATAACGTCGCCTTGCTGTCCGGCGGGCGCACCGGGTTGACATTCGAGCGCTTGTGGTCGAGGTGCACGAGCAGCCGGCGCGCCAGCCGCGGCGTGATGGCGGCCCCGCCGTTGACCACCTGCAGCACGGCCTGCGCATAGCTCTGGAACCACGCGTTCTTGACCAGGTAGCCCGACGCGCCGAGCTCGAAGGCATGCAGCACCTGCGGCTCGTCCTCGAGCGCAGAGATGACGATGATCTCGGCCGCGCTGCGGTGCCGCTTGGCCTCCTCGATGAGCTCGAATCCGCTGCCGTCTCCGAGGCGGATGTCCACCATCAGCACGTCGAACTCGTGCTGCAGCAGCAGGCGGCGTCCTTCGCGCAGCGTGCCGGCCTGCCCTTCGAGCTGGATGCGCAGGTCGCCCAGCAATTCCTGGGCAATGACGCGCCGCACGAAGGGGTCGTCGTCGACCAGGAGAACACGTACCGGTTTGGTTTGCTGGCCGGTCAGAAAGTCCGGCCAGGGAAGGGTGTCCGCGGACGGCGAGAGCAACCCACCGAACTGTCCAGGATTGGAGTATTTAGTTCCCCTGGCTCCGACGTCTGTCAACGAATTGTCGATTTCGCTTTCCATTCCAGCCCCTTTGTAACAACGAGAACACCGTGTTCGTGACCAAAAGTTAATTCATTTCTACTCAGATTTTGACTTTCAGCTTTTTTGATTACTTCGGTTGCATTTTGTTGCGACTCGCTCTGTATGTCCAACCAAAGTTGTAGTTTTTACATCTCTTGCCGCGTGGGGAAGCGGTTTCCTGTGACGGTCCGCAACCGCTCCAGGCACTCCTTTCGCCATAGCCTCGCATTACCCAGCCTGGGGCATTTTTCGTTGGCAAACGGACGCAGAAACTGCACCTCGGTCGTCACGGAAGCATCTTTTTCCGCGGCACTGACCAGTAGCTGATGGCCGGATGGTCCGGTTGATCAGGTTTGTTTCAACACACCTATAGAGGCAGCATCATGAAGAAGACTCTCATCGCCATCGCAGTGGTTCTGGTCGGCGGCGTTGCTTCGGCAACGGGCAGCTCGGCCATCGCGGCCACCAGCACGACGACAGGTTCCTCCAGCTCGGCAGGTTCGTCGGCCGCCAGCTCCGGAACGGGCAGCGCATTGAGCTACAACGCGGCCAATTCCAGCTCGGCGGCCAACGCCGGCGCCACGGGCGGCGCATTCGCCATTCCGGGCTTCGCCATCGGGGGCGCAACGGCGCACGGTGCCGCCACCACCACGGGCACCGTGGCCAGCATGGCCATGACGACGGGCAACGGTGCCGCTGCGGGTGGCGCCAATGCTTCCGCCAACGCAGGCTCGGCCGCCAACGCCAACTACGCAGCCGGCGGCGCCAATGGCGTAAGCGGCGGTGCAGGCGGCTCCGCCGGCTCCCTCACCAACAACACCGCCATGACGGCAGCAGGTCCTGGCGGCGGCCTGGCCGTGGTCACGCGCACCTCGGGCACCACGTCGAGCTACAACGCCTCGTCGGGCGCGGTCAACGGGTTCGTCAACGGCACCACGACCTCGGCCACGGCAGGTTCGACCGGCGGCTCCACCGGCGTGAGCAACTTCCACTTCGGCAACGCAGGCACCTTCAGCAACGGTGGCGGCACCGGCGGCATCGCGATCTCCGGCGCCGCGGCATCGGCTCCCTGAGCGGCACGCACAGCGGTTGTCGAACCAGAAATGGGGAGGGGCCCCGCCCCTCCCCGGTCATCAAAGGAGACGAAAAATGAAGAAGCTGATTCTCTTTGCGTTGCTGACGGTGTCCGCGGCGGCCATGGCGCAAACGACCAACAACGGCGGCGCGAACAACGGGGCGTCCAGCACGGCCTCCACGTCGGCCCAGGGCAACAACCAGGCGGTGACGTTCTCCAGCCCCGGCACCGTGAACTCCACGCTGAACAGCACGCAGAACGTCAACAACACCGGTGCCACGACGAGCACCATCGATTACCAGGGCAGCTACACGATCAAGAACGTGCCGTCCGTCAACGGGCCCAACCTGACCACCAGCAACGACACCTGCATGGGCAGCACCAGCGCGAGCGCGAACGGCCCGGGCATCGGACTGAGCTTCGGCACCACCTGGACGGACGAACATTGCAAGCGCCTGAAGATGAGCCGCGAGCTCTGGAACAAGGGCATGAAGGCCGCGTCGCTCGCCATGGACTGCATGGACGCGGCAGCCCAGGCCGCGCTGGAGATGACGGGCACCAAGTGCCCGCAGTCGATGAGCGCGGACGAGCGCGTGGGCGCCTACGGTCCGCAGGCCTCGTCGGCGGGTGCGCCCCCCTCGGCCCCGCGACCGGTGGCGGCGACCCCCGTGGCGCCGATGGCTCCCCTGGCTCCGGCCCCGGTGGCGCCGATCGCTCCCCCGGCCCCGGCGGCGCAGGCACCGCAACCTGTGCAGCAGCCCGTGGCCGCCATCGCGCCACCCGAACCGGTCGCCCTGCCGGCCCCCGTGCCCGCGACGGCACCGTTGCCCGCGCCGCCTGCGCCCATCGCCGACACGGCGCCCGCACCGCAGCCGGTGGCCGCCGCCGCGACGCAGGTCGCTGAGGTGAGGATGATGCCGGTCGCCAGCGCCACGCTGACGGCCATCGACCCGACCGACGTTGCCGCCATCCGCGCCGCCCGCCTCCTGGGCGATGGGGTCGGCGACATGGCGGCCGCGCCGCGGTCGACGGACTACCCGCAATGACCGCCGGGAGTCCAAGATGACCAGGACCCTGCTTTCGTGGACGGCAGCCTGTTGCCTGGCGACCCTGGCAACGGCCGCAGCGGCCGCTCCGCCCCCCACCTACGTGCTGCGCATCGAGCGGATGCCCATGGGCAGCGGCTTGCAGAACGCCAGAGGCACCGACAACGCCGAGCCGGTCGGCGACCTGGGCGTGTGGCACGTGCCGCAGTACATGCCGGGCTACCCGACCTCGGGGACGATCTGGCCGCGCGTGGTCATCATCCAGTGCGCGACCGACCTGTGCGCGGGCTACGAGGTCACGCCGGAGCTCGGACGCGGCGAGTACCTGTTCTTCGTGCCGGCCCAGAAATAGCGCACGCGCGCCGCGGGGCGCACGTGCTTCCGGGCGCGGTGCCTCGGATACGCGCCCCTGCGGGCGCGGTGCCTCGGATACGCGCCCCTGCGGGCGCAGTGCCTCGGATACGCGCCCCTGCGGGCGCAGTGCCTCGGATACGCGCCCCTGCGGGCGCAGTGCCGCGGATACGCGCGCCTGCGGGCGCGTGTTGCCGTACCCTTCGCGCATGACTTCCTTCGCGCGCTTCCTGCGCGGTCTTCTCCGCGCCCTTGCCACGGCACTCGTCATCCCCCTGCTGCTCTTCGAGGAATGGGGATGGGAGCCGCTGGCGGCGCTCGTGGCGCGGCTGTCCCGCCTTCCCTTCTGGGCTTCCCTCGAAGACCGCCTGCGACGCCTGCCGCCCTGGGGCGCGCTGCTGGCGTTCTTCGTGCCGGTGGTGTTGCTGCTGCCGGTCAAGGTGCTGGCGCTCTTTCTGTTCGGCAGCGGGCACGCCGCCACCGCGCTGACCGTGCTGGTGCTGGCCAAGCTGGTGGGCACGGCACTCGTCGCGCGGATCTTCCAGCTGGTCGAAGGACCGCTGATGCGCATTCCCTGGTTCGCCCGCTGGTACCCGCGCTGGAAGGCATGGAAGGACCAGGTGCTGGCGCTCGTGCACCAGAGTCGTCCGTGGCGGATGGTGCGGGCGATCAACCGGCGCATCGCGCGCGGTTGGCGCCGCTTGCGGGAAAGTTGAGCGGCTTATTTTTACCCGGGTATATTACGTATTTAATTTTGCCCGGGTAATATTTGCCGCATGAACCTTTCCTCCGAAACCCGACGCGCCCTCACACGCCACTACAAGGACAACGTGCGACCGGCTGGCGTGTTCGCCGTGCGCCACCGACCCGACGGCCGCGTCTACGTGTCCGGCAGCCTCGACGTGGAAGGCGCCATGAACCGCGCGCGCTTCGAGCTCAACCTGCGTTCGCACCGCAACAAGACCCTGCAGGGCGACTGGCTCGCACACGGCGCCGATGCCTTCGCCTTCGAAGTGATCGACCGGGTCAAGGAGCGCCCGGAAGACCCGGCCTTCGACCGCGCCGCCGAGCTCGAAAAGCTCCTGGCGCTCTGGCAGGAAGAATTGCAGTGCTTCGGCGCGCAGGGCTACAACACGCCATGAACGCGATGAATGACATCGACGCACTCGACTTCTGCCTGACCCTGCGCCGTGCCCACGCCCAGCTCGATCTGCGGCTCGACCAAGACCTCGGCGCGTTCCACGGCTTGAACTTCAGCGACTTCACCCTCCTCCACCTGCTGCTGGGCGCGCACGACACTCGCCTGCCCCTGGACAGGCTCGCGCACACCCTGGGCCTGCCGATGTCCGCGCTGATCCGCCGGATGGTGCTGCTCGAGAAGACCGGCCTGGCCGAACGCGTGGCCGGCCCCGGCGCGGACCCGCGACGCCACGCGGCCCTGCGCCCCGGCGGCCGGCAGTTGGTGCAGGGTGCGGTCGCCACCGTCGAGGCGCACTGCAGGGAAGCCTTGCGGCCGATCGCCGCAGAGCGCCTGCAGGGGGCCCGGCAGGTTCTGCGGGCCCTGTGCGGCGACAACGCGCTGCACGCCTGATCGCTGCAGCGGGTAGATTACGTACCTCGTTTCGCCCGAACACCGGGAGACAAAAACCCGAATGTCACCAGACACCCCCCCTCTCAACCTGACCGTGTTCTTCGGCTTCCAGCGCGTTGCACAGGGCAGCAAGTCCGAAGTGATCGAGCAACTGCGCCGCCGCGACGACCCCGGACCGTACCTCGCATTCGACGACCAGACCGGCGAGCAAATGGACCTCGATCCGCACGACCTGCACGAGCGGCCGGCGTCCGGCACCTCCGCGGCACCGCCCCACCGCGACGACGCCCCGCGCGGCGTCGGCCGGCCCAAGCTCGGCGTGGTTGCGCGCGAGGTCACGCTGTTGCCGCGCCACTGGGACTGGCTGGGCCGCCAGCCCGGCGGTGCGTCGGTCGCCTTGCGCAAGCTGGTCGAAGACGCGCGCCACGTGCACGCCGAGCGCGACACCGTGCGTGCCGCGCGCGAAGCCGCCTACCGCTTCATGACCGCCATCGCGGGCAACCTGCCCGGCTTCGAGGAAGCCACCCGCGCGCTGTTCGCCGGCGAGGCGCAGCGCTTCGACACCCTGATCGAACCCTGGCCCGCCGACCTGCGCGTCCACCTGCAAAAACTCTCGGCCGCCGGCTGGAACACCCCTTCATGAGAACAACAACCGAAGCCACCGGCAGCAGCATTGCCGGCCAGAGCGGCCTGAAAGGCGTGCCCGTGTCGCCCCTCAATGCGTCGCGCCCGCTGTGGAAGGTCTTTCTTTTCTTCCTGGCACCGATGCTGCTCAGCAACATCCTGCAGTCGCTGTCGGGCACGCTGAACAACATCTACGTGGGGCAGATGCTGGGCGTGGGCGCGCTGGCGGCGGTGTCGAGCTTCTTCCCGGTGATGTTCTTCTTCATCGCCTTCGTCATCGGCCTGGGCGCGGGCGCCTCGGTGCTCATCGGGCAGGCCTGGGGCGCGCGCGACGTCGCCAAGGTCAAGGCCGTGGCCGGCACCACGCTGTCGGTGGGCATCCTGATGGGCCTGCTGATCGCGGTGTTCGGCGGTGTCTTCACCACGCCGATGCTCGCCATGCTGGGCACGCCGCCCGACGTGCTGGCCGACTCCACGCGCTACGCCCGCATCATGCTCATCGCCATGCCGGGCCTGTTCGTGTTCCTGATGTCCACCGCCATGCTGCGCGGCGTGGGCGACACCGTCACGCCGCTGTTCACGCTGGTCATCTCGACGGTGGTCGGGCTGGTGGTGACGCCCGCGCTCATTCGCGGCTGGGGCGGCCTGCCTCAGCTCGGCGTGGCCAGCGGGGCCTGGGCCACGGTGGTGGCCTTCGTGGTCGCAACCCTGTGGCTGGGCTTTCGGCTGCGCCAGCGCAAGAGCCCGCTCGCGCCCGACGCGGAGTTCTTTCGCAACCTGCGCATCCAGCCGCAGTTGCTGAAGGCGGTGCTCAAGATCGGCGTGCCCACGGGCGTGCAGATGATCGTGGTGGCACTGGCCGAGGTGGTGCTGCTGTCGATGGTCAACAGCTACGGCTCCAGCGCCACGGCGGCCTACGGCGCGGTGAACCAGGTGGTGGCGTACGTGCAATTCCCGGCCATCTCGATTGCCATCACCGCGTCGATCCTCGGGGCGCAGGCCATCGGGGCGGGCCGGGCCGACCGGCTGGGCGCCATCGCGAAGACCGCGCTGCTGATGAACCTGGTGCTCACGGGCAGCCTGGTGCTGCTGGGCTACCTGTTTTCGCGCCACCTGATGGCCTTCTTCATCACCAGCGCGCCGGTCATCGAAATTGCGCAGACGCTGCTGCACATCATGCTGTGGAGCCTGGTGATGTTCGGCATGGCCTCGGCCTTGTCGGGGATCATGCGGGCCAGCGGCTCGGTGCTGGTGCCCACGCTGATTTCCATCGTCTGCATCCTGTGCGTCGAAGTGCCGGTCGCCTACGTGATGAGCCATCGCATGGGGCTGGACGGCATCTGGATCGCCTACCCCGCCACCTTCGGCGCGATGCTGCTGCTGCAGACCGGGTACTACCAGCTGGTGTGGCGCAAGAAGGCGATCCGCCGGCTGGTGTAGCCACCAGAAAGCTCAAGCCCCGTCGAAGGCCTTCTGCACTTCGGCGATGTCGAGCTTGACCATTTTCATCATCGCCTGCATCGCGCGGGCGGCCTTGGCGGGGTTGGCATGGCCCCAGAGCAGCGTGTCGGTCACGCGCGCGTCGGGAAAGATGGCGCTGTAGAACTTCACCGCCTCCTCGCCGTTGCCGTCGAACCAGAGGCAGGGAACGATTTTCTGCATCGGGTTTCCTTTGCGTTGACGATGAACCGACAAGTTCAATATCGGACCGGTTGCCGCCCGTGTCAACCGGTGCGAAGCCTGTCAATGGGAAGTTCGCAGGCGCTGGTGCGGCACCTGCGGGCCAGCCTTCGCTAAGCCGCGGGCAGCAGCACCCGAAACCCGACGCCCCGGTGCGCCGACAGCCCGGCCACGATCGCCACCTGCCCACCCATGCGATGCACCGCCTGGCTGACGATGGCCAGCCCCAGGCCCGAACCGCTCGCCTCTTGTGCGACGCCACTCGCGCCGCGATAGAAGCGCTCGAACACCCGCGTGCGTTCCGCGGCAGGAATGCCGGGCCCGTCATCGGCCACGCAGAGCATCAGCCCCTCGGGTTCGGTGCGCAGCGTGACGGCCACCTGCGCCCCGTCCTGCACATAGCGGATGGCGTTGTGCAGCAGGTTCTCCAGCACCGACTGGAAGGCCGGCACGTCGATGTCGGTGTCCAGGCTGTCGGGCGCGTCGAAGGTCAGCTCGATGCCGCGCGCCATGGCCTGCGGCACCGCCTGCGCAAGGAGTTGCCGCGTGAACTGCGCCAGGTCGATGCGCTTCGGCGCGGCGCCCTGCGCACCGTCGAGCAAGGCCAGGTCGAGCAGCTGCTGCGTGAGGTGCGACGCACGGGCGATGGCTTGCTCAAGGTGGTGCCTCGCGCTCTCGCGCTCCTGCAGGGTGCCGGCGCCCGCCAGCGCATGCGCCTGCGCGGCGATGACGGCCATCGGCGTGCGCAGCTCGTGCGCCGCGTCGTGCACGAAGGCGCGCTCCTGCGCCACCTTGTCGCGCAGCTGCTGCAGCATGCGCTCCAGCGCGGCGGTGAGCGGCTTCAGTTCCGCATAGGGCGGATCGAAGCCGATGGGCGACAGGTCGGTCTTGCCGCGCCGGGCGATGCGGTCGGCCAGTTGCTGCAGCGGCCGCAGGCCGTGCCGCACGGCGAACCAGACCGGCAGCAGCACCAGCGGGAACGCCAGCAGCAGGTGCGGCAACACCCGGCCCGCGTTGCGCTCGACGACCCACGCGCCGGTGATCGGCGGCTCCGCCAGGTGCAGCGTCCACCGGCCCGCGTCGCTGCCGTACACCCAGTACGGCGAGCCCTCGAGGTCGGCCTCGATGACCTGCGCCAGCGGGCCTTCGAGCTGCCTCGCACCGATGTTCGGCGAGGTGTAGATCGACCGTCCGTCGCGCCGGTCGCGCAGCTGCATGAGCATGCTGCCGCCCGGGTTGCCGCTGATGCGCAGCGTGTCGAACTGCGTGGCGGCGGCTTTCATGACCGTCACGGCCTCGGCCTCGCCCTTCACTTCGAGCAGCGACGCGGTGAGCGCGCGGCCGAACTTCTTCAGCCCCTGGTCGACGGCCAGTTGCTGGCGGAACTGGATGTAGAAGTACAGCACCAGCATCGCCCACACCAGGAAGAACGCCGCGAGCAGCGCCAGCAGCACCCGCTGGCCGATGGTCGGCCGAACCCAGTGCCGAAGCATGGCGAGCGCCGTCGTCATGACGCCAGCATGTAGCCCACGCCGCGCACGGTGTGCACCATGGCGCTGCCGATCTTGCGCCGCAGGTTGGACACATGCACCTCCACCGCCGCGAAGTCCAGCGGTTCGCCCAGCGGCTCCAGCCTTTGCGCCAGCACGCCCTTGGCGACCACCGCGCCCGGCTCGCGCGCCAGCTCCAGCAGCAGCTGGAACTCGCGCGGCGACAGGTCCAGCGGCTCGCCGTGCAGCGAGGCCGCATGGCGCCGCGGCTCGATGGTCAACGGACCCAGTGCCCAGGCTTCGCTCGCCTGGCGCGCCGAGCGGCGCAGCACCGCGCGGATGCGCGAGATGAGCTCGGCCGTGGCAAAGGGCTTGATGACGAAATCGTCGGCGCCGCCGTCGAGCCCGGCCAGCCGGTCTTCCACCGCCGAGCGCGCCGTGATGACGATCACCGGCAGCGCGCTGCCTTCGCGGCGCCAGCGCGCCAGCAGGTCGAAGCCGCTGCCGTCGGGCAGCGACAGGTCGAGCAGCACGCAGTCGAACACAGCGGCGTCGGGCACGCGGGGCGCATCGGCGGCACGCCGGCGCCACTCGCTGCTCAGGCCGTCGACCTTCAGCGCGGCCTGCAGGGCGCGGCCGAGGTCGAGGTCGTCTTCGATCAACAGGATGTGCACGGGCGCGATTGTGCGGGAGCCGACCTTTGGCATTGCCAAAGGTCGGGCGGCACAGAATCCGGTCACACAAGGAAGGGACCCGCAGACATGAGAAGCACGCAAAGAACACTTCGCCAGCGCCTTGTCGCCATGGCGCTTGCCGCGGGCGTCCTCGCCCTGCTCGGCGCCTGCGCCACCGCGCCCACGCATCCGGCGCTGGTGGCCGCGCAGAAGAACGACGCCCTGCCGCCGCTGGTGCCCATGCGGCGCTTCGTGGCGGACATCGATGTCGTCAACGGCCATGTGCTGTCGCCCGACGGGCAATCGCTGCTGTCGGTACAGACGGTGGGCACCGACGTGGGCCTGGGCGTGCGCAGCACGGCCGATGCGGGCGAACCCGGCGGCAAGGGCACGCGCACTTTTGCCACCGGAACGCTGGCGCGGCCCTACACATGGCTGCGCGACAGCCGCCACATCGCCTACCTGAAGGACTTCACCGGCGACGAGAACACGCAAATCTTCGTGCTCGACACGCAATCGCCGGGCGCCAAGCCGTGGGCCGTCATGCCCGGCGCTGGCGTCCGTTCCACCTACGTGGGGGCCGGCGCGCCGGGCAGCGCGCGGTTCTTCTTCGCGAACAACCAGCGCGAGCGCTCCAGCATGGACCTGTTCGAGGCCGATGCCCGCACGCGCACCGTGCAGGAGGTGGCGCGCAGCGAACCCGGCAGCCGCGTGATCGGCTGGTTCATCGACACACAGCGCGAGCTCTCGGGCCGCATGCGGCAGCTCGGCGAGGTCGACGGCTCCGACCTGTTGCTGGAGCTGCGGCAGGCCGACGGCAGCTGGCGCGCGTTCAAGACGGTGCAGGCCTTCGACAGCTACTGGCCGCAGCGCATCGACCGCGCTGCGGGCAAGCTCTGGGCGCTGACCAACATCTTGCGCGACAAGGTGGTGCTGGTCGAGGCCGACCTTGCCACCGGCAACGAGAAGGTGCTGGCCGAGAACGCCGAGGTCGACCTGGACTTCGGCGTGTTTCCTCCGCAGCAAGGCGGTCCGCTCGCCTACGTTTCGGAAGCCGGCAAGCCACGCATCGACTACCTCGAGCCCGCGCTGGAAAACGATGTGTCCGACGCCGTGAAGAGGGCGCGCCAGCGCGGATGGCTGACGGAAGAACCCGTCATCGCACGCCCGTGGGGCATGGCCGAAGACCGGCAGCGCCTCGTGATCGGCGCCGTCACGGAGAACGAGAACGTCGAGCTGCTCTGGGACCGGGGCACGCAGCAGGTGCAGCGCCTGACGCCGCCCCGCCCGCCCACCGGCGACATCTTCTCGCCCATGGAGCCCTTCTCGTTCAAGGCCTCCGACGGGCTGACGGTGCACGGCTACCTCGTGCGGCCGCGCGGCGTGCAAGGCCCTGCGCCGCTGGTGGTCGACATCCATGGCGGCCCGTGGACACGCGACCGCTGGCGGTCCGCCAGCTACAACGGCACGCAGATGCTGGCCAACCGCGGCTATGCGGTGCTCAACGTGAACTACCGCGGATCGACCGGCTACGGCCGCGCCTTCATGATGGCCGGCGCTCGCCAGACCAACGACCGCGTGCAGCGCGACATCGCGGAGGCCGTGCAGTGGGCCATCGACCAGGGCGTGGCCGACCCCCAACGCATGGCGGTGCTGGGCGCGAGCTTCGGCGGGTATTCGGTGCTGGCCCAGCTGATTCAAAAGCGGCACGACTACCGCTGCGGCGTCGACATGGTGGGCGTGGCCAACTGGCCGCGCGTGATCGAGAACTGGCCGCCGTTCTGGCGCAACCGCCACTACTTCGCCCTGTTCTACGGCGACGTGAACCAGCCCGAAGAGCGCGCGAAGATGCTCGCGGACTCGCCCATCTCGCAGATCGACCGCATCACCGCGCCGCTGCTGGTGATTCACGGCGGCAACGACGTGCGCGTGCTGCGCCAGGACTCCGACGACGTGGTCGCCGAACTGCGCAGGCTCGGTCGGCCGGTCGAGTTCATGGGTTTCCCCGACGAAGGCCACAGCGTGCGCAAGTGGCGCAACCGGCTCGCGCAGTCGCGCAGGATCGAAGACACCCTGGCCGCCTGCCTGGGCGGGCGCAGCAACGGCTTCGACTTCTACGAGCTGATGCCGCGGCAGCAGTAGCCGCTGCGCGGCCCCGGCCTACCAGCGGTAGGTGGCCGTCGCCACCGCCGTGCGCGGATAGCCGTAGTAGCAGTTGCCGTAGCCGCAGTTCGCGATGTAGGTCTTGTTGGTGAGGTTGCGCAGGTTCAGCGCCAGGCTCCAGCGGTCGATGTCGTAGCCGACCATGGCGTCGAACACGGTCGAGGCCGGCACCCGGTTCGGCGCCACCGACTCGCCGTCGCCGCGGTTCGAGCCTGTGTAGCGCGCGCCCAGGCCCACCTTCACGCGGTTGGCGAAACGGTAGTCCGCCCACACCGACAGCCGGTGGCGCGGCACGGCCGTGGCCTGCTTGCCGATTTCGCTCGGGTTGGCGCTGGCCGTGACGACCGCGCGCGGCGTGTAGCTGTACGAGGCCGTGAGGTTCAGGCGCGCCACCAGCTCGGTGGTGGCCTCGAGCTCCAGGCCGCGCACCGAGATCTCGCCGGTCTGCTTGGGCAGGAAGTCGCCGTCGTAGCTGATGTAGTTCTTGCGGCGCAGGTCGAACACGGCCGCGCTGTAGAGCGCCTTGCGACCGGGCGGCTGGTAGCGCACGCCCGCCTCGTACTGCTTGCCGCTCTCGGGCTTGAACGGATCGCCCGAGACCGGGTCGATGACGCCCGTCGGCGCGAACGACTCGGAGTAGCTCACGTACGGCGCCCAGCCGCTCGGGTGCAGGTAGACCAGGCCCGCGCGGCTGGTGAACTTGTGGTCGCGAATGCGCTGGCGCGAGCCGTCCAGGCGGCTGTCGATGGTGCTGTCGGCGCTGTCGTAGCGCCCGCCGAGCGTCAGCGTCCAGCGGTCGCCCCACTTGACCTGGTCCTGCAGGTACACGCCGGTCTGCGTCAGGCGGGTGATGCCGTTGAAGTACGGCTCGGGCACGCGGATCGGCCCGCCGTAGACGGGCGCGTAGGCGTTCAGCTGCGACGCGCTGCCGCCGCTGAAGGTGAACTGGTCGATGCGCGTGCGCTGGTAGTCGAGCCCGACCAGCACCTTGTGCTGCGTGTCGCCCCAGCGGAAGTCGGCCTGCGCCTGGTTGTCGAGCGCCACCGCGCCGATGTTCTCGCGGCTGCCGAACACGCTGCGCCTGAGCAGCTGGAAGTTGGCCGGGTCGCTCGGGAGGTCGGGGTTCACGGTGGCGAAGCCGGACAGCTGCGTGCCCTTGTAGTCGAGCTTCTGGTGCGCATAGCGCGCGTTCTGCCGCACGGTCCAGGTGTCGTCGATGCGGTGCTCGAACTGGTAGCCGACCATTTCCTGGTCCTGGTTGAAGCGATCGAAGCCGGGCTCGCCCACGAACAGCGTCGAGGGAATGTAGGTGCCGATCGCGGTCGGCTCCAGCGAACCGACCTTCGGCCGCGCGCGGGTGTACACGCCGCTGCGCGTGCGGGTGAACTGCGACAGCAGCGTGAGCGTGGTGTCGCTCGACGGCTTCCAGGTGAGCGAGGGCGCGATGTACGTGTGGTCGTCGGGCTCGCCTGCGGCGGGCAATTGCGCGTCGCGCAGCACGCCGGTGATGCGGTAGAGCACCTTGCCCTCGGCGTCCAGCGCGCCCGAGAAGTCACCCGCCACCTGCTTGCGGTTGTGGTCGCCCACCTGCAGTTGCAGCTCGCGCACGGGCTCTGCCGTCGGACGCTTGCTGACCACGTTCACCACCCCGCCCGGCCCGCTCATGCCGTACAGCACCGACGACGGACCGCGCAGCAACTCGATGCGCTCGGCGCCGTAGTTCTCGGTGCGCCACACGCCCCAGGTGCTGTTGTTGCGCAGCGGCAGGCCGTCGAGGTAGAAGCCCGGCGAATAGGCGTCGAAGCCGCGCAGCGAGATCCAGTCGTAGCGCGAGTCGGCGCCGTAGGTGGTGGTCGACACGCCCGGCGTGTAGCCCAGTGCGTCCTTGAGGTTGGTGGCACCGATGGCCTCGATGCGGTCGGCCGTGATGACCGAGATCGACTGCGGCGTTTCGACAATGGGCGTGTCGGTCTTGGTGCCGGTGGCGCTGCGCCTGGCGACGTAGCCCTGCACGCGGCCGGTGGCGCTTTCTTCACCACCGGCCGTCACCGTGACCGCCGGCAAGGTGGATGCGCCCGTTGCCCCCGTTGCAGCCGGCGCGGGCTTGATGACCGCGGCATTGCCCTGCATGGTGGCAGCCAGGCCGCTGCCGGCCAGCAGCCGGTCGAGCGCCTGGCGCGGCGTGAGGCTGCCCGAGATGGCCGGCGCGGTCTTGCCCGCCACCAGGCTCTGCTGCACAACAAGCTGGATGCGCGTTTGCCGCGCCCAATCGTTCAATGCCTCGGCCAGCGGTTGCGCGGCGATGCTGATCTGTCGAGGCGCCCCCTGCGTCTGGGCCAGGGTCAGCATCGGCGAGCTCGCCAGGGCCAGCGCAATGGCCAGGGCCAGCGGCGCCGGCGTCGTCTTCAAGCGGTTCATGAAAAAGCGTCTTCCAGGTAGTGAATGCAAGTGGTTCCTATCTGGGCTGACGCACGAGGCACCGGAAATCCCGTAGCCCCCGCAAAAAAATACTTCGCCGCCGTCGCGGCCGGGCTGCCGGGCTGCCGGCTAAGGGATCGAGACGATCTCGGCGACCGAGCCCGCATCCTTCAGGCGCACCGGCAAGGCGCTCGGCAAGGCGCGCCGCAGCGTGCGCGCGTCACGCGGATCGAAGGTGCCGCTCAGGCGCAGCGCCGCCACGACCGGGTCTTTCACCACCAGCCCCGTGCTGCCGTAGCGCTCCAGTTCGGCGAGCGCGCGCCACAGCGGCGTGTCCACGAAGCTCAGCCGGTGCTCGCGCCAGGGCGCGATGCCTTCGCCCGGAACGGACGACACCGCCGCCAGCACGCCCAGCGCATCGCTTTCCACCTGCTGCCCGGCGACGAGGAAAACGCCGTCCTTCGCAGCCTCCTTGCGCATGACGTGCACCTTGCCCTCGTCGACCGACACCCGCGCCCCGTCGGCGCCCGCGATGCCCGGCGTGTACCGCACGGCGAAGCGCGTGCCGACCACGCGCACCCGCAGCGGCCCGGCCAGCACGTCGAACGGGCGGCCCGCATCGGACTGCACCGCGAACACGGCCTGGCCGTCGAGCAGCGTCACCTCGCGGCGATCGCGAAAAAGCCGGATCTCGATCCGGGTGGCGGTGTCCAGCCGCAGTCGGGTGCCGTCGGGCAGCGGCACGTCGAGCTGCTGCCCGCGCCGCGTCGCGAACGCCTGTTCGAACACGGGCTGGGCCTGCAGGTGGCTCCAGCCAAGGTAGCCGCCGCCCACGGCCATGCCCGCGGCCGCCATGGCAAGGGCCGGGCGCAGGAAGCCGCGGCGCGTGGGCGCCGCCCGGTTGCCGGCGAAGCCGCTGCGCCAGGTGGCGACGGTCTCGGGCGAAATGGCGTCGAGCGCCTCCCAGCGCGATTCCCATTGGCTGTACGCCTCGCCATGCCGCGGGTCGGCACCGAGCCAGGCCTGGAACTCGCGCTCGTCCGACGCGCGCCATGCCTCGCGGTGGCGGCGCACGAACCACTCCAGCACGTCCTGTCGCAGGCGCGATGCATCTTCCGGCGGTGGCAAGGGTGGGGTCATGGCTCGGCGAGCTCTCCTATCGATGTAGACGCGCGAGCGCTGCAAAACCCTGTATCGCATCGCTCGCGCGTTGCCGCTTCCGTCCTCTTGTTCATCGGGGTCCGTTCGTGCGCTCCAGGCACGCCCAGCATGCCTCCATGGCAATGCGCAGCTGCATCTCCACCGTGCGCACCGAGACGCCCATGCGCTCGGCCACCTCGGCGTACGAGAGGCCGTCGAACTTGTAGAGCACGAAGGCTTCGCGGCAGCGCGGGGGCAGCCTGTCGATGGTCTCGACCATGGCCGCCAGGCCCTGGCCGGACGCGAGGATGGTGTCGGGCTCGAAGGTCTCGGGCCCGATGAAGTCGTCGAGCTCGACGGGCTCCTCGTTCGAGGCCGTGCCCTCCCCGGCACGCACGCTGGTGCGGCGATGGTGGTCGGTGACCAGGTTGCGGGCGGTGCGGTAGAGCAAGGCGCGCGGGTCGCGCACCACGCTGCCGGTGCGCTGCGCCTCGTACACGCGGGCGTAGCTCTCCTGCGCCAGGTCGGCCGCGGTGGCGCGGTCCGACACCTTGCGGGAGAGAAAGCTCAGCAGTTCGCGGTAATAGCGTTCGAACACAGGCGCAGCACACCCGAACAGGGTGGATCGAAGTCCAGAGGCAGGTTGGCTTCGACACGGCGTGGCTGACCTGATGCGATACAAAAGACGGGAAGCGCCGATTATCTGCGGCTTCGCGGCACCTTCGCGGCATCTCGGCAGCGCCACCGCCGACATCGCCGATGCGCCGTGGCCGCCTTTCGCGCACCGCGCGCACAAGCAGAATGAAACGAGCCCAAGGACAACGCCGCATGACCCTTTCAACCAGCACACCCACACCCGGCCTCACTGCCGCCCGCCATTACGCCATCGCCATGCACGGCGACCAGCAGTACGGCCCGCACCCCTATGTGCATCACCTGGACGCTGTCGTCGCCCTGCTGCAGCCCTACGGCGAGGCGGCCCAGGTCATCGGCTACCTGCACGACGTGGTCGAGGACACCGACGCCACGGTGCCTGAAGTGCAGTCGCGCTTCGGCGACCTTGTCGCGCGTTGCGTGGCGCTGCTGACCGATGCACCCGGCACCACCCGCAAGGAACGCAAGGCCAAGACCTATGCGGCGCTCGCGAAGGTGACGGGCGACGAGGAACTGGCCCTGGTGGTCAAGGCCGCCGACCGGCTGGCCAATGTACGGGCCTGCGTGGCGGACGGGCACCGCACGCTCTGGGACACGTACCACGGCGAACACCCGACCTTCCGGGCGGCGGCGTACCGCGCGGGGCAATGCGATCCGCTGTGGGCGGAACTCGACGCGCTGCTCTCCCCCGCTCACGCGCCGGCTTGAGCTGCGCGCCCGAGGAAAGATCCGGCCACGGTTGCGGCACCCGCGCGGGGTCGGCGTTGCGCGGCGCGCATTGCGCCCAGCCGTGCTTCTCCATGTGGTTGAGCAGCCGGCATCCCTGCGCACAGGTCAGGTCGTTTTCGAGCGTCCATAAGAAGAGGCCCGCGCCGACGATCAGCACATCGACGCGTTGCTCTTCCTGCACCGGCATGTCGTCTCTTCATGTGTTGCCCGGGCCTCCCTCAGCAGGGCGGCCCCGGATCATCAGCCACGCGCTCGCCGCGCTCAGCACGGCCAGACCGGCGCCCAGCAGCATCACCCACCGGAACCCCGCCACGAAAGACTCGGCCACCGCGCGCTTGAGCGCCGCGGCGGTGGCGGCGTCCACGCCCGGCGGCACCCCTGCGCCGGCCAGTTTGCTGCGCTCGCCTTCGAGGAACGCCGTCACCTGCGCCGACGCGCCCATGCCGCGCAGGTGGCCGGCCAGCGCCATGTCGAACGCCCAGGCCATGATCGCGCCGAACACCGCGATCGCCAAGACCGCCGCCGCGCGCGACACCGCGTTGTTCACGCCCGAGGCCACGCCCGCAAGCTCAGGCCCGACGGCGTTCATGACCGTGGTGGTCAAGGGCGCCACCGTCACCGTCATGCCGAAGCCCAGCACCACCACGGCCGGCAAGAAGCCGCTCCAGTAGCTCGCGCCCACGCCCGGCACCGCGAACAGCGCGAAGCCGACGGCGGCAATGGACGGCCCCACCACCAGCGGCATGCGCGGCCCGAAGCGGTCGACCAGTTGCCCGGCCCAGCCCGAGAGCGCGAACATGATGAAGATGAACGGCAACAGCGCTGCGCCCGCCACCGTGGCCGAGTAGCCCTGCACCTGAATCAGGTTGAGCGGAAGAAAATACAGCGCGCCGCCCAGCGCCGCATACAGCAGCAGCGTCAGCAGGTTGGCGCCGCTGAAGTTGCCGATGCGCAGCAGCGCCAGAGGCAGCATCGGCGAGCGCACCTTGCGCTCTGCGGCGAAGAAGCCGACGCTGCCCGCCACCCCGACGGCCAGTGCGGCAAGCACCGACGGCGAACGCCAACCCTGCGCAGGCGCCTCGATGAAGGCGTACACGATGCCGCCCAGCCCGGCCGTCGCCAGCAGCGCACCCCATGCATCGAGCCCGCCGCGGGCCGAGGCGCCCCGGCTCTCGGGCACATGGCGCCAGACGATCCACAGCACGCCCAGCGCCATCGGCACGTTGATGAGGAAGGCCCAGGTCCAGGAAAAGTGATCGACCAGGAAACCGCCAAGCACCGGCCCCACCGCCGCGGTGATGCCGCTGAAGCCCGACCAGGTGCCGATGGCCTTGCCGCGCTCATTCTCTGGAAACGACGCGCTGATGAGCGCCAGGCTGCCCGGCACCAGCAGCGCCCCCCCGATACCTTGCACCGCCCGCGCTGCGATGAGTTGCTGCACGCTGGTCGAGAGCGCGCAACCCACGGACGACACAGCGAAGACGCCGATGCCGATCGCGAAGATGCGTCGCCGCCCAAAATGGTCGCCCAGCGCGCCTCCCACCAGCAGCAGCGCCGCGAGCAGCAAGGCATACGACTCGACCACCCATTGCACCTGGAAAGCGGTCGCGTGCAGGTCGGCCTGGATGGCCGGCAGCGCGACATTGACGACGGTGCCGTCGATGAAGGCCATGCTGGAGCCCGCGATGGCCGCGGCGAGCACCCAGGGTTTGGAGGCCTCGGGGCATGCGCCCTCCCCGGTGCGCGAGCCATGCAGGATCAGCGTGTCGTCGCAGGGCGCCTTGCCGATCTGTGCCATGGGGGCTCCTTGGTGAGGAATTCCTGCCTTGCTCCTTCCCCCTTTGGGGGAAGGTTGGGATGGGGGCAGGCCTCCAACGATACGCCGAGCTTGTTTCAGCGCTGTCGTGCCCCCACCCCGGCCCTCCCCCAGAGGCGAAGGGAGAAAGACAAACACTCAGATCGCGCGCGGCGCCATCGCTTGGCCACTCCGCGCAGCGATCGCTTCTCAGTCTGGCGTTGTCAATGCCAGTTTGCGGCGATCACCGAGTCAAGGCTGTTGTGCTGGCTGGCGGACAAGGAAGTCTGGCCCGCCGCTGGCGGCGAGAAGGCAGCCATCGCCTGCACGAGGTTTTGTACGTCATTGACCTTCAATGTCTTGCCATCGCTGGTGGTGAACTGTTCAACCGATTTGTTGTAAGCCCATCTTTCAATGGAGATTCGATCTTGCGTTCCGATGGCAGAGATTTCCAGATCGAGTCCAACCATTCGAAACCAGAGTTGCTCGGCCGAAATGCCGGCGCCGAACTTGAGGGTGTCGTTGCCGTCCGCGGCGCTGCTGCCTTCATAAAGCGAGTCACTCCCCCAACCGGTGGAAAAGAGGTAAGTGTCGTCTCCACTCCCACCCGCCAACAAGTCTCTGCCATCTCCGCCAATCAGGGTGTCGTTGCCTGCCCCACCGTACAAGACGTCTTTGCCTTGTCCGCCGGACAGGGAGTCGTTGCCTGCCTCACCGTTCAAGGTGTCGTCGCCTGCTCCGCCGTTCAGTGTGTCGTTTCCCCGCCAGCCGGTAGAGTTGTCGGAGCGGTCCGTGCCGGAAAAGACCATGTCTTTGCTCATCGCGGCATCGAACTCCGTCATGCCCCAAGACGAGCCATCGGAGAAGGCGATGCGATCGACTTGCGCCCCCCTATGGACAGTCCCCATCGTGATGCGCGCCCCTGTTGCATGAAGCTGCAACTCCAGATCGCCCTGCAGAGTGGCGTTCAGCGCGACGTCTGCGGCTTTGACACCTATCAGCTCCAAAGTGTCGTAGCCGCTGCCATCGTCGATGCGATCGTTGCCGTCACCTTGAAGGTAGCGGTAGGTGTCGTCGCCCCCTCCGCCGTACATCTCATCGTCGCCTGCTCCGCCTGTCAGGGTGTCGTTGCCCGCGTCACCGCGCAAAGTGTCGTTGCCTTGTCCGCCGTCCAAGGTGTCGTTGCCGTCCCTGCCCGACAAATCATCGTTCCCACCACGGCCGTCCAGGGTGTCGTTACCCTGCCAACCGGTCAAGGAGTCGCGACCTTCAGTACCCGAAAAGACCGCACCTTTGCTCGTCGCGGCGTTGAACTCCTTCTCGCCCCACGAGCCATTGGAAAAGACGATGCGGTCGACCTGCGCCCCCCCCGTGGATGTCCCGATGGTGATGCACTCCCCGCTTGACTTGATTTGCAGCTCCAGGTTGCCCTGCCCGGTAGCGTTCAGCAGGACATCTGTGACTTTGAATCTCGCCAGCTTCAAGGTGTCATTGCCTGTGCCATCGATGATTTGGTCGTTACCGTCGCCTGGAAGGTAGACATAGGTGTCGTCGCCGCTCCCGCCGCGCAAGGTGTCGTTGCCCTTGCCGCCGTCAATGGTGTCGTTGCCGCCAAAGCCTTCGATCAGATCGTTACCTTTCGTGCCCGCCAGATTTTCGTTGGCGTTCATGGCCTTGATCATCTCGTTCTTGCCCCACACGGTGCCGTTGGCAAATTTGATGCTGTCTACGAAAGTGTCCAGCCTACGGGGCACGTACGCCCAATCCCCCGGCTGGGGGCGCCCTGCCTGTTTCGCCTCGATCCATTCTTCCCATCCGCTCGGCGAGATTGCGTCGTCTGAAATGGTCTGCCCTGTCTTCAGCACTTTGATCGCCTGCAACCGGTCCTGCCCGAGTTCGCCCATAAAGCGCACGTCGACCGGATTCAGGTCCAACAGTTCCAAGGTCTTGACACCTTTGATCGTGTCATTGCCGTCGCCTGAACGGTAACGATAGGTGCCTGCCCCGTTACTGACAGCCATGTCGTCGCCCAATCCGCCTTCCATGATGTCCTGGCCCAAACTGCCATTCAAGCGGTCGTTGCCCAATCCACCGATCAATGTGTCGTTGCCTTCTCCTCCGTCCAGAAGATCATCGCCGCCGCCGCCCAACAGCGTGTCGTTGCCTCGCCAGCCCATCAAGTGGTCATGGCCGTCGGTGCCTGAAAAGACCATGTCTTTGCTCATCACGGCGTTGAACTCCGCCGCGCCCCAGGACGAGCCGTCCTGGAAGAAGTCGATGCGGTCGATCTGCGCACCTGTGCCGGAGGTCCCGATGATGATGCGCTCGCCGGTTTCCTTGATCTGCAGCTCCAGATTACCCTGCGCGGTCGCGTTCAGCGTCACGTCTGTGGCGTCCAGCCTTCTCAGGTCCAACCCGTCGTTGCCGTTGCCATCGACGATTCGGTCGTTACCGTCGCCTGCGTAGTAGACATAGGTATCGTCGCCACTACCGCCGCGCAATGTGTCGTTGCCCAACGCGCCTTCGAGCGTGTCATTGCCTGCATAGCCGTTGATCACATCGTCCCCGTCTGTGCCCGTGAGGGTCTCGTCGACGTTCAGTGCCGCGAGCATCTCCTTTTTCCCCCAAACGGTGCCGTCAGCGAACTTGATCTTGTCCAGAGCCCCATCGGCCGAAATAATCTGTCCTGTCGACACGATCTCAATACCCGTTTCGCTGGAAGGCCGCACCTCATCCGGATTCAGGTTGAGCAGTTCCAGAGTTTCGATGCCGACGAGACGGTCATTTCCGTCGCCCGAACGATACCGAAAGGTGTCTTCCCCTTCGACTTTGGCCTTTGCAGCGGCTGCTGCGGCGGCGGCTACGGCAGCAGCGGCTGCCTCAACGGGGTAGTCAAAGGCGTATTGAAAGTCGCGCTCCGCTTCCCACTCGCTCACCCCGGTAGCAACTGCAGGGCTCCCATCCCAGTCGGCATAAGCCCGGTCGTCGCCAAGGCCGCCCTCCATAACGTCCTTGCTTACTTCGCCGGCAAGTCCGCCCGACAGCTCGTCATTTCCGGCCCCGCCGATCAGAAGATCGTTGCCTTTCCCACCTACCAAGTAATCGTCACCGTCAGTGCCAAAGAACTTCTGAGCGAAGTCACCAGACGACTCACCCGTTTCAATAGATTTTCCGTTTTTATTCACGATTTATTCCTATCCCTGTAAGTTTGATTAAGCGCACTAAAACTCAGTTTGATTCGAAGTAATTCCTCCTTTCATTTTTTGATCCAGATCGCTTGCGAGCTATCGTTCTCGCAAGCTCTCGCTCGCTGCTCTTTGCACCGGGCTCAACAGGAATTCGATGATTCGCCGCTTGCCCGTCTTGATCTCCGCCGTAAGGTTCATCCCCGGGGATAGCTTGATCGCCTTGCCATCCACGTCGATAGTTGTCGCCCCCAGGTTCAGCGTCACCGGGAAGATCGCTCCGCGCTTCTCGTCGTTCACTGCATCTGCCGTGATCGTCCTGACGGTCGCGCTGACCGTGCCGTAACGCGTATACGGAAAGGTCTCCAGCTTGATCGTGGCTTGCTGGCGGGTGTTGACGAAGCCGATGTCCTTGTTGTCCAGCGTCACCTCGGCGGTCACTTGCGCGCCGTCGGGCACGATGACCATCAGAGGCTGCGCTTGCGTAACCACGCCGCCTTCTGTGTGCGCGGCCAGTTGTTGCACCGTGCCTGCCACCGGGGCCTTCAATGTGGTGAGGCTCTCGCGCAGGCCGGCCTTGGCTTGATCCTGCGTGCCTTGCTGACGTTTGAGTTCAGCCGCCGCTTCCCGCGTCCTCAGGCTGTGCTTGGTCTCTGCGATGTAGGCAGCTAGGGTGTTCTCGCTGTCGCGCAAGGTGGCATTGGCTTCGGCGAGCCGGGCGCGCTGAGTTGCCAGGTCGCGCTCGAGTTCGATGCGCTCTCGCGTACGGTCCTGGTTCGCATGGCTCGACATGAACCCATGGTTGGCCAGTTGATGAAAATCGGCCTCTCGCTGCTTCGCAATCGGTACCGTGGTTTCCAGCTTGGTGACCATCTCGCGCACGGTCGCGATCTCGGCCTGGCGACGGTTGATCTCAGAGGCGGCCTTCGCGAGCTTGGCTGTGATTTCGCTCCACTCATCGCCCAACTGGGCTTGCGTTGCGCCGATGTCGCCGTCCGTCCAGCCGGTGGGAATGCGCTTGCCCAGTTCCGGCGTGCGGGCTGCGCCTTGCGAGCTCAGCGCCTGAAGCAACGCTCGTGTGCGCAGCACCTCCGACTGCATCGACTTCAACTGCTCGTCGACGCTGTTCTTGTCCGCATTCGCACTGGTGGAATCAAGTTCGACCAATGCCTGTCCGGCCTCCACATGGTCTCCATCCCTTACCAGCACCCGCTTGACCACGCTCACCTCCAGCGGCTGGATGACCTTGGTGCGCTCGCTCACGATGATCTTGCCGGGCGCCACGGCGACGATGTCGATCTGCCCGAAGATGGACCATGTCAAGGCAATGAGGAACAGCGCGATCAACGCATAGGCCAGCCGCCTCGGCGCCGGATGCACGGGCGTGTCCTGCAGGCTCAGGGCCGCTGGCAGGAAAGCCGCTTCGTCGGACAGGCGCCTGGGGCCGGCCAGTTCGTGGCGGTGCTTCCAGGCCGCCATGAAGATCGCGCGGTAGCGCCCGAGCAACTCAAGAACCGGATGACGAACGCTGGGGGCGTTGGCAGCAGGTGCGGTGCCAGAGACTTCTGTCATGCCGTTGCTCCTGCCTCTTCGTTGGGAAGCCTTCCATCCTGCATCGCCCACAGGTGCGCATAGATCCCCTTGGGTCGCTTCAAAAGGACTTCGTGCGTGCCGCCTTCGACAATTCGGCCCTTGTCCATCACGATGATCCGGTCGGCACGCCGCACGGCGCTCAGCCGGTGGGCAATGATGAAGACGGTGCGCCCCTTGCAGATGTGCGCCATGTTGCGTTGCACGATGGACTCGCTCTCGTAGTCCAGCGCACTGGTGGCCTCGTCGAAGATCAGGATGCGCGGGTGCGTGAAGAGCGCGCGGGCTATGGCGATCCGCTGGCGCTGCCCGCCCGAGAGGCCGACGCCCTGCTCGCCGACCATGGTGTCATAGCCCTCGGGCAGCTCGCTGATGAACTCATGCGCGCCAGCAAGCCGGGCCGCGTGGATGATCGCTTCTAGCGGAGCCGCCGGATCGACGATGGCGATGTTCTCGCGCACGCTGCGGTTGAACAGGGTGTTCTCCTGCAGCACGACGCCCACCTGTCTTCGCAGTTGCGCCGCATCGATCAGGCTGATGTCGATGCCGTCGACCAGCAGCCGCCCTTGCTCAGGGGTGTAGAGACGCTGTACGAGCTTGGTCAGCGTGCTCTTGCCGGAGCCCGAGCGCCCGACGATGCCGATGACTTCGCCGGGGCGCACGTCCAAGCTGACGCTGTTGAGCACAGGGGCTGCTTCGGGGCGGTAGCGGAAGCTCAGGTTGTCCAGCGTGACGCGGCCCTTTAGCGCCGGGAGTTGGGCCGCGGTACTGGGCGCGACTTCAGTGCGGGTGTTGAGAATGTCGCCCAGGCGTGCCATGGATATCCCGGTCTGCTGGAAGTCGGTCCACAGCTGGGCCATGCGCATGATGGGCTGGCTCACACGCTGGGCGAACATGTTGAAGGCGACGAACTGACCGACCGTCAGTTCGTTGTTCATGACCAGGTGCGCGCCATACCAGAGGGTGGCGGCGTTGACGAGCTTGCCGATGAGGTTGACGCCCTCGTGCGCCCAGCTGGCGAGGTTCTGGGTTCTGAAGCTGGCCGAGACGTAAGCCGCGAGCTGGTTGTCCCAGCGGCGCCCGAAGGCGGGCTCGAGTGCTGTGGCCTTGACGGTCTGGATGGCGCTGACGGTTTCCACCAGCATGGCCTGGTTCTCTGCTCCGCGGGCGAACTTCTCGTCCAGGCGACGGCGCAGGATGGGCACCACCGCCAGACTCAGGCCAAAGTACAGCGGCATGCTGACAAGCACGATCAAGGTGAGTGGCGCGCTGTAGAACAGCATGACGGCCACGAAGACGATGGAAAAGACGACGTCCAGTAGCACCGTGAGGGCATTGCCTGTCAGGAAGCTGCGGATGCTCTCTAGTTCACGCACGCGGGCGACCGAATCGCCGACGCGCCGGGCCTGGAAGTAGGCGAGAGGCAACTGCACGAGGTGACGGAACAGCCGCGCGCCGAGTTCGACGTCGATGCGGTTGGTGGTGTGGCTGAAGACGTAGCTGCGCAAGCCGTTGAGCAACGACTCGAAGACGACGACGACCACGAGGCCGATGACGAGGACGTCCAGTGTGGTCACACCGCGGTGTACCAGCACCTTGTCCATGACCACTTGGAAGAACAGCGGACTGACCAGCGCGAAGAGCTGCAGGATGAAGGAGATGAAAAGCACTTCGCCCAGCAACTTGCGGTGCTTGACGAGGCTGGGAATGAACCAGGAAAAGTCGAACTTGGCGAGTTCGCCCGCCAGGCTGGCGCGGCAGGTGATGAGGATGAGTTCGCCGGTCCAATGCGCAGCGAAGACGTCCAGGGGTTCGATGACGGGGCGGGCGGTTTCTGCAGCGGGGTCTTGCAGCAGGATGCGTTGCGCATCGCACTGGGCGAGGATGACGAAGCGCTCGCTGCCGTCGTCGTTGCGCAGCACGGCCAGCGCAGGCAGCGGAGTCAAAGACAGGCGCTCAGGTGTGGTGCGAGAGGATTTGGCCTTGAGGCCGAGGTGCTTGGCTGCGCGCAGCAGCGTGGCGATGTCTATCGGCTCTGAAGGCGTCAGGCCCAGCTGGTGCGCCAGCAGCGACGCATCGGCTGCAACCTGGTGAAAGCGGGCAATGGTGCATAGCGCCGACAGAGACGCTATCGCCAACCTGGAAGGTGACTCTGCTCCTTTTGCCCCCTCGGGCGCATCCGTCTGTGCACTCAGCACAGGCGGCCCCGGCCGAGCAGACGCTTTGGCACGAATGTGACCACCGCAACAGTGACCCGCACGACATGCACGCCAAGAAAATTCAACCCTGGCCAGACAAAAATCATCGCATTCCTTTTCCCATGAAGATGGTGTTTCCAGATTTCATAGCGCCTGCTGAAGCGCCGCGCGCCGTGGCAATCCGCAGCAGGATTCAGGCATCGGCCTCCGCGGCCACATTGCGGCCCAGCTTGCGCAGCGCCTGCAAGTCGAGAACGGTCACTCCGTTGTATTCCGAGCGAATCAGGCCCAGGTCTTCGAGCGTGTGTATCTCCCTGTTGATGGACCGCCGGGTAACCTGCAGCATGGCCGCGAGGTCGTCCTGCGAAAGCCGCAGGCGCAGGCTCCGGGTCTCGTCGTCCACGCCGTAGATCCAGGCGAGCCTACCAATGGCGGCCGCGAGCCGCTGACGCGTGTTGCCCGTCAACTGGTCCAGCACGGTGGTGAAAATCTGGCGATGCTGTTTCGACAGCACGCGGGCCATGTTTTTCCAGAGCGCTGCGTCGGAGCCCAGCGCGTGAATCACCACCCGCGCCGGAAGATGAACCACGACCGCATCGTCGTGAGCACGGTAGCCATGCAGCGCTTCATCGTTCGGATTCAGTCCGCGCGACATGCCGCTGACGAACCCCGGCCCAAGAATCGCAAGGGGCACCTGCGAACCGTCGAAACCCACACGGCTCACCATGAGGTGGCCAGACACCACAGCCAGTATTTCCGGCTCGCCCAGCGCTTCGCTGTACACGTAGTCGCCACGCAAATGCCGGCGCAGCCGCGATGCAGGCAACAACCTTTCCAGGAGTTCGTCCGGCCACGACGAAAAAACCGCCGTCACGGCCAAGCCCTGTTTGATCAGCGCCAGATTTTCCGGCGCGCCATGAGGCGTTTTCATCCTGGTTGCCGGCATGCTGAAGCTGGAGGCAATGAATGCCCGATCTGCATCCATTACCTGGCCGGCATGGAAATGATCTTGTCGCCACGCGCGTTTCGCTTGAGCTCGCCCGACGGCTTCATGAGGGCTGCGGTCGTCCCGGTCTGGATGGGGACAGAGATGGCGCTCATGCCGCCGCCCTGCGTGATGAACACGTGCAGGTAGGACAGGCCTTCGCTTTCGCTGACCAGGAACACCGTGGCAGCGGTCTTCTTGCCGGCCGGCAGTGCCAGCGTGCGATTGCCCTGGATGGAAAGGCCAGGATCGGTGCTGAAGCTCACCGCGGCGCCATCGACATCCGTCACGCTGTCGAACTGCAGCACGACGGGCGTCGCGCGCCCGAGCTGCGGCGTGGCGTCGATCCGGTAGGTCATGCCGACACCGGAGTCGTGCGGCTTGCGGGGTGCCAGCGTGGTGGTGCCGGACGCTTGCGCCGCCAGTGTTGCGGCAGCGAGCAGCACGGCGATCGAGGCAGCCGCGACACGGGAGGTCGAACGAAGTTTGGTCATCGCTGTTGTTTCTATTGGATGGTGAGGTTGAAGCACGCCGAGGTGCCGTTGCGATCCTGGACTGCGGCGATGTAGTCGAAGCCGGCGGTCAGGTTGGCGACAGTCACCGAAGGCTGGGCAGGTGCTTTGCGGGTCCATTCGGGAACGACGCCGCCGCGATAGAAAGAGACGGCGAGATCGGCGCCTTCGGTCGTCGGCGCCAGCGCCCACCGGTACTCGCGCGAAGCGGGCGCGGTGAAGCGCAGGTAGCGGTAGTTGCCCAGCTTGTTCGTGCTGCCCGCCACATTCGAGACGCATGCCGCGGCGGCAACGCCCACCTGCGCCTCGGTGTGCATCGGCAAGACGTTGGGCACCTCCGGCAGGCCCCCGGCGTTGGTTTCCAGCAGGCCGAAAGGATCGTTGGGCGCATCGCTGATGCCCTGCGTGCGCAGCAAGGCCGCCAGGACCGGTGCGCTGTCCGGCGCCACGGCATTGAATGCGGCCGCGAAGGAATGAATGGAAGTGACCGGCGCATGTGTCCTGAACGGCATGCTTGTCATGGCGTCATGGATCGGCTTGAAGCCGACCTGCGCATTCAGGCTCCAGAAGATGTGCTGGATCGACAGCTCGCGGTACCAGCCGGGGTTGTCCTGCGGCCCGCGCGAAAGGTCGAAACCGCCGCCTCGCGCCTGCTTGTCCCCGGTCGAATCCATGAAGTTGTTGCGCTCGAGCACGATGCCCGAAAAGCCTGTTCCCCAACCTTCGGAAAAGGCAACGCGGCGATCAACGCGGTCCGGGCCCGCATGGCGGCCGCCGATCGAGTCGTCCCTGCTGAAGGCCGCCTGGTAATAGTGGCCCCATTCATGCGCGATCACGGACGAGTCGAACTCGTCGGTGTCGACGTTTTCCTTGCCACGCACATACATCTCCGCGCCGGTGATCATGTTGGCGAAGTGGCTGGTGCCGATCTGCCCGAGCGACTTGTCGCCCACGGCGCCGAGGTTGTTGGCGCTCCAGAAAACCTTCAGTGCCGGAAACCGCGTTCCCGGTGCGGCGGCCTCGACCTTCAGCATCGCTGCATAGACCGTGTCCATCACCGCAAAAGGCGCCGCCGCGCGCGGCTCCGTGTAGCCGGCACCGCCCCACCCCGAAGCCGCGTGCAGATCGCGCCTGGGCGCACCGGCGCCCGAAGGGAATTCAGCGGACTCCATGGAATACAAGGCGTTCTGCGTCGTGTTGTCCCGTACGCTCACGTCCCAGTTCGCGCCGGCACCGCTGCGAAGAAGCTGCGCTTGAACGCGCACCGTGAGCATGGTCCTGGCAGGCACTGCCGCTGTGTAGATGCCACTGTCGTCGGTGGTGGCCGCCGCCACCAGCGCGCCCTTGGCGTCGAGAATTTCCACCGAGGCAGCGCGCACGGGTTTGGCAACCGTGTCGGCGTAGACAAGCGGGCCATTCCGGTTGGGAACCGAGTCGTAGGTGACTTTGCCGGTCAACGTGACTGTGCCGACGACAGGGTCCGCCGCCGCGGGTGGCGCTGCGATCGGTCCGGATGTCGGGAGTGGCTCCGGCGTCGGCACGGATGCAGGCGGCGCAGTGGCCAGCTGCTGTGGCATCACTGGGAGCACGGCCGCGCCCGCCCCTGCGCCTCCGCCGCCCCCTCCACAAGCGGCCAGCGAAATGGCCGCACACGCCGCCGCCAATGCGGCGAATGTCCTGAAAACTCTCGATCTTGCTGTCACCGCTTTTCCTCTTTGCTTGTGTTTGACCGCCATGCCCGCCAACCGTCGCTTTTGCTCGTGCCAAGGTTCAGCTTCCGGGGCGATGTCGCAGCGGCCGACGCTTGTCGACCGCCGGCTTTCGCCCGGCTTCATGCCCCGGGGCAAGCTGTACGGGACTACCCGATGGGAAGCTGGCGAGAAGTCGCCGCGCTGCCGGCATGCATCCGGGCGACGGTGGCCGGTTCGAGTGCCGTAGGTCTCATCGACGACGCCGCCTGCAGCCGATAGCCGCGCCTGTAGATGGAGTTCAGCGTGAATCCGTTCTCCGGGCAGAGCTGAAGTTTTCTGCGCACATTGGCGGCGCACACATCGAGCGACCGTCCGCCTTGCGGAGGAAACGGCTCCCCCCACAACGAAGCCCATAGCTGTTGGCGCTCGAGCACACGCCCGACGTTGCGAAACAGCGTGAGCGCAAGTTCGAACTGGCGGGGCTGCAAACTGATGTCGAGGCCGTTGTGCCGCACGGAATGCAGGCCCTCGTGAAAGGCATATCCACCGAAAACCGTTTCCTCGAGCTCGCCGAAAGGAGCGCGGCGCTCTCCAGCGCGATGCAGCAGCCTGGACATGCGGCTGTACAGCTCGTCGTTCGAGCTGTCCAAGGACGCGAAATCGAAGAGTGGGGAAACTGGAAAGCCCTGGAACCACGAGGCCGTGCGATCAATGCCGGGCTCCTCTGCAAGAAGAAGCGCAGGCATGCCGATCACGCCGCACACCGCCGACAACTGGCGCCAGGCGGAGTTGCCACCTTCGACCACCAGCAAGAGATCGAACCGCTTGCCGCAGCTCAGCACCGTCAGGAGCTCGGAGACATCTGCGAACAGCACCGGCGTGCAGCCAGCGTGCTCGAGCTTGTCGCGCAACTGGATCCGCTGGACGTCGAAGCTGTCGATCAATGCCACATGGCATGGGGTGCGAAAAAATGAAGCGTTCATTGCGCCTCCAGTTCGGCGAGTGCGTGCGACGGGACCGTGCGAAGCTGATAACCGCGCCTGTAGACGGCACGTAGCGTGAATCCGTTCTCCGGATACAGGGCGAGCTTCTTTCGCACGGAGGCCACGCACACGTGGAGTGCGCGCATGTTCTGGTGCGGCAATGGCTCGCTCCACAGCGAAGCCCAGAGCCATCGGCTTTCCACCATGCGCTCCACATTGCGGAACAACGCAGATGCGAGCTCGAACTGGCGCGCCGAGAGTTTGATTTCCGTTCCCCGGTGCAACACGGTGTGCTGGCTATCGACAAAACGGTAGCCACCTTCCGCCACCTCTTGCACAGGTTCGATCCGTGCGACGGGTGCAACCGGCTGGGTGCGATCGGCGGCACGCAGCAGCAGCGTGTAGATGCGGGTGTACAACTCCGCGTCTTCGCAGGCCAGGAGTGCGAAGTCGAAGAGCGGAGACGCAAGAAAATCATGCGCCCTGGCCATCTGCGGCTTCCAGCTCGACTCCCGCGTCAAAAGAAGCGCGGGCACGCAAAGCACGCGGCAAACAGCCGACAGCTGGCACCATGACATTGCGTCGTCTTCCACCACCAGGATGAGGTCGAAGCGCTTTCCCAGGCTCAGCGACGCAAGAAGTTCAGCGGCATCGGCAAACACCGAAGTTGCATAACCGCCCTGCTCGAGTCTTTGCCGCAGCTGCACGCGCCCGTCGCAGCCCCCATTTACCAATGCCACATTGCATGGCGTCCATTTGGCGAACATGTGTTTTCCGCCTACTGATAAATGATCGTGTAGGTCGCGACCGCATTGGCTTTGCCCGGCGTCACGGTTTCTGTCGTTTGCAAATAGCGAGCGCCAAGGGTGATGTTGATCGACTTGGCGAGTGTGCCGGTCACTGCCAGCGGTTGCGACAAAGCGAGCGGCTCTCCTGCAGGGCCGCGCAGCTGCACACCGATGCCCGTCGCCATCCCCACACCTGTTTCTATGCTCAACACACCATTTGCGGCATCAATAGGTGTTGTGACCGGGTCCACCCGCATCGTGAGTGTGTTGTCCTTGCGAATGCCTTTGCTGATTATTCCGTTGTTGAGTTCTTTTTCCGAAGATATAGGCGCAGCGACGCCGCTGTCAGGGTAAAAGCCTGCAAACGCCGGACAGTCCGTCAGTGCGATCGTAAAATTGACCTGCGGTGTGGCAGAGCCAATACCGGTCAGTGTAGAAATATTTTGTTTTCCCATATCGACATTGACGGACGACGTTTTGCAGGTTCCAGAAACAATTTCGATGCTGCCACTCAGTTTCAATCTGGCGACGGGAAGGAGGTCGCTGTCTCCCACAGTCATGCTCATCACCAGCGCACCCAGCTTGCTCGAATCAATGGTGCCCGCCGCCACTGGCCCGGTCTTGATCAGCGACATCGACGGAGCAAGAAATCCAAGCCGGGCAGTTCGGCAGCTTCCTGATTCAAGTTTGAACTCCTTTAGCGCAGTGCAGCCGGGTTGAAGCACGGGGGCGAGTTCCTCGGTCTTGCCAACGCCAGTAACTCCCGCCTGCCCACCGTTCCAAGCTACCCCAATGCCAGGGATATTTGTTGGATAAACTTTTCCGATGTACTGAAAAGGCTCACCAAAAAAGTCGACGGGATTGCCCTCAATCTCGACCTTGAATCGAGAGTTTGCATCAGGATGTGACTCCGTGGTTTTGCATTGGTACGAAATACCTGCAGCAGCGGGATTGAATCTCTGGACGAAAATTCGCGCACCGACCAGCATATCCCGAGGCACGCTGATGACACCGCCTTGCAGTGCCATCGTGAAATTCGCAGGAATAGCCGACTCTGCAGCAAAGCAGGTAAGTTTGGCCTGCACCAATTGCGAAGTCATGAACAACGCAATTCCGACCAGAGCGGAACTGAAAGAACAGCTGAATTTCATGACGCTACCTTGGCGGATTCATTCGACATAGAAAAAATTGCATTGATCGGCAGCTTCATTGCCCAGCACCTGTATTGGCGCCGGCCTTGTGCATACCGGTACCGGTCAGCCGTGTTTCAGCCAGGCACAGCACATCGGCCTTGAGCACCTGGCCTTGCGCTTCGAAAGCCGGCACTTGCAGGGTGCAGGCCTGATCGCCCTGCGCACCCCAACTGAGTTGCAGGCGCTGCGTGCCGTCCTTGACCCGCGCGTACAACTGCCCGCCCTGCCCGACCGTGCCCACCGGGTTACCGGCGTCATCGACCACCGTGGCGCCGAACGGCAGCGGGCTCTGGTCTTTCAAGCGCACGTTCAACAACAGGGCATTGCCCTTCACCGTGGCGAAGTCCACCATCACCACGGCACCGGCCCGTGGCGCAACCTGTTGGCTGGTTTCGCGCAGCTCTACACCTTGATCGGTGCCTTCGGGATCGATGGCGACTTCGTTCAGCTGATACGGCCGCAGGTTGCTGACAACCGCCGTGCCTTTGCCGTCGAGTCGCAAGCCTGGGTAGCCCGGGATTTTTGCGCCCGCTGCGCCTGGCGCGTTGATCACCGCCATGGTTTCGCCGCTGTAGGGCGTCAGCGTCACGCCGTTGGGGTGCATGATGACGGCGCCGCCACCGCCCAGGGAAACACTGCTGTAGCCGCTGCCCTGGCTGAGACTTGCGTTGATCCGGGCTTTGGAGCCCTGGTACTGGCCACTGGCCGAGGTGCTGGCCGAACGGCTCGCACCGTCGCGGCTTGCCGTCAGGCTGTAGCCGTACTCGCGGTCTTCGCCGGCGCTGCCACTCACGGTCGCTTGCTGGCTGTAGTTGCCTGAACCGTCGCGGCTCGCCTGCGCCGACAGTTGCGGCGTATGGGTGGACGAACCGAAATCCAGCGGCATGTTGATGGTGAACAGCATGGTGTTTTGCATGCTGCCCCGACCGGTGCGGCTGCGACTGAGGTTGACGCCAAAGCTCACGCGTCCGAACTGTTTGCTGTAACCCGCCTGGAACTGCACATCGCGCTCCGGCTTGTTCCAGTAATCCTGGGTAAAGCCGCTGAACGACAGGTGTCCCCATTTCCCCAGGGTTTGGTCGACCGTCAGCGTCAGGCGATTGCGGGGTCGACCGAAGTTTGTCGTGCTGAAGCCCGTCTTTTCGCCGTCCCGGTACAGCATGGCATTGTTGAAATCGAGATAGCCGCTGGTTGAAAAGCGGTAGGCAGCCAGCGAGAAGTTGCTGCCGGAACTTTGAATGTTCTTGCTGTAGGACAGGCGCAAGCTCTGTCCCTGCACGGCACCCGCCGCCAGTTGTGTGCGGGCATGCGTCAGGTCGAGCGCCATGGCGCCGATGGGAGTGCCGAACGCCGCACCCACGAGCAAGGCGGCATACCCTTCGCTGGCCTGCACACCCGTGAAACCGGTCAGCGAATTGCTCAGTCCGAGCTGGTACGCGCCTTGCACGAACTTGGCCTGATGGTCGATGTAGTTGTTGCGAGTCTGGCCGGCGGTGAAGTTGAAGCGCGAGGTGCCGGGACGCAGCAACTGTGCGACCGAGGCGTAGGGCACGATGAAGCGTTGCTCGGTGCCGTCGGCTTCGAGCACCAGCACCTGCAGATCGCCGCCGTAGCCCGTGGCGTACAAGTCGTCGATGACGAAAGCGCCGGGTGACACCGTGGTCTGCAGCAACAGATTGCCGCCCTGGGTCACGGAGACGCGAGCGTTGGTGCGGGCAATGCCGCGCACCAACGGTGCATAACCACGCAATGCATCGGGCAGCATGCGGTCATCGCTGGCAATCTCGACACCCCTGTAGGCCACGGTGTCGAAGATCTCGCCGCTGGTGTTGGCCTCGCCCACGGTCAACTGGCTCTTCAGGCCGGTCAGGTCGCGCTGAACGTAGGTGTTGATTTTTTGGTACGTGCTGCCTGACAGGCTTTGCCAGCTCAGCGAACCGTTGTGCCGCACGCGCCAGTCTCCGACGTTGACGCCAGCACTCAGGCCGACGTAAGCCGAGTCGTAGGTGCCGGAGCGGCTTCGGTTGTGGTTGCCATTGAAGTCGTAGCGCAGCATGGCCGAATTGACGCCGCGGTCCCACAGTTCGGGGCTGACGTAGCCACGGGCGTTGCGCCGCATGGCCAACTGCGGAATGCTCAAGTCCAGCTGTTGGGTTTCGGCCGAAAAAAAGGCGGTGGCACCGTCGATCAATTCGCTGATCACCAGGCACCGGCCTTCGGCCGCCAATGCGGCCCGCGCGCTTTCCGACAGCGCCGCAACGTTCACCCCCATCAACTCCAGCATGCGGATGTCGATGCACACGCGCGGGTCCCGGCCCTTCTCATCGGAAACGATGCGGATGTCCCGGCGGCCGGTGAGGCTCGCGTTGACCACGATCTCGGCACGGTATTCGCCGGACATCACCGGGTTGCCGCTCTGGAACAGCGACAGGTCGATGCCGCTCGATCCCTGAGGAAGGAAGGCGTTGTTGAACTGCACTTCCTCGGCCATGGCCAGAGGCATCAGGAATGCGCCACAAATGAGCGTGGCCGGCTGCTTCCAACCCATCGACAGGCAGGTCGCGGCGCAGGAGGACTCCTTTCGCCAGAGGCGAAATCGAGAGAAAGCGATCATGGGTTATCCGGAGAGCGGAATGGGGAACGCGACTAAGGCTTGAGAAACTGTCGGGTCGGGACCAGCGCGCCGTAGTCGTTGATGGCGCTGTACTCGACTTCGGCCCCGGCGCCTGGCATCGATTTCAGGCCTGGCAGAGGAAACAGCCGCGTCTCGCCGGGCGGAACCATTCCTGCCTCGCTGAGCGTTCGCTCGCCGCCTGCACTCAGTGCGAGATCCGATTGAGAGACGTGAAACGCCGTCGGGTTGAAAGCCTGCAACGCATAGCCGCCCTTCTGGTCTGGCACGACCTTCCACTGCACGGCTTCAATTGCGGCGGTGGGTGTACCGGGCAGATTGGCAGGGCGATAGAACACCTTGATGCGCGAACGAAAGGCCATTTGCAGAACGTTCTGATCGTCTGCCACTGCGGGCTTGGCCGGAATTTCCAGCACGTTCAGCCAGAACACCGACTCTTTGTCAGCGGCCAACGGCGCTCCGGTGAACATCAGTCGCAAGCTCTGGCCCTTGCCGGGATCGATGCGCGAAACCGGCGGAGAAATCACGAAAGGCGCCGACGAATTGGTCGGCGTGGAGGCAGTGTCGCCTTGATCGATCCAGGACTGAACCAGCACCGGCCTGGCGCCCTCGTTGTTCAGCTTGACCGTGACTTCTTTTTTCTCGGCGGGGTACACCACGCGGGTGCCGGTAATCACGACGGAAGACATCGCCTGGGCACAACCGAACAGAGTGGCCATCAGAACAATGCATCGACACCAGATGTTTTGAACGCGCATACGCTTCTTTCGCCGTGCGGCAAGCACACCCCTGAAAGATTCAGGGATGCGCTTGCCGCTCAGCCGTTACTGGTAGTTGATCGAGTAAGTGACCTGGCCGACCACCGTACCGGCACCGGCAACGCCGGTAGCGATGTACTGAACTGCATAAGGCAGCACTGCAGCGCCGCCTGCAAGCGTCATGCGCTTGGTCCCGATGGTGCCGTCGGTCTGGCTGGTATCGCCGGCCTTGATCGGCTTGCCTGCGGAGTCGAGCAGCTGGAGTTGCACGTTGGCGGCCGCGCCGGTGTTGCGTACGTTCTTGGTGATCGGGTCGACGCCTGTGCCCGCTTCAAAGAATGCAGCAGCGGTGGTCGCAGTGCCCGTGCATTTGGTCAGTTCGATCGTGAAGTTGGTGGCGCCTGCGACCACACCGGCAGCGCCCAGGACCCCCGCGCTGATCTTTGGCAGAACGACTGTTGCCGGACTGACGCCGCCGTTGATCGTATTGGTGCAGGTTTGAGCGAGCAACTCGCCGGTGAAGTTGATGGTGCCATCGGCAGCATGGGCGGCATTGATGCTGAGAACAGAAGCCAGTGCTGCAAAAGCGAGGAATTTGCGATTCATGAATAAACTCAAAAGATTTAAAAAAACATCAGTCAGGTAAATGCTCAGCAAGCCACTCGCATTTGCAACGTGGCGGTGCGCTTTGCACGAGAAGAATGATGCTTTTCTTTACCGATTTACCCAATGAGAACGGTCCTGCGAAACGATCGGAAATTTCCGACGGATCTACGGAAACGTCCTGAAATCGACTCTAAATAGAGAAAGAGTGCGAAAAGTCACGATTAGACAAGCGGACTTTTTTCCCAATGTTTGGGCTTGTTCGGTTCGATGGAAGAAATTCCTCATCGACCGGAATGCCGTCGGCAACGACGTTGCCCAGCGCTGGCAGGCCCGCAGGCGGCTCAGGGTGGGTGATGCCCGCTGCTCGCCATGAACCGTGCGGGCCGAGCGTCAGCCCAATTCGATCAACGCCGCTCTCAATGACGCCATGGCCCGTTGCAACGCTTCGACAGTCGCAGCCAATGGTGCAGGCCCGGCATTGGCGCATGCCGCCTCCAGCCGGGCGCAGGCGATCAGCACGTTTTGCGCGCCGACAATCCGCCCGCCCCCCTTGATGCGATGTGCGAGGTCGGCCAGCCCTGCCAGGTCCATGGCCGCATGGTGCCGCGCCAATAGCTGCAGATCCTCGTCCAGGCTCCGTGCCAGGTCCTTGACGATGGCGTTGACCGAGTCCTCGTCGCCGCATGCCAACTGCCGCAGCGAGGTCAAGTCGATGTCGCGCCCCTGCCCCGCGACAGCCGGCGGTGCTTCGAACGACTGCGTCGAGGGCTCGATCACGGACAGCCGCGTGCTCAGGTCCCGCAGGCTGATGGGCTTGAAAAGGCAATCGTCCATGCCGGCGTCCAGGCAGCGCTGCTTCTCTTCAGGCTGCGCATTGGCAGTCAATCCGACGATCACACACCGTGCGGAACCTCTTGGCTGCTCTTCGTCGCGGATGGCCCGGGCGAGGTCGTAGCCGTTCATGTGCGGCATATGGCTGTCGGTGATGACGACGTCGAACCGGGCCTGGCGCCATGCACTGAGGCCGAGCGCGCCGTCCGCTGCATCGCTGACGTCATGGCCCAGGTAGTTCAACTGCTGCGACAGCAGCAGCCGGTTGGCTGGAAAGTCGTCGATCACCAGCACATTCAGGCGCTTTGCACGAGCGACCGGCTCCACCGACGGCATGGCCAAAACGCCAAGAGTTTGAAGCACCGGCAGCCGCAAGACCACCTCGATGTTGGTTCCTTCGCCCAAGGCACTCGTCAGGGTCAATCGCCCGCCCATCATTTCGCAGAGCGTGCGGGTAATCGTCAGGCCCAACCCCGAACCCGTGCGCATGGATTCGGCGTGGCTGCCCACCTGGGTGAAGGGGCTGAACAACCGCGCCTGGTCCTCCTCGGAAATGCCGATGCCGGAGTCGGCCACATTCAGCGTCAAGTCGACTTCAGCACCGCCCGCCACCGGTACGCAGCACAGTGAGAAGCGCACTTCACCCTTGACTGTGAATTTGATTGCGTTGCTCAACAGGTTCGACAGGATCTGCTTGAGCCGCAACGAGTCGACCTGCACCTCGCAATCGGCCCGGGGATCGATCTCGAGCTTCAATTGCAGAAATTTCTGCTGCGCCACGCCATCGAAAATACGCGCCACCGACTGAGCCAGATCACGCAGGTTGGCTCTTTCGGGCGTTAACGTCAGCTGCCCCGATTCGATCCGCGCGATATCGAGAATGTCACCCAGCAAAGCCACGAGTCCATTGGCTGCGCTGGAGGCCACGTCCAGCGAAACCCGGTCGACAACGCCCTGCTCCGCGCGCTTGGAAGCCATTTCCAACATGCCCAGCACGGCATTCATAGGCGTGCGGATTTCATGGCTCATGGTGGCCAGGAAGGTGGTCTTGGCCCTGTTGGCTTCCTCCGCGTCCTGTTGCGACACCTTCAGTTGATCCAGCAGATTCTGGCGGTCGCTGACATCGATCCACCCCCCCATGATCCCGACGGCGCGCCCACGCAAATCGAAGCAGGGGAATATCCAGTGAAAAATTGCCACCGTGCCGCCGTACGGCGCAACCAGAATGCCGCCGCCGATTTCGGGAACCCGCTCTTTCATCACTTTCAAATAGAACTCGTGATATTGCCGGGCATGCTCCGGGCTCAAGTCGCTCCTGTCGGTAATTTTCTTGCCCAGCAACGAACCTGGATCCATCGACAGGAAATTGAGATAACTGGTGTTGCACGCGACCAGTCGTCCCTCGATGTCGCGCACGAAAACCGGCTGCGGCGTGCTGTCGATCGTCGCGCGCATCTTGCCCACATGCGTTGCCAGCGCGCGTGCCGGACTGTCGGTGTGGCGCCGCCACAGCAGCACCGCGCCGTGCCAGGCGGCAATGGAAACCAGCCCGGCCAGCAACATGCACCAGTAAAGCATCGGTATTCCTAGGTTGGAATTGATCGGATCGACGCAACCAAGCCGGAATGGCCTGCTTTAAACAATGCTGTTGCGCTTGGCAATTTCCGACAAGGACACCACCGAATTGACCTCGAAGCGCTCGAGCAAGCGTGTCTTGTAGGTGCTGATGGTCTTGTTGCTCAACAGCATGACGTCGCCGATTTCCTTGTTGCTGAATCCCTGTGCCAGATGCTTGAAAACGATCAGTTCGCGGTCGGACAGGCTTTCGATGACCCGGACCTCACTCGTCTCGGCGTCGCCGCGCCGGACCGAGCCGAGGTTCAGATTGGGGAAATAGGTATGGTCGGACATCAAGACCCTGACAGCCCGACGCACGTCGTCCAGTTCATCGATTTTCGATATGAACCCGGCGGCGCCGGCGTTCATGCAGCGCTTGAGGTAGAGGCCCGGCTCCAGCGACGTCATCACCAGAATGCGCGTGGAAAGGTTCAGATCGACGATACGACGGATCACTTCCAGCCCGTCGAGCTTGGGCATGGAGATGTCCAGCACGACCAGGTCTGGAGCGATCTGGCGGGCCTGTGAAACTGCGTCGGCGCCGTCCCCGGACTCGGCCACGACGTCGAAACCCTCCTGTTTCAGGACCATTTTTACGGTTGCCCGAACAACGGGATGGTCGTCCACAACCAACGCCTTGCGCATAGCTACCTCGCTTGTTCTGTGAATGGGATACCGACCACGAAGCTGATGAGGCATGAAACGAATGCAACCTTGAGAAGTTTAGTCCTGCCGGCGCCTGTTGCCAGAGCCGGCGTTCCTGTGTCGTTGGGTGCACGCTCCGTGGTCGATCTTCGGGGCGTGAGCCCCGGAAGAAAAAATCACGTGGCGCACGCCAACCGATTTTGTGGAGGCGATGCTGACCTAGTTATCGGTAGATCGCGAAATCCGCTTTCCGGCATTGCACACGGAAACTTCCGAAGACGACAGCGGATGTCGATCCGCCCTTCACTGACTTCAATGCTGTGCAGCCATTGATCCGGTTCGACCCGGGCAACAACGGCGGCTGCAACCGCTGCACCCCCCGAAAGGAAGGCAGAAAGGCCAGGAATCAGGTCGCGCAGGCGCTCGCCGACGGATTCGCCCGCGCCGCAGCCACGCTGCGCGCCATGGCCGCAGCCGCCGCCGCGGTCACGCGTTGTGCTCCTTGCGCTACCGCGTCCATCCCCCCGCCCACGGCTTCGCCGAAATTCATCTGGCAGACCACGGTACGCGCCTCGTCCGAGCGCCGCAGCGTCCAGCTGAAGCTCGCGTCCACGCGGCCACCGTCGAGCGCATCGAACTGCTGCAGCTGCACTGCGATGCGCCACACCGGCTGCGAGGTCTGCCGCCCCCCCTTGGTGACGTCGAGCGCGCCGAGCCGCCCAGAGATGCCGCTGGACAGCGCGTCGCGCAACTCGTTCTCGAACGACGAGGCCCAGCGGTGCTGCTCGAGCACCTCGACCTGCACGCTGCCTTCGGGCCGGCGCACCACCATTTGCGGGCGGGCGAAGCGCTCGGGCACGGCCACGGGCGCCAGCTCGATGTACAGCGGCGCAGCGCTGCCCAAGGTCGACGGTGCGGCGTCGGCCGCGGCCACCGGGCTGGCCAGCGTGTAGTAGTTGTCGGGCTTGCTGGCGCAGCCGGCCAGCACGGCCACCAACGCGGGAATGGCCAGGAATGCGAGGTTCTTCTTCATTTCTTGTCGTCCGGTTTACCGCGCAGCAGCGACTCGGGATGGCGCTCCAGATAGTCCGTCAGCACGCGCACCGAGCCCGCGGCGCGCGTCAGCTCCCGCAGCGTCTGGCGCATGTCCTGCTGCAGCGGCGAGTCGTCGGCCAGCGTGCGCTCGGCCGTGTTGACGGTCTTGCGCACATCCTTCATGGCGGCAGCCAGTTCGGGCGTCACGTCGTTGTTGATGCGGGTCACGGTCTGCTCGGTGGCGGTGAGCGTCTTGTTCAGCGTGGCGAGCGTGGTGCGCAGGTCGGCAGCAATCTGCTCGTACGGCACCTTGTTCAGCTTGGTGGCGATTTCCTGCACCTGCGACTGGATCTCGTCCAGGCTGTTGGCCACGGTGGGCAGCTCGATCGGGTTCTTCGTCACGTCGACCTTGACCGCCGCCGCCTTCGGGAAGAAGTCGAGCGCCACATAGACCTGGCCGGTCAGCAGGTTGCCGTTGCGCAACTGGGCGCGCAGGCCCTTCTCGGCCAGGAAGCGCAGACGCTCCTGTTGCGTGGCGCGCGACTCGGGCTGCCCTGCCCCCGGCGCTTCGCGGCGGCGCAGCCGGTCGGGGTAGACCTGTACCAGCACCGGCATGCGGAACTCGCGCTCGGCGCGGTCGAACTCCACGCCGATCGACTTGACCTCGCCGATCACCACGCCGCGGAAATCGACCGGCGCGCCCGGCGTGAGGCCGCGCAGCGACTGGTTGAAGTACATCAGCAGGGTCTGCGAGGGCCCGTCGGGCTCCTTCATGGCGGTGGCCTCGTCCTGCGCCAGCGCGAAGGACGCGTTTTCCGTGGCGACCGGGCCCATCACGCCCTCGGGCGCCTGGAACGCGATGCCGCCCAGCAGGATGGTGGCGAGCGACTGGGTGCGCAGCGTGAAGCCGCTGGCGCTCAGTTGCGCGTCGATGCCGCTGGCCTGCCAGAAGCGGGTGTTCATGCCCACGAACTTGTCATAGGGCGCATTGACGAAGACGCGCATGGTCACGCCGCGCCCGTCCCCGTCGAGCTCGTAGGCAGCCACCTGGCCGACCTTGATGCGCCGGTAGTACACCGGCGAGCCCACGTCGAGCGAGCCGGTGTCGTTGGCGCGCAGCAGAAACTGCTTGCCCGAGTCGTCGCGCGTGACGATGGGCGGGGCTTCCAGCCCGGTGAACTCGCCCGCGCTTTCCTTCGACACGCCCGCGTCGGCGCCGATGTAGGCACCCGACAGCAAGGTGTTCAGGCCCGAGATGCCCGAGGTGTCCAGGCGCGGGCGAACCACCCAGAAGCGCGAGTCGTCGGCGGTGAAGCCTTCGGCGTCCTTGTTGAACTGCACCAGCACGCGCACGTGCGAGCGGTCGCGCGCCAGCCGCAGGTGGGTGACCAGGCCGATCTGCACGTCCTTGTACTTCACGGCGGTCTTGCCGGCCTCCAGGCCCTCGGCGGTCTTGAAGGTGAGCACGACCTCGGGGCCGCGCTCCATCAGGATGCGCGCCACCAGCGTGATGCCGACCAGCGCCGCCACGATGGGAATGAGCCAGATCAGCGAGGGCAGCCATTCGCGCCGTCGCGCCACGCGGGGCCTGGGCAGCGTGGGAGGCGCCGGCTGCGGTGCCGGTTTGTCCTGGGGTCGGTCTTCGTCACTCATGCTGGTTTCCGGTCTTTGTTGTCATGTCCCTGCGCACTGTCCTTGTCCTGAAAATCGGCCTGTGCCTGCCTGCTGTCCCAGGTGAGCTTGGGGTCGAAGCTCAGCGAGGCCAGCATGGTCAGCACCACCACCGAACCGAAGGCCGCGATGCCCACGCCCGCGGTAATGACCGCGAAGCCCTGGATCTGCACCAGCCCTGTCAGCAGCGACACCACGAACACGTCGAGCATCGACCAGCGGCCGATGATCTCGATGATGTGATACAGCTTGGCCCGCTCGTGCCGGCGCCAGGTGCTGCCGCGCTGCGCCGTCACCACAAGCAAGAAAAGCACCGCCAGCTTGAACAGCGGCACCAGGAAGCTCGCGATGAAGACGATGGCGGCCAGCCCGTAGGCGCCCGACACCCAGAAATAGATGACACCGCTCAGGATGGTGTCGTACTGCGCGCCGAACAGCGTGCGCGTGATCATCACCGGCAGCAGGTTGGCCGGGATGTACATCACGCAGGCCGCAATCAAAAAGGCCCAGGTGCGCGTGAGGCTCTGCGGCTTGCGCGTGTGCAGCCGGGTGCCGCAGCGCCCGCAGGCATCGCCCTCCTGTGCGTCCTGCCACACGGCGGCACAGTGCCGGCAGGCCATGAGGCCGAGCGCGGCCGCGGTGGGCACCGGCGCGTCTTCGTCGTCGATGTACTGGGTTTCTTGCGGCGCGCGCGATGCACGATATGCACGCGTGTGGAGGAAAGCGAACAGCTTCATGACGCCACACCGTTTTCTTCGGTGCGCGGCTTGCCCTCCTCGCCCTGTTGATCGCCCTGTTGATCACCTTGTTCATCGCCTTGGTCGTGGCCTTTCGGGCGAAACGTCATGCCCCAGAACGCGCCCGGGTTGAACGACAGCACCGACGTCAGCAGCACCGTCAGCGCCATGAACGCCCACAACGCGGGCCCCGGCACCACCGTCGCCATGCTGGAGAGCTTGACGATGGCCACCAGCACTCCGAGCAGGAACACCTCGATCATTCCCCAGGGCCGCAGCGATTGCATGGAGCGCACCAGCAGCGCGAAGCCCACCGGGCGCCGCTCGCGGCTCAACGGCACCAGCAGGTAAGCCAGGATGCACAGCTGCAGCAAGGGAAACAGGATGGTCGTGGCCAGCACCAGCAGCGCCACCAGCGACATGCCTTCGGCGCTCAGCGCCATCACGGCGCCGGCCAGCGTGGTCTGGCTGGTCAGGCCGCGCAGTTCGATCTCCACGATGGGAAACAGGTTCGCAATGGCGAACATGATCAGGCTGGCCACCGTGAGTGGAAGGATGCGGCGCTCCTGCTGGCCGGGGTGCCGGTCGAGCTCCGTGCCGCAGCGCGGGCAGCGTGCCACGTCGCGCGGATGCAGCGGCGCGCGGCTGTAGAGCGCGTCGCATCCCGGGCAGACCACCGTGTCAGGTACTTCCATCATTGGTGAGTACCCTAACCCATTCAGGCGCCGTGGCTTGTCGTCCGAAGGCGCAGCGTGCTGAAGACCGCCGCCACCGCCGCGCAGCTGGCGGCGAGCACCAGCGCCACCACCGGGCCATGGCCGCCATGCGGGCTCCAGAGGCTGAAAACGGCCGCCAGCACCACCGCGCCCAGCGTCTGCCCGGTCAGCCGGGCCGTGCCCAGCATGCCGCTGGCCGCGCCGCTGCGGTGCGCCGGCGGCGAGGTCACGATCGTGTGGTTGTTGGGCGACTGGAACAGCCCGAAGCCCATGCCGCACAGCGCCATCCGCCAGGCGATGTCGGCATTGCCCGGGTGCGCCGGCAGCGCCGCCAGCAAGCCCAGCCCCGCGGCCATCAGCGCCAGCCCGATGCCGCCCAGCAGCCCGTCGGGGTAGCGCCCGATGAGCCTGCCGGCAATCGGCGCCATCACCACGATGGCCAGCGGCCACGCGGTGATGAGTAGCCCGGCCTCGATGTGGCTGCGCCCGTACACCTCCAGCAGCAGGAACGGCAGCGCGATGTAGGCCAGCATCTGCGCACAGAACGCCGCCACCGAAGTGCCCATGGAGAGCGCGAACACCGGAATGCGCAGCAGGTCGATGGGGAACAACGGCACCGCCTGCGTGCGCTGGCGCCGCAGGTAAATGAAGCCGACCAGCACGCCCGCCAGCAGGATGCCCCAGGCAGAAGCCTGCGACCCAGCGGCGCCCTGCACCGGTCCTTCGCGCACGCCCAGGCGGTCCACGCCCAGGAACACCAGCGAGAACATCAGGATGTTGAGCGTCACGTCGACCGGCGAGAACCGCAAGCCCGCCGCCGGCGCCACGCGGTTGAACGGCAGCGCCCGCATGCCCAGCGCGAAGGTGACGATGCCCAGCGGCACGTTGATGGCGAAGAGCCAGGGCCACGACGCCACCGACAGGATGGCCGCCGCCACCGACGGCCCCGCCACCGACGAAGTGGCCACCACCAGCGAATTGACCGCCATGCCCTTGCCCAGCTGCGACGACGGATACACCAGCCGCACCAGCGCCGCGTTCACGCTCATGATGCCGGCCGCGCCCAGGCCCTGGAAGGCGCGCGCCGCGATCAGCGTGCCCAGCGAATTGGCGAAGGTGGCCGCCAGCGACGACAGCGTGAACACCGCCATGCCCACCAGGTACACGCGCCGGTAGCCCACCAGGTCGCCCAGCGAAGCCAGCGGCAGCAGCATCACCAGCGTGGCGATCTGGTAGGCGTTGACCACCCAGATGGCCTGCGACGGGCTCGCCTGCAGCTCGCGCGCAATGCCCGGCAGTGCCAGGTTGACGATGGTGCCGTCGAGCACCGCGACGATCAGCCCGAGGATGATGACGAGCATGGCCCATGCCCGCTCCGGCTGGGCCAGCCCGTCGACGGGCCTGGACTTGGGGTTGTCTTCGGTCGCCGGGAGCGTGGCGCCTGCGCGTGCCGTGTTCATCAGGCTTGCTGTGTCCTTCGTGTGGTTTCGGAGCGCACGCCGCCCAGCGTGAACCAGGTCAGCACGCCTGCAATCAAGGCGCCGGCGGCCATGCCGGCCACCATCGGCAAGGGGCGCCCGTCGGTGAAGTAACCCACCACCGCCATGGCCAGCGCGCCCGTGAGCATCTGCAGCGTGCCCAGCAGCGCCGAAGCCGTGCCGGCAATGGCACCGTGCATTTCGAGCGCCAGCACGCCGGTGGTCGGAATCACCAGGCCCATGAAGCCCGAGGCGATGAAGTACAGGACGATCAGCACCCAGATGCTGTCGCCGCCCGCCGCGAAGTAGATGAACATCGCGACCATGGCCGCCCCGCAGCACACCACGCCGAACTTGACGATGTTGACCAGTCCGTAGCGCTCGCCCAGCGCGCCGGTGAACTGCGAGGCCGCGATGAACGCCGCCGCGTTCACGCCGAAGGCCACGCTGTACAGCGCGGGCGACAGCCCGTAGTGGTCGATCATCACGAACGACGAATTGGCCAGGTAGGTGAAGAAGCCCGCCATCGCGAAACTGCCGATGAACACCAGCCCGAGGTAGTGCCGGTCGCGCAGCAGCAGCCCGTAGGCCGAGAGCGCGCTGCCCAGGCTGCTTTCGACGCGCTGCGAGGCCGGGCGCGTTTCGTCGAGCAGCTTCACCGTCATGGCCAGGCCCGCCACGGCCGCGATGGTCACGGCCCAGAACACGCCGCGCCAGCCGGCAAAGGCAATCACCACGCTGCCCGCGAGCGGCGCGAGGATCGGCGACACGCTGAACACCAGCATCAGCAGCGACATGAGCCGCGCCGCGTCGGTGCCGGTGTGCAGGTCGCGCACCACGGCGCGCGGAATGGCCATGCCGGCGGCGGCGCCCAGGCCCTGCACGAAGCGCAGCACGATCAGCGTCTGGATGTCGGTGGCCATGGCACAGCCCACGCTCGCGAGCGCGAACAGCACCAGCCCCACGTAGAGCGGCGGCTTGCGCCCGAACATGTCGGAAATCGGCCCGTAGAGCAGCTGGCCCGCGCCCAGCGACAGGAAGAAGGCCGTGAGGCTCATCTGTACCGCGCCGATGTCGGCATGCAGGCTCTGACCGATGGCCGGCAAGGCCGGCAGGTACATGTCGATGGCGAAAGGCCCGATGGCCGAGAGCAGGCCCAGAAGCAGGGCCATCTTGAAGAAAGGAGAAGAACGCATTGCCCCGATTGTCGCCAACGGCGGCGATCGGTGCAGGCGTGGGGGCTCAGCCCGGGGTCGCTAATTCTGTTCGAAGAATCGGTTGCCCGGACGCGGCAAGCCGAGGTTCTCGCGCAGCGTACGGCCTTCGTACTCGCGCCGGAAGATGCCGCGGCGCTGCAGCTCGGGCACCACCTTGTCGACAAAGGCGTCGAGCCCGCCGGGCAGCCACGGGAACATCACGTTGAAGCCGTCGCTGCCTTCGGTGGCCAGCCATTCCTGCATCTCGTCGGCAATGGTCTGCGCCGTGCCGACGAAGGCCAAGCCGCCGTAGCCGCCCAGCCGCTGGGCCAGCTGGCGCACCGTGAGCCCTTCGGCGCGGGCCAGCTCGACCACGCGCGCGCGGCTGCTCTGGCTGGCGTTGGTCTCGGGCACCTCGGGCAGCGGGCCGTCGGGGTCGAACTTCGAGGCATCGTGGCCCAGCGCGATCGACAGCGAGGCGATGGCGCTGTCGTAGTGCACCAGGCTGTCGAGCCTGGCGCGGATGGCGCGTGCCTCTTCCACCGTGTCGCCGACCACGACGAAGGCGGCCGGCAATATCTTCAGGTGGTCCGGGTCGCGGCCGATCGCGCGCATGCGGCCCTTGATGTCCGCATACAGGCTGCGCGCCGCGGCCAGCGTGCCCGGCGCGGCGAACACCGCCTCGGCGGTCTCGGCCGCGAGCTGGCGCCCGGCTTCCGAGGCGCCGGCCTGCACGATCACCGGCCAGCCCTGCACCGGCCGCGCGATGTGCAGCGGCCCGCGCACCGACAAGTACTTGCCCTTGTGGTCCAGCACATGCAGCCTGGCCGGGTCGAAGAAGCGGCCGCTGTCCACGTCGCGCTCGAAGGCATCGTCGGCCCAGCTGTCCCACAGGCCCGTGACCACGTCGTAGAACTCGCGGGCGCGGGCATAGCGCTCGTCGTGCTCCATGTGGTCGTCGCGGCCGAAGTTCAGCGCCGCGTCGGGGTTGGAGGTGGTCACGATGTTCCAGCCCGCACGGCCTTCGCTCAAATGATCGAGCGAGGCGAAGCGGCGCGCGATGTGGAACGGCTCGTCGAAGGTGGTCGAGGCCGTGGCCACCAGCCCGATGTGCCGCGTGTGCTGCGCCAGCGCCGACAGCAGCGTGAACGGCTCGAACGAGCTCACGGTGTGGCTGCGCTGCAGCGCCTCCATGGGCATGTTCAGCACCGCGAGGTGGTCGGCCATGAAGAAGGCGTCGAAGCGCCCGCGCTCCAGCGTCTGCGCCAGTTGCTTCAGGTGCGCGAAGTTGAAGTTGGCGTCGGGCCATGCGCCCGGGTAGCGCCAGGCGCCGGTGTGGATGCTCACGGGGCGCATGAAGGCACCCAGCCGCAGTTGCTTGGCCGTACTCATTGCACGGCCCTCATTGGCCCGCGGGCCAGAACACCAGCGCGCGCAACTCGATGCTGCGGCGCGCGGGCGCCTCGCGCGCCCCGGTCGGGTCTTCGAAGGCTGTATGCGCCGTGAAGCGCGCAACGTCCTCGCGCGAATCGAAGATCTTCAGCAGCAGCGCCTCGTCGGGTCGCAGCCGTGGAAACCAGTACCAGCTGTGCTTCGGGTTCCAGGTAAACGAGTACGTCTCGCCCACCTTGTCGGGGTAGACCAGGTCGCTCGGCACCAGGTCGCCGCTCGCGATGGAACGCGCGTCGCACAGCGCGAGCGGCAGCTGCTCCACCGTGGCCAGCGGGCGCCACAGGTTCACGATCGCGAAGCGGTGCTTCAGGCGCGCCTCGGCCTCTTCGGCGGGCAGATGGTCGCGCACCCGCCGCAGCGCGGAGGCGGGAGTCTGGTCGTTGTGCACCCGGCGAACCGGTTCGCGCAGGTCGGCCGTGCGGCGCGAGCCCTGCGCGCTGTCGCGCAGCGTGTGGTCGAACACCACGATCTTCTCGGCGCCCGTCACGTCGCGCAGCAGGGCCTCGGCCTCGCGGTAGTAGATGTCGCGGATGGTGGCGTCGTGCGAGAAGTCGGCCACCACGCTGCGGTGAGAGATCTGCGTGAAACCGCTGCGGTCCAGCGACAGCTCGTTCAGCGCCACCAGCGGACGGCCGTCGCGAAGGGTCACGCGGCGCGGCTCCAGCTCGCCGGTCACCCAGGGCGTGCCGGGCGGCGGCTCGAAGGTGTAGCTCACCGGCCGGCCCTGCCCCGCCTTCAGGTAGTTGAGTTCTGCCTCCACCGAGGGCAGCGTGGCGGCCAGCATCTGGCCATTCGATCCGGCGCTCATGCGGACTGGCTCCCGAGAATTCTCAAAACGGTTCCTTGAAAGGACGCAGGTCGAGTTCCTGCGTCCATGCGCTGCGGTGTTGCACGTGCAGCTGCCAGTAGCTTTCGGCGATGGCCTCGAGCTGCAGCAGCCCGTCGTCGCCGGCCTGCGCCACGCGCTGCGGCGCGCCGGCGCGAAGCCGCTCGCCGTCGATGCCGCCGTCGATCACCACGTGCGCCACATGAATGCCCTGCGGGCCGAACTCGCGCGCCAGGCTCTGGCTCAGCGAGCGCAGGGCGGCCTTGGCCGCCGCGAAGGCCGCGAACGGCGGCTTGCCGCGCAGCGCCGCGGTGGCGCCGGTGAACAGCAAGGTGCCGCGCGGCCCGGCGCCGGCCGGCTCGAAGCCGTTGGCCAGCAGGCCGACCAGCGCCTCGCGCCCGAACACGAAACCGCCCAGCGCGCTGGTGCGCCAGGCCTGGGTGAACTGGTCGACCGAGAGCTCCAGCGTCGGCGCGCGCACCGCGCTCGCGGCGTTGAAGATGGCCACGGTGAGCGGGCCCAGCGCCCGCACCTTCTGCGCAATGCCATGGATCTCGGCCTCGCTCGCCACGTCGCCCGCGAAAGCCTGTGCGCGCCCGCCGGCCGCCGCGATCTCGCGGACCACGGTGTCGAGCTGCGCCTGTGTGCGGCCGGTCAGTGCGACGACGAAGCCTTCGGCCGCGAAGCGCCGTGCCAGCGCGGCGCCGAGCCCTGCACTGGCGCCGACACCGGCGATCCATGCGACCGGCGACGGCGCTGAACTGGAAGAAGAAGCGGAGGGAGTGACGGAGGTGACAGCCATGGATGAGCGCGAAGGCTATACCTGCGCCCCGGGGCGTGGAACGATGCAAAAGCGATAACCTTATTTGACGACTGGTCGACGCGAAGGCCCGCTTGACGCGTCCCGCCCTTCGGCTTACGGCATCACCCGATTTCGCTTCGGCGCCAACGGCGGCTACGCTATCGGCTTGCCGGACCGCTTCCACAACAGCCCCAAGCAATCGCTTTCCAGGAGGAGTTACCCATGGCCATCGCCCGAACGATCCATGCCGATCTTTTTCGCGTGTTCCTGCTGACCTTGGTGTCGCTCTTCGCCATTCCGGCGGCGACGCTGGTCTTCACCGAATACGCGCTGCGCTCGCAGGACACCGAGTTCCTGCAGGCCATAGAGAAACGCATTGCCTCCGATGCCCGCCTCTCCGCCGATGAAAAGGCTCAGACGACCGAGTTCTATCGCAGCCACGAGCTCTCCAAGGCCTGCGACGCCACCGCGCCGGAGGACAAGAACTTCCATGACAAGGTGTGCAGCCCCTATTCCATGCACTGGCAGTTCCACTGGGCCGACCGTGCCGCCGTGTGGACGCTGGCGCTCGGCGCGGCGCTGCTGGCGGCGGCCCTGGTGCTGGGCGCACTGGCCTTCGCCAACCGGGGCATGCGCTATGCCAGCTTCGTCGCGGGCTGGCGACTCATGACGGTCTCCAGCGCGGTCGAGGTGGTGCTGCAGAGTTCGATGCTGGTGTGGCTCTCGTTCTGGCTCACCGCCTACTTCTGGCAGAGCTACTACGTCAAGCTGATCGCCATTGCCGGCATCGCCGCCGCGGCCGCCGTGTTCTATGCGGTCTACACACTGTTCAAGAAGATGCCGTCCGTCAACGCGATCGACGGCGAGCTCATCGCCGAGGCCGATGCGCCGCGCCTGTGGGAGCGCATCCGCCAGCTCGCCGGCCGCGTGAAGACCGCGCCGCCCGACCAGATCGTGGCGGGCATCGACACCAATTTCTTCGTGACCGAAGCGCGCTGCGAGGTCGGCGGACGCATCCTGCAGGGCCGAACGCTGTTCGTGAGCATTCCGCTCTTGCGCGTGCTCGACCAGTCCGAAGCTGACGCGGTGCTCGCGCACGAGCTGGCCCACCTGGGCGGCGGCGACACCCGCAGCAGCGCCGCGCTGGGCCCCAAGCTGCGGCAGTTCGACCTGTACACCTGGCACATGCGCAGCGCCGGCCTGACCATCGTGGCGCACTACCTGCTGCGCCTCTACCGGATGATCTTCGAGTTCGCGCTGGCGCGCGACAGCCGCGAGCGCGAGCACAAGGCCGACCGCGTGGCTGCAAGCCTCACGGCCCCCAGCGCCATCGTGCAGTCGCTGATCAAGATCTCGGCCTACGCCAGCTACCGCAACGATGTCGAGCGAAAGCTCTTTGCCCAGAACCGCCAGCACGACGGCGCGCTGGGCATCGCGGGCTTCGTGGCCTCCGGGCTGCCGCCCTATGCCAGCTCGGAAGCGTTCATCGAGACGATGAAGACCGCCGACGTGCCCCACCCTTTCGACAGCCATCCGCCGCTGCTCGAACGCATGCGCAATGTCGACCACCATGTGCCTGAAAGTGCCTATGGCGTCATCGTCTCGACCGTGCCCGAGGCCAGCTGGGCCGACGACATGGAGACCGCCGTCGCCATCGAGCAGCGCCTGTGGGCCGAGTACGAGCAACGCTTCGTCCATGACCACGAACTGAGCCTGGCCTACCGCTACGAGCCGGCCACGGAGGAAGAGCGCGCCGTGGTGGTGCGCCACTTTCCGCCGGTCACCTTCGCGCTGAAGAGCGGCGGGAACATCGAGATCAATCACGAGGGCCTGCGCCCGAGCGCCGACGGCGGCTCGTCGATCCCGTGGGACGAGGTGAAAGGCCTGACCTACAAGGACAGCAGCTTCGGCGACACGCTGGTCGTGGCCCACCACGACAAGGGGCTGCTGGGCGCGCGCACCACCAAGGTCAAGCTGGTCGGACTCGGCAAGCAGAAAGACAACTTCAAGGGTGCGGTCGGCCGCTACTGGCAGCGGCACCAGATCATGAGGGCGCAGCAAAAAGAACAAACTGCCTCATGATCCAACCGGCGCTCCAGGCGCCCCACCTGTCACCGGACAGGCTCCACAAAACCCCTACATAACAGGAGACATGCAGTGAACCCCATCGAACAGAAAACCATCTCGAAAATCAGCTGGCGACTTTTGCCCTTGCTGATGGTCAGCTACTTCATCGCCTACCTCGACCGCGTGAACCTCGGCTTTGCCGGCGCGGCCATGTCCAAGGACCTGGGTTTCACCGCCGCCGTGTTCGGCAGCGCGGCCGGCATCTTCTTTCTGGCGTACTTCCTGTTCGAGGTGCCGAGCAACATGGCGCTGGAGCGCTTCGGCGCGCGCCGCTGGATCGCCCGCATCATGTTCAGCTGGGGCATCCTGTCCGCGGCGCAGGCCTGGGTGGGCGGCGCGACCAGCTTCAACGTCGTGCGCTTTCTGCTCGGCATTGCCGAGGCCGGCTTCTTTCCGGGCGTGATCTTCTACATCACGCTGTGGTTCCCGGCGGCGTACCGCGCGCGCATCGTGGGCTGGTTCATGTTCGCCATTCCGATCTCGACCGTCATCGGCTCGCCGATCTCGGGCTACATCCTCAACATGGACGGCGTGGGCGGCATGCACGGCTGGCAATGGCTGTTCATCCTGGAGGCGATTCCCGCGTTGATCCTGACCTTCTTCGTGCTGGCGTACCTGCCCGACGGCCCGAAAAGCGCCAAGTGGCTCAGCGACGAGGAACGCACGTGGCTGCAGAAGACGCTGGATTCGGAGCGCCGCAACCGCGAGTCGATCAACAAGATCACGTGGAAGCAGTCGCTGCTGAACCTGCGCGTGATCGGGCTGGGCTTCGTGTACATGGGCATCACCGTGCCGCTGTACGGCCTGAGCTTCTTCCTGCCGCAGATCATCAAGGGCTTCGGCGGGCTGAGCAATGTGCAGATCGGCTTCATCAACGCCTTCCCGTACCTGGTCGGCGCCATCGCCATGCTGTTCTGGACGCGTGCGTCCGACGCACGCAAGGAGCGCAAGTGGTTCCTGCTGATTCCGCTGGCCTGCATCTTCGTGGGCCTGGTGCTGGCTTCGCAAACCAGTGCGCCGATTCCGAAGATGGCCGCGGTGACGCTGGCCGCCTTCGGCATCTTCAGCGCGCTGCCCACCTTCTGGACATTGCCCACCGCCATCCTGAGCGGCACCGCGGCGGCGGCAGGCATCGCCTGGATCAACTCCATCGGCAACCTGGGCGGCTACATCGGCCCGACGATCTTCGGCGCGCTGAAGGACCGGATGGGCAACGACGTCTATGCGGTGGTGTTCCTTGCGCTGCTGTCGGTGGTGGCGTTCGCGCTGGTGCTGATCATCGGGCACGACTCGCGCACCGAGCAGGCCGTGGCGGCCGGTCGGGCCTGAGTCCGAGTGCTTGGCCGTCAGCGAGATCTTTCGCGGCAAATTTGTAAACGGTCGTCATCTGAACCTGGGCTCGGCTCGTTCTACGAGGGCGCCCGTTGAAAGACGCACCCCTCGTCCCTCGATGCCATTGCTTAGAAAGAACCACATGAAGACCAAGCAGCTCATCCTCTCCAGCATCCTCGCTTTCGCCGGCCTTGCCGTGCTGGCCCCCAGCATGGCCTCGGCAGCACCCAACCACCGCCCGCACAAGGTGTGCAAGTGGGACGCGCGCCATCACCACCGCGTGTGCCACTGGGTGCGTTGATCGCCCCGGCAGAACCCTATGCAGAGCCCGCGCAAGCGGGCTTTTTCAATACAGGGTCGCGCGTTGCCTCGCCGGCAACTCCTGGTCATACGTCGCACCGTCGAACGCGGACTCGGTCAACGCCGAAAGAATGGCTCCCGGCGTGGGCACCTCGCGCTTCGCATCCGGCGGCAGCGGCGCCCACAGCTTCGAACGCTGGATCGCCCGGGCGCACTGGAAGAACACCGTGTCCACTCGGATGCGGATCACGCATTGCGGCGGCTTGCCCTCCATGGCAAAGCGCGCCAGCAGCGCCGGCTCGACGGTGATCTGCGCCCTGCCGTTCACCCGCAGCGTTTCGCCCACCCCGGGAATCAGGAACAGCAACGCCACGCGCGGATCGGCCACGATGTTGCGCAGGCTGTCGATGCGGTTGTTGCCGCGCCGCTCGGGCATGAGCAGCGTCTTCTCGTCCTGCACCGCGACGAAGCCCGGCGGGTCGCCGCGGGGCGACACATCGAGCCCGCCGGGGCCGAGGGTGGCCAGCGCCGCGAAAGGCGACGCCGCAATCAGCGCCTGGTAGGCCGGGTGCAGGTACGGCACCTCCTTCTTCAACGAGGCCTCGCCGGGCTGGCCGAACAGGGCTTCGAGCCGGGCCACGGTGTCGATGGCATGGGAGGCGTGCGAGACGTGCGAGACGTGCGAGACGTGCGAGAGGGTCATGTGCTTCGTTCCTGGATGTCGAGTGAGGGTTGCGACGCGCTCCAGCCGCAGGCCAGCGCCGTCAGCGCCAGCAGCGCCGCGGCCACGCCGTAGATCCACGGCGGCGACGCCACCGGCAGCAGCAGGCCGGCGATCAGCGGCCCGGTGCCGGCGCCGATGTCGCGCCACACCGAGCGCGCCGCCAGCGCCTGCACCCGCTCGGGGCCGGGCGTGCGGCGGGCCACGATGGGCGGCAGCAAGGGAAGTTGCAGGGCGCGCAGCACCACGATCAGCGCCGCGCAGCTCCACAGCCAGCCCAGGCCGAAGCCGACCAGCGCAACGGCCGTGACCAGCGACAGCCACACCAGCAGCCGCTCGGCCCCGAAGCGCTCCGCCATGTGGCCGCCCACCGGACTCAGCAAAATCTCCGCCAGGTAGCGCAGCGCCATCAGCAAGCCGGCCACGATCACCGCGCCGCCCGGCATCAGGTCCTTGCCCAGGTACGACAGGCCGACGATGAAGAGCCCGTCGAGCGCCAGCCCTTCCATGAACGACCAGCTGTCCAGGCTGTTGGGCCGCTTGAATCGCCGCGTGGGCTTGCCCACCGCATGCGGCGCCGCCGGCAGCCGCCGCGTGACGAACCACGCGAGCAGCGAGAACACCGCGAGGATGCCGAAGACGGCGCGCGGCCCGCTCCAGTGCGCCAGCAGCGCGCCCAGCGGCAGCGCCAGCACCGGCCCCATGGCGATGAAGGCGCGCGAACGGCCGTTGCGCTGCGCCGCGCCCACCGGGTCGGCCGTGGCCAGCGCCTGGGTGGACAGGTTCAGCGCCGCGAAGCACAGGCCCCAGGTCAACCGCAGCGGCAGCAGCGCCCAGAAACCCGACAGCGTGGCATAGCCCACCCCGCAGACAGCGGCCGCCAGCACGGCGATGGTGCAGGTCAGCCGGTCGCCGTGGCGTGCATAGAACCGCGCCACGAAGCCGTAGCCCGCAATGCGCACCAGCTGGTTGGCCGCGAGCAGCATGCCGGCCTCGGCCAGCGTCACGCCGAACTGGCTGGCGTACATCGGCAGCAGCAGGTACAGCACCACGTCGGCGGGCAGCGAAAGGCCCAGCGCCATGGCCGCATGGCGCGAATTCAGGTCGGTGGGGGTCGGGGGAATTGCGGCTGAGCCGGGTGTGGTGCTGGACATCGAGGCCCGATGGTGCGCCGCACCGCGCTCGGCTGACAAACGACATAAACGCCCGCCATGCGTGAGAAAATTGCACACATGCCGCTTCGACAGCCTCCCCTCAACGCCGTGCGCGCCTTTGCCGCGGCGGCCCGCCACCTGAGCTTCACGCGCGCCGCGCTCGAACTGCATGTCACGCACAGTGCGGTCAGCCGGCAGATCAAGAGCCTTGAAGAGTTCCTGGGCGTCGCGCTGTTCGAGAGGCGCGTCCGCCAGGTCGCGCTGACCGCGGAAGGGCAGCAGTTCTTCGCCGAGGTCGACCCCGCGCTGGCGCAGATCGGCGCGGCGGCGCGCGCCCTGCAGGCGCAAGGCGCGGGCCGCGCGGTGCGCATCAACGTGCGCCCTTCCTTTGCCGTGCGATGGCTCATTCCGCGCCTGCCCTCGTTCGTCGAGCGCTTTCCGGACATCGAGCCGCAGGTGGTCACCAGCACCGTCATGCCCGAGCAGGCCACGGGCAGCTTCGACATCGCGGTGCGCCGCGGGCGCGACGGCTGGCCACGCGCCATCAAGTTGCGGCCGTTCCTGAAAGACGAAGTCATGGTCGTCGGCGCACCGGCGTTGTTCGATGCGCACCCGCTGGCCGACCTGCGCGCGCTCGCCTCGCACGTGCTGCTGTCGGCCAAGACGCGCAAGGACGACTGGGACGCCTGGAAGAAGCAGTTCGGCGCGCCCCGCGCGAGGCCGGCGGGGCGCCTGCAGTTCGACCACCTGCACTTCGTGCTGCAGGCCGCGGTCGACGGACTCGGCATCGCGCTGGCGCCGACCTCGCTGGTGGCGCACGACCTGGCCTCGGGCCGCCTGCAGTCGCCGCTGCCCGCGCTGCGCATGACGCTGGACCGCTACTACTACGGCCTGGCGCCCGACGCCGCACCGGAAGCGGCGTACGTGGCCGAGTGGTTCGAGGAAATGCAAGCGGCTGCCACGTAGCCATCGCAGGTCCGCAAACGGCCAGCGCGCATGCAGATGGAACCTGAAGATGGCATTTTCCCGAACGCCTCTTCATCGCATGCCCACCGCCCTGCCGCGTTCTTTTCTTCAGCTCGCGTGGTCCAACCTCGCGGCCCAGTCCGCCGAGCAGCTGAGCCTTGCGGCCGTGCCCCTGGTCGCGGTGCTCGCGCTGGGCGCGGGGCCGGGCGACATCGGCTTCCTGGCGGCCGTGCAGACGCTGCCTTTCCTGCTGGTCTCGATGCCGATGGGCCTGCTCGCGGACCGCATGTCGCGCCGCACGCTGATGCTGGCGGCCGAGGCCTTGCGGGCCGCGTCGCTGCTCGTGCTCCTTGCGCTGCTGCTCGCGTCGAAGCTGGGCATCGGCTGGCTAGCGGTGCTCGGCTTCCTGGGTGCCGTGGGCACGGTCGGCTTCAGCGTCGCCGCGCCCGCGCTGGTGCCTTCGCTGGTGCACCGGGAGTCGCTGGCAGCGGCCAACGGGCGGCTGGAACTGGCGCGCAGCGCGGCGTTCACGGCCGGCCCGGCACTCGCGGGTGCGCTGGTGGCCTGGGCGGGCGCGCCCGCCGCCTTCGTGCTGGCGGCCGTGCTGTCGGTTGCGGCCGTGGGCCTGCTGTGGCGCTTGGCCGAAGCGCCGCGCGCACCCGCCACCGGCCGGCATCCGCTGGTGGAGCTGCGCGACGGCGCGCAGTTCGTCTGGCGGCACGCGCTGCTGCGCCCCATGCTGATGACTGGCGCGGTCTTCAACGTCTCGTGGTTCGTGCTGCAGGCCGGCTACGTGCCTTATGCGGTGCGGGTGTTGGGGTTGGGCGCGCAGGCGGTCGGCTTCACGCTGGCGATGTACGGCGCGGGCATGGTCGTCGGCGCGCTGCTGACTGCGCGGGTGGTGGCACGGCTGCCGTTCGGCCGCGCGATACAGGTCGGCCCCGCCGTCGCCGTGTTCGCGGCGGCGACCATGGCCGCCACGCTCGTGGTGCCGAGCGCCGCGCTGGCCGCGCTGTCGTTCTTTTTGTTCGGCGCGGGGCCGATGGTGTGGACCATCACCTCGACCACGCTGCGCCAGAGCGTGGCGCAGCCGTCCATGCTGGGCCGCGTGTCGGCCGTGTTCCTGACGATCAACACCGGTGCGCGGCCTGTGGGCGCGGCGCTGGGCGGCATGGTCGGTGCCGCGTGGGGCGAGCCGGCCTGTCTGCTGCTGGCGCTCGCGGGCTTCGTGCTGCAGGCCGCGATCATCTTCGCTTCGCGCATCGCGACGCTGCACCGGCTGCCGGCACCCGCGACCGGGCATTCGAGCACTGCATGCGCACCCTGAAGCCGGAACGCCGCAGCAAGCAAGGCGCGGAAACTTCGAGACACGCTTAGATACGCTCAGTTTCAAATTCGTGCGCGCGGCTAGTCTGCCTGCAAGTACCGGCGCTGAAGAAAAGGCATGCCGGATGTGCAGCAGCAACCCGCCGGCGCAGCGCGCCGCAAGCAACGACATGTCAATTCGAACCGGCCTTGATTCGACCATTTCCGCACGCCGCGCGAGGCCTGCGCCTCTCGCGCACGCATGGGGCGCCACCCTGCTGCTGGGCCTCGCGGCCTGCGGCGGCGGCGGTGGTGGTGGCGGATCCCCCGCTGTTTTCCCGGTCGTCGCACCGCAGCCGGCGCCCGTGGCTTCCACACCCGTTTCGCCGGCGAGCTACAGCATCGCCGGCACGGTGTCCGGGCTTGCGGGCGGCGCGGCGGTCACGCTGCTCAACAACGGCGGTGACGCACTTGCTGTCAGCGCCAACGGCAGCTTCGGCTTTGCGACACCGGTGGTCGCCAACGGCAGCTACGCGATCACGATCGGCACGCAGCCGGCCGGGCAGACGTGCTCCCTGGCGGGCGGCACCAGCTCGGGCTCGGGGGTCACGGCCAACATCGACAACGTCCGCATCGTCTGCTCGACCCAGAGCTTCAGCATCGGCGGCAAGGTGGCCGGGCTGGCCAACGGCCAGCAAGCGACGCTGCTCAACAACGGCGGAGACGCGCTCGCGGTCAAGGCCGACGGCAGCTTCAGCTTCGCCACGCCCGTGGCCTACAAGGGCAGCTATTCGATCACCGTGGGCACGCAGCCGGCCGGCCAGACCTGCTCGCTGGCGGCCGGTACCGGAACGGGTTCCGACGTGACGGCCGCCGTCGACAGCATCCGCATCGTCTGCTCGACCCACACCTACAAGATCGGCGGCACGGTGACCGGCCTGGTGAACGGCAAGCAGGTGACGCTGCTGGACAACGGCGGCGACGCGCTCACCGTCACCGCCGACGGCAGCTTCGCCTTTGCCACGCCGATTGCCTACAACGGCAGCTACGCGGTCACCGTGGGCACGCAACCGGTCGGACTGGAGTGCTCGGTTTCCGGCGGCAGCGGCAGCGGCGTATCAGCCGATGTCGCCAACGTGGGCGTCAGCTGTGCGAACGCGGGCGTCGTCAGCACGCTGGCGGGCAAGCTCGTCCCCGGCGCTGCCGACGGCACCGGCACGGCGGCTTCGTTCAACGACCCTTTCCGCACGGCCGTCGACGGCAGCGGCAATGTGTACGTTGCCGATTACAGCAACCGCAAGATCCGCAAGATCACCCCCGCCGGCGTCGTCAGCACCCTCGCCGGCAGCGGGGCCGCCGGCAATGCCGACGGGCCCGGCGCCACCGCCACGTTCAACGACCCCATCGGCATCGCGGTGGACAGCGCCGGCAACGTGTATGTCGCCGACACCTCGAACCACGCGGTTCGCAAGATCACGCCGGCCGGCTTCGTCTCCACGCTGGCCGGCAACGCGGTGCCGGGGCTGGCGGACGGCACCGGCGCGGCCGCGAGGTTCAGGGGACCGAGCGGCCTTGCGCTGGACGGCAGCGACAACCTGTATGTCGCGGACGCCCAGAACAACGCGATTCGCAAGATCACGCCCGCCGGCGTGGTGACCACGCTGGCGGGCGGCGGCAGCTCCGGCCGTGCCGACGGCACGGGCGCCGCGGCCACCTTCTACTACCCCATGGGACTGGCATTCGACGGCAGCGGCAATCTCTACATCGCGGACCGGGACAACAGCCTCATCCGCAAGCTCACCCCCGCGGGCGTCGTGACCACCCTTGCCGGCGGCACGAGCGCAGGCGCGGCCAACGGCACCGGCGCCGCAGCTTCTTTCCGCACGCCTTTCGACGTCACGTCCGACAGCAGCGGCAACGCCTACGTCGCCGACGGCGACAACCACCTGATCCGCAGGATCACGCCAGCCGGTGTCGTCACCACCTATGCGGGCAGCGGCCAACCCGGCCACGCCGACGGCATCGGCTCGGCCGCGTCGTTCAACCGGCCTGCCGGCATCTCGATCGACGGCAACGGAGTTCTCTATGTCGCCGAGCTGAACAACAACCTGATTCGCAAGATCGCGCCCTGACCCAGGACCGGTGCGCACGGTGAACGCCGGGCGCTTTCTTCAGCCCCGGCTGCGCACCTGGCGCGCCGCCGCGGGCTCCAGAAACTGCTGGCGGAAATACTCGCGAAACGCCGTCATGGCCGGCGAGAACTCGATGCCCTGCTTCCAGCCCAGCCCGATGTTCATCGTCGGCACCGTGTCGCGCAGGTTGATGGTCTCGATGCGCTTGCCCTCCAGCGACCAGGGCCGGTACACCATGTCCGACAGCACCGTCACGCCCAGGCCGTTGGCCACCGTGCTGCGCACCGCCTCCACCGAGCTGGTGCGCAGCCGCACCCTGGGCTGCAGCGGCGTCTTGCTCCAGTACTTCAGCGCGGTGGCCGCGGCCTCGTCCACCGTGAGCATGATGTAGGGCTCGGCCGCCACGTCGGCCAGCGTCACCTCGGCCTTGTCGAGCAACGGATGCTTGGCCGGCACCCACAGCCGGCGCGGCGATCCGAAGAAGGTTTCGAGCGACAGCTCGCGCAGCACCACGTTCGACGTCAGCATCACGCCCAGGTCGTAGCGCTGCGTGATCAGCCCTTCCTCGATGGCCTCGCGCGCCACCTCGTGCACCTTCACCGTCACCTGCGGATGCAGCTGCTCGAAGCGCTGCAGGTGGTGCGGCAAAAAGTAGCCCAGCACCGTGTAGCTCGCCGCCACGGTGATGGCGCCCTCGACGCTCGCGCCCTCGTGCGGCATGCGCAGCGCCTCGTCGGCCGCGGCCAGCACCGCATACGCATGGCTCAGAAAGCGCCGCCCCGCCTTGGTGAGTTCCACGCCGTGGGGATGCCGCTCGAACAGCTGCCGGCCCATCATGTCCTCCAGCTCGCGGATGGCCGTGGTCACGGCCGACTGCGAGATGTTGAGCTGCAGGGCCGCATGCGAAATGCGCCCGGCCTCGGCCACGGCGGAAAAGTACTTGAGCTGGCGAAGGGTCAGGGACATGGTGCAGCCTTGTCGGGGTATTGCCGAATGCGTTCGGGCGGGGTACGACAGGCGCAAACCCGATATCGAAAAATCGCACTTCCTCCAGCGTAGCGCCCCTTGCGCCGCATCGCAGCATCTGTTTTTCAGATACCGGGCCGCCTGAAAACAATGCTTTCCAGCACGAAGGCGGCTCACTAATCTTCGTTTCGTCCTGCACCGCTCCTTCGGCGGTGCCCACGAACCAAAGGCTGCGCTCCGTGAAGAAAACGCTGATCGATCTGAACTCCGACATGGGCGAAGGCTTCGGCCCCTGGACCATCGGCGATGGCGTCGACGAGCAGCTGATGCCGCTGATCAGCTCGGCCAACATTGCCACCGGCTTCCATGCCGGCGACCCGAACATCATGCGCAGGATGGTGGCCCTGGCCCGCGAACACGGCGTGGCCATCGGTGCGCACCCGGGCTTTCGCGACCTGGTGGGCTTCGGGCGCCGCCACATCCACGCGCCGGCCGACGAGCTGGTCAACGACATGGTCTACCAGCTGGGTGCGCTGCGCGAATTCGCACAGCTCGAAGGCCTGCGGCTGCAGCACATCAAGCCGCACGGCGCCCTTTACATGCATGCGGCGCGCGACGAGGCGCTGTCGCGCGCACTGGTCACGGCCCTGCAGCGCATCGAGCCCACGCTGCGCCTGTTCTGCATGGAAGCCTCGCTCACCTTCCAGGTGGCGCGCGACATGGGCCAGCCGGTGGTTCGCGAGTTCTATGCCGACCGCGAGTACGACCTGAGCGGCGCCATCGTCTTCACCCGCCGCGTCGGCGCGCTCGACCCCGGCGCGGTGGCCGCCAAGGTGGTGCGCGCCTGCACCGAAGGCCTGGTGCGCACCGTCGAAGGCAAGGATGTTGCTATCGGCTTCGATTCGGTCTGCATCCACAGCGACACGCCCGGCGCGCTGGCGCTGGTGCAGGCCACGCGCAGCGCGCTGGCCGACCACGGCATCGAGGTGGCCGGGCTGGCCGCCGCCGCCGCGCCCGCTTGAGTTACCTGCTTTCGTTCCCGTTCTTGTTGTTCCAGGAGTGCACAGATGTCCGCTACCCATGAAGTCCTGAGCCCGCTGCCGGGCACCTTCTACCGCCGTTCGGCGCCCGACGCACCGCTGTTCAAGTCCGAGGGCGACACGGTGGCCGTGGGCGACGTGCTGGGCCTGGTCGAGGTGATGAAGCAGTTCAGCGAGGTCACGGCCGACGCGGCCGGGCGGCTGGTGCGCTTCGCGGTCGAGAACGCCGATCCGGTCGACCCCGGCCAGGTGCTGGCCGTCATCGAGACCGCCTGAGCCCATGACCGCCGCATTCGACAAACTGCTCGTTGCCAACCGCGGCGAGATCGCGGTGCGCATCGTCCGCGCCGCGAAAGAGCTCGGCCTGAAAACGGTGGCCGTGTACAGCGACGCCGACGCGCAGAGCCTGGCCGTGCGGATGGCCGACGAGGCCCTGCGCATCGGCCCTGCGCACGCCACCAGGAGCTACCTGAACGTGGACGCCATCCTGCAGGCCGCCGCCGACAGCGGTGCCGGCGCGGTGCACCCCGGCTACGGCTTTCTGTCGGAGAACGCCGCCTTCGCCGAACGCATCGAGGCCGCAGGCCTGGTGTTCGTCGGCCCCACGCCGCACGCCATTCGCACCATGGGCGACAAGGCCGCCGCGCGCGCCGCGGCCATGAAGGCCGGCGTGCCCACCGTGCCGGGCAGCGTGGGCGTGGTGGCGGACGCCGACACGGCCGTCGAGGTGGCGAAAGACATCGGCTACCCGATCATGATCAAGGCCTCTGCCGGCGGCGGCGGGCGCGGCATTCGCGTGGCGAACGACGCCACCGAGCTGCGCCAGCAGTTCGCCACCGCCACCGCCGAGGCGCTGGCCGCCTTCGGCAACGGCGAGGTGTACCTGGAGCGCTTCATCCGGCAGGCGCGCCACATCGAGGTGCAGATCCTGGGCGACGGCCAGCGCGTGGTGCACTGCTTCGAGCGCGAATGCTCGCTGCAGCGCCGGCGCCAGAAGGTCTGGGAAGAGGCGCCCTCGGCCGCCATCAGCGAGGCCACACGTGCCGCGCTGTGCGAGTCGGCGCTGCGCCTGGCCAACGCCGTGGCCTACCGCGGCGCGGGCACGCTCGAGTACCTGTACGACGACGACACGCGCGAGTTCTTCTTCATCGAGATGAACACCCGCATCCAGGTGGAGCACCCGATCACCGAGATGGTCACCGGCATCGACCTGGTGAAGGAAATGCTGCGCATCGCGCTGGGCCAGCCGCTGCGCCTGAAGCAGGAGGACATTCGCCTGAACGGCGCCGCCATCGAGGTGCGCATCAACGCCGAAAACGCCGCGAAGAACTTCATGCCCAGCCCGGGGCTGGTGTCGCAGCTGGTGGTGCCGGGCGGCCCGGGCGTGCGCTTCGACACCATGCTCTACCCCGGCTACACCGTGCCGGCCTACTACGACTCGCTGCTGGGCAAGCTCATCGTGCACGACACCGACCGCGCCAGCGCGCTCGCCCGCATGCGGCGCGCGCTCGGCGAGCTCGAGGTGGAAGGCATCCACACCACGATTGCCCTGCACCGCGCGCTGTGCGAGGACGCCCACGTTGCCCGGGCCGCCTTCCACACCGGCTTTCTGGAAACCTGGCTCGCGGAGAACCCGCTGGCCGATGCCGCACCCCTGCCTGGCGCTGCCGCGACAACCCCGAAGGTGCCCGCATGACCGCCCCCAGCACGCTCCCCGCGCAAGCCCGCTACAGCTTCGGCGGCGACGAGCACCTGTTCGTCGAGATCAGCGAAGAAATGTCGCTGCCCGCCTTCTTCAAGGGCATGGCCATCTGCAACGAGCTGCGCCGCCGCGTGGACGCGGGCGAGATCGCGGGCGTCACCGAGATCTGCCCCGCCAACGCGGCCTACCTCGTGCGCTTCGACCCCGACCTGATCGTGCCCGACGTGCTGCTCGCCGCGCTGAAGGACATCGAGGCCGGCCTGGGCGATGCCGACCTGCGCATGCAGACCCGCATCGTCGAGGTGCCGGTGCTCTACAACGACCCGTGGACGCACGAAACGCTCATGCGCTTTCGCGAGCGCCACCAGGACCCGGCGAGCACCGACATCGAATACGCCGCGCGCATCAACGGCCACGCCTCGGTCGACGCCTTCATCGCCGCGCACTCGGGCGCGCCTTGGTTCGTGTCGATGGTCGGGTTCGTGGCGGGCCTGCCCTTCCTCTTCCAGATGGTCGAGCGCGAGCGGCAGATCCAGGTGCCCAAGTACCTGAGCCCGCGCACCGACACGCCGCGGCTCACGCTGGGCCACGGCGGCTGCTTCAGCTGCATCTACTCGGTGCGCGGCGCAGGCGGCTACCAGATGTTCGGCGTCACGCCCGCGCCCATCTTCGACCCGGCGCAGCGCCTGTCGTACCTGAAGGAGCTGATGGTGTTCTTCCGGCCCGGCGACATCGTCAAGTGGAAACCCATCGACCGCGCCGAGTACGACCGGCTGGTGGCGCAGGTGGACGCCGGAACCTACACGCTGCGCATCGAACCCGTGTCGTTCTCGCTGGCCGAATTCCTGGCCGACCCCGACGGCTACAACCGACAACTGCTGAAGGTGCTCCATGGCGATTGAAGTGCTCAAGCCCGGCCTCGCGACCAGCGTGCAGGACGCGGGCCGACCCGGCTACTACCACCTGGGCATTCCGCTGTCGGGCGCGCTCGACCAGCAAAGCCTGGTGCTGGCCAACCTGCTGGTGGGCAACGACGAGGGCGCGGCGGTCATCGAGAGCACGCTGCTCGGGCCCGAACTGCGCTTCGATGCGCCGGCCATCGTGGCCGTGACGGGTGCGGAAGCCAAGGTCAGGCTCAACGGCGCAGAAGTGCCTCGCAACGCATCGTTCGCGGTGCAGGCCGGCGACACGCTGGGCTTCGACTTCATGAAACTCGGGGCGCGCATGTGCATCGCCGTGGCCGGCGGCGTCGACGTGCCGGTGGTGCTGGGCAGCCGCTCCACCTACGGGCTGGGCGCGTTCGGCGGCTTGCAGGGCCGCAAGCTTCTGGCGGGCGACAGGCTGCCGGTGGGCACGCCCTCGGCCCATGCCCGTGCGGGGCGCGCCGCGAGCGCCGAACTGCTGCCGGTGCTGACGAAGGAAGTGGCCCTGCGCGTGCTGCCCGGCATCTACTTTCACCGGCTGCAGGAGGTGTCGGTGCGCAGCTTCTTCGCCGACACCTGGACCGTGGGCTCCGAGGCCGACCGCATCGGATACCGCTACAAGAACGGCACGCCGCTGGCGTTCCTGGAGCGCAAGCCGCCCTTCGGCGCGGGCGCCGATCCGTCGAACATCGTCGATGCGGGCTACCCCTACGGCTCGATCCAGGTGCCGGGCGGGCGCGAGCCGATCATCCTGCACCGCGACGCGGTCTCGGGCGGCGGCTACGCCATGGTCGGCACCGTGATCAGCGCGGACATGGACCTCATCGCCCAGATGCAGCCCAACCACAAGGCGCGCTTCGTCCAGGTCGACATGGCCCAGGCGCTGGAAGCGCGCGCCGAGCGACGACAACGCTTGAACCGCCTGCGGGCCGCGCTCGCGCCCTGAAGCGCCCGCCGCTTTCCTCCTTTTCTTTCACTGTTGCCCACCTAGGAGTTCTTCATGAACAGCTCGCCCCTGCGCGTCTCCCTGATCGCCGCTTCGCTCGGCGCCACCCTGCTGTGGCACGGCGGTGCCTCGGCCGCCGACTGGTTTCCCTACAAGGCCGAGGCGACCGAGCCCGCCTTCTCGGCCGAGGGCACGAAAAAGCCCATCGACTACACGCCGCTGGCCAAGGCCTCGAAGAAGTGGGACATCTGCGTGTCGTTCCCGCACATGAAGGACGCCTACTGGCTGGGCGTGGACTACGGCGTGATCGAGGAGGCCCGGCGCCAGGGCGTGAAGCTGCAGGTGGTCGACGCGGGCGGCTACACCAACCTGGCCAAGCAGGTCTCGCAGATCGAGGACTGCGTGGCGCGCGGCGCAAACGCGGTGATCATCGGCGCGATTTCGGGCGACGGGCTCAACAACGTCATCAAGGCCACGGCCGCCAGGAAGGTGCCGGTGATCGACCTGGTGAACGGCATCAGCTCGCCCGACCTGTCGGCCAAGTCGCTCGTGTCGTTCTACACGATGGGCCACACGACCGGCGAGTACCTCGCGAAGAAGCACCCGGCCGGCTCGCCTGCGGTGAAGGTCGGCTGGTTCCCCGGCCCGGCCGGCGCCGGCTGGGTCGAGGCCGCGCACAAGGGCTTCATGGAAGCGGTCAAGGGCAGCGCCGTGGTGGTGCTCGACCCCAAGTACGGCGACACCGGCAAGGAAGCGCAGAGCAAGCTGGTCGAGGACGTGCTGCAGGCCAACCCCGACCTCGCCTACGTGGCCGGCACCGCGGTGACGGCCGAGGCGGCCACCGGCATCCTGCGCTCGCGCAGCCTGGACAAGAAGGTGCAGGTGCTGTCCTTCTACATGACGCCGGGCGTGTACGACGGCATTCAAAAGGGCCGCATCGTGGCCTCGCCTGCCGACTCGATGGTGGTGCAAGGCCGCATCGCGGTCGACCAGGCCGTGCGCCTGCTCGAGAACAAGGACGTGGTGAAGCACGTGGGCCCGAAGATCTTCGTGGTCGACAGCGGCAACATCAAGACGGTGAAGCTCGACGACATCCTGCCGCCGCCGGGCTTCAAGCCGGTGTTCGAGGTCAAGTAAGCGCCCCATGTCATCGGCTCTGTTGCAGACCGTCGGGCTGGGCAAGCGCTATCCGGGCGTGCTGGCGCTCGACGGCGTGGACTTCGAGCTGCGCGCCGGCGAGGTGCACGTGCTGTTCGGCGAGAACGGGGCCGGCAAGTCCACGCTGATCTCGCTGCTGGCCGGCGCCAACGTGCCGACTTCCGGCGAAATTCGCATGCACGGCGCGCCGGTGCGGTTGGCGAACGTGCACGACGCACGGCGCCACGGCATCAGCGCGGTGTTCCAGGAGTTCTCGCTCGTGCCCACGCTCTCGGTGGCGCAGAACCTGAGCCTGGGCGAAGAGCCGCGCAAGGCGGGCCTGCTCGACCGCACCGCCGTGCGCGGGCGCGCGCTCGCGATGCTGGCCGACCTGGGCTTCGACATCGACGTGGACGCGCCCGTCTCCGGCCTGTCGCGCGCGCAGCAGCAGATGGTGGAAATTGCCAAGGGCCTGCGCGGCGAGGTGTCGGTGCTGATCCTGGACGAACCCACCGCCTCGCTCACCGACACCGAGACGCAGCGCCTGTTCGAGTTGGTGGCGCGGCTGAAGGCGCGCGGCGTGGGCATCGTCTACATCTCGCACCGCATGCAGGAGATTGCGCAGATTGCCGACCGCATCACCGTGCTGCGCGACGGCCGCAAGGTCACGACGGTGCAGGCCCGCGAGACCAGCGCCGACCGGCTGATCGAGCTGATGAGCGGGCGCGCCATTTCGCAGATCTATCCGCTCATCGCCAGCAATCCCGGCGAGGTGGTGCTGCAGGTGGAGGGCTTGAGTTCGCCCAACAGCGTTCGCAATGCGAGCCTCACGGTGCGGCGCGGCGAAGTGGTGGGACTGGCGGGGCTGGTCGGGTGCGGAAAGTCCGAACTCTTCCGAGCGATCTACGGGCTCGACGCGGTGAGCGAGGGCTGCGTGCTGTTCAAGGGCCAGCCGCGCACGGGCGCCAAGGTGCGCCAGTTGCTCGACGAGGGCCTGTTCTACCTGCCACCCGATCGCAAGGGCGAAGGGCTGGTGCTCGGCTTCACGTCGCGCGCCAACATCACGCTGCCGCTGGTGCACGGGCCGTTGCGCGGTCGCGGCGGCTGGCTGAGAAACCGCCTCGGCCGCCGGCTTTCCACGGTGGCCGCCGAGCGCGTGGAACTCGCGCCGCGCAACCTCGATCGGCCGGTGGGCCTGCTGTCGGGCGGCAACCAGCAGAAGGTGCTGTTCGGCAAGGGCATGACACGCGAGGCCGCGCTCTATGTGTTCGACGAGCCCACGGTAGGCGTGGACATCGGCACGCGCAGCGCGCTGTACCAGGTGATCAGGAAGCTCTGCGAAAGCGGCGCGGCGGTGGTCGTGATTTCGTCCGACCTGCCCGAGGTCCTGCACCTGAGCCACCGCGTCTACGTGATGTGCCGCGGCGAAATTGCCGGCGAGCTGCAGGGCGACGGCATTCGCGAGAGCGCCGTGCTCAATCTGTTTTTCGGTTCCAGCGAAAGAAAGCCATGACCCCGTCTTCCACCGCCTCCGCCGCCGCCGCGACCACCCCTTCCGGCCCGGGCGGGCGTGCGCTCGGCCTGCTGCGCGAGCTGTTCCTGAGGCTGGGCGTGCTGCCCTTCATGCTGCTCATCGCCTTCGTGGTGTTCAGCACGCTGTCGGACCAGTTCCTCACGGTGCAGAACCTGGTGAACCTGCTGCGCCAGTCGGTGTACCTGATCCTCGTGTCGATGGGCCAGATGCTGGCGCTGGTCACGGGCGGCTTCGACCTGTCGGTGGGCACGGTGATGGCCATTACCTCGGTGGTGTCCGCGCTGGCCATGCAGGCCCTCGGCGCGGCCTTGCCCGACGCCACCTGGGTGGTGGTGATCGCCGGGTGCGCCTGCGGGCTGCTCGCCGGGCTGACGGTGGGCCTCGTCAACGGCATCGGCGTGGCGTTCATCGGTGTGTCGCCGTTCATCGTGACGCTGGGCGTGCAGTCGATCGGCTTCGGCTTTGCGCTGTACCTGACGGGCGGCGTGCCGGTGTCGGGCATGCCGGGCGCGTTCAGCGAGCTGTTCGGCTTCGGCACGCTGCTGGGCATTCCGATACCGATTCTGGTCACCGCCGTGTGCGTGGCGGGCATGGGCGTGCTCATGGCGCGCATGCCCACCGGCACGCACCTGCTGGCGGTGGGCGGCAACGCCAAGGCGGCGGCGCTGTCGGGCATCGACACCCGCCGTGTGCTGCTGATGGCCTACCTGCTGTGCGCCGGCCTCGCGGCCGTGAGCGGCCTGCTGCTCACGGCGCGCGTGGAAACCGGCGAGGCCAACCTGGGCGGCACGGTGGCGCTGGAGTCCATCGCGGCCTGCGTGATCGCCGGCGTGAGCCTGCGCGGGGGCATCGGCCGCGTGCCCAACGTGGTGATGGGCGCCATCTTCATCGGCCTGGTGCAGAACGGCATGAACCTGGCCAGCGTGGGCTCCTACCTGCAGATGGTGGTGCTGGGCGTGCTGCTGATCGTGGCCGTGGTGGCCGACCAGCTGCGCCACCGCATGGGCGCGCGCGCCAGCCACTGAACGCCGCGCGCCCGAGGGCGCGCGAGCCCCGCCATCACCACTCGTACCCCACCGCGAGCCCGAGGTTGAACCGCTGGGCGCTGATGGCGCCGTTCACCTTGTAGACCCAGTTGCCGTCCCTGGAGCGCAGCGAATAGCCGACGGCCAGGGCGCTGTAGCCCGCGTAATAGCCCACGCCCACGGACATCAGGTTCTTGCCCGGCGTCATGGCCTGCGGTAGCGAACTCATGGCCGTGGCCATGGCCACGCCCGAGTACGCGATGCGGGCGACGTCGCGCACCTGGCCCTGCAACTGGTTCTGCGCGCTCGCCACCTGCCCCACGGTGGCCGCGTCGTTCGGCAGCACGCCCGGCGCCACGTTGCTCAGGCGCGTGCCGTTGGGCGCCTGCCCGTTGCCCAGCGTCACCTGGTTGTAGTTGATGGAGCCGTCCGGGTTGGTGGCGTACTGCACGCCGCCGGCCGCCACCGCGTTGGCCGTGGCTTTGAGCTGCGCGACGTTGGTGGCGTCGCTGTCGGCCGTGCCGGCGGCCACGCCGGTGATCTGGCGGAACTGCCCGCTGCCCGCGTCCCCCACCGACACCGCGGCCTGCGTGCTGAAGGTCGCGCGAATGGCGGCGGCCTGCTGCGGCGTGGCGCTGGCGGGCACGTAGCCGGCCACGCCCGCAGCAGTGGACGCCACCGAGTTGGCGCCCAGCGCCACGCCGCCGGTCTGCTGCACCACCGCGCCGAAGCCGATCGCCGTGCCCTGCGCGATGTTCGCCGCCTTGCTCAGTGGCGTGCCACCGGCGTCCGCGCCGTCGCCCAGCGCCACGCCGCCCCCGCCCGCGCGGGCATTCACGCCGATGGCCTGCGAGCCCGTGGCCAATGCGCCCGTGCCGATGGCGATCGCATTGGCGCCGGTCGCCTGCGCCCCGAAGCCCACTGCAACCGCGCCATCGGCCGTGGCCTTGGCGCCGCTGCCGGCCGCGAAGGAATTGGTGCCGCTGGCCGTCGCTTGCGGCCCCATGGCCACCGCCTCCTGCCCGCTGGCCGTCGCATCGCTGGCGGTGGAGTTGGCATGGAAGTACTTGGTACCCGTGGTGTTGATGTTGTTGATCGTGGTGCTCAGGTCGCCGACATTGGCGTTGGCCGTGCTCAGGCCGGTCGACAGGCTGTTGTAGCCGGTGGTCGCACCGATCACGCTGGTGGACAGGCTGCTCAGGCCGCTGTTGGTGGTGCTCAGGCCGGTGGAGAGGCTTGCGACGCCGGTGGTGGCGGTGCTCAGGCCCGTCGATGTCGAGGTCGACAGGCTGCCGACGCTGCTGTTCGTGCTGCTCAGGCCGGTCGAGATGCTCGTGATGCCGCTGGTCGCGGTGCTGACACCGGTCGACAGACTGCCCACGTTGCTGTTCGTCGTGCTCAGGCCCGTCGACAAGCTGGTGATGCCGCTGGTCGCTGTGCTCACACCGGTCGACAAGCTACCTACGTTGCTGTTCGTGGTGCTGAGGCCTGTCGACAGGCTCGTTACTCCGCTGGTGGCCGTGCTCAGCCCGGTCGACAAGCTCGTGATGCCACTGGTCGCAGTGCTGACACCGGTCGACAGACTGCCTACGTTGCTGTTCGTCGTGCTCAGGCCCGTCGACAAGCTGGTGATGCCGCTGGTTGCGGTGCTCACACCAGTCGACAAGCTACCTACGTTGCTGTTCGTGGTGCTGAGGCCTGTCGACAGGCTCGTTATTCCGCTGGTGGCCGTGCTCAGTCCAGTGGATGTCGAGGTCGATAGGCTCCCGACGTTGCTGTTCGTCGTGCTCAGGCCCGTAGACAGGCTCGTGATGCCACTGGTCGCAGTGCTGACACCGGTCGACAGACTGCCCACGTTGCTGTTCGTCGTGCTCAGCCCCGTCGACAAGCTTGTGATGCCGCTGGTTGCAGTATTCAATCCAGTCGACGTCGAAGTCGACAGGCTCCCGACGTTGCTGTTCGTTGTGCTCAGGCCCGTAGACAAGCTTGTGATCCCGCTGGTTGCCGTGCTCACACCGGTCGACAAACTGCTCACATTGCTGTTCGTGGTGCTCAGGCCGGTCGACAGGCTCGTTATTCCGCTGGTCGCGGTGCTCACACCAGTCGACAAGCTCGTGATCCCGCTGGTGGCCGTGCTCAGTCCAGTGGATGTCGAGGTCGATAGGCTCCCGACGTTGCTGTTCGTCGTACTCAGCCCCGTCGACAAGCTCGTGATCCCGCTGGTCGCGGTGCTCAGCCCGGTGGATGTCGAGGTCGACAAGCTGCCGATGCTGCTCGTTGCAGTGCTCAGCCCTGTCGAGGTAGAAGTCGACAGGCTGCCCACATTGCTGTCCGTCGTGCTCAAGCCGGTCGACAAGCTCGCGATACCGCTGGTCGCCGTACTCACACCAGTAGACAAACTGCCCACGTTGCTGTTCGTGGTGCTTAGGCCTGTCGACAGGCTCGCTACGCCGCTGGTGGCAGTGCTCAAGCCGGTCGACGTCGAAGTCGACAAGCTGCCGATGCTGCTCGTTGCAGTGCTCAGCCCCGTCGAGGTCGAGGTCGACAAGCTACTAACGTTGCTGTTCGTCGTGCTCAGGCCCGTAGACAGACTGCCCACGTTGCTGTTCGTCGTGCTCAACCCCGTCGACAAGCTGGTAATGCCGCTGGTTGCGGTGCTGACACCAGTCGACAAGCTGCTCACATTGCTGTTTGTCGTACTCAGCCCCGTCGACAAGCTCGTGATCCCGCTGGTCGCGGTGCTCAGCCCGGTGGATGTCGAGGTCGACAAACTCCCGATGCTGCTCGTTGCAGTGCTCAGCCCCGTCGAGGTAGAAGTCGACAGGCTGCCCACATTGCTGTTCGTCGTGCTCAACCCCGTCGAGGTCGAGGTCGACAAGCTGGTCACATTGCTGTCGGTCGTGCTCAAGCCGGTCGACAGACTTGTGATCCCACTGGCCGCGGTACTCAACCCGGTCGACGTCGAAGTCGACAGGCTCCCGACATTGCTGTTCGTCGTGCTCAAGCCCGTCGATAGACTGCCGATACCGCTCGTCGTCGTGCTCAGGCCCGTCGACAAGCTGGTGATCCCGCTGGCGGCCGTGCTCAGCCCCGTCGAGGTCGAGGTCGACAAGCTACTAACGTTGCTGTTCGTCGTGCTCAGCCCCGTAGACAAGCTGGTGATCCCGCTGGCGGCCGTGCTCAGTCCAGTGGATGTCGAGGTCGACAAGCTCCCGATGCTGCTCGTTGCAGTGCTCAGCCCCGTAGACAGGCTTGTGATCCCGCTGGTGGCGGTGCTGACACCGATAGACAGGCTGCCCACGTTGCTGTTCGTGGTGCTCAGGCCCGTCGACAAGCTGGTGATCCCGCTGGCGGCCGTGCTCAACCCCGTCGAGGTCGAGGTCGACAAGCTGATCACATTGCTGTCGGTCGTGCTCAGGCCCGTAGACAGGCTTGTGATCCCGCTGGTCGCGGTGCTCAAACCCGTGGATGTCGAGGTCGACAGACTGCTCACGTTGCTGTTCGTCGTGCTCAGCCCGGTGGACAGGCTCGTGATCCCGCTGGCGTTGGTGCTCACCCCGGTCGACAACGACGCAGTGGCCGTGGACAACTGGCTCACGTTGACCGCATCCGTCGGCGCGCCGCCGGCAGCCACGTGGGTGACCCGGCGCTCGGTGCCGCCGGCGCCCACGGACACCTCGCCGGCCGGCGTTGCGCCGGCAATGGCCGCGCCCGCGAACGGCGTGTAGGCCGCGGTGCCCTCCAGCGCCGCCAGAGATGCCGAGGTCTGGCTTGCCGCGCCCAGTGCAACGCTGTTGGCGTACGCGGCGGCGGCCCCGCTGCCGATGGCAACCGCACCCGCCGCACTCGCATTGGCACCGGTGCCCAGGCCGATCGCATTCGCCGCGGAAGCGGTCGCGGCGTCGCCCAGGGCAAGGGTACCTGCGGCGGCGGCGTTCGATTTGTTGCCCAGCGCCACCGAGCCTTGCCCGATCGCGTTGCTGGCATTGCCGATCGCCACGGCGCCGTTGGCGGCGGTCGAGCCGTCCGTGCTGCCGGCGGCGGTGTTGTCTGCGCCCACGGCCACGGCGCCCGTGCCGTTCGACGTGTTGGGGTCGCCGATGGCGACCGCGCCGTTGCCCGTGGCCTTCTGCCCACGGCCGACGGCCACGGCGCCGCCCGCGGCGGTGCCGGCGTTCGCGGTGGTGCCGGCCGAGCCGATCGCCACGTTCTGCCCGGTCGCGCCGCTGGTCACGCCGTCGCCCTGGGCGATGCCGAAGGCACCGCCTACCGTCGCACCACGCCCAAGGGCAATACCGGAAGTGGCTGCGGCAGCGACGCTGGCCTGGCCTCCGATGGCGATGCCGTCCGCCGCCGCGGCCTGCGCGCCCTTGGTCGCATTGGCGCCGATGGCGATCGCGCCCGCACCGGACGCCGTGGTCGAGTTCGCAACGCTCAGCGGCGTCGTTCCGTTGCCACCGGCACCGCCGATCGCCACGGAATTGAGTGCCGACGCGTTGCTGCCGAATCCCATGGCCACGCTCGAAATTCCGCTGCCCGATGCCTCCAGCCCGAAGGCCGTCGACCAGCGACCGGCCACGCTCAGAAAGCCGACAGCCGAGCCGCCGATGCCCGTGGTGCTGGCAAAGGCACCGTACGCCGTGACCGCCGACACACCGCCGCCGCTGGCATTGCAACCCGCCACGGTGGAATAGGTGCCGGAACCATCCGCCGCAGGAGAGCCGCTGCCGTCGGGACCGTTGCTCGTGCCCCCCGGATTGACCCGCCCGGGCGCCGCACTGGCGCCCGTCGCGCAGGAGGCATCCATCAGGATGAGGTTGGCCAATGCCGATTCGGGCCAGGCCTGCATCACGACGAACACCACTGCCGACACGGCGAACAGCGAGGATGAACGCCTGCCCTCGCGGCCGGGCTCGCCTCGCGTCAGGCTGGTTTCCGGCACGGCAACCCAGGCACCCAGTGACGCATTCCACGCGCTGCGAAATGTCTTGTTCATTTCACACCCTCTTTTCACGAACAACGACAGCGCTTTTTGTCAGCGCTTGCCGATCTCCCCGGAAAAGCAGGTCGGGTGGTTGTCTCCGGCCTTGTCTAGACGTCGCGGCCTTCACGTGCCGGCCTGAGCACATCGTCAGCTCAATTGATGCCGCGAACACAAAGATCCGAACGCGCAGACTGTATATGCCCAACGCGCCAGGGGCAACGTGCGTGCGAAAGTGCTAACGCAGACGGCCAGCGGCTGCGGCAAAGCGCGTGCACGAAGCCTGCTGCATCCGTGTCAGAACAGCGAAGCCATTCCGTTCGGCCGCGCGCCTTCGATGCCGAGCATGCGCAGCTTGGTCAACGCACCGCCGCCTGCGGAAAAGCCACCGGGCTTGTTGCCCGCGGCCAGCACACGGTGGCATGGCACCACGGGTGCGAAGGGGTTGTGGCCCATGGCCTGCCCCACGGCGCGCGACAGGGTCTTGTCGCCGAGCTCCTGCGCGATTTCGCCGTAGGTGCGCGTCTGCCCCGGCGGAATGCGACGTGCGATGGCGTAGACGCGCTGGTGAAACGCCGACATCCCGCGCATGTCGAGCGCGATGTGCATCAGGTCGTCGTGCACGCCTTGCAGCAGGCCCTGGATGGCCACGATGGCTTGCTGCGCCGTCTCGTTCGGCGGGCCTTCGCTCAGCGCCGGAAAGCGCTGCTTCATGCGCAAGCGGGTGGCCGGCTCGCCGTCGTCCGCGGGCAGTTGAACGCCGACCAATCCGAGCGGTCCCCACGCCAGGGCGCACACGCCGATGGAGGTCTCGAACAAGGCGAAGCCCGTCATTGCGCCTCCTGCAGCGCATGCTGGCGCGACGCCAGCACCGCACCGAGCCACAGCGCGATGGCCGAGGCCACCAGGCCGCGCGCCAGTCCGCCCGGTCCGTCGGAGATCCAGCCCGTGACCGTCGGTCCGACGATCTGCCCGAGCGCGAAGACGATGGTGAACATGCTGATGCCCTGCGCCCAGCGCGACGACGGCAGGTTGTGGCGCACCAGCGCGGTGGTCGAGGCCACCACCGACAGGAACACGCCGCCGAACAGCACGCCCGAAATCAGCGCCACCGGCGCGGACGAACTCAACACCGGCAACAGCGTGGCCACGCCCAGCAGCCCGTTCAGCAGCGCCTGCGGCTGCCCGCCACGGTAGCGGTCGAGCAACCCGGCCCACAGCCGCGACGAGGCCACGCAGGCGACGCCCAGCAAGGCATAGAACAGCGTGACGAACGAGGCGCCGGCGCCCTGCTCGCGCAGCAGCGCGATCACGAAGGTCATGTAGCCGATGTAGCCCATGCCGAACAGCGCATAGCCCGCGAGCGCCCAGCCGAAGCGGCGCAGCGCGACCGGTGGCACGGTGCCCGCCGCAGCGCTCGACGCCGTGTGCGGCGGGCTGACGGGCATGGCCCGGCCTGCCCATGCCAGCAGGCAGGTCGCCGCGACGCTGGCCACGGCCAGCGCCCACCACGCCCAGGCCCAGCCGTGCGGCACGTCGGACGCGGCCTTCAGCACCTGCGGCACCAGCAGCGCCGACAGCAGGATGCCGAAGCCGGTGCCGCCGTAGTAGATGCCCAGCAGCAGGCCACCGCGCGACGATCCGCTTCTTGCGTCGACCTCGCCGAGCCGCGCCGCCAGCAAGCCGCCCGCGACGAACACCCAGGCGCTCGCCACGCCGGCCAGCAGGCGTTGCAGCAGCAAGGCCGGTGCGGCCGTGACGAAGCCGCTGCCCGCCATGAACACACTGGCCAGCACCGCGCCCACCACCAGCAGCCGCGTGACGCCGAAGCGGCGCATGAGCGCCGGGGTGATCAACGCGCCGATCAGGTAGCCGACCGCGTTCGCCGTGTTCATCCCGCCGGCCAGCGCATAGCTCCAGCCCAGGTCGTCGCGCATCGGCGGCAGCAGCAAGCCGTAGGCGAAACGGGTGATGCCCAGCGACACCGCCGCGCCCATCGAGAGCGCGAAGGCAAGCCGCAGCGTGGGCTGCGAAGACTTCATGGAGGCGGTGGGCGTGGACGTGTTCGACATCGGAGCGGGGTGGCGCGCCTATTCTGCGGCACCCTGCGCCGTCGCGCAGGGCGCCCCGTTCAAGCCGCGTCGGCCACCGGGTCGCCGTGCAGCAGATGCCGCTCCAGCAGCACCGCCACGTGCACCGCCTCGCGCCGCGCGCCATCTTCAATCTGGTGCCTGCAGCTGGTGCCGTCGGCCACCACGATGGCGTCGGGGTGCTTCCGAATGGCCGGCAGCAGGCTGGCCTCCGCCATCTGCATGGACACCTCGAAATGGCTGGCCTCGTAGCCGAAGCTGCCGGCCATGCCGCAGCATGAGCTCTCGATGAGCTCGGGTTGCGCCCCCGGAATGAGCTTGAGCACCTCCATCACCGGGCTCACCGCGCCGAAGGCCTTCTGGTGGCAGTGGCCGTGCAGCAGGATGGGCTGGGTCGCAGGCTTCAGCGCCAGTGCGAAGCGGCCGAGCTTGATCTCGCGCGCAATGAATTCCTCGAACAGCAGCGCATGCCTGGCCACCATCTCGGCCTTTTCTCCGAAGCCCATCGCCAGCGTTTCGTCGCGCAGCGTGAGCAGGCATGAAGGCTCCAGCCCGACGATGGGCACGCCGGCCCGCGCGAGCGGCAGCAGCGCATCGATCAGCGCCTCGGCCTTCTGCTTGGCTTGCGCGACCATGCCGCTGGCCAGGAAGGTGCGCCCGCAGCAGTGGTGCCCGCCACGCTTCTCGACCGTGTGCAGCACGTAGCCGGCGGCCTGCAGCACGCGCGCGGCGGCGAAGGCGTTCTCGCTCTCGAAGGTGCCGTTGAAGGTGTCGACGAAGAGCACCGCCGCCTTGCCGCCGCGCCGCGCAATGGCCAGTGCCACGTCGCGCTCGACGAACAGGCCGGGCTCGTCGGCCCTGGCGCGCCAGAAGGTGTCGCTGCGCCAGGCGGGCAGCGAGCGCTTGGCCGAAAAGCCCAGCAGCTTTTCCCCGAGCCATGCCACGCCGGGCACGCTGTTGCGCAGGTTCAGCAGCCACGGCACGCGGCTGGCCTTGTGCGCGTAGTCGGGAAGGTGGGCCACCAGCCGGTCTTTCAGGGTGTGGCCGTGGCGCTTCTTGTAGTGGGCCAGGAACTCGACCTTCATCTTGGCCATGTCCACGCCCGTCGGGCAGTCGCGCTTGCAGCCCTTGCAGCCGACGCACAGGTCCATGGCGTCGTGCATGGCCTCGCCGGTGAAGGCGTCGGGGCCCAGCTGGCCGGACAGCGCCAGGCGCAGCGTGTTGGCGCGCCCGCGCGTCAGGTGCTGCTCGTCGCGGGTCACGCGGTAGCTGGGGCACATGGTGCCGGCGTCGAACTTTCTGCAGTGGCCGTTGTTGTTGCACATCTCCACGGCCTTGGCCAGGCCGCCGGTGCTGTCGCCGCCGGTGCCGGGCGCGGTGGTCACCTCGGTCACCGGGTCGGCATTGACGTTCCAGGCCGACCAGTCGAGCACGGGCTTGAGTTCGATGCGTCGGTACGGCTTGGGCGCCGTGGGCGGCGCAAAGCGGAACAGCGCGCCGTCGTCCATGCGCGGCGGGTCGATGATCTTGCCGGGGTTGAACAGGCCGATCGGGTCGAGCTTGCGCTTGATCGCGCGAAAGGCCTCGTTGACGGCCGGGCCGAACTGCCATTCGATCCACTCGCCGCGGCACAGGCCGTCGCCATGTTCGCCGCTGAAGGCGCCCTTGTACTTGCGCACCAGCGCGCTGGCCTCTTCGGCGATGGCGCGCATCTTGGTGGCGCCGTCCACCCGCATGTCGAGAATCGGGCGCACGTGCAGCGTGCCGACCGAGGCATGCGCGTACCAGGTGCCGCGGCTGCCGTGCCGGGCGAAGACTTCGGTCAGCGCATCGGTGTACTCGGCCAGGTGCTCGAGCGGCACGGCGCAGTCTTCGATGAAGCTCACGGGCTTGCCGTCGCCCTTCAGGCTCATCATGATGTTCAGGCCGGCCTTGCGCACCTCCCACAGGTTCTTCTGGCGTGCATCGTCGGGCATCTCGACCACGCTGCCCGGCAGGCCCAGGTCGCCCATCAGTTCGACCAGTTGCCTGAGTTGCGGCAGCAGCGCGGCCTTGTCCGCCCCCGAGAACTCCACCAGCAGGATGGCCGCCGGCTTGCCGATGAGCGCGGTTTCCACCGTGGGCCTGAAGGCCGGGTTGGCCAGGGCCAGCTCGATCATGGTGCGGTCGACCAGCTCCACCGCCGTCGGCCCGAGCTTGACGATGTGCTGCGCCGCGTCCATGGCCGCATGGAAGGTCGGGAAGTTGACGATGCCCAGCACCTTGGCGCGCGGCAGCGGCGCGAGCTTGAGCTTCAGGCTGCGCGTGTAGGCCAGCGTGCCTTCGGACCCGATGAGCAGGTGCGCCAGGTTCACGCTGCCGTCGGCGGTGTAGGGGCGCTCGCTCTGGTTGTCGAAGATGTCCAGGTTGTAGCCCGCCACGCGGCGCATCACCTTGGGCCAGTGCTCGGCGATCTGCTCGCGGTGCTGGCGCGCCAGCCCGCGCACGAACTGCGCGATGCCCGCGGCGCGCACGCCGAGCGAACCGGTCGGGCCGATAGGGCCGAACTCGACCAGTTCGCCGTTCGACAGCCACGCACTCGCGCCCAGCACGTTGTGCACCATGTTCCCGTAGGCGATGGAGCGCGACCCGCACGAGTTGTTGCCCGCCATGCCGCCCAGCGTGGCCTGCGCGCTGGTCGACACGTCCACCGGGTACCACAGGCCGTGCGGCTTGAGCTGCGCGTTCAGGTGGTCGAGCACCAGGCCGGGCTCCACCGTGGCGGTGCCCTCTTCCAGGTTCACGTCGAGCACGCGGCGAAAGTGCTTGCTGTTGTCGATGACCAGCGCCGCGCCGGTCGTCTGCCCGCACTGGCTGGTGCCGCCGCCGCGCGCGAGCACCGGCACCTTCAGGTCGCGCGCGATGTCGATGGCGGTGGCAATGTCGCGCTCGCTGGTCGGCACGAAGGCGCCGACCGGCGTGATCTGGTAGATCGACGCGTCCGTGGCGTAGCGCCCGCGCGATGCGTCGTCGAACAGCACCTCGCCCTGCGTGTCGGATCGCAGGCGGCGCGCGAGCAGCTCGCAGGTGTCGTTGGGCGGAAGAACGGTTCCGGCTGGCTGCATGTGGCTGGCGGGCTCTGTGCGCATGGTGTTGGGTGTGGGGGGTGTCAGTTCGCCTTGGTGGCCTGGGGATAGATCTCTCCCGCGCGCAGCAGCTCCAGCACGGTGTCGCGCTTGCGCAGCACGTGTGCCACCAGCACCTTGCGCATGGCGGCGGCGTCGCGCGCTGCCAGCGCGTCGATCATCTGTTCGTGCTCCTGCACCGCGTGCTTCCACTTGGCCTCGTTCTGGTTGGTGCGAAAGCGCAGCGACTGCACGCGGGCGTTGATGGAGCGGTAGGTGTTCGACAGCACCGGGTTGGCCGCCGCGTCGTTGATGGCGGTGTGGATGCGCGCGTTCAGCCGGTAGTAGCCCGAGAGGTCGCGCCGCGAGAAGCAGGCCATCATTTCGTAGTGCAGCGCGCGCACCTCGGCCAGCTCTTCGTCGGTGATGCGCCTGGCGGCCAGCTCGCCCGACATGCCCTCGAGCATGGCCAGCACCTCGAAGGTGTCGAGCACATCGGCCTCGGTGAGCTTCACCGCCACCGCGCCGCGGTTGGGCAGCAGGTCGACCAGCCCTTCGGCCGCGAGCAGCTTGATGGCTTCGCGCAGCGGCGTGCGCGACACGTGCAGCTGCAGGCACAGCTCGCGCTCGTTGAGCTTGGCGCCGGGCGCGATGTGCCCTTCGACCAGCATGGTGCGCAGCCGCGAGGCCACCTGGTCGTGCAAGGCGAGCCTGGATATTTCGATGATTTCAGCGGTCATGGTTTTGTCCTCGATTGCATTTTGAATGCAAAAAAGAAGCGTCACAACCGAATGAAACAAGGGTAAACCATGAATCAAAAACAAGTTTTGAATGCAAAACTGAAAAGCGAAAGGACAGTCCATGCTGCAACTCGACATCCATCCCACCGGTCGCCACTTCCTCCAGATTCCGGGCCCGAGCCCGGTGCCCGACCGCATCCTGCGGGCCATGAGCCTGCCCACCATCGACCACCGCGGGCCCGAGTTCGGCACGCTGGGGCTGAAGGTGCTGGGCGACATCAAGGAGATCTTCAAGACGAAGCACCCGGTCGCGATCTACCCGGCGTCGGGCACCGGTGCGTGGGAGGCCGCGCTCGCCAACACGCTGAGCCCCGGCGACCACGTGCTCATGTTCGAGACCGGCCACTTCGCCTCGCTGTGGCAGAAGATGGCCACGCGCCTGGGCCTGTCGACCGAGTTCCTCTCGTTCACCGGCACCGACGCGCAACTGCCGAACGCGCCCGGTTGGCGACGCGGCGTGCAGGCTGAACTGATCGAGGCGCGCCTGCGCAAGGACACCGAAAAGAAGATCAAGGCCGTGTGCGTGGTGCACAACGAGACCTCCACCGGCGTTACCTCCGACATCGCCTCGGTGCGCAAGGCCATCGACGCGGCGGGCCACCCTGCCCTGCTGCTGGTCGACAGCATCTCGGGCCTGGCGAGCGCCGATTTCCGGCACGACGAATGGGGCGTGGACGTGACCGTCAGCGGCTCGCAGAAGGGCCTGATGCTGCCGCCGGGCATCAGCTTCAACGCGCTCTCGCCGCGCGCTCTCGAAGCCGCCAAGCACGCCAGGCTGCCGCGCGCCTTCTGGGACTGGGGCGAGATCGTCGAGATGAACAAGGACGGCTACTGGCCCTACACGCCCAACACCAACCTGCTCTACGGCCTGTCCGAATCGCTGGACATGCTGCTCGGCGAAGGGCTGGACAACGTGTTCGCGCGGCACCAGCGCTGGGCCGCGGGCGTGCGCGCGGCGGTCACGGCCTGGGGCCTGCCGATCCAGTGCGCCGACCCTGCCCTGTACTCGCCGGTGCTCACCGGCGTGATCACGCCCGAGGGCGTGGACGCCGATGCGCTGCGCCGACTGATCCACCAGCGCTTCGACCTGTCGCTGGGCACGGGCCTGGGCAAGCTCAAGGGCCGCATGTTCCGCATGGGCCACCTGGGCGACAGCAACGACCTGACGCTGGTGGCCATGGTCGCGGGCGTCGAGATGGGCATGAAGCTGACAGGCATCGAGCTGGCCGGCAGCGGCGTGCACGCGGCGATGGACCATTTCGCGAGCCACGCAGCGCCTGAAGCGCTGCAGAAGGCGGCATAGCGCTCTTCACGCCCACCAGCTCACACAGGCCGCAACGCATCGCTCGAACGATGCGGCGGCCGCCTTGCCGCGCTGCGACACATCGCGCGCGGCACGCATCGGACCCCAACACCACGGAGACACAGATGATGCAAAGACGTTCCCTGATCCAGGCCGCCGCCGGTGCGGCCGCCACGCTGGGCGTGCCCCGGCTCTTCGCGCAGGAGTGGCCATCGGGGCCGGTGCGCATCGTGGTGGGGTTTCCACCGGGCGGCGGCACCGATGCGCTGGCGCGCGTGGTCGCGCAGAAGCTCACGATCATGTGGGGCCAGCAGGTCATCGTCGACAACAAGGGCGGCGTGGCCGGGGTGCTCGCGGCCGACTACGTGGCGCAGCAACCCAGCGACGGCAGCGTGCTGCTGATGGCGCACATCAACAGCCACGCCCTTGCGCCGAGCCTGCAGCCCAAGCTGCGCTACAACGTGGAGCGCGACTTCGTGCCGATCGTGCTGGTGGGCGTCACGCCAAACCTGCTGATCGCCAATCCGGGCCAGAAGGCGCTCAGCGTGAAAGACATCGTGGCCGCCTGCAAGGCCGCGCCGGGCACGGTGAGCTTCGGTTCGGCGGGCGCGGGCTCGGCGCAGCACCTGGCGCTGGAGATGTTCAAGCTGCAGGGCGGTGTCGATGCGCTGCATGTGCCGTACAAGGGCAGCGGCCCCTTGCTGGCCGACCTGATGGGCGGGCAGATTCAATACAGCTTCGAGACCATGACGGCCGCCACGCCGCATGTGAAGAACGGCCGCGTCATCGCCGTCGCGCAAACCCGCACCAAGCGCGCCAAGGGACACCCCAACGTACCGACGATGCAGGAGCAAGGCTTTCAGGGCTTCGAGGCGACCACGTGGTACGGCCTTGTGGGGCCGGGCAAACTGCCGGCGTCCATTGCGCAGAAGGTGAACCGCGACGTGAACACCGTGCTCGCCATGCCCGACGTGCAGGAGCGGATGGACACCTACGGCGCGGAAGACGGTGGCGGCTCGCAGGACAAGTTCAAGCAGTTCATCGGCACCGAGATCGCCAAGTGGGCCAAGGTGGTCAAGGACGGCAACGTCCACGTCGAAAGCTGAGAAGATCTCGCGCATGAACCCTTCCCAGACCGCCCTCACAGACGCCCTCATCGCCGCACGCCGCGGCAACCGCACCCTCGACGCCTCGCCCTGGACCGACGCGCTCGCCACCGCCGAGCAAGCGTACGAAGTTCAGGATGCCGTGGCCGCCGCACTCGGCTGGTTCGACGGCCAGGCCGTGCCCGGCACCTGGAAATCCGGCGGCGCCTCGCGCAGCGCCACCCTCACGCATGCGCCGCTGCCGCCCACCGGCGTGCGGCCCGGCTCGGCCGACTTCAGCGACCTCGTGCTGCACTCGCCCGGCATCGAAGCCGAAATTGCCCTGCGCCTCGGCCAGGACGTCACGCCCGCGCAGGCCGCGACGCTCGACCACGAGAACGCTGCATCGCTGATCGACGCCATGGCCGTGTCGGTGGAAATCGTCGGTGCGCGCTGGCAAGACCTGGCCGCCACGCCCGCCCTGCTTCGCCTGGCCGATTCGCAGGTGCACGGCGCGCTGGTGCTCGGCGAATGGGTTCCCTGTGCCGCCATCGACTGGGCCTCGCAGCGCTGCGAAACCAAGGTCGGCAACGCCGAGACCGTGGTGCGCGAAGGCACGCACCCGCTGGCCGATCCGGCATGGCTGCTGCCGATCTGGCTGCGCCACGTCACGCGCCACGGCCAGACGGCCCCCAAGGGCACCGTCGTCACCACCGGCTCCTGGGTCGGTGTGCTGCCCTGCCGCCGCGGCGATCAGGTGAGCGCGGCATTCCCCGGCATCGGCAGCGTTCGCTTGAGCGTGTAGCGCCCGCCGTCCACGCCCGAGCAGGCCACCAGGAAGTCGAGCACCGCCCGCACCCGCGCGGGCAGCGTGCCGGCCTTGCCGATGTACACCGCGTGAATGGGTTCCACCTCGCACGGGTTGAACTCCTCGAGCAGCGGCACCAGCCGGCCCGCGTCGATGTCGTGCTGCGTGTGGTAAAGCGACAGCCGCGCCACGCCCGCGCCCGCCATCGCCAACTGGCGCAGCGTTTCGCCGTCGCCCGCGCGCACCGGACCGGCCACCGGCATCCACACCATGCGGCCGTCCACGCGAAACGGCCAGTCGGGCGAACTTCGCCTGAAAGTCCAGCCGAGCTGGCTGTGCGCCTCCAGTTCCTGCGGGGTGCGCGGCGTGCCGTATTTCTCGAGATACGAAGGCGCCGCGAGAATCGCCTGGCTGGTCTCGCCGAGACGCCGCGCCACCAGGTCGGACGAGGGCAGCGCGCCCCAGCGGATCGCGATGTCGGCGCGCTCGTCCATCAGGTCGACGATGCGGTCGGTCAGCGCAATGTCGAGCGTGATTTGCGGATGCTGCTCGAGCAGGCGCGGCACCAGCGGCACCAGCTTGTGGTGGCCGAACGAGACGCTGGCGTTGATGCTCACGCGCCCGCGCGGCGCGGCACCGGCCGCGGCGCAGCGCTCGGCCTCGTCCATGTCGGCCAGCACGCGCGTGCTGCGCTCGTAGAACTCGGTGCCTTCGGGCGTGAGTTGCAGCTTGCGCGTGGAGCGGTGCACCAGCTGGATGCCCAGGCGCAGCTCCAGCCGCGCCACCAGCTTGCTCACCGCGGAGGGCGTCATGCCCAGCAGGCGAGCCGCCGACGAGAACCCGCCGAACTCGATCACCTGCACGAAGGCTTCCATTTCGCCGGAGCGGTTGACGTCGATGCGCGGCATGGCTTTCCTTCTTGCTGGTTTGTGATTTCAAGTCACAAGTCCCTGTACCGGCGGCATTCTAGTCATCGATGGCGAATGTCTTCACAGTACAGGACATCATGCCAATCGCTCTACTCGCCCTCACTGCCGGTGCCTTCGGAATAGGCACCACCGAGTTCGTCATCATGGGCCTGCTGATGCAGGTCTCGACGGATCTTCAAGTCTCCATCACGGCCGCCGGCCTGCTGATCTCGGGCTACGCGCTCGGGGTGGCGGTGGGCGCACCCGTGCTCACCATCGCCACCCGCAAGCTGCCGCGCAAGACCGTTCTGCTCGCGCTGATGGCGATCTTCACGCTGGGCAACCTGGCCTGTGCGCTGGCGCCCAACTACGAGATGCTGATGGCCGCGCGGGTCGTCACGTCCCTGGCGCACGGCACCTTCTTCGGCGTCGGCTCGGTGGTGGCCACCGGCCTGGTGGCGCCCGAACGCCGCGCCTCGGCCATCGCCATCATGTTCACCGGCCTGACCGCCGCCACGCTGCTCGGCGTGCCGTTCGGCGCGTGGCTCGGCCTGCATTTCGGCTGGCGCTCGGCCTTCTGGGCCGTCACGCTGATCGGCCTGCTGGCGCTCGCGGTGCTCGCCGTGTTCGTGCCCCGCGTCAAGGGCGAGGCCGCGCCGGCCCCGCTGCGCGAGGAACTGGCCGTGCTGGCACGCCCGCAGGTGCTGCTCGGCCTGGCGATGACGGTGCTCGGCTTTGCCGGCGTGTTCGTGGTGTTCACCTACATCCAGCCGCTGCTCACGCAACTCACGGGCCTGTCGGAGTCGGCCGTGTCGCCGATCCTGCTGGTGTTCGGCGGCGGCCTGGCGGTGGGCAACATCCTCGGCGGCAAGCTGGCCGACCGTGCGCCGATGGCCGCGGTGCTCGGCACGCTGGTGGTGCTGGCGGTGGTGCTGGGCGCGATGCAGTTCGCCATCGGCACGCCGTTCACCGCGGTGGTGTTCGTCGGCCTGCTCGGCGTGGCCTCGTTCGCCACCGTGGCGCCGATGCAGCTGCGGGTGCTCGAGAAAGCCTCGGGCGCGGGCCAGAACCTGGCGTCGAGCCTGAACATCGCGGCCTTCAACCTGGGCAACGCGCTCGGCGCATGGGTCGGCGGCGTGGTGATCGACCATGGACCGGGGCTGCGGGCACTGGGCTGGGTGGCGGCGTTGCTCACGCTGGTGGGGCTGGCGATCGCGTTGTGGAGCCGCTCGCTGGAGCGGCGCGAGCGGCGCGGCACGCTCGGGGATTGCGCTTCGGCACAGGCCTGATTTCATCCAGGCATTCCAGGTATCGCGGCGGCCTCCAGCCGGGTCAGACCTCGCCCGGAGGCCGCGGCGCATGGCGCTGAGGCAACATCGGCGATGTTTCCAGAACCTGCGAGGAGCGCGAAAACATGGAAGTCCGACACTTCGACTCGGCCGACCTGCCCGCTGTGCATAGGCTGCTCATGACCAGTGGCTGGTCCCATCGCATCGGCAGCGTGGACGCACTGGGCCGGCTGATCGCCGCCTCGCAACGCGCAACCGTGGCGCTGCGGCACGGCGAGCTGGTCGGGTTCGCCCGCGCGATCACCGACGGCCTGTCGAACGGCTATCTCTCGATGGTCGCGGTTGCGCAACCGTTTCGGCGGCAAGGCATCGGCCGGGCCCTGGTCGAGGCGATCGTCGGTGCCGACCCGAACATCACCTGGGTGCTGAGGGCGGGCCGGGACGATGCGCATGCGTTCTTTGCGAGGCAGGGGTTCGCCGCGTCGACGCTCGCCATGGAGCGGCCAAGGGCTGCCATACCAGCCGTGCAGCCCGAGCCGGCCCTCGCGATCCGTACCGCCGTCGCGGCAGACGCGCACGCGCTGGCCGCACTCTCGATCCAGGTGTGGCTCGCCACCTATGCGACCGAAGGTGTGAACGACCTGCTCGCAAGGTACGTCCTCGACGAATTCACGCCGCCCAAATTTGCGGCGCTGGCCGATGCCGCCGGCTCGGTGCTGCTCGTTGCAGAAGCCGACGCGCATCTCGTGGGCTATGCGCTCGTGCGTTTCGGCGCCCGACAGCCGCTGGTGCCCACGTGCGACACCGAGCTGGGCACCCTGTATGTACAGGAGGCATTCACGGGAGCCGGTGTCGGCCCCGCGCTGCTGCAAGCCGCTCGCGCCGCGGCCCGCGAGCGCACCGGCAGCGACGCGCTGTGGCTCTCGGTCAACGCGAGGAACCGGCGCGCCTGCCGCTTCTACGAAAGGCAGGGCTTCGTCGTCAAGGGCAATGCCTGGTTCGCCCTCGGCGAAGACCGTCACGAAAACAACGTCCTTGGCCGTCCCTGAGCGGAACGGCGGACAATCGGCGCTCTTCCGGACAGGACCGACCCCAGCGCCTTCGATGTCTTCCAAAAGCCCAGACCGCCCCTCTCATCCCGACGCGCCCGAGACACCTTCTTCCGCGCGCCCCCGAGGCTGGCTGCGCAACCTGCTGCGCAGCTTCCGCACCCAGGTCGCGCTGGGATTCGGCGGCCTGGCGGCGGTGCTGGTGGTCACGCTGTCACTGGCGCTCGGCTCGATGTTCGCGCAGAAGAGCGAGGCCGACGAATCCGCCGTGCTGCGCACCATCGCCAGCAACGCCGCCAAGACATTGGCGGATGGCCTGGGCTCCCGTACCCGCGAAATCGAACTGCTCGCCGGCACGCCCTGGGTCTGGCAGGAAGGGCTGGACGGCGAACGCGTGGCGCAGAGCATCGCGCGCACCCAGGCCCTCACGCCGTTCAGCGCATGGATCGGCGTGGTGTCGCCCGACGGCGTCGTGCAGACGTCCACCGGCAAGCTGCTGATCGGCGCCAACGTGGCCGAGCGCCCCTGGTTCCAGGAAGGCCTGCGCGGCACGCACGTGGGCGACGTGCACCCGGCCAAGCTGCTGGCTTCGCTGTTGCCCAAGGGCAGCGACGGCGGGCCGCAGCGCTTTGTCGATTTCGCCTCGCCCATCAAGCGCGACGGCCAGTTGGTCGGCGTGCTGGGCATGCACGGCAGCTGGGAATGGACGCGCAGCGTTGTCGAGTCGCTGTTCCCCGACGACGCCGTGGCGCGCCGGCTGGAGGTGCTGGTGCTCGACGCGAACGACCGCGTGATCTATGCGTCGGACGCCAACCTCGACCAAGCGGCCACGCTGAGCATGTCGGGCGTGAAGCCGAACGCGCCCGTGAAGTACGCGCGCGAGGCGTCGGGCGGCGAGTTCCTGGTGGCCACCGCATCGGTGGGCCCCACGCAAGCCACCGACCGCGCGATCGACCTGGGCTGGACGGTGGTGGCCCGCGAGCCCGCCGAGGTGGCGCGTGCCGCCGCGCGCGAAGGCGTGCGCAAGGCGCTGATGCTGGGCATGCTCGCCGCCGCCCTCGCCTTCTTTCTGGGCTGGCTGCTGGCGGAGCGGCTCACGCGGCCGCTGCGCCAGATTGCGTCGGTGGCCAAGGCCATCGGCACCGGGCGGCTCGACGCCGGCATTCCGACCACGGCGGGCAGCTCCGAAGTCAAGCAGCTGTCGCTCGCGCTCGCGGGCATGACGGCCAGGCTGGTGGGCACCAACGCCGAGCTCGAGGAGCGCGTGAAGGAGCGAACCTCGGCCCTGGAAACCGCCAATGCCGAGCTCGACCGGCAGGCGCGCTTCGACGCGCTCACCGGCCTTCTGAACCGCCACGGCATGGAGGAACGGTTGCAGCAGACGCTGCCCGCGACCCACCCCGACGCGATGCCGCTGGGCATCGTGATGATCGACATCGACCACTTCAAGAAAATCAACGACCGCTTCGGCCACGCCACCGGCGACATCGCGCTGCGTTCGGTGGCGGCGGTACTGAAGTCGCACCTTCGCAAGTCGGACATCGCGGCACGCCTGGGCGGAGAAGAATTCGTGCTGATGCTGCCCGGGGCCAGCGCCACCGAGGCCATGCGCATGGCCCGGGCGCTGGTCGAGCTGGTGGCCAACACCGCGTTCGACACCGTCGGCCAGATCACCATCAGCTGCGGCGTGGCGCAGATGACGCGCGCCGACGACAGCGTGGACGTTGCCCTGCGCCGCGCCGACAAGGCGTTGTACGAGGCCAAGGCGCAAGGCCGCAACCGCGCGGAGCTTTCAGCGGCCGACTGAGCCACTCGGCGAGCCGAGGCTAGTTCTGGTCTTCGGGCGCCGGGTCGGCCACCGCACCGCCCAGCTTCAGCGGGTCTTTAGGCACCCCGGCCGACAGGAAGAATTCGAACCGGTTGCGCCCCGCCGCCTTGGCGTTGTAGAGCGCAGCGTCGGCGCGTGCCAGCAGCTCCTCGGCCGTGGCCGAGGAATCGGCCGCCCAGTGGAATGCGATGCCGATGCTGGTGGTGACCGAGATGGTCTGGCCTTCCACCACGAAGGGCTGTTCGCCGATGCGCTGCACGATCTTCTCGGCCACGGTGGCCGCGGCCTGCGGCCCGCTCAGGTTCTCGATCACCAGCACGAACTCGTCCCCTGCCAGCCGCGCCACCTTGTCGGTGCCCCGCACGCTGGCCAGCAGCCGCCGCGCGTACTCCACCAGCACGGCGTCGCCCAGCGCGTGGCCGAAGGTGTCGTTGATGGTCTTGAAGTGGTCGATGTCCAGGAACATCAGCGCCATGGCGTTGCCCGTGAGCCGCACGCGCAGCACCGCGTCGGGCAGGTGCTCGTTGAAGGCCAGCCGGTTGGGCAGGCTGGTGAGCGTGTCCAGCCGCGCCAGCTCGATGAGCTGGTGCTCCACCAGTTTCAGCGCGGTGATGTCCAGCGCGAGCGAGAAGATGCCGTGCGTGAGCCCGTCGGCGCGGATGTCGGGCACGTAGATGACCTGCGTGATGCGCTCGAACCCCGTGCGCTGGGTGCGCGCCTCGAACTCGACCCGCTCGCCGGCCAGCGCGCGCGCCAGCATGGGCCGGCGCGACAGGTACACCTCGCGCCCGGCCACGTCCTGCAGGTGCCGCCCCACCACCTGCATCGGGTCCAGCCCGAGCCATTCGCGGCTGGTGGCGTTGGCGAAGGTGATCTTCTCGTCGCGGTCGATGTAGGTGATGAGCACCGGCAGGTTGTCGGTGATGGTGCGCAGGCGCAGCTCGCTCTCGGCCTGGCGCAGCTCGGCCTCTTTCAGCGCCGTGATGTTGAAGCTCATCAGGTAGAAGCCGACCACCTCGCCGCGCGGGTTGGTGTCGGGGATCAGGTTGACCTGGAAGTAGCCCTGCTTGCCGTGCACCGGCGCGCGCACCGGAAAGCGCACCTTCTTGCCCGAGAGCATCACCGGCAGGTAGGGCTTGTGCTGCTCGTAGATGGCCTCGCCGAGCACGGTGCCCAGCGTGGCGCCCTCGATCGGCGCGTCGCCCAGGCCGGCCATCTGCCGCGCCCGGATATTGCCGTACAGGCAGACCTGGTTGCGATCGAAATAACCGACCAGCGCCGGAATGCTGTCGGTCACGTCGCGCAGCCGCTTGCCCTGATCGGCCACGGCCTTGCGGGCGTTCACTTCGTCCGTGATGTCGAATGTCATCGCGAACACGCCGCGTACCGCGCCTGCCGCGTCGAGGTCGGGAATGTAGTGGGCCTGGAAGGTGCGGTTGCCGATGCCCAATCCCGGGTCGCCGATCTTTTCGAGAATGACCGTCTCGCCCGCAAGCGCGCGCAGGAAGTACGGCTCCACGACGGCGAAGTCCGCGCCTCGCACTTCGGGCATCAGGCGCCCGACCAGGGGCGCATGTTGGTGCAGCGCGCGGATGCGCTCGTTCACGAAGGTGTAGCGCAGCGAGGCGTCCACGTGCGAGACCATCGCCGGAATGTTGTCGGCGATGGTGCGCACCTGTGCCTCGCTGCGCGCAAGGCTGAGCTCGCTGGCACGCCGCTGGGCCATCAGGTCGTCGAAGGTGCGCGACAGGTCGCCGATCTCGTCGCGGGTGTAGCTTGCCGGACGCGGGAACTGTGTTTCAGCGGGTGTTTCGCGCGCCGACTGCATGTGGCTGTGCAGTTCGGCCAGCGGCTTCAGGCGGCGGCGCACCACCACCAGGGCCAGCGCCCCCGCGGACAGCGAGAGCGCCAGCGCGCCCAGCCACGCGTTGTGCTCGATGGCGTCGATGCGGGCGAAGGCCTCGGCGCGCGGGTACATGGCCCCGACGATCCAGGGGGTCTGCTCGGTGCGGTCGAAGGCATAGAGGCTGGGCACGCCGGCGTCGTCGACGCCCTCGCCCGTGCCCTCGAAGCCGGCCATGGCACGCAGGATGGCCGGGTTGCCGCCGTTCGCCTGGGTGACGCTCAGGATGCGTGCGGTGTCCGGGTGGTCGACCATCACGCCGGCCGAGGTGACGATGAACAGATAACCGTTCTTGCCGAACTTGATGTCGCCCAGCGCGCCGAGGATGTTGCGGTCCTTCAGGTTGATGGCACCGGAAATCACGAACTTGACCTGGCCCGCGCCGTCGAGCACGGGCTGGGTGATGGCCACCTGTGCCAGCCCGTTCAGGCGGTTGCGATAGGGCTGCGACACCAGGCCGGCCTTGGTGGCCACTGTCTGCTGGAAGTAGTCGCGGTCGCGGATGTTCACGCTGCCGTTGCTCTGCGCGCCGCTCAGGTTGGCGACCAGCGTGCCGTCGGCGCCCAGGAAGGCGACGTTGTCGAAAGCCTGGCGCAGCGACGCGTGCTTTTCCAGGAAGGCCTGCAGCGGCTCGGCGTTGTCGAAGGCTTGCGACTCCACGCTTTCGGCAAAGGTCTTCAGCAGGATGCGGCGGCTGCCGAGCTTCTGGTCGATGGCGTCGGAGATGCCGCTCACGCGGGCCATCTGCTCGGCCGCGATCGACGCCTGCATGCTGCTCTTGACCAGCTGGAGCGCGTAGGTGGCAATGGCGAAGGTCGCCGCCAGCACCAGTGCTGCCACGCCCAGGCTGAGGCGCGTGTGCATGCCGAAGCGGAATTTCGAGGGACCGGATGCGTTCATTGATCTTGGCGGGGCCGGTGCGTTGCCGGCGGGAGTTGCCGGGTGAGTATCGGTGTGTTCTACGCAGCGCGGAAGTGTCTGGATGTTCGCCTGTCGCGGCGCCTGGATTGCGCAACCGCTGTTGCCGAGAACGAGAGCGCATCCACGCAAGGCCGTACATCCTGTTTCTCATGTAAGCATAAATTGTTAACTTTTGGCATGTGTATTGCTGCGTTGCAGCAAGAGCAGACGGCACGCCCCAAAGCCGTGCCGCGACAGCGGAGACGCCGGTTTCTACAGGTCACCACGTCATCGATCGCGAGGCGCACATGAACGCAAGCACGGTAAGGGAATCGAACGAAATTGCAGACGCCGAAGCCGCCGGCTGGTTCCGTCGACTCAGGCACAAGGGCGGGGGCGGGCCCCCTTCTAATTCGGAATCCATCGTGCCGCGCCTGGCGGGCTACGCCCTGCTGGCGTTCGTGCTGTGGCTCGTCGTCACCACGCTGATCCAGCCGCTGGTCTCGCGCCAGGCCACGCGCACGGTGCTGCAGGCGCCGGTGCTGCTGGTCACCTCGCCCATCAGCGGCGTGGTCACGCAGATGACGGTGCGCGCGCTCGACAAGGTCGACGCGGGCACGGTGGTGGCCACGGTGCAGAACCCGACCATCAACCGCGACATCCTCACCACGCTCACCACGCAGCGCCTGGCGCTGCAGAGCCAGGTGGCGCAGTTGGCCAACCAGCTCAATGCGTCGAGCGAGGAACTGCAGTTCGTCGAGCAGCAGGGCAAGCTGTACCGCTCGGCCTCGATGGCGCAGACGCGCGACGCCTGGCAGGTTGCGCAGCGCCAGCGCGAGGTGGCCCTGAGCAACGTGGCCGAGCAGGAACTGAAGGTGCGCCACACCTCCGCCATGCTGGAAGAAGGCGCCGTCAGCCCGCAGGCCATGGACGCCGCGCAGGCGCAGCTGAGCATCTCGCGCGCCAGCGCCGCGGTGGCGGAGCAGGCCTCGGCCGGGCTGGGCCAGAACGTGGCCAGCGCGAGCCGCGGCGTGTTCGTGGGCGGCAGCGGCGCCAACGTCTACCAGACCATGGCGAACCGGCGCGAAACGCTGGCCGGCGACATCGAACGCGCGCAGCACGACAGCCAGGCCCTGCAGCAGCAACTGCGCGAGGTGAGCGCGCTGGAAACCGACGAGCGCCGACGCATCGAGAAGATGGCGGCGTTCGAGATCCGTGCGCTGCAGGCCGGCCAGGTGCACACCGTGCTCATGCCGCAAGGCAGCTACGTGCCCCAGGGCGCCACGCTGGTGCGCATGATCGACTGCAGCCGCGTCGAGGTGGTGGCGGTGTTTCCGCCGCGCGTGGCCAAGCGGCTCAACATGGGCTCGACCATCGCGGTGAAGACCGACGACGATCGCCCCGAGGTGTCCGCGCGCGTCACGCAGATACTGCCGGTGGCGCCCGAAGACTTCCAGAGCCGCTACGCCGTGCCCTTCCCCTTCGCGGAACAGGGTTCGGTGTACGCGGTTGCACATGTCGAATCGAGCTCTCAGGAATGGCTGGGGCAGCGCGGGTTGTGCGCGCCCGGCAAGGTGGTTTCGGCACGGCTGGCTTCGTAGCGTGGCCTTCTGTCGAAGAAGCCGATCTGGGCGCACGATGGATCACGCCTCGCGCCTCTTTCGCAGCTGCGCATTGCTGGCGGTGGCGGCATCCGGCTTTGCCACGCACGCCGCGATGGCTGCGGGTGAGGTCCAGCAGGCGCTGGCTCGGCAAAGCTGCGACGGCCTGCGCCGCGCGGTCGCTGCCGATGCGCGCGGCGATGCGGCGTCGCCGCTGTTCCTGTCGAGCTACCGCACCGACCAGCCGATCGCCGGGGTGCCCGATCTCTCGCCCAGCCTGGCGAACGTCGCCTTCGTCTACGACAACGCGCTGGCCGGCATCGCGCTGCTCGCCTGCGGCGACACGGCGTCCGCCCGACGCATTGCCGACGCCGTGGTGCTGGCGGTGGCACGCGACGCGCAGTACCCCGACGGCCGCGTGCGCAACGCCTACCGCGCCGGCCCGCTGGCCGACGGCAAGCCGGTGCTCTCCGGCTACTGGGACGCCGGCAGGAACCAGTGGATCGCCGATGCGTACCAGGTCAGCACCGCGACAGGCAACGTGGCGTGGGCGGCGTTGCTGCTGCTGAACGTCGACCGCATGGCGCCCTCGCCGCGCTACACCGATGCAGCGGCCAGGTTGCTCGCGTGGACAGAACAACGCACGCGCGCCACCGTCGCCCCCGACGGCTACCAGGGCGGCTGGTACGGATGGGGCACCGGGGACAGCGCCCAGAAGGCCCAGACCTGGAAATCGACCGAGCACAACATCGACATCGCCATGACGGCCGCCTGGGCCGCACGCGGCAGCGCGCGGCCCGAACAGGCGCGCCAGGCGGGCGTGGCCCTGGCCTTCGTCTCGCGCATGTGGAGCACCACCGAGCAGCGCTTCTACATCGGCACGAAGGAAGACGGCGCCACCATCGCCACCACCGGCTCGGGCCTGGACGCGCAGTTGTGGCCGCTGCTCGCGGCGCCGCCCGGCCAGTGCGCCTGGCGGGCCGGCCTGGCCTGGGTCGAGCGCAACCACCGCTTCGGCGACGGCTACGGTTTCTCGCAACAGCCCGACGGCATCTGGACCGAGGGCAGCGCGCAGGCCGCGGCCACGCTGGTGGCCGTGAAGGGCTCGGCGCCCGAAGCGCTGTGGCAACTGCTGGCCTCGCAACGCGCCGCCAACGGCCTCTACTACGCCACGCCCAGCCCGCGCATCGCCACCGGCCTGGCCATCGGCCCCGACTCGGTGGGCGCCGACTTTTTCTACTACCGCTGGCCCCACCTGGGCGCCGCCGCCTGGATCGCGCTCGCGGCCACGGGCTGGAACCCTTTCACCGGCAACGTCCTCACCGCTTCCTCAGGAGAAAAGCCATGTCCGAACTGATCGATACGCCCGAGTTCAGGGTCAATCTGATGGTCGCGGCGCTTGCCCTGATCATGATCTTCCATGCCCGCGCGGACCGCGGCTCGCACCGCGTGCTGTTCGGCTTTCTCACCGCGCTGGTGCTGGTGCGCTACGTGGCATGGCGCCTGGCCGAGACGCTGCCGCCGGCCGACCTGGGCTTCGGCACGCTGGTGTCGTGGGTGTTCCTGGTGTTCGAGATGATCGCCATCGTCTACACGCTGCTGTCGATCCAGATGCTCACGCGACGGCGCGACAACCACGCGCAGGCCGACCTCGGCGAAGCCGGGCTGCGTGCGCGCGGCGCCGACGTGCCGGCGGTCGATGTCTTCATCTGCACCTACAACGAAGAGCTGGGCGTGCTCGAGAAGACGATTCTTGCGGCCCAGGCCATCGACTATCCGCACGTGAACGTGTGGGTGCTCGACGACACGCGGCGCGACTGGCTGCGCGACTACTGCGAACGCAAGGGCGTGCACTACGCGCGGCGGCCCGACAACGCGCACGCCAAGGCCGGCAACCTGAACAACGGCCTGCGCCAGTCGGCCGCGGCCACCAACGCGCCGTACATCCTGGTGCTGGACGCCGACTTCACACCGCACCGCAACATCGTGTACCGCACGCTGGGCCTGTTCGACGAGCGCAAGGTGGGCCTGGTGCAGACGCCGCAGTTCTATTACAACGCCGACCCCATCCAGCACAACCTGCGCGCCACCGACAGCTGGGTCGACGAGCAGCGCGTGTTCTTCGACGTGCTGCAGCCCGCCAAGGACGCGGCCGACGTGGCCTTCTGCGTGGGCACCTCGTTCGTGATCCGGCGCGACGCCATCACCGAGGCGGGCGGCTTCCCCACCGGCAGCGTGTGCGAGGACATCTACACCACCTACACGCTGATGCGCTTCGGCTGGGTCACGCGCTGGCTGAACGAGCGGCTGTCGAACGGGCTCTCGGCGGACAGCATCGTCGACTACATCAACCAGCGCAGCCGCTGGTGCCTGGGCACCATCCAGGTGGCGCTGCTGCGCGACGGCCCGCTGCGCGGCCGGGGCTACAGCTTCGCGGCGCGCGTGCACTACGTGCACGGCCTGCTGCACTGGCTGACCAAGCCTTTCATCCTGATGATGCTGGCGGCGCCCGCGCTGTACTGGTACACGGGCGTGTCGGCCTTCCACGCCACGCCGCGCGCCTTTGCCCTGTACGGCCTGCCGCCGCTGGTCATGTTCTGGGGCTACACCTACTGGATCAGCCAGCGCCGCTGCCTGCCCGTGTTCACCGAGGTCACGCAGATCGTGGCCGCCATGGCCGTCACGCGCACCATCGTCACCTCGCTGGTGCGGCCCTTCGGGCGCCCCTTCAAGGTCACGGCCAAGGGGCAGGACCGCTCCAGGACGGTGGTGCACTGGAACCTGGTGCTGGTCTTCGGCGGGCTCATCGCTGCCATGGAGGCGGCGGCCATCGGCTCCATCGGCAGCGCCATGACCACCGGCGACATGCTCAACGTGCTGTGGACCATCGTCACCACCCTGTACTGCCTGGCCGCGCTCATCGCCTGCATCGACCGTCCGCGGCCCGAGCACGACGAACGCTTTCCGTATGAAGCCGACACCACGATGCGCAGCGCCGCCGGCGTGGGCGCCACGCGCTTCGTCGAGATTGCGGTCGACGGCGCGGTGCTGCGCGAAAGCGCCCTGCTGCGGCGCATGCCCGTGGGCGAGCCGCTGGACGTGCACGTCGACCACGTCGGCTGGGTGTCGGCGGTGGTGACGGGGCGCTCCGCCGCGGGCGTGGCTTTGTCCTTCGTGCACGACGAGGTGCTGCACGACCACCTGATCCGCCATGTGTTCAGCCTGCCGCCCAGCCATGTCGCCGTGCAGGTGAACCCGGGACGCGCGGCGATCGCGTTCATGGGCAGTGCCGGCTGGCACTGGCCGCGCCTTCCGGTGGCCTTTGCGCGCGCCATGGCGGCACCGCTGCCGATGGTCATGGTGCTGATGATCGGCGTGCTGGTGCTCACGGGCTGCAACCTCACGCCGCCGCTGAAGGATGCCGATGTGGTGGTGCCCGCGCAGTGGGCCGAGGGCACGGGCAATGCCGCCGCCGCGCCGATGGCCTGGCACGCCTTCGTGCGCGACGACGAGCTGCGCGGCCTCATCGCCACCGCGCTGCTGCAGAACCGCGACCTGCGCGTGTACGCCGCCAAGGCGCGCGAGGCGCGTGCCGTGTACGGCGGCACGCGCGCCAGCCTCTTCCCCGAGATCGGCCTGGCCGGCTCGGTGGGGCGCGGCAACGTGACCACGTCGCTGGGCCCCGACGGCATCGTCACCAACAACCAGGCGGTGGGCCGCGTGGCCACCACCTACGCGGTGCAGGCCGGCGTCACGGCGTACGAGCTCGACTTCTTCGGCCATGTCGATGCCGGCGTGAAGCAGGCCGGCTCGCAGGCCCTGGCCAGCGAGCGCGACCTGGCCGCCGCGCGCACGAGCCTGGTGGGCGAGGTGTCGAACGCCTACCTCACGCTGCGCGCCGACCGCGCCCTGCTGGCGCTCGCCGAGGGCGACCTGACCAGCCAGAGCGACAGCACCCGCGTGATGCAGCGCGCCCGCACCGTGGGCGGCACGTCGGACCTGAACGTGCTGCGCTCGCAGTCGCTGGTGGAGCGCGCCAACGTGCAGCGCGAAGAGTTCCGCATGCGCGTGGGGCAGGACCTGCAGTGGCTCGCGGTGCTGGTCGGCCAGCCCGTGCCGCCGACCGTCGGCATGCAGCGCCCGTGGCCCGAGCGTTCGGTGGCCGACGTGCCGGTCGGGCTGCCGGCCAGCCTGCTGCAGCGCCGCCCCGACCTGCTGGCCGCCTATGCCCGCGTCGAGGCCGCGAACTCGGGCGTGGGCGCGGCCAAGGCGGCGTTCTATCCGAGCTTTTCATTGACGGCGGTGGCGGGCGGGCTGAGCACCGAGTTCTCCAGCCTGCTGGGCTCGGGCAACCGCAGCTGGGCCACCGTGCTGGGCGTGTCGCTGCCCATCTTCGACTGGGGCCGCCGCTCGGCCAACCTGAGCGCCAACGAAGAGCGCCTGGCCGCCGCCATGGCCAGCTACGAGTACGCGGTGCAGCAGGCCTTGCGCGAAACGGCCAACGCACTCATTGCCGACAGCCACCTGCAACCGCAGATCGCCGCGCAGCAGGCGCGCGTGCAGGCGCTGGACAAGGTGGCGTCCATTTCGCGCACGCGCTTTCGCAACGGGCTGGAGGACTACTTCGCCGGCGCCGATTCGCAGCGCGAGCTGTACGTCGAGCAGCGCCAGGCGATCGAGCTGCAGCTCAAGCAGGCGGTGAACACCGTGAACCTCTACAAGGCACTCGGCGGCGGGTGGGACGACGCGCCGGCGGGGGCGGTTGCGTCGAGCACGCCGCGTTGATGCGTGCTGCCTGACCCGCTTGCATCCGCTGGCGGCGCACCCCGCGTGGCGGCCTGCCCGCGCGTGACCGAGCGCAGCAGGAAGTCGGCCAGATCGTCCACGCGCGACTCGGTGCGCCGCAGGGACTGCGCCAACTGCTCGCCACCGAACTCGTCGAACTCCACCGCCGCCTCGAACACCTCGGTGATGCCGATGTAGCCCAGCGCCGCGCGCACGCTGCTCTCGGTGTGGTTGAGGTGCGCCACGCGTCCGCCGCCTCCCTCGCCGTCGCCGTAGCCGTGGTCCCCGCGCGCGCCCAGCAGCACCACGCGCTTGCCCGCATCCGCCAGCAGCGGCCAGTACGGCACCGCGCCGCGCGCGCGGTCGAAGCCGAAGGTGCGGCCCACGCGCACGATGTTGTCGATCCAGGCCTTGAACTGCGCGGGCACGCTGAAGTTGTACATGGGCAGCCCGATGACGACGAGGTCTGCGGCGATGAGCTGGTCGACCAGGTGGTCGCTCTCCGCCAGCGCCTCGGACATCCAGGGTTCGCGTGCGGCCGGCGGCGTGAACGCCGCGTGGATCCATCGGCCGTCGACGTGCGCGGGCGGATGCTGGCCCACGTCGAGGTGGTCAATGCGGTCGCCGGGCCGCACCTGGCGCCATCGCTCGACGAAGCGCGCGGTAAGGCGGCGCGTGTGCGAGCCGTGCGGGTCGATGCCGGAGCGGCCCGCGCGGGCGCTGGCATCGATGTGAAGAAGGTTCAGGGTCTGAGTCTGTGTATGGGTCTGGGTTGTCATGGGTGAGCTGGGTTGTTCTGCCTTGCGCTGCCACAATGGCTTCGCATGCCTCGAATCTAGGCACGCAGCCCCGTCCTCACAAACGATCATTTCTCTGCCCATGGACGACATTGGCTCATCTGTCCGCCCTCCCCGCCGGCTGCCGCCGCTGCTGTCCCTGCGCGCCTTCGAGGCCGCCGCTGCCCACCTGAGCTTTCAGCGCGCGGCGCTCGAGCTTTCGGTGACGCCGTCGGCCATCAGCCACCAGGTGCGCGCGCTCGAAGACACGCTGGGCCAACCGTTGTTTCGCAGGCTCACGCGGCAGCTCGCGCTGACGCCCGCAGGCCGCCAACTGTTCGACGATCTGCGCACGGGCTTCGACGTGCTGCAAGCCGGCGTCGACAAGCTGCGCCGGCCCGCCGCGTCGCAGGCCGTGACGCTGACCACCAACACCGCCTTCGCCGCGCGCTGGGTGCTGCCGCGCATGGAGGCGTTTCGCAAGGCATGCCCTCACGTCGAACTGCGCTTGCACGCGAGCGACACGCTGGTCGACCTCGCGCGCGGCGACGCCGACATCGCGGTGCGCTCCGGCAGCGGCAACTGGCCGGGGCTGGTGTCGCGCGAACTCATGCCCGAGCGCTATGCGCCGCTGTGCAGTCCGATGCTGGGGTTGAAGCGCGTGGCCGACCTGCCGAAGCACCGGCTCATTCATTGCGACTGGCAGCCGCAGGCCCTTGCGCCGGCCGTGTGGCCGCGCTGGTTTCGTGAAGCCGGCATCGCGCCGCCGAGGGGGCGTGCGATGAAAGCCGCGGGCCTGTCGTTTTCAGACGAGACGCACGCCACGCTGGCGGCGCTCGCCGGGCATGGCGTGGCGCTGCTGAGCCTCACGCTGTCAGCGGAAGAACTGCGCAGCGGCGCGCTGGTGCAGCCCTTCGGGCCTGTGCTCGATACCGGCAGTTATTTTCTTGCGGCCGCCCACGGGCGGCAGAACGAGCCGGCGATTCGCGCGGTGTGGGACTGGATCGCGGCTCAAGCCATGCCGCTCAGGTGCTCGTAAAGAATGAAGAACCCGATCCCGATCAGCACCACGCCGCCCAAGATCTCCGCACGCTTGCCAACCACCGCGCCGAGCACGCGCCCCACCATCACGCCGAGGGTCACCATCGTCATCGTGGCCAGCCCGATGGCCAGCGCGGTCCATGCGATGTTGACGTTGATGAAGGCCAGCCCGACACCCACCGCCATCGCGTCGATGCTCGTGGCGAAGCCGGTGATCGCGAGCGTCCAGAAGGTGTTGCGGCTCGGCTTGTCTTCGACCGCATCGGGTGCGCCGAAGCCGTTCCAGATCATGCGCAGGCCCAGCACGCTGAGCAGCGTCACCGCGATCCAGTGGTCCCATTTCGCGACGTAGCTCGCGGCCGCAAGGCCTGCCGCCCAGCCGATGACGGGCGTGATCGCCTCGATGACACCGAAGATGAGCCCGGTGCGCAGGGCCTCGCGCCAGGAGGGTTTGCGCAGGGCTGCGCCTTTGCCGACAGCAGCGGCGAAAGCATCCGTCGACATGGCGAATGCAAGAAGGATCGTGGAGGCAATGTTCATTTTGGAAGTAGCAAGCAAGGCCGGTTCAAGACGCCGCGGCACACGAACCCGCCGGCCAAAGCCGCGTTCGTGCACCGCTGGTCTCGCCAACCTTTCGGCTGCTCACGCCACGGTCGCAAGGTACGAACCGAGTATGTTGACGTGAGCGCTTCCGAAGTCCGGAAGCCGGCTACTCCCCAAGGGAGCGGCGATTCTAGAGGGCCGGCCGCCCAAGCCGTGTGACAGCGCCTGCATTGCCCGCAGGGTCTTGGCCGAGCCCGCGAAAAAGCCTCCCGAAGGAGGCTCTTGAAACGGGGAAACCGGGCCGGTCAGTCCTTCTTCGTCAGCAGCGTATTCACGACATACCCGTCGCGGTACACCCCTTCGATGGTCCCGCCTTCCACGGGGTCGGTCGCGTGCGCGGCCACGAACTTTTCCTCGCCCATGCGATAGACCACGATGGTGCATGGACCGCGTTTGCTGAGGGTGCGCGCAACGCCTGTGGCCTGGCGAAGGGTCGGGTACGTCTCCATGAGGATCCTTGTCTGTTTTATGCCTTGAATGGTAGTCTTTGAGTAGTCAAAACTCTTACAAAATTGTTTCAAAGTACCAACGCCGCCACGCGGGAATCCATCATTCTTGTGGCTTTGCTATCGGCATGGGCGGGTTGGAGGGAGCGTGTTGCCAGGGCGCAACTTGACAGACAGCTTGTTGACGGGCGCTGCCGTCCTCCACCTGCCAGCCCAGAGCCCTCAACGCTTCGCGAAGGCGATCGGCTTGCGCCCAATCCTTGCTGGCGCGTGCCGCCTGGCGCTCGGAAAGCAAGGCGGCAACGTCCACGGGAATCGGGTGCGAATGCGCTGTCCACTCACTCAGGCGCAACCCGAGCACACGGTCGAAATGGTCGACCGTGGCGCGTCGGACCGCAGGCGGCAAATCGCCTTTGACCAGCTCCCACAGAATGGCCAGCGCGCGCGGCAGGTTCAAGTCCTGGTTGACCTCGGCGTCGAAGCGGGCCACGAAGTCGCCATCGGCCGCGCCGCCGCGTGGCCAGCTCGCGCAGGCCCTGCGCAGCCTGTCCAGCGCCGATTGCGCGGCGTGCATCGCCTCGTCGGTGAAGCGCAAAGTGCTTCGGTAATGCGCGGTCAAGCAAAGGTAGCGATAGGCCATCGGGTCGATGCCTTGGTCGATCAATGTCTGAAGCCGCAGGAAGCCGCCGTCTGCCTTGGCCATCTTCCTGTCGTCCAGCGTGAGAAAGTGACCGTGCATCCAGAAATTGGCAAGCCGGGTGCCATGGCATGCCTGCGTCTGCGCAATCTCGTTGCTGTGATGCACCGCTACATGGTCTTCGCCACCGCAATGGATGTCGAACCAGGGCCCCAGCAGCGCGGCCGACATCGCCGAGCATTCGATGTGCCAGCCGGGAAAGCCGCGGCCCCAGGGGCTGTCCCATTCCATTTGCCGCTGGGCGCCCGCCGGGCTGAACTTCCAGAGCGCGAAGTCCGAGATGCTGCGCTTCTCACCTATCGCGACACGTGTGCCGGCCCGCAAGCCCTCGCGGTCGAGGCGCGCCAGATGGCCGTAGTCGTCCTGCCGGGTGGTGTCGAAGTAGATGCCGTCGGATGTGCGATAGGTGAAGCCCTTGCGCTCCAGCTCGCCGATGAACGCCACCTGCTCGGGGATGTAGTCGGTGGCGCGCGGCCAGGCCGTGGGCTCCAGCAGATTCAGCGCCCGCCAGTCGGCCTGGAACGCGGCGGTGTAGCGCTGCGCGATGGCCCATGCGGACTCGCCGGCGCGCCGGCTTCCCTTCTCCATCTTGTCTTCGCCCTCGTCGGCGTCGGACACGAGGTGACCGACGTCCGTGATGTTCACCACATGCCGCACGACGTACCCGTTCAACTCGAGCGCACGGCGCAATACGTCCTCGAACACGTAGGTTCGCAGGTTGCCGATGTGCGCGTGGTCGTACACCGTCGGGCCGCAGCAGTACAGCCCCACGTGGCCGGGCTGCAAGGGAGCGAACGGACGCACGGCGCGCGACCAGGTGTCGTACAGGGCGAGGGACATGCAGGCTTTCGTGAGGTCGAGAAAACGCAGGCAACAAAAAGGCCACCGGTCTTGCAACGGGTGGCCATCGGGGATGCGGACGTGAACAGATTCGCTAGCCGCAGGCACCCCATGGCACGCTGAAACAGCATGCGCGCACAAGGCGTGAGAACAAGAATGCGGGAGCGAACATGAAGGCGATGCTAGCGCATGGTGCTCGAGAAGAAGACGCTTCCGCTCGAAGAGCGCTTCAGGCGGAGCGCAACTGCTCGCGCAGCTTCAGCCCGATTTCAGGCCGCTCCAGGAACGGATCGGCCGGGTTCGTGCCCGACACGATGTTCTCCATGCGGCTGCGCACGTTGCCCAGCGCCTTCGGGTGGCTGTACACGTAGAACTGGTTGGCGGCGATGGCGTCGAACACCTTGGCCGCCACTTCGGCCGCCGTGATCTTGCCGCTGCTCACCGCCTTGTTGCTCATGGCCTGGCCGATGAGCTGGCTCTTGGTGAGCTCGCTGTCCTTGGGCGCGTTCGGGCGGTTGCGCTCGCTGCTGGTGATGCCGGTGGGCACGAAGTACGGGCACAGCAGGCTCGCGCCGATCTGGTCGGTGACGAGGTTCAGGTCCTGGTACATCGTTTCGGTGAGGCTCACCACGGCCGCCTTGGCCGCGTTGTAGATGCCCATGTTCGGCGGCGTGAGCAGGCCTGCCATGCTGGCGGTGTTGGTGATGTGGCCGCGGTAGGACGGGTCTTGGGCGGCGGCCTCCAGCATCATCGGCGTGAACAGGCGCACGCCGTGAATCACGCCCCACAGGTCCACGCCCAGCACCCACTCCCAGTCGGCCACGGAGTTTTCCCACACGAGGCCACCGGCGCCCACGCCCGCGTTGTTGAACACGAAGTGCGGCGCGCCGAAGCGTTCCTTCACGGCGGCGGCCAGTGCTTCCATCTGCTTCGCGTCGGACACGTCGACCTTGCGCGCCAGCACCTGCGCACCGGCGGCTTCCATCTCGGCCCGGGCCTTGTCGAGTGCGTCCTGCTGCACGTCGACCAGCACGAGGTTCATGCCGCGTGCCGCGCCGATGCGCGCGCATTCGAGCCCGAAGCCCGAGCCCGCGCCGGTGAGTACGGCCGTCTTGCCCTTGAAGTCCTGAATCATTTGCCGGTGTCCTTGTGTTGAATGTCTCTGACGTTGGAGCCGCCATTGAAATACGGAACCCGCGCGGGCGCAGTCACGAAGGTGCCCCGGCCCGGCGATCGCGCTGTCAGGCGTCGGCTTTCTTCAGCACGTAGCCGATGCGCGGAAAGTGCACATGCACCGTGCCCACGCGCTCGTCGCTGCGCTCCAGCGTGTAGTGGGTGCGCGTGGCCGCGACGAGCGTGCCGGGCGTCTCTTCGAGGCCGAAGCTTTCGGCGCGAAGGGTGACGGCCGTGCCCAGCGGAATGCCGTGGTCGTCCTGGAAGGTGCTGTCGGTCAGCAGCGAGTGCGGCGTGGCGGCCCTGGCCACGGCGATGGCCTCGTCGCTGCTGAACTTCTCGGGCACGCCGTGGCCGATGGCGGCCATGCGGTCCATCCAGTCGACCACCGCGGGCGTGAGGTCGAGAATGCCGCGCACCGACTCGATGCGGCGCGTGTACCAGAGCGGGTGATAGGCCGAGAAGTCCGCGATGCTGGGCACCTCGCCCAGCAGGAAGGGCTTGTCGTCGAGCATGTCCGACAGGCGGCGCAGGTACGACTTGTAGGCGCTGGTGGCATCGGCCGGGCGCAGGCGGGTCATGTTGCCCGCGCTCATCTTGCCGCGGTCTTCACCGAAGGCCTTCAGGGCTTCGGGAGGGGCCTTGGCGAACACTTCGGCCGCGCCCCTGGGCTGCAGGTTCCAGGCCATGGCGGCCCAGAACAGCGTGGTGTCGGCCCACTGCGCGAGGATGCGCGACATGCCCTTCTCGGGCTCGGGGTACAGCGTGGGTTCGGGCGCCAGGTGCTCCAGCACGTCGGCGATGAGCGCGCTGTCGCAGTACATGTCGGCGCCGATCTGCAGGAACGGCGTCTTGCGGTAGCCGCCCGTGAGCACCTCCACGTCGGGCTTGGGCATGATCGGCGGGATGAAGACCGACTTCCACGGCAGCTTCTTGGCGCCGAGGATGAGCCGCACCTTCTCCGAGAACGGAGACGTCAGGTAGTGGTGAAGGATGAGGTCTGCCATGGTCGTTCCCGTGAGGTGGTTCTTGAAAGAGTCGGCTCAGATCAGCTTGACCAGTTGCTTGCCGAAGTTCTTGCCCTTCAGCAGCCCCAGGAAGGCTTCGGGCGCGGCCTCGATGCCCTGCGCCACCGACTCGCGCGGCTTGAGCTTGCCGCTGCCCACCAGCGCGCCCAGCTCGCCCAGTGCCTCGGGCCACACGTCCATGTGCTCGCTGACGATGAAGCCTTCGATCTTCAGGCGGTTGATGAGGATCAGCGCGGGGTTCGCCAGCGGCAGCGGCGCACCGTCGTAGCCCGCGATCATTCCGCACAGCGCCACGCGGGCGAAGGCGTTGCAGCGCAGCAGCACGGCGTCGAAGATGTAGCCGCCCACGTTCTCGAAGTAGCCGTCGATGCCGTTCGGGCAGGCTTCCTTCAGCGCGGCGCTCATGCTCTTGACGTCGGGGTGCTGCTTGTAGTCGATGCAGGCGTCGAAGCCGAGCTCGTCGGTCACGTACTTGCACTTGTCGGGCCCGCCCGCGATGCCGACCACGCGCAGGCCGCGTGCCTTGGCCAGCGCGCCGAAGGCGCTGCCGACCGCGCCGCTGGCCGCCGTGATGACCACGGTTTCGCCGTCCTTGGGCGCAATGATCTTCACCAGGCCGTACCAGGCCGTGACGCCGGGCATGCCGACGGCGCCCAGGTAGTGCGACAGCGGCACGTGCGTGGTGTCGACCTTCTTCAGCGCGCCGGGTTGCGAGGCATCGACCACGCTGTATTCCTGCCAGCCGCCGAAGCCGACCACCTTGTCGCCGACGGCGTACCTGGGGTGCTTGCTCTCGACCACCTCGCCGACGGTGCCGCCCTGGAACACTTGGCCCACGGGCTGGTTGGCGGTGTAGCTCTTCGAATCGTTCATGCGCCCGCGCATGTAAGGGTCCAGGCTCACGTAGTGGTGGCGCACCAGCACCTGGTTGTCATCGAGCACGGGGGTCTCGCTGGTCACGAGCTTGAAGTTGGAGGCCGTGGCCTCGCCTTCGGGACGGTTGTCGAGGTGAATCTGCTTGTTGGTGGGCATGAATGGCTCCTGCGGGGAATGCAATTAATCGGTGGAAGGCGGGCGCATCTCGTTGACGCTGGTGGGGCCCGTGGGCAGCCGGCGCTTCACGTACTTGAAGGTGCCGGTGGCATGGGCGCACACGCGCTCGTGCGCGTCGTAGATCTTGGCTTCGGTGAAGGCCAGCGTGGCGGTCCGGTGAATGAGCGTGCCGCGCGCATGCAGCGGGCCGACCGAGGGCTGCATGAAGCTGGTCTTCATCTCGATGGTGACCACGCCGGTCTCGGGCGACACGCTGCGCGCTGCTGCCGCCATGGTGATGTCGAGCAGCGTCATGCAGGCGCCGCCGTGTGTCACGTCGAAGGTGTTCAGGTGTTCGGGCTTGGCGGTGTACAGGATCTCGGACTCGCCGCCCTCGAACTTCGTCAGCTCGAAGCCGAGATGGCGAGCGAACGGAATCTGGCTCGTGTACGAACGGATGTTGATGTCGCTGGAATCGGAAGAAGACATCTCAGGCCCCGAGCACGACGCTGACCCCGCCGTCCACCGCCAGCCACTGGCCGGTGATGTGCTTGCCGGCATCGCTCGCGTACAGCAGCGTGATGCCCTTCAGGTCTTCCTCGTCGCCCAGGCGCCCGAGCGGCGCGGCGGCGGCCATGTTGTCTTCGCCGAGCGACTTGATCAGGCCGGCAGCCATCTTCGTCATGAAGAAGCCGGGGCAAATGGCGTTCACGTTGATGCCGTACCGGCCCCACTCGGCGGCCAGCGTCTTGGTGAAGCCGATGACCGCGGTCTTCGACGTGTTGTAGGCCAGCGTCTGCATGCCCGGGCCGTTGCCGTTGAGGCCGGCGATCGAGGCGATGTTGATGATGCGCCCCGTCTTCTTCGGAATCATGTAGCCGTTGGCGATCTGCTGCGACAGGATGAAGTAGCCGCGCACGTTGAGGTTCATCACCTTGTCCCAGGCTTCGACCGGGTGGCTCTCGGCCGGCGAACCCCAGCTTGCGCCGGCGTTGTTGATGAGGATGTCGACCGCGCCCATGCGCTGCAGCGTCTCGTCGGCCAGGCGGCGGGTGTCTTCTTCCTTCGAGCAGTCGGCGGCGATCCAGCGCGCGTCGATGCCTGCGGCCTGCAGCTCGGCGGCGGCTTGTTCCAGGTCGTCGGCCTTGCGAGAACTCAGCATGATCTTCGCGCCGGCTTCGCCCAGCGCGTGGGCCATCTGCAAGCCCAGGCCGCGCGAGCCGCCGGTGATGAGGGCGGTCTTGCCGGTGAGGTCGAACAGCTGCTTGATGTTGCGGGGCGTCATGGGGTGGTGTCTCCGTCAGGCGTTGGTGTTGTCTTTGTCAGGAAATCCATGCACTGGCGGGCTTCGCGAACCGCGCCGATGAAGGGCTTGAGCGCCACGTGCTGCGGATGGTCCGCATAGGCCGCGAGCGCGGCGGCGTCGGTGAATTCCGAGTACAGCACCAGGTCGTAGGTCGCTTCCAGTCCGGGCTGGGCGATGGCCACCTCGAAGCGGTGCGTGCCGGGCGACAGCTTGGCGCAGGCGTCGAGCAGCGCCTTGGCTTTCAGAAGGTTGGTCGCCTTGTCGGCGCCCTCGGCGTGTTCCTTGAACTTCCACATCACGATGTGCTTGAGCATGGCGGGCCTCTACTTTCTGCTGTTGGCGGGCGTGTTGTCCGGCAGGCGCGAGCGCAAGTAGATCAGCACGAAACCGACCGCGGCCACGAGGCCGCCGGGCACGGCGATGGCCCAGCCGAGCGCCGCATCGTTGCGGCCGGTGGCAATGCCAAGAATCATGACGAACAGGCCGCCGTAGATCAGGATCCAGATCCACTTCTCGAGCCGCGCATGGGGCTTCGGCGGCTTGGCGGCGGGGGGCGTGGTGGTCGGGGTGGGGGTGGGGTTCGGCGGATTGTTGATGGCCATCAAAAGGCGTCCTCGGGCAAAGCGGTGCAGGTCGGGTCGCGGGTTTCGACCACCTGGAGCCAGGCACCGATTTTCGGCAGCTCGTAGTGGAAGAAATAGTCCGTGGCGCCAATCTTGCCAGCTGTTACCGCCCTCGCCTTTGCACCGTCGATGTCCAGGGCCCTTTGCGCCACGTCGAGCCAGATCCAGGCCAGCACCGTGTGGCCGAAGGCCTGCATGTAGGGAACCGCATTGGCCAGCGCGTCCGCCGGGTCGCCGGTGGACCAGGCGGCCTCGGTTGCGCTGCCGATGCGCTGCAGCGCGGCGTCCAGCGCCTTGGCGTGGGCCGCCAGCGACGGCACCTTGGCCGCGCGGGCGATGGTGCCGGTCATGCGCTCGGCCAGCAACTGCAGGCCGCGGCCCTTTTCCATCAGCACCTTGCGGCCCAGCAGGTCGGCCGCCTGAATGCCGTGCGTGCCCTCGTGAATCATGTTCAGGCGGTTGTCGCGCCAGTACTGCTCCACCGGAAAGTCGCGCGTGTAGCCGTAGCCGCCGTGCACCTGGATGGCCAGCGAATTCGCCTCCAGGCACCACTCGCTGGGCCAGCTCTTGGCGATGGGCGTAAGCACCTCCAGCAGCAGGCGCGCGTCGTCGGCGGCTTGCGCGCTGCCGGTCTTCTGCTCGTCGACCAGGCGCGCGCAGTACAGCTCCAGCGCCAGCGCGCCCTCGCAGTACGACTTTTGCGCCAGCAGCATGCGGCGCACGTCGGCGTGTTCGATGATGCGCACCTGCGGCGCGGCCGAGTCCTTGACCACGGCGGCCCCGGCGGCTTCAGGTTTCTTCACCAGCCGGCCCTGCGGACGGCTCTTCGCGTATTCGAGCGAGGCGTGGTAGCCCGCCATGCCCAGCATGGTGGCGGCCGTGCCGACACCGATGCGCGCCTCGTTCATCATGTGGAACATGCAGTGCAGCCCCTTGCCGGGCTCGCCGACCAGGTAGCCCACCGCCCCCGCCTTGCCGTCGACCGGGTACTTGCCCTCGCCGAAATTCAGCAGCGTGTTGGTGGTGCCGCGCCAGCCCAGCTTGTGGTTCAGGCCCGCCAGTGCCACGTCGTTGCGCTCGCCGGTCAGCGCGCCCTGGGTGTTCACCATGCGCTTGGGCACGATGAACAGCGAAATGCCGCGCGTGCCCGGCACCAGCTTGCCGTTCGCGTCGGGGATCTTGGCCAGCACGATGTGCACGATGTTCTCGGTCAGCTCGTGGTCGCCCGACGAGATCCACATCTTGTTGCCCGTGAGGCGGTAGCGCGGGCCGAGCGGGTCGTCCTGAAAATCCTTACCGTCGGGCACCGCTCGCGTGGCCACGTCGCTCAGCGACGAGCCGGCTTGCGGCTCCGACAGGCACATGGTGCCGGCCCAGCGGCCCGAGAACTCGTTCTTGGCGAACACCTCTTTCTGCATGTCGGTGCCGTGCACCATCAGCAGGTTGGCGTTGCCGCTCGTGAGCATGTTGGAGCCGATGCTCACCGAGGCCATCGCGAAGAAGCTGTTGGCCGCAGCCGACAGCGTGTAGGGCAGCTGCATGCCGCCGATGTCGTAGTCCTGCGCGGCGCTCATCATTCCCGATTCGACGAAGGCCTTGTGCGCATCGTGCGTGGCCTTGGGAAGAACGACCTTCTCGCCGTCGAAGTGCGGCTCCTGCGTGTCCACCGTGCGGTTGAACGGCGCGTATTTCTCGCGCGCGATGCGCTCGCAGGTGTCGAGCACCGCGTCGAAGGTTTCGCGCGAGTGATCGGCAAAGCGTTCGCGCTGGTTGAGCGACTCGGCGTCGAGCCAGTCGTAGAGCAGGAAGTCGAGGGTGGAACGCAGGCTCATGATGGGGTCTTGATGTGGAGGCTACCGACCGCCACCGGTAGTGCTCGTCGGCCGGCGAAGCCAGGCCCGTTCGTGGAACACCGCGGAACCGGCTCAGCCGGGCCGCTGGTGTTGCCCCCGGAAGGGGGTTGGCGAAGGCGGCACGCAGTGCGCCGCACGCTGGAAGAGAGTCAGAGAACCTCGAACACGCCCGCGGCGCCCATGCCGCCGCCGATGCACATCGTGACCACGACCTTCTTGGCGCCACGGCGCTTGCCTTCGATGAGCGCGTGGCCCGTGAGGCGCTGGCCGCTCACGCCGTAGGGGTGGCCCACGGCGATGGCACCGCCGTTCACGTTGAGGCGGTCGCCCGGAATGCCGAGCTTGTCGCGGCAGTAGATCACCTGCACGGCGAAGGCCTCGTTCAGCTCCCACAGGTCGATGTCGTTGACCGTGAGGCCCAGGCGCTTGAGCACTTTCGGAATGGCGAAGACCGGGCCGATGCCCATCTCGTCGGGCTCGCAGCCGGCCACGGCGAAACCGAGGAAACGGCCGATGGGCTTCAGGCCCTTCTGCTGGGCGTACTTGTCGTCGACCACCACGCAGGCGCCGCCACCGTCGGAGAACTGGCTGGCATTGCCGGCCGAGATCACGCCGCCAGGAATGGCCGGGCGAATGCCGCTGATGCCTTCCTTGGTGGTGCCGGGGCGAATGCCTTCGTCGTTCTCGATGGTGACTTCCTTGGTGCGCAGGCCCAGCACGGGGTCGGCCACGCCGGCCAGCACGGTGATGGGGGCGATTTCAGCCTTGAACAAGCCGGCCTCGAGCGCGGCGGTGGCGCGTTGCTGGCTTTGCGCGCCGTACTCGTCCATGGCGTCGCGGCCGATGTTGTAGCGCTTGGCGACCTGCTCGGCCGTCTGCAGCATGTTCCAGTAGATCTCGGGCTTGTGCTTCACGAGCCACGGGTCGGCCAGCATGTGCGTGTTGGCTTCGTTCTGCACGCAAGAAATGCTCTCGACGCCGCCGGCCACGTACACCTCGCCTTCGCCCGCGATGATGCGTTGCGCGGCGGTGGCGATGGTCTGCAGGCCCGAGGAGCAGAAACGGTTGATGGTCATGCCCGACGTGGTGACCGGCAGGCCGGCGCGCAGCGCGATCTGGCGCGCGATGTTGGAACCGGTCGCGCCTTCGGGCGTCGCGCAGCCCATGATGACGTCGTCCACCGAGGCGGGATCGATGCCGGCGCGCTGCACCGCGTGCTGCACCGCGTGGCCGCCCAGCGTGGCGCCGTGCGTCATGTTGAAGGCACCCTTCCAGCTCTTCGCGAGCGGCGTGCGGGCGGTGGAAACGATGACGGCGCTGGTCATGGTGAGGTCCTTTGAAGATGGAAGGGAAAAGAGCTTGTCGTCATTGCGCCGGAGCCACGTTGGTGTTGCTCAGGAGCTGGTGATAGAAGCCGATCATCTCGCCGTAGTTGGAGATGGCCAGGCGTTCGTTGTTGCCGTGGAAGCGCGCCAGGTCTTCGGCCTTCACGCGGAACGGCGAGAAGCGGAAGACGGCGTCGCTCACGAGGCTGAAGTGCCGGGAGTCGGTCGCGGCGGTCATGAGGCCGGGGGCCACCACTGCGTCGGGAAAGCTCTGGCGCACCGCCTGCTGGATGGCGCGGTAGCCGGTGCTGTCGGTCGAGGACACGGGCGACGGCTCGGCGTTGCCGGGGTACTGCTTGATCTTGATGCCGTCGTTGGCCAGTGTCTTGCGCAGGTGCGCCTCGACGCTGGCCAGCGAATCGCCCGGCAGGATGCGAAAGTTGACGGCGGCCTCGGCGCGGCCGGGCAGCACGTTGTCTTTATTGCCGGCGCGCACGACGGTCAGCGCGGTGGTCGTGCGCAACATCGCGTTGCTGCTCGGGCTTTTTTCGAGCTGGCCGCGCACCAGCGGCTCGGTGAGCCACAGGTTGGACAGCATCACGCGGTTGACGCCGCTCATCTCGGGCGCCAGCGCGCCGAACATCTGGCCGGCCACGCCCTGGATGTGACCGGGCATCGGGTTGGCCTCGAGCCGTGCGAGCGCCGCGCTCATGCTGCCGATGGCGCTGTGCTGCGGCGGCATCGACGAATGGCCGGGGGCCGTGTCCAGCGACAGGAAGAAGGTGCCGTAGCCCTTCTCGGCAAGGCCGATGAGTGCCGCGGGCTTGCTCAGGCCCGGCAGTACGCCGTCGAGCACCAGCAGGCCTTCGTCGAGCACCCAGTCCAGGCGCACGTTGCGCGACTTGAGCAGCTCGGCAATGGGCAGCGCGCCGCGCAGGCCGCTGACTTCTTCGTCGTCGCCCATCACGAGGTAGACGGTTTGCTTCGGCTTGAAGCCGGCGCCGATGAGCAGCTCGATGGCTTCCATCTGCGCGAAAAGATTGCTCTTGTTGTCGAGCGTGCCGCGGCCCCAGATGAAGCCGTCCTTGATCTCGCCCGCGAAGGGGTCGACCGTCCAGGCTTTCTCGGTGCCGGGGGCGATGGGCACCATGTCCTGGTGCGCCATCAATGCGATGGGCTTGGCCTGGGGGTCGGTGCCGGTCCAGGTGTAGAGCAGCGCCTTGTTGCCCACCACTTCCTTCTTCAGCGTGGCGTGCACCTTGGGAAACTGCTGCGCCAGAAAGGCATGCAGCTTGTCGAACTCGGCCGCGTTGGCGACCGGGTCGTCCAGGCCCGACACCGTGCGGAACGTGATCGCCGTGGACAGCCGCCTGGCGGCCGCCTGCAGGTCGACGTTCAGCTGGGGTGCCGGCGCGACCGCCAGCTGCTGCGACGGCGTGGTCCAGGTCTTGACCGCCACGGCGGCCACCAGCAACACGACGGCCAGCAGCAGCCCGAGAAAGATGCGTTTCAACATTGGCGGTTCGACCCCGGACGCGGTTCAGTCTCAGCTGAAGGACTTGCCTTCGGTCACCAGCTTCTGGATCAGCGGCGCAGGCTGCCAGAACTCGGCGTCGTCGAGCGGATTCTTCGCAAAGCGCTTCATCGTCTCGGCCACGTTGTACAGGCCGACTTGCGATGCGTAGTGCATCGGGCCGCCGCGCCAGATCGGGAAGCCGTAGCCGGTGAGGTACACCATGTCGATGTCGCCCGACTTCGACGCGATGCCGTCTTCCAGGATGTGCGCGCCTTCGTTGACCAGCGCGTACACCAGGCGTTGCACGATTTCTTCGTCGGAAATCTTGCGCGGCGTGATGCCCAGTTCCTTGCGGTGGTCCTCGATCATCTTGTTGACCAGCTCCGACGGAATCGCGTCGCGCTTGCCGGCTTGGTAGTCGTACCACCCTGCCCCGGTCTTCTGCCCGAAGCGGCCCAGTTCGCAGAGCTTGTCGGCCGTGCGGCTGTACTTCATGTCGGCGCGCTCGGTGGCGCGGCGCTTGCGAATGGCCCAGCCGATGTCGTTGCCGGCCAGGTCGCCCATGCGGAACGGGCCCATGGCAAAGCCGAACTTCTCGACGGCCTTGTCGACCTGCTGCGGCAGCGCGCCTTCGTCCAGCAGAAAGCCGGCCTGGCGCGAGTACTGCTCGATCATGCGGTTGCCGATGAAGCCGTCGCACACGCCCGAGACCACGGCCGTCTTCTTGATCTTCTTGCCAATGGCCATGACCGTGGCGAGCACGTCCTTGCCCGTGGCCTTGCCGCGCACCACTTCGAGCAGCTTCATCACGTTGGCGGGGCTGAAGAAGTGCATGCCGACCACGTCCTGCGGACGGTCGGTGAAGGCGGCGATCTTGTCGACGTCCAGCGTGGAGGTGTTCGACGCCAGGATGGCGCCCTTCTTGGCGACGCGGTCGAGCTCCTTGAACACCTTTTCCTTGACGCCGAGTTCTTCGAACACGGCCTCGATGATCAGGTCGGCATCCTTCAGGTCGTCGTAGCTCAGCGTGGTGCTCAGGAGCGCCATGCGCTGCTCGTACTTGTCCTGCTTGAGCTTGCCCTTCTTGACCTGGGCTTCGTAGTTCTTCTTGATGGTGGCCACGCCGCGGTCGAGCGCGTCCTGCTTCATCTCGAGGATCTTCACGGGGATGCCCGCGTTCAGGAAGTTCATCGAGATGCCGCCACCCATGGTGCCGGCGCCGATGACGCCCACGGCCTTGATGTCGCGCTTGGGCGTGTCGTCGGCCACGTCGGGGATCTTGCTCGCGGCGCGCTCGGCCATGAACAGGTGGCGCAGCGCCAGCGACTCGGGCGTGAACATCAGCGAGGTGAAGATGCGACGCTCTTCGGCCATGCCGGCGTCGAACTTCAGCTTGGTGGCGGCCTGCACGGCGTCCACGCATTGCAGCGGCGCGGGGTAGTTCTTCGACATGCCGCCGACCATGTTCTTGGCGAACTGGAAGTAGGCATCGCCTTGCGGGTGCTTGCACGGCAGGTTGCGCACCAGGGGCAGCGCTTCGCCGGTCTTGCCGCCCACGCTCTTGGCGAAGGCGACGGCTTCTTCGAACACGGATTCGGGCGACACCGACAGCCGGTCGAACAGCTTCTGGCCGGGCAGGCTCGCGAGCAGTTCGCTCTTCACGGGCTCGCCGCTGACGATCATGTTCAAGGCGGTTTCCACACCGATCACGCGCGGCAGGCGCTGCGTGCCGCCGGCGCCGGGAATGAGGCCCAGCTTGACTTCGGGGAGCGCGACGCTGGTGCCGGGCGCGGCCACGCGGTAGTGGCAACCCAGGGCCAGCTCGAGCCCGCCGCCCATGCACACAGAGTGGATGGCCGCGACGATGGGCTTGGGAGACGCTTCGAGCGCAAGGATCACGCTCAGCAGGTTGGGCTCTTGCAGCGCCTTGGGCGTGCCGAATTCCTTGATGTCCGCACCGCCCGAGAACGCCTTGCCGGCGCCGGTGATGACGATGGCCTTGACCGCGTCGTCGGCATTGGCCTTGGCGAGGCCGTCGGTGATGCCGATGCGCGTCGAGAAGCCGAGACCGTTGACCGGGGGGTTGGTCAGGGTGATCACGGCGACATCGCCGAGCACTTTGTATTCAGCCGTCATGCTGCGTTCCTTGGTGTGTGAAGAAAAAGAAGAAAAAGCACGAGTGTTCTTTTTCGGGGGATTCTAGGCGTTTGTCGCGGCGCAACAATGGCATGCAGTCGCTGCCGGGACAAGCCCTTCGTGCGGAGGGCGGGACTTTCGGGGAACACCGCGGAACCGGCTTTGCCGGGCCGCTGGTGTTGCCCCCTGCAAGGGGGTTGGCGTAGCGACACGAAGTGCGCGAAGCCTGGGGGTTTGCTAAACCTCCAGCCACTCCTTGCGGGTGGTGGCGTCGGCGCGCAGGCTGTCGGGCGTGCCGTCGAACACGATGCTGCCGTGGCCCATGACGAGCGCGCGGTCGGAGATCTGCATGGCGATGGTGAGCTTCTGCTCGATCAGCAGCACCGAGATGCCCTTGTCCTTGAGCGTGCGCAAATACTGCCCCACCAGCTCGACGATCTTGGGCGCGAGGCCTTCGGTCGGCTCGTCGATGATGATCAGGTCGGGGTCGCCCATGAGCGTGCGGCACAGCGTGAGCATCTGCTGCTCGCCGCCCGAGAGCACGCCGGCCTCGGTGTGCTGGCGCTCCTTCAGGCGCGGGAACATGCCGTACATGTCGTCGAACTGCCAGCGGCTGCCCTTGCCCGTGCCCTTCTGCCCCAGCAGCAGGTTCTGGTGCACCGTGAGCTTGGGAAAGATGTCGCGGTTCTCGGGCACGTAGCCGATGCCGAAGTGCGCAATTTCGTAGGCCTTGCGGCGCAGGATGTCCTGCCCCTTCCAGTGCAGTCCGCCCTCGGCATGCACCAGGCCCATGATGGCCTTGGCGGTGGTCGAGCGGCCCGAGCCGTTGCGGCCCAGCAGCGCGACGATTTCGCCGGCGCCAACTTCGAACGAAACGCCATGCAGCACATGGCTCTTGCCGTAGTAGGCGTGAATGTCTTGAAGTTTCAGCATGTCAGTGTCCTGCGCCTTGTGCGTCGGCAACAGAAGAGCCCAGATACGCCTCCTGCACACGTGGATTGGCACGCACGGCAGCAGGCGAATCGAAGGCGATGATTTCGCCATAGACCACCACCGCGATCTTGTCGGCCAGGCCGAACACCACGCCCATGTCGTGCTCCACCGTCAGCAGCGTCTTGCCGACCGTGACGTGCTTGATGAGCGAGATGAAGTGCGAGGTTTCCGTCTTGCTCATGCCCGCCGTCGGCTCGTCCAGCAGGATGACGTTGGCACCGCCCGCGATGGTCACGCCGATTTCCAGCGCCCGCTGCTCGGCGTACGTGAGGTTCACCGCATGCACGTCGCGCTTCTTCTCCAGCCCGATCTGCTTGATGAGTTCTTCCGTGCGCTCGTTGGCGTCGTGCAGGTTCGACAGAAAGCGCAGGAAGGTGTACTTGTAGCCCAGGCTCCACAGCACGCCGCAGCGCAGGTTCTCGAACACGCTCAGCTTCGGAAAGATGTTGGTGATCTGGAAACTGCGCGACAGGCCCATGCGGTTGATTTCGTAGGGCTGCTTGCCGTCGATGCGCTGTCCGTTGAGCAGCACCTCGCCGCTGGTGGGCGCCAGGCGCCCGCTGATCAGGTTGAACAGCGTGGACTTGCCCGCGCCGTTCGGCCCGATGATCGCGATGCGCTCGCCCGCGTTCACCGCCAGGTCGACCCCGCGGATGATGTCGGTCTTGCCGAAGCTCTTGCGCAGGCCCTTGAGTTCGAGTGAGTAAGTCATGCCTATGCCACCTCCCGGCGCTTGATCTCGGCTTCGATTTCTTCCTGCGCGTGGCCCCATGCCTTCGCGAAGCGCCTGCGCACCACCTCGAAGATGCCCAGGCCCACCGCCAGCAAGGCCCCCGCAATGATCCAGGCCGTGGCCGACGAGGTGTCGAGCTGCAGCCCCGCGAACGGCACCATGGGCCCGAGCGCTGCATTGAGCTGCATGTGATAGATCATCTCGACGATGGCCGCGGCACCGGCCAGCATGATGGCCGCGCCGATGAACAGGCCCACGTAAAGCAGGTAGAAGCGCTTGATCTTGCCGAACAGCGCCACGCGCACGTTCATCATGATCAGGCTGGCCACGCCGCCGGGCGCGAACATCACCATCAGCAGGAACACCAGCCCCACGTACAGCAGCCACGCCTTGCTCAGCTCCGACAGCAGCACCAGAGCGAACACCAGCAGCGCAGCGCCGATGATCGGCCCGAAGAAGAAGGTCGCGCCGCCCAGGAAGGTGAACAGCAGGTAGCTGCCCGAGCGCAGCCCGTTCAGGCTGTCCGCCGCGTTCACGATCTCGAAATTGATGGCCGCCAGCCCGCCGCCGATGCCCGCAAAGAAGCCCGCGATGATGAAGGCGAAGTAGCGCACGCGCTGCGTGTTGTAGCCGATGAACTCCACGCGCTCCGGGTTGTCTCGCACCGCGTTCAGCATGCGTCCGAGCGGTGTGCCCGTGAAGGCGAACATCAGCGCGGTGCAGATGAAGCAGTACACCGCGATCAGGTAGTACACCTGGTTCTGCGGCCCGAAGGTGATGCCGAAGAAAGATGCGCCGTACACGCGGTTGGTGGTGATGCCGCCCTCGCCGCCGAAGAAGCTCGGGAACATCAGCGCCATGGCGGCCACCAGCTCGCCGAGGCCGAGCGTGATCATCGCGAAGGTGGTGCCCGACTTCTTGGTCGACACATAGCCGAACACCATGGCGAAGAACATGCCGCCCAGGCCGCCCACGAGCGGAATGAGCACCAGCGGAATCGGCAGCTTGCCGGCGCTGGCCAGGTTCATGGCGTGGATGGCGATGAACGAGCCCAGGCCCACGTACACCGCATGCCCGAAGCTGAGCATGCCGCCCTGCCCCAGCAGGATGTTGTAGCTCAGGCAGATGATGATCAGGTAGCCGATCTGCGACAGCATGGTGAGCGCCAGGCTGCTCTTGAAGAGCATCGGCGCCACGATCAGCAGCAGCGCGAACAGCGACCAGATCAGGATGCGGCCGATGTTCAGCGGCTTGAAGCGGTAGTACTTCTTCGGCGGGGTGCCGGTGCCGGCGGTAGGAGGGTTGGTGGTGGTTGCGGTGGTCATGGCGTCAGTCCTCCCGGGTGCCAAGGAGGCCCTTGGGGCGGAAGATGAGGATCAGCACCAGGAACAGATAAGGCAGGATGGGCGCGACCTGCGAGATCGTGAGCTTGAGCAGCTCGTAGCCGAAGGTCTGCTCCGTCACCGCCATGCCCAACCACTGCAGCGCGCCCGCGAGCGACTGGTCCATGGCCACGGCGAAGGTCTGCACCACGCCGATGATCAGCGACGCCAGGAAGGCGCCCGCCAGCGAGCCCATGCCCCCCACCACCACCACCACGAAGATGATGGAGCCGACCGAGCCCGCCATGGCCGGCTCGGTGACGTAGGTGTTGCCGCCGACCACGCCGGCCAGGCCCGCCAGCGCGGCGCCGCCGCCGAACACCATCATGAACACGCGCGGCACGTTGTGGCCCAGCGCCTCGACCATGTCGGGGTGCTTCAGCGCCGCCTGGATCACCAGGCCGATGCGCGTGCGCGTGAGCAGCAGCCACACCGACACCAGCATCAGCACGGCCACCAGCATGATGAACGAGCGCGACTTGGGAAACTGCGTGCCGTACAGCGTGAAGAGCGGGCCCTGCAGCGCCTGCGGCAGCCCGTACGGCACCGTGGAACGGCCCCACACCAGCTGCACGAGTTCGAGGATGAGGTACGACAGGCCGAAGGTCACCAGCAGCTCGGGCACGTGGCCGAACTTGTGGACGCGGCGCAGGCAATAGCGCTCGAAGGCCGCGCCCAGCGCGAACACCAGCAGCGGCGCGATGAACAGCGCCGGCCAGAAGCCCAGCACGCCCGAGATCGTGTAGGCGAAGTAGGCGCCCAGCATGTAGAAGCTGGCGTGTGCGAAGTTGAGCACACCCATCATGCTGAAGATCAGCGTGAGGCCGGAGCTCAGCATGAACAACAGCAAGCCGTAGCTCACGCCGTTGAGCAGCGAGATGACGAAGAATTCGACGTTCATCGGTCTTTCGTGTCAGGTGAAAAAAGAAAAAGGCCCGAGTGTTGAAGTCGGGCCTCGACCGCGTTGGCGTGTTCCGGAACTCAGTGAGTCAGGACTTTGGCGCTCAGGAAGGACGCTTCATCTGGCACGAAGTGGGCGTGCTCGCCACGTAGGCGTCGTAGTACTTCACCGGGGCCAGCGTGTAGCCGGTGTTTTCCGGGCTGTACGGGTACTTGGTGCTGGCCTTCTCCCACTTGGTGATGTACAGGCCTTGCTGCAGCTGGTGGTCGGTCTTGCGCAGCTCGACGTCGCCGTTGAAGCTCTTGAACTTGAGCCCTTCCATGGCGGCGGCCACCTTCACGGGGTCGGTCGACTTGGTCTTCACGAAGGCTTCGGTCAGTGCCTGGAACACGGTGAACACGTCGGTGGTGTAGAGATCGTCGTTGAACTTCTTCTTGAAGTCGTCAGCGTACTTCTGCATGTCGCCGCCCATGTTGTAGTGGGCATAGCCGACCTGGTACACCTTGCCGTCGGACGCGGCGCCCATGGCGGTCGGCGTGCCGGTGGTCACGGCGTAGTACGTGTAGAACTTGACGTTCAGGCCCGAGTCGTTGGCCGCCTTGATGAGCAACGCCAGGTCGGAGCCCCAGTTGCCGGTAATGACGCTGTCGGCGCCCGAGGCCTTGATCTTGGCGATGTACGGGGCGAAGTCGCGCACCTGGGCCAGCGGATGCAGGTCGTCGCCGACGATCTGGATGTCGGGGCGCTTGTGCTTCAGGTCTTCCTTGGCGAACTTGGAGACCTGCTGGCCGTGCGCGTAGTTCTGGCCAATGATGTAGACCTTCTTGATTTCCGGCTGGTCCTTCATGTAGGTGGTCAGCGCTTCCATCTTCATCGACGTGTCGGCGTCGAAGCGGAATTGCCAGTAGCTGCACTTGCTGTTGGTCAGGTCGGGGTCGACCGCGGCGTAGTTCAGGTACAGCGCCTCCTTGCCGGGGTTGCGCGCGTTGTTCTTCTCGAGCGCGTCGATGATGGCCAGCGCCGGGCCGGAGCCGTTGCCCTGCACGATGTAGCGCGCGCCCTGGTCGAGGGCCGAGCGCAGCGCGCTGGTGGTCTCCTGCGGGCTGAGCTTGTTGTCGATGCCGATGATCTCGAACTTCACGCCCGCCGCGTTCTTCTTGTTGAACTCTTCGGCGAAGAACTGGAAGGTCTTGAGCTGGTTGGTACCGACCGCGGCCATGAGGCCCGACAGCGGGTCGAGCCATGCGATCTTGACGGTTTCACCCTTCTGGGCGAAGGCACCGGTGGCGGTGGCCGCAATGACGGCAGCGGCAGCGATTTTCAGAGCGAACTTCAATCTATATCTCCTGGTCAAACCGAATCAGAACCGAATCAAAACGCTGTACGAGCGTACAAGCGATTGCAGCCCCTCCCCTCAGGGAATGCCCGTAAGAGGGAGGTCGCGAAGGCCCGTTTCTATCGCGCAGGCGACACCGCGTTTCGCCGAATTGCTACCAGCGGGTAGACCTTTGCTACCAACGGGTAGGATTCGCGCGAAAAGCGCTGACCAGCACCCTCAGGGGCGCTTCATCTGGCAGGTGGTGGGCGTGCTCGCCACGTACGACTCGTAGTACTTCACGGGCACGTTGGTGTAGCCGGTGTTCTCCGCGTCGTACGGGTACTTGGCGCTGGCCTTTTCCCAGCGCGAGATGTACAGGCCCTGCTGCAGCTGGTGGTCGGTCTTGCGCATCTCGACCTCGCCGTTGAAGCTCTTGATCTTCATGCCTTCGAGCGCCGCGGCCACCTTCACGGGGTCGGTCGACTTGGTCTTGGCGAAGGCGGCGTCGAGCAGCGCGAACACGTGGTAGATCGAGGCCTGCGTCAGGTCGTCGTTCATGCGCTTCTTGTAGCCGGCCAGCAGCTGCTGGATCTCGCCGCCCATGTTGTAGTGGGCGTAGGCCACGGTGTAGACCTTGCCGTCGGACGTGGCACCCATGGCCGTAGGGGTGCCCGCGCCCGGCGCGTAGTAGGTCAGGAACTTGACGTTCAGGCCCGAGTCGTTGGCCGCCTTGATGAGCAGCGACAGGTCCGAGCCCCAGTTGCCGGTAATGACCGTGTCGGCGCCCGAGGCCTTGATCTTGGCAATGTACGGCGAGAAGTCGCGCACCTGCGCCAGCGGGTGCAGGTCTTCGCCCACGATCTGGATGTCGGGGCGCTTGACCTTCAGGTCTTCCTTGGCGTACTTGGCCACCTGCACGCCGTGGGCGTAGTTCTGCCCGAGCAGGTAGACCTTCTTGATGTCGGGCTGGTCCTTCATCCAGGCGGTGAGCGCCTCCATCTTCATGGAGGTGTCGGCGTCCACGCGGAAGTGCCAGTAGCTGCACTTGCTGTTGGTCAGGTCGGGGTCGACCGCCGCGTAGTTCATGAACAGCAACTCCTTGCCGGGGTTGCGCGAGTTGTTCTTCTCGATGGCGTCGATGATCGCCAGCGCGGGGCCCGAGCCGTTGCCCTGCATGATGTAGCGCGCACCCTGGTCCTGCGCGGAGCGCAGCGCCGCGGTAGTTTCCTGCGGGCTGAGCTTGTTGTCGATGCCGATGACCTCGAACTTCACGCCCGACTGGTTCTTCTTGTTGAACTCTTCGGCAAGGAATTGCGTGGTCTTGAGCTGGTTGGTGCCCACCGCGGCCATCAGGCCCGACAGCGGGTCGAGCCAGGCGACCTTGACGGTCTCGCCCTTTTGAGCGAATGCAGCGGTAACGCACACCAGCATTGCGCAGGCAGCTACTGACTTGATAGCAAATTGCATGAAGAGTCTCCAGTTTTTGTAAGGCGGATGCCAGCGTACAAGCGCCCTTTTTTTCACCGCACAGGGATTGCCCGGAAGGAAAGCCGCCGGGGCGGCTTTCCTATCGCGTGCGCGACAGTGCGGCAGGGCTCGGCCTGCAGGTTCAGAGGGTCGGCAGCTTGTAGTCCTTCAGCAGCTGGCGCAGCTTGGTCTTCAGGATCTTGCCGGTGGCGCCGATCGGAATGGCTTCGACGAACACCACGTCGTCGGGGATCTGCCACTTGGCGGTCTTGCCTTCGTAGAACTTCAGCAGTTCGTCGCGGGTGACCTCGCCGCCGGGCTTCTTCGCCACGGCGATGATCGGGCGCTCGTCCCACTTGGGGTGGAACACGCCGATGCACGCGGCCATGGCCACGGCCGGGTGCGCCACGGCGATGTTCTCGATGTCGATGGAGCTGATCCACTCGCCGCCGGACTTGATCACGTCCTTGCTGCGGTCGGTGATCTGCAGGTAGCCCTCCGCGTCGATGGTGGCCACGTCGCCGGTGGGGAACCAGCCGCGGCCCTGCGCGTCGGGCACGAGCGGGTCGCCGCCCTCGCCCTTGAAGTATTCCTTCACGATCCAGGGACCCTTGACCAGCAGGTCGCCAGGCGTCTTGCCGTCCCACGGCAGTTCGGTGCCCTCGCTGTCGACGATCTTCATGTCCACGCCGAAGATGGCGCGGCCCTGCTTCATGCGGATCTGCAGCTGCGCGTCGGGCGGCAGCGACAGGTGCTTGTTCTTCAGCGTGCACAGCGTGCCCAGCGGGCTCATCTCGGTCATGCCCCAGGCGTGCAGCACCTCCACGTTGAAGAGCTGCTGGAACGCGGTGATCATGGCCGGCGGGCAGGCCGAGCCGCCGATGACGGTGCGGTTGAGCTTGCTGAACTTCAGGCCATGGGTTTGCATGTGGCCCAGCAGCATCTGCCACACGGTGGGCACGCCGGCAGCAAAGGTGACGCCTTCGGCCTCGATCAGCTCGTACACCGACTTGCCGTCCAGCGCCGGGCCGGGGAACACGAGCTTGCAGCCGACCAGCGCGGCCGAGTACGGAATGCCCCAGGCGTTGACGTGGAACATGGGCACCACGGGCAGCACCGAGTCTTGCGCCGACAGGCGCATGACATCAGGCAGCGCCGCCGCGTACGCGTGCAGCATCGTGGAGCGGTGGCTGTACAGCGCGGCCTTCGGGTTGCCGGTGGTGCCGCTCGTGTAGCACATGCTCGAAGCCGAGTTCTCGTCGAAGGTGGGCCATTCGTAGTCGGTGGGCTGCGCGCCCATCCAGCTTTCGTAGCTCACCAGGTTGGGCACGCCGCTGTCCGCCGGCAGCTTGTCGGCGTCGCACAGCGCCACCCACTTGCGGATGGCCGGGCACTTGGCATGCACCGCCTGCACCAGCGGGAGGAAGCTCAGGTCGAAGCACAGGATCTGGTCTTCGGCGTGGTTGGCGATCCACGCGATCTGGTCGGGGTGCAGGCGCGGGTTGATGGTGTGCAGCACGCGGCCGCTGCCGCTCACGCCGTAGTACAGCTCCAGGTGGCGGTAGCCGTTCCAGGCCAGGGTGGCGATGCGGTCGCTGAACAGCAGTTGCTCGCCGTCCAGCGCATTGGCCACCTGCCTGGCACGCGATGCGATGTCGCTCCAGGTGCAGCGGTGAATGTCGCCCTCGACACGGCGCGAGACGATCTCGCCGTCGCCGTTGTGGCGCTCGACGAACTCGATCAGCGACGAGATCAAAAGCGGTTGGTCTTGCATCAAACCCAGCATCTACGGACTCCTAAAAGAAATGACTTCATGAAAACTTGGCGATCAAGGGATTCACGCAAGCTTCGGCCACTTCCACAATGACACAAACCCGCACTGCACGATTGAACGAAGCGGCTCACTCCACGCCGTTCTGCAGCGCGGTGGGCGTGGCGTCGAACAACAGCTTCGACGGCCAGGGCGCCCAGGTTGCACCAAGTTCGGGCGTATTCGGGTCGCCCTTGCGCATGAAGGCGCCGATGCTGGCCATCACCGCGCCCGACAGCGCCAGGCGACCCTGCTCGTTGGCCTTGCCGCCGATGGTGTTGGCGAGCACCGACGGGCCGAAATTGCCGAACACGAACGGCAGGTCGAACGCATGCGCCGCGCCGTACACCTCGTTCCAGGGATAGGCCTCCTGCGCCCAGTCGAGGCGGTAGCTCCACAGGTTGGACTGGCGCGTCTTCATGGTGTCGAGCAGGTTGTCGCGGTTGGCCTCGAACAGCAGGCGGGTGACGAGCCGGGTCCTGGCGTTGTAGCCCGTGCCGGCGGTAGCTACCGGCAGGTAGGACGCATCGACGATGTCGCCCGTGGTGAGCGTCTGCGCGGGCGCGTCGGGGTTGAAGTTCATCATCAGCGTGAGGCGCGCGGCGTCGTCGATCTTCCAGCCCGGGCTGCCGCCGAACAGCGGCAGCAGCGACGCGAAGAGCTTGCCCTCCTCTCGCGTGTTGCCCGCGATGGTCGGCACCTTCACGTACTGGTCGGCGGCAATGGCGTCGATGGGGTTGAGCGGCACCACCGTGCCGTCGGGAATGGGCGCCACGCTGCCCAGCCCGGCGTTCAGCACCGTCGTCAGCAGCGCCCCGCCTTCTTTCGCGCGCAGGTAGGCGGCAATCTGCGCCGGTGTGCGCGAGGCGATGTAGGTGGCGGCGGCCCCGGCATTGGCAGCGGTGCCGTCGGCCGCCAGCAGGCTCTTCAGAATGCCGTCGCCCTGCGCGAGCGACACCGACGCCGGGTTCAGCGCCGGCGAGGCGCCGGGCTTGCCCGTCAGGTTGCTCGCCATCGAAATGCCGCCGCTCATTTCGATGACCTTGTGGAACAGGCCCTTGGCCATCGGCGAGGTCATGATGGCCAGCAGGTTGGTGGCACCGGCCGATTCGCCCGACAGCGTGACGTTGCCGGGGTCGCCGCCGAAGGCGTCCACGTTGTTCTGGATGAAGCGCAGCGCGGCCATGTTGTCGAGCAGCGCGAAGTTGCCCGAATCGTCGCCCGCGGTGCCGCCCGGGCGCAGCTGCGGCACGTTCAGGAAGCCCAGCACGCCGAGCCGGTAGCTGGCGGTGATGACCACCGCGTTGGCGGTCTTGGCCAGCTTGGCGCCGTCGTACAGCGGGTCGGCCGTGTAGCCGGAGATGTTGCTGCCGCCATGCACGAACAGCAGCACCGGCAGCTTCTTGTCGGTGGTGGCCGGGCGCCACACGTTGACGAACAGGCAGTCTTCGCTGCCGAGCGGCTTGCCCAGCGTGGAGACGATGCTGGCGTCGTAGGTGTTGTTGGCACCGGGGCCGAAGATGCGGCCGATCTGCAGGCAGGCCGCGCCGAAGCTCCTGGCCGAGCGAATGCCGCTCCAGGCCTCGGGCTCGACCGGCGCGCGCCAGCGCAGCTCGCCGGACGGCGCCTTGGCAAAGGGCACGCCCTTCCAGAACCAGGTGCCCGAGGCGGCGCTGTCGTCCACGCCTTCGATCTTGCCGGCCGTGGTCTGGCGGACCATGGGGCCGTCGGCCACGGGCTCGGGTGGGGGTGCTGGGGCCGGTGCGGGCGCGGGCGCCACCGGCAGGAAGGCGAAGCCCTGCGAGCCCGACGATCCGCCGCCGCAGGCCGCAAGGGCTGCCGTTGCCGCCGCGACGGCGATGGCCCTGGCCCTGGCCACCGTTGCCTTTGCTGCCGCGCCTTGATTCTGTGCAGTTGCCACTGTCTTCATGTTTTGTCTCCACACCGGGTTAATCGGAATTCCTGGCTCGGTGCGTGGCGGCCATACTGAAATTCGACCGGGCCGCCGCGCACCCAAAAATTCTAGAAACGGGCGCCGTTTTCATCGCTATCGCAAGCGAGCCAAATCAATGACTTCACAAGCCTCCACGCCGCGCCCCGTGCGCCGGCCGTCGCGCCGCCCCGGCTGCACGCAGCCCGAGCTGCGCACCAGCTCGGCCGCATGGCTCGAAGGCGTGCTGTCGATGTTCGAGGCCGAGGGGCTGAACGTGCACCAGCTGCTGCGCGACGCCGGCTTCGACCCCGACTCGCTGCACCGGCAGAACGCCCGCATTCCGGTCGACGAGATCACCGTGCTGTGGCAGCTCGCCGTGGCGCGCGCGGGCAAGGCCACGCTGGGCCTGCACCGCGACTTCGCCTCCACGCACAGCAAGCTGGGCACGGTCGGCCACGCCATGGCCTGCAGCCCCGATCTGGGCGCGGCGCTCGCGCGGCTGGCCCGCTACATGGCGGTGATTTCGGACGCGACGGCGTTCTCGCTTCAGGCCGACGCGCGCGGCTGCTGGCTGGTCATGGAACACACCGGCGGCAGCCTGCCCATTCCGCGGCAGCGCGTGGAGTTCGCATTGCTCACCACGCTCATGCAGTGCCGCTGGCTCACGCGGCGCGACATGCAACCACTCGCCATGGAGTTCGTCTACCCCGCGCCCGCCAGCGACCGGCTGCACCGCGAGGCTTTCGGCTGCGACGTGCGCTTCAACGCCGCCGCCAACCGCATGCTGATTTCCGCCGCCGACATGGCCATGCCGCTGCCCACCGCGCACCCGGTGCTGGGCCAGATGCAGGAGCACCTGCTCGACGACCAGCTCACCCTGCTGGGCCAGACCACCACCAGCAGCCTGGTGTGCGCCGAAATTGCGCGCCGGCTGCAGCACGGCGAGCCGCGCCGCCAGGACGTGGCCTCGGGCCTGGGGCTGGCCGAGCGCACCCTGCAGCGACGGCTGCAGGAGGAGTCGGAGTCGTTCCAGTCGCTGCTCGACCGCACCCGCCGAGAACTCGCGCAGCAGTACCTGGCGCAAGACCGCCACACGCTGACCGACGTGGCCGACATGCTGGGCTTCGTGGACAGCAGCAACTTCTTTCGCGCCTGCAAGCGCTGGTTCGGCGTGCCGCCGGCACAGTACCGGGCGCGCATCTGGCACAGCCCGACGGCGCTCGCCGCCTGACCGATCGAACCGGGCGCGGGCCGCGATGGCCCGTTCGGCCAGGGGTTTCGTGCTCTGCCGGACAATCCGGGCATGAGCTTGCTTGCTGAAGACACCGAGGTCGCGAACCTGGGACTGCGCTGGAAACCCGGCTTTTCGACCCTGGGGCCCGCGTTTTTCACCGAACTGCGCCCGACGCCCCTGCCCGATCCGTACTGGGTGTGCCGCAGCGACGCCGTGGCGCGCGAACTGGGCCTGCCGCCCGACTGGCATGCGTCGGCCAGCACGCTGTCGGCGCTGACGGGCAGCACGCCCATCGCGGGCACTCACCCTTTCTCCACCGTCTACAGCGGCCACCAGTTCGGCGTGTGGGCCGGCCAGCTGGGCGACGGCCGGGCCATCACCATCGGCGAGACCGAAGCCGGCCTCGAACTGCAGCTCAAGGGCGCGGGCCGCACGCCCTACTCGCGCGGCGGCGACGGCCGCGCCGTGCTGCGCTCCAGCATCCGCGAATTCCTTTGCAGCGAGGCCATGCATGGCCTGGGCATTCCGACCACGCGCGCGCTCTGCGTGACCGGATCGGACGCCCGCGTGCGGCGCGAAGAACTCGAAAGCGCGGCGGTCGTCGCGCGCGTGGCACCCAGCTTCATCCGCTTCGGTCACTTCGAGCACTTTGCGGCCAACCAGCGCGAAGACGAGTTGCGCGCGCTGGCCGACCACGTCATCGACCGCCACTACCCCGCCTGCCGCACCACCGAACGCTTCGGCGGCAACGCCTACGCCGCGTTCCTGCAAGCGGTGAGCGAACGCACCGCCGCCCTGCTCGCCCAATGGCAGGCCGTGGGCTTCTGCCACGGGGTGATGAACACCGACAACATGAGCATCCTGGGGCTCACCATCGACTACGGCCCGTTCCAGTTTCTGGACGGCTTCGACCCGCGCCACATCTGCAACCACAGCGACACCAGCGGGCGCTACGCCTTCAACCAGCAGCCCAACGTGGCGTACTGGAACCTGTTCTGCCTGGCGCAGGCGCTGCTGCCGCTGATCGGCGAGCAAGAGGTGGCCGTGGCCGCGCTGGAGTCTTACAAGACGGTGTTCCCCACCGAATTCGAAGGCCGCATGCGCGCCAAGCTGGGCCTGGCCGATGCGGCCGAAGGCGACCGCGCGCTCATCGAGGGCGTGCTCAAGCTGATGGCCGCGGGCAAGGTCGACTACACGATCTTCTGGCGCCGGCTGTCCGACCACATGGCCGGCGGCAACGTCGAACCGGTGCGCGACCTGTTCCTGGACCGCGACGGCTTCGACGCCTGGATGCTATCGTTTTCAGAGCGTCATACGACCACTGGACGAGCGCAAGCGGCCGATTTGATGCGCAAGTCGAACCCCAAGTTCGTGCTGCGGAACCACCTGGGGCAGCAAGCCATCGAAGCAAGTCAGCAAAAGAACCACGCGGGTGTGGCAACCTTGCTGGCCCTGCTGGAAACCCCTTTTGACGACCATGCCGGCGCCGACGCGTATGCCGGCTTTCCGCCCGACTGGGCCTCCACGATTGAAATCAGCTGCTCCTCATGACCGCTCCCGTTGAAAAGACCGACGCCGAATGGAAAGCCCTGCTCGCTGACAAAGGCGCCGAGCCGGCCGCCTTCGAAGTGACGCGCCACGCCGCCACCGAACGCGCCTTCACCGGCAAATACGAAGCCCACTGGGACGACGGCACCTACCACTGCGTGTGCTGCGGCGCCAAGCTGTTCGAGTCGGGCACCAAGTTCGACGCGGGCTGCGGCTGGCCCAGCTTCTCCGAAGAAGCCGTGCCCGGCGCCATCCGCAACATCGTCGACCGCTCGCACGGCATGGTGCGCACCGAGAACGTCTGCGCGAACTGCGGCGCCCACCTGGGCCACGTGTTCCCCGACGGCCCCACCGAAACCGGCCTGCGCTACTGCATGAACTCGGCTTCGCTCGACTTCCAGAAAAAATGAAACTGATCCTCGACTTCTTCCCGATCCTGCTGTTCTTCATCGCCTACAAGCTGGGCGACATCTACACCGCCACCGGCGTGCTGATGGCCGCCACCGTGGCGCAGATGGCCATCATCTACGCCATGGAGCGCAAGCTGCAGGCCATGCAGAAGGCCACGCTGGTGCTGATCCTGCTGTTCGGCACGCTCACGCTGGTGCTGCACGACGACCGCTTCATCAAGTGGAAGCCGACGGTGCTGTACGGCGCGATGGCCATCGCGCTGGCGGTGGCGCTCTGGGCGCTGAAGAAGAACTTTTTGAAGATGCTGCTGGGCCAGCAGCTGGAGCTGCCCGAGCGCGTTTGGGGCAGGCTGAACGTGGCGTGGATCGGCTACTGCCTGTTCATGGCACTGATCAACGGCTACGTGGCGGCGTACTTCACGACCGAGGCCTGGGTCAACTTCAAGCTTTGGGGCTATGCGTTTCCCATCGTCTTCCTGGTGGCGCAGGGCCTGTACATCGCGCCGCACCTCAAAGAAGACAAGCCCGCGGCATGACGACCCCCACGACCATTCCCCTGCCGACCGTGGCAGCGATCGAAGCAGCGCTGCGCGACGCGCTGGCGCCCACGCAGCTCGAGGTGATCGACGAAAGCGCCGCGCACGCGGGTCATTCGGGCGCCAACGCCGAGGGCTTCGGCACGCACTTCCGGGTGCGCATCGCCTCCCCCTTGTTCGACGGAAAGCCCCGCGTGGCGCGGCATCGGCTTGTGTATGATGCCCTCCAGGTTTTTATCGCACAGGGTCTGCACGCCATCGCAATCGAGGTGCTCTGAGTCGTTCAACGGAAACGCACGCCGAATGTGCCGTGATTCCGGGCTCCCCTTCTTTCCCTCGTTCACGTCTCTCTCCGCTTTCTTCCACGCGCGTTTTCCTACACGCGCATTTCCTTCCCAGCTCGATATTCATTCCATGAAAAAACAAATCTTGCAGGCCGTCGCGGCCGCAGTGCTGCTCGGTGCCACGTCCATGTCTGCGCTGGCGCAGAACGCAGCCATCGTGAACGGCAAGCCGGTGCCCAAGGCCCGCATGGACGTTCTGGCGCAGCAACTGGCAGCCGCCGGCCGCCCGGTGACGCCTGAAATGCAAAGCCAGCTGCGCGAGGAAATCGTGGCGCGCGAAGTGTTCATGCAGGAAGCGCAGAAGCAGGGCCTGGACGCCAACGAGGACTACAAGAACCAGCTCGAACTTGCCCGCCAGGCCATCCTGATCCGCGCGCTGTTCGAGAACTACCGCAAGACCAACCCCGTGTCGGACGCCGACGTGAAGGCCGAGTACGACAAGTTCGTGGCGGCCAACGGCGGCAAGGAATACAAGGCGCGCCACATCCTGGTGGAAACCGAAGACCAGGCCAAGAAGATCATGGCCGACCTGAAGAAGGGCGCCAAGTTCGAAGACATCGCCAAGAAGCAGAGCAAGGACCCGGGTTCGGGCGCCAACGGCGGCGACCTCGACTGGGCCAACCCCGCGAGCTTCGTGCCCGAGTTCTCGGAAGCCATGATCAAGCTCAAGAAGGGCGAGACCACCCCGGCGCCCATCAAGACGCAGTTCGGCTATCACATCATCCGCGTGGACGACATCCGCCAGGCGCAACTGCCGAAGCTGGAAGAAGTGAAGCCGCAGATCACGCAGCAGCTGCAGCAGCAGCGCCTGCAGAAGTACCAGGAAGACCTGCGCGCGAAGGCGAAGGTCGAGTAAATCGATTTCAGATGGAAGAAAGGCGACCTGCGGGTCGCTTTTCTTTTGGGGCAAACCTGGTAGACCGGGGCGCAGCACACCCATCTGCGACACTCGCGACCTCCCGCACACCTCCGCTCGAAGCCCGCACGAATGCAAGCCGCAGCCTGGCCTCCCACCGAAAAGAACTAGCGCCCTCCGGCACTGCGCACCCTCACGGGTGCACGGTCATCGGGCGTCGCCCTGCCCCGCCGCAACCTGGCGGGGCCATCGTCGTTCTTTCGTTTTCGGAGAATTCCTGTGCTCACATTCAATGCACTGATGGCGCACGCCATCCCCCTGGTTCCGCGCGTCCTCGTTCAAAAGGCATCCCGCCGCTACATCGCCGGAAGCACCGTCGACGAGGCGGTCGCGCGCATTCGCACACTCAATGCCCTCGGTTGCGCCGCAACCGTCGACGTCCTCGGCGAAGTCGTGGCAGACCTGCGGCAGGCTGAGCGCACTGCCGATGAATACATCGAAGTACTCGACGCTGTTCATGCGCATGATCTATCCGCCAACGTATCCGTCAAACCCTCGGCCTTGGGCCTTTTGCTCGACGAGGCACAGTGCGAGCAAAACATCCTGCGCATCGTCCGCGCGGCAGCGCGCCACGGCAACTTCGTTCGCGTCGACATGGAAGACGCAAGCTGCACGCAGCGAGAGATCGATCTGCTCGGCCGCCTGAGGCCGCGACACTCGAACGTCGGCCTTGTTCTGCAGGCTTACCTCAAGCGGACCTATCGCGACATCGAGCTGCTTCTGAGCCCAGAACAGAATCTGCGGATATGCAAGGGCATCTACGTCGAAGACAGCCAGCATCTGGTGGACGGCGCGTGGCAAGACAGACGCACCATCAATGCGCACTTTCTGCATCACGTGGACCGTTGCTTCGACACCGGCACCTTCGTCGGTGTCGCCACGCACGACGCCGCATTGGTTGCCAGCGTGATAGCGCTGGCACGCAGTCGAAACGTTGATCGCTCCCGCTTCGAATTCCAGATGCTGCTCGGTGTGTGCGAACCGTTGCGCGACCAATTGCTGCAGGCCGGCTACGCCGTGCGCATCTACGTGCCCTACGGCAAGGACTGGTACGGCTACAGCACCCGTCGCATCAAGGAGAACCCGCAGATCGCCGGGCATCTGGTGCGGGCACTGCTGAACCGCTGAAGGCCCGACGCGTCGCAGCGGCTCTCAATGCCGCTGCGGCCGAATCAACCGACCCAGCGACGCGCGTTGCGCCAGATCTGCATCCACGGGCTCAGCTCGCTCCTGTCGCCCGGCGTCCAGCTCATCTGGATGTTGCGGAACACGCGCTCCGGGTGCGGCATCACCGCGGTGAAGCGGCCGTCCGGCGTGGTCACCGACGTGAGGCCGCCCGTGCTGCCGTTCGGGTTGAACGGGTACTGCTCGGTCGGCTGGCCGTGGTTGTCCACGAAGCGCATGGCCGCGATGGCCTTGGATGCGTCACCGCGGTGCTTGAAGTTGGCATAGCCCTCGCCGTGCGCCACCGCGATCGGCAAACGGCTGCCGGCCATGCCCGCGAAGAAGATGCTGGGCGACTCGAGCACCTCGACCATCGACAGGCGGGCCTCGAATCGCTCGCTCTGGTTGGTGGTGAAGCGCGGCCAGGCTTGCGCGCCCGGAATGATGTCGGCCAGCTCGGCGAACATCTGGCAGCCGTTGCACACGCCCAGGCCGAAGGTGTCTTGGCGGCCGAAGAAGGCCTTGAACTGCTCGGCCAGCTTCGGGTTGAAGGTGATGCTGCGAGCCCAGCCGATGCCGGCGCCCAGCGTGTCGCCGTAGCTGAAGCCGCCGCAGGCGACCACGCCCTTGAAGTCGGCCAGGTCGGCCCGGCCCGTCTGCAGGTCGGTCATGTGGACGTCGAAGGCCTCGAAGCCGGCCTCGGTGAAGGCGTAGGCCATCTCGACGTGCGAGTTGACGCCCTGCTCGCGCAGGATGGCGACCTTGGGGCGGTTCTGGAGGATGGCAGGCGCGGCAGGCGCAGCGCCATTGAGAAAGACATGCATGCCCGGGTCCGAAGGCAAGCCGGCGGCCGCGTGCTCTGCATCGGCACAGGCCGGGTTGTCGCGCTCGCGGGCGATCTTCCAGCTGACCGAGTCCCACACCTGGTGCAGGTCGTGCAGGCTGGCGCTGAACACCGACTTGGCGTCGCGCCAGACTTCGAGCTTGCCCTTGCCGGCGTCCATGGCCGAGCTGACGGGGCGCGTCTTGCCGACGAAGTGGCTGTGGGCGCTGAGGCCGTGGGCGCGCAGCAGCTGCATCACCTCGTTGCGCTCGGCAGTGCGCACCTGAAGCACCATGCCCAGCTCTTCGTTGAACAGCGCCTTGAGCGTGAGCTCCTCGCGCCGCGCGCTGACCTGCTGCGCCCAGTTCTTGGCGTCGCCGGTTTCCATGCGGCTGTCGGAAATGCCGTCGCCTTCGGTGACCAGCATGTCGACGTTCAGCGCCACGCCGACGTGGCCGGCAAAGGCCATTTCGCACGCGGTGGCGAACAGGCCGCCGTCGCTGCGATCGTGCATGGCCAGGATCTTGCCGTCGGCGCGCAGCGCGTTCACGGCGTTGACCAGCGCAACGAGCTTCGCCGGGTCGTCGAGGTCGGGCACGGTGTCGCCGCTCTGGTTGAGCGTTTGCGCCAGGATGCTGCCGGCCATGCGGTGCTTGCCCTGGCCCAGGTCGATCAGCACCAGCGTGGTGTCGGCCTCGGTGGCGTCGAGCTGCGGCGTGAGCGTGCCGCGCACGTCGGCCAGCGAGGCGAAGGCGGTGACGATCAGGCTCACGGGCGACGTGACCTTCCTGGCTTCGTCGCCGTCTTTCCACTGCGTGCGCATCGACAGCGAATCCTTGCCGACCGGAATCGACACGCCCAGCGCCGGGCACAGCTCCAGGCCCACGGCCTTGACGGTTTCGTACAGCGCGGCGTCTTCGCCGGGCTCGCCGCAGGCGGCCATCCAGTTGGCCGACAGCTTGACGCGCGACAGCTCGATGGGCGCGGCCAACAGGTTGGTGATGGCCTCGGCCACGGCCATGCGGCCCGAGGCCGGCGCGTCGAGCGCGGCCAGCGGCGTGCGTTCGCCCATGCTCATGGCTTCGCCGGCAAAACCCTTGTAGTCGGCCAGCGTCACGGCGCAGTCGGCCACCGGCACCTGCCACGGGCCGACCATCTGGTCGCGGTGGCTCATGCCGCCCACCGTACGGTCGCCGATGGTGATCAGGAAGCGCTTGGAGGCGACCGTCGGATGCGCGAGCACGTCGATGGCGGCCTTCTGCAGGTCGACGCCGGTGAGGTCCAGCGGCTTGAAGCTGCGGGCGACGGCCTTGACGTCGCGGTGCATCTTGGGCGGCTTGCCGAGCAGCACGTCCATGGGCATGTCGACGGGCTGCACCTTGGCGCCCTCATCGGACACGAGCAGCTGGCGCTCCTCGGTCGCCACGCCGACCACCGAGAACGGGCAGCGCTCGCGCTCGCAGAAGGCCTTGAACTGTTCGAGCGATTCGGGCGCGATGGCCAGCACGTAGCGCTCCTGGCTCTCGTTGCACCAGATTTCCTTGGGGGCCATGCCCGACTCTTCGAGCGGCACGGCGCGCAGGTCGAAGCGCGCGCCGCGGCCGGCGTCGTTGGTCAGTTCGGGGAACGCATTGCTCAGGCCGCCCGCGCCCACGTCATGAATCGCGAGGATCGGGTTGCCCGCGCCCTGCTGCCAGCAGTGGTTGATGACCTCTTGCGCGCGGCGCTCGATTTCGGGGTTGCCGCGCTGCACCGAGTCGAAGTCGAGCTCGGCCGCGTTGGCGCCGGTGGCCATCGAGCTGGCGGCGCTGCCGCCCATGCCGATGCGCATGCCGGGGCCGCCGAGCTGGATCAGCAGCGAGCCGGCCGGGAACAAGATCTTCTTGGTCTGGGTGGCGTCGATGCTGCCGAGGCCGCCCGCGATCATGATGGGCTTGTGGTAGCCGCGCTGCACCGTGTCGATGTCGCTCGCCACCGTTTGCTCGTATTCGCGGAAGTAGCCCAGCAGGTTGGGACGGCCGAACTCGTTGTTGAACGCGGCGCCGCCCAGCGGACCCTCGGTCATGATCTGCAGCGGGCTGGCAATGTGCTCGGGCTTGCCGTAGTGACCATCTTCCGGCCAGAGCTTCGACACGGTGAAGCCGGTCAGGCCGGCCTTGGGCTTGGAGCCGCGGCCGGTAGCACCTTCGTCGCGAATTTCGCCGCCCGCGCCCGTCGAGGCGCCCGGAAACGGGGAAATGGCGGTCGGGTGGTTGTGCGTCTCGACCTTCATCAGCACGTGGGTCAGCGCGCTCTGTTTGCCGTAGCTCTGCGAGCCCGTGGCCGGAATGAAGCGCTCGATGGTCGCGCCTTCCATCACCGAGGCGTTGTCGGCATAGGCGATGACCGTGTGCTGCGGGTTCTGCTTCTCGGTGTGGCGGATCATCGAGAACAGGCTTTGCGGCTGCGCCTTGCCGTCGATGGTGAAGTCGGCGTTGAAGATCTTGTGGCGGCAGTGCTCGCTGTTGGCCTGCGCGAACATCATGAGCTCTACGTCGCTGGGGTTGCGGCCGAGTCGGGTGAAGGCGTCGACCAGGTAGTCGATCTCGTCTTCCGCCAGCGCCAGGCCGAAGCCGGTGTTGGCCGCGACCAGCGCCGTGCGCCCGCCGGCGAGCACGTCGACCTGCGCCATCGGCGGGGCCGGCAGCTCGCTGAACAGGCTGGCCGCCTGCTCGACGGTGGCCAGCACCGATTCGGTCATGCGGTCGTGCAGCGGGCCGGAGGCAGCCGCCAGCGCGTCGCCCGCGAGCACCGGCGCCTTGCCGATCAGCGGCGACTTGAGCTTCAGGTGGTATTGCGTGACGCGCTCGACCCGGCGCAGCGCCAGGCCGCAGTTGTGGGCGATGTCGGTGGCTTTCGACGCCCAGGGCGACACGGTGCCCAGGCGGGGCGTGACCACCACCGAGGTGAGCGCCTTGGCCGGCGCCTCGAAGGGTTCGCCGTAGGTCAGCAGCGCCGCGAAGCGCTCGCAGCCAGCCGCATCCAGCGCCGCGTCGGTGACCACCAGGTGAACGAAACGGGCCGAGATGCCCTCGATGCGCGGCTCGATGGCCTGCAGCTTCGGCAGCAGCTGCCGTGCGCGGAAGTCGCTGAGCGCGCTGCCGCCCTCGAACATGGTTACGACAGGAAGGGCTTGAGGTGCGGGCTGCGTCACGGTCGATGGGGCCTCGGGGGCCGCGTTGGGAATCAAGGAATCGAGGCGAATGGCCGCTGACTGGGGTCATCCGCGTTAACCCGGGATTTTAGGCCATCGCCGGGCCGCCCCAAGAGGGCCGCCCCCTCGGCGGGGCAGCGGGGACACGAAGTGCCCGCGTTGGGGGCAGGTTCGCTTCTCGATGGGATAATTCCGGGGATGAGCATTAACTACAAAGACGCTGCGGGCATCGAAGCCATGCGGGTCGCATGCCGCCTGGCCTCCGAGGTACTGGACTACCTCACGCCCCTGATCAAGCCCGGCATCACGACCAACGATGTCGACCGCCTGGCCGCCGACTACATGGTCAAGCAGGGCACCACCTCGGCCACGGTGGGCTACATGGGCGCCAGCAGCGTGCCGTTTCCGAAGTCGCTGTGCACCTCGGTCAACCACGTGGTCTGCCATGGCATTCCCAATGACAAGCCCCTGAAGAAGGGCGACATCATGAACGTCGACGTCACCGTCATCAAGGACGGCTGGTTCGGCGACAACAGCCGCATGTACGTGATCGGCGACAGCTCGATCGCGGCCAAGCGCCTGTGCTCCATCACCTTCGAGGCCATGTGGCACGGCATCCTGCAGGTGCGCCCCGGCGCCCACCTGGGCGACGTGGGCCACGCGATCCAGAAGTTCGCCGAAGGCCAGGGCTTCTCGATCGTGCGCGAGTTCTGCGGCCACGGCGTGGGCCAGCGCTTCCACGAAGAACCCCAGGTGCTGCACTACGGCCGCCCGGGCACCATGGAAGAGCTCAAGCCCGGCATGATCTTCACCATCGAGCCCATGATCAACGCCGGCAAGCGCGACGTGAAGGAAGACTTCAAGGGCGGCCAGTACGACGGCTGGACCATCGTCACGCGCGACCATTCGCTGTCGGCCCAGTGGGAGCACACGGTGCTGGTCACGGAAACCGGCTACGAGGTGCTGACGCTGTCCGAAGGCAGCCCTGCGCTGCCCTCGTTCGTCACCGCCACCAAGACCTGACGCGCAAGCGAGCGGCCCGGTCGTGATCGAAGCAGCCAAGATCGACGTGGCGACGCTGCGCGAAGCCTATCGCGCGAAAAAGCTCGCGCTGTTCGACACCCTGCGCTTTGCGCGGGCCCCCACCCGCAGCGTGCACACGGTGCTGCGCCAGCTCTCGGCGCTGGCCGACGAGACGCTCGGCGCCCTGTGGCAAGAGGCCGGCTTCGGCGAATCGCTCGCGCTGGCGGCCGTGGGCGGCTTCGGGCGCGGCGAGCTGTTTCCGTACTCCGACGTCGACGTGCTCCTGCTGCTGCCGCCCGAGGGCGACGCCAGCACCATCGACCCGGCCCGCATCGAGGCCTTCATCGGGCAGTGCTGGGACGCGGGCCTCGAAATAGGCTCCAGCGTGCGCACCGTCGACGAGTGCCTGTCCGAGGCCGAGAAGGACGTCACCGTCCAGACCTCGCTGCTCGAAGCCCGCCTGATCGCCGGCGACAAGAAGCTCTTCACGGCGTTTCGCCGCCGCTTCACCCGCGCCATCGATCCGCAGGCCTTCTTCGTGGCCAAGTCCCAGGAAATGCGGCACCGCCACCAGAAGTTCGACAACACGCCCTATGCGCTGGAGCCCAACTGCAAGGAATCGCCGGGCGGACTGCGCGACCTGCAGACCATTCTCTGGATGACCAAGGCCGCCGGCTTCGGCAGCCGCTGGGACGACCTGGCCAAGAACGGCCTGGCCACCTCGTTCGAGGCGCAGCAGATCAAGCGCAACGAGGCCCTGCTCTCGCTCATTCGCGCGCGCCTTCACGTGATTGCCAACCGCCGCGAAGACCGCCTGGTGTTCGACCTGCAGACCGCCGTGGCCGCCAGCTTCGGCTACGAGGGCGAATCGCAACGCAAGTCGAGCGAGGCGCTGATGCGCCGCTACTACTGGGCGGCCAAGGCGGTGTCGCAGCTCAACCAGATCTTGCTGCTCAATATTTCTGAGCGCCTGCAGCCCAGCGCCGAGCAGCACACGCCGATCAACGAGCGCTTCTACGAGCGCGCCGGCCTGATCGAGATTGCCAGCGACGACCTTTACGAGCGCGAGCCGCACGCGGTGCTCGAGACCTTCCTGCTCTACCAGAAGACCATCGGCGTGCAGGGCCTGTCGGCGCGCACGCTGCGCGCGCTGTACAACGCGCGCCACGTCATGGACAGCAAGTTCCGCAACGACCCGGTCAACCACGCGACCTTCATGCGGATATTGATGCAGCCCTACGGCATCACGCATGCGTTCCGTCTGATGAACCAGACCTCGGTGCTGGGGCGCTACCTGCGGGTGTTCCGCAGCATCGTGGGCCAGATGCAGCACGACCTGTTCCACGTGTACACGGTGGACCAGCACATCCTGATGGTGCTGCGCAACGTGCGCCGCTTCTTCATTGCCGAGCATGCGCACGAGTACCCGTTCTGCTCGCAACTGGCGGCCGGCTGGGACAAGCCCTGGATCCTGTACGTGGCCGCCCTCTTCCACGACATCGCCAAGGGCCGCGGCGGCGACCACTCCACCCTGGGCGCGCGCGACGTGCAGCGCTTCTGCAAGCAGCACGGCATTTCCCGCGAAGACTCGAAGCTCATCGAATTCCTGGTGGCCGAGCACCTGGTGATGAGCCAGGTCGCGCAGAAGCAGGACCTGAGCGACCCCGAGGTCATCGGCGCCTTCGCCCGGCGCGTGGGCAACGAGCGCTACCTGACCGCGCTGTATTTGCTGACCATCGCCGACATTCGCGGCACCTCGCCGCGCGTGTGGAATGCCTGGAAGGGCAAGCTGCTCGAAGACCTGTACCGCTACACGCTGCGGGCGCTGGGCGGACGCATGCCCGACCCGGATGCCGAGGTCGAGTCGCGCAAGCGCGAGGCCTTGGTGCTGCTGGCCCTGCACGCGCAGCGCTTCGAGGCGCACAAGGCCCTGTGGGACACGCTCGACGTGGGCTACTTCATGCGCCACGACGCCACCGAGATCGCCTGGCACGCCAAGCAGCTCTCCCGCTTCGTGCCGCCGCGCAACGTGCCGATCGACCCGAAGGCGCCGCCCATCGTGCGCGCGCACCTGTCGCCGGTGGGCGAAGGCCTGCAGGTGGTGGTCTACACGCCCGACCAGCCCGACCTGTTCGCGCGCATCTGCGGCTACTTCGACCAGTCGTCCTTCAGCATCCTGGACGCCAAGGTGCACACCACGAGCAACGGCTATGCGCTGGACACCTTCCAGGTGGTCACCACCTTCCTGCCCGACCACTACCGCGACCTGATCAGCATGGTCGAGTCGGGCCTGGGGCACACGCTCACGGAGGCCGGCGCCCTGCCCGCGCCCAGCATGGGCCGCGTGTCGCGCCGGGTGCGCAGCTTTCCGATCAAGCCGCGCATCAGCCTGCTGCCCGACGACAAGGCGCAGCGCTGGCTGCTCAACATCTCGGCCAGCGACCGCGCCGGCCTGCTGTACTCGGTGGCCCGGGTGCTGGCGCGCCACCACCTGAACCTGCAGCTGGCCAAGGTCACGACCCTGGGCGAGCGGGTGGAAGACACCTTTCTCATCAGCGGTCCGGAACTCCAGGGCCAGAAAACGCAGCTCGCGATCGAGACCGAGTTGATGGAAGCACTGGCGTCCTGAGCCCACCGATTGGGGTCGGCACAACGGGTCTCCGGGGTTTTAGTGCGATGAAAGGTTAACCATTGCTCTATCGCCGTCAAAATACGGGGCATGGAATCTCTGATTGAACGGCTTTCCGACTCGGTTTCTTCGGCCAAGACACTCGAAGACCTGGCGCGTCCGATGCTCGAAATGCTCGAAGTGGTCACGGGCCTGGAGTCGACCTACCTCACGACCATCGACCTGAGCGAGGGCCTGCAGCGCGTGCTCTTCGCCCGCAACGCGGGCGCCATGAACATCCCCGAGGGCCTGTCCGTGCCCTGGTCCGACACGCTGTGCCGGCGCGCCCTCGAAGAAGGCCGCCCCTACACCGACGACGTGGCCACCCGCTGGGCCGATTCCGAGGCGGCCCGCGAGCTGGGCATCCGCACCTACGTGAGCACCCCGGTGCGCACCGACAGCAACGGCCTGTACGGCACCTTGTGCGCCGCGAGCGCGACGGCGCAGCCGCTGGCGCCCCATGCGGAGGCGGTGCTCCAGCTCTTTGCCAGGCTGATCGCCCAGCAGGTCGAACGCGAAATGCTGGTCGTGGAGCTCCGCAAGGCCAACGCCGAGCTGGCCGCCCACGCCTCGACCGACGCGCTCACCGGGCTGCCCAACCGCCGCAGCCTGATGGACACGCTGCGCCGCCTTCTCGCCCACGGCGAGCGCGAGGGCCGAAGCGTGCTGGTCGGCTTCATCGACATGGACGGTTTCAAGAAGATCAACGACACGCACGGCCACGACATCGGGGACGAATTCCTGTCCGCCATGGCCGGGCGGCTGTCGGCTTCGCTGCGGGCGAGCGACGTGCTCGCGCGCTTCGGCGGCGACGAGTTCGTGGTAGTCGGCGCCGGCCCTGCGCACGACGAATCGCCGCGCACCGCCGCGCGGGCGCTCGCCGACCGCCTGGGCGAAGGCACCATCGGCGAACTGCGGCTGAACCAGACCATGCTCGACTACGGCGGTGCCAGCGTGGGCGTGGTGGCCGTCGACCCACGCACCACGTCCGCCGAAGAGGCCTTGCGGCTGGCGGACGACGCCATGTACGCCGTCAAGCGCAGCCGCCATGCCGCGACAGGCACAAGGCAAGCGTCGTCCAGCTGAATGAACACCCGCCTGGTACGCCTGGAAAACGCCCTGGGTTCGCTCAAGGCGCGCATCACGATGGGCGGGATCATGGCACTGGTGCTGGGCATCGGCGTGATCACCACCGTACTGGTGCAGCGCACCGAGCACGACCTGCTGGAGGCGCAGCGTCAGCGCGAGATCGTCGAGGCGGTGCGCACGGCCGCGCTGCTGGGCCACAAGGTGATCCAGCTGCAGCGCGGGCTGCAGTCGGTGGGGCAGGTGCTCGACGAGACCATGCTCGACGACCCGGCCGCGCTGAACGCCTTCATGCGCGACAAGCCGATGCTGCAGAATTTCTTCGCCACCATCTACATCGCCGGCGCGGACGGGCAGGTGCGCGTGATGGTCGACGAAAAGGGGATCTACCGGCCCGAGCTGAACGTGCGCGACGGCGCCAACTTCCGCCGCACGATGGCCGAAGGACGCCCGCTGGTCGGCGAGGCCCAGGTGGGCCCGATCACCGGCGAGCCGATCGTCGTGTTCAGCCAGCCGCTGCGCAACCGCAACGGCGTCTTCGGCGTGCTCGCCGGCACGCTGCGCCTGTCCAGCCGCGACCTGCTCGCCGGCCTGGCCGACGCCCAGGAAAGCGACCGCGGCGCGCTGATGGTCGTCACCGATGCGCAAGGCCAGATGCTGACGCACCCCGACTGGCGGCGGCTGATGCATCCGATCACCGAAGAACCCCGGCTCGCGCAGGCTTTCAAGGAATGGCAGGCCGCGGGCAGCCCGGTCGAGTCGCAAGGGTTGTTGCTGGCCCAGCCGCATCAGATCGCCAGCGTGGCCGGCGTGCCCGGCCCCGACTGGATGGTATGGCGCGCGCGCGCCGAAACCGAGGTGCTCGCCCCGGTCAAGGCGGCACGCCAGCAGGCCATGGCATGGGCCGCCAGCTTGGTGGCCGTGGTGTCTGCCGGCATGTTCCTGACCCTGTGGTGGCTGCTGCAGCCGCTGATGCTGCTGGAGCGGCGCGCGCAACACATGTTCGACGGCGCCATGCGCCCCGAGGACGGCTGGCCCAAGGCCGACGGCGAAATCGGCCATCTCGGCAAGGTGCTGCGCGACGTCGGCGTGCAGCGCGCCGAACTGGAGCGCCTGAACGGCGAAATGATCAGCAAGCTGCGCTCGGTGATGCGCTCGGCGCCCATCGGCATCGCGTTCATCCGCGACCGGCGCTTCGAGCTGGTGAGCGACGAGCTGTGCCGCCTGCTCGCCTATGACGACAAGGACCTGCTGGGCCAGGCGGTCGACCTGATCGTGGTGCCGCCGGAAGACGACCAGCCCGCGCTGGCCGCGCTCGAGAAGGAGGCTTTTGCCAGCAGCAATTCCTACGTGGGCGAATGCCGCATGCAGCGCGGCGACGGCACCCGGTTCTGGGCCCGGCTGCGCAGCCGGCCAGTGGATTCGGAGCACACCGATTTCGGCTCCATCTGGACGGTGCTGAACATCGACGAGCAACGCAGCGCCCGCAAGGCGCTCGAATGGTCGGCCGCCCACGACGGCCTGACGGGGCTGGCCAACCGCCAGCGCTTCGACCAGCACGCACTGCGGCTGATCGAGGCCCGGCCGCTGTCGCTGCCGGCGGCCATGGTGTTTATCGACCTCGACCATTTCAAGAAGGTGAACGATACCGGCGGCCACCTTTCGGGCGACGCGATGCTGCGCGCGGCGGCCGCGGCCATCATGTCGCGGGTGCGCTCGAACGACCTGGCCGCGCGCATCGGCGGCGACGAGTTCGCGCTGCTGCTCGAGCAGTGCACGCACGAGGCGGCGGTGCGCGTGGCCGAGGACATCGTGGCCTCCATCTCCGCCATTGCCTTGCCATGGATGTCGGGCAGCCTGCACGTGGGCGCCAGCGTGGGCGTGGCCAGCCTGTCGGGCGACATCGATTCGGTGGAAGACTGGATCTCGGCGGCAGACGCCGCCTGCTACGCCGCCAAGGCGGCAGGCCGCGGCGTGGTGCGCGCCGGACTGGCGCCGCGCGCGCCCGTCGCCGCGCGAATCGTCGCCAACAGCATCGAAAAAAGCGCTGAAAACAACGCCGACGACTGAATTTGAATCCGCCAAGTGTGTCAAGTCGTATCAGAGGCGTACGATTTGTGCATTCGTTGGCAAAAAGAGGGGTAGCCTGTTTGGCCAGTCCCGCAATTCAGACAGTCTGACGCTCAAAATGCAATGAAAAGTTCGCATTTGTTGTCAACCGTTAATCGATCTCAGAGAATTCACCGACATGGACACTGGCGCGACGCTTATTCAGTATTACGAGAGGAACTCCTGCAGTGCGCAATGGCTGGAATTCAACCGCGGCCTGGCTGCCGAGTTGAGCGCCGGTTTGCCGCCCGAGGACCTGCGGCAACTGTTCTTCCGTATCGGCCAGCGTCTGGCGAACTCCCTGCCCGTGCCGCTTTGCGCCACGCTCGATGACTTGCAGGACCAGTTCAATGCGCGCTGGAACGGCATCGACTGGGGCTTCACCGTGCTGAGCGAAGAAGCCGACGGCGTCGCCATCACACACGCCTGCAGTCCCCTCGCCGTGGCGTTCGGCCCCGACGCCACCAGCTGGAGCACCGGCTTTTTCGAAGGCGTGTACCAGGGTTGGTTCGATTCGCAGCACATGCCCCCCGAACTCAGGGTGCAGTCGCTGCAGCCCGATGCGCAGGCCGGTCCCCGCATCGACCTGCGGCTGTCGAAAGTCGTGGCATGAGCAACCCCGACGAACCGACCCCGGAAGACATTGCGGGCCTGTTCCGCAAGTTCGGCGGCGATGCCCACGGCTACAGGGAATTCTCGCCGCCCGAGACCGAGGGTGAAGCGCCTCGCGCCTGGGCCTTGCTGTCCGGCGAGAAGATCTCGCACCCGCCGGTGCAGGCTGCCGCAGCGGCGGCGCCTGCGCTCGCTCCGGCCAGCGCACCTGCCCCGCCTCTTGCCTGGGCGCCATCGCCTTTGCCGGCACCGGTCGCAGCGCCGGCGCCGCTGTTCGCCGCGCCGCAGGCCCGCATCGAGCCCGTGCTGGCGCCGTTGCACGCACCGCAGCCGCTGGGCGCGCCGCCGGCACGACCCGCCGTCGCTCCCGCCGCGGCGTTGGCCGCCGTGCCTGCCGCTGCAATGGCCGGTGCGCCCGGCGCTGCGAGCACACCGCTCGAACAGCTGTTCGAGCGCCTGGTCTCGCCGCAGCCCCCTGCCGCACCGCCCGGCCCCATGTCCCGCTGGCGAAGGCCGACGTGACATGGTCGTCATTCCGGTCATTTCATCCAAGGGCGGCGTAGGCAAGACCACGGTCACGGCCAACCTGTGCACGGCGCTTGCGCAGCGCGGGCGCCAGGTGCTGGCGATCGACCTCGATCCGCAGAACGCCCTGCGCTTTCACATTGCCAACGAACCGCAGGCTTGCGACACCGGCCTGGTCGAGGCCGCCACCGGCCTGATGCCCTGGGCGCGCGCCATTCGCCCGGCGCATGGCGGCGTCATGCTGCTGCCTTTTGGCGACGTCGACGACGAACGGCAGATCACGTTCGAACAGCAACTGGCCCGCAGCCCCGGCTGGCTGGCCGAGACACTGGTGCGCTTCGGCCTGCCCGCCGACATGCTGGTGGTGCTCGACACCCCGCCCGGCCCGTCGGTCTACCTGCAACAGGCGCTGCGCGCGGCCCAGTTCGGCGTGGTCGCGGTGCTGCCCGACGCAGGCTCGTTCGCGACCCTGCCGATCGTCGAACGCATGCTCGACAAGTACGCACGCCCGCGCGCCGACTACTTCGGCACCGGCTACGTGGTGAACCAGGTCGACCCCGGCAAGCGCCTGAACCACGACGTCTTTGAAATGCTGCGCCAGAAGCTGCGCCCCGACCTGCTGGGGGTGCTGCACCTGGACCAGGCCGTGCCCGAGGCGCTGGCCTCGGCGGTGCCGGTGCAGCGCTACGCACCGATGAGCCAGGCCACGCAGGACATTGCCTCGTGCACCGAGCGGCTGCTCGAGCGCGTCGATGCCGGCCGGCATCGGCAGCAACTGGCGCACGAACTGGAGCAAGCCCAAAACCCGTTTTCTCCGCGCAACATGGAACAGACACGATGAAAAGCGCCTCGTCCGGCCCGCTGGAGCAACCCGCTCCGCGCCCCGCCCCCGCCTTGCTGCGCCTGCTGCCGGTGCGCATTGCCGGCTGGCTCGCGGCGCTGGTGCTGCTGCCCGCGCTGATCATCGCGCCCATGACCTTCGAGCAGCAGATCGTGCTGTCGGTGGGCATCTTCGCCGCGGCGCTCATCACCAACCGGATTCGCGGTCGTTTCGCCAGCCTGGTGCTGATCTTCCTGTCGGTGGTCGTGTCCTCGCGCTACACCTACTGGCGCGTGACCGAGACCATGTTCATGGACAACCCGGTCGACCTGCTGCTGGGCCTGGGCCTGCTGATGGCCGAGGTGTACGCGTTCATCGTGCTGCTGCTGGGTTACATCCAGACCGCCTGGCCGCTGGAGCGCAAGCCGGTGCCGCTGCCGGAAGACCCCGCCGAGTGGCCGACCATCGACCTGTTCATTCCCACCTACAACGAGGCGCTGTCGGTGGTGCGCTCGACCGTGCTGGCGGCGCAGTCGATCGACTGGCCGCGCGACAAGATCAAGATCTTCGTGCTGGACGACGGCCGGCGCGACGAGTTCCGCGTGTTCTGCGAAGACGTGGGCGTGACCCACGTCACGCGCGACAACAACCTGCACGCCAAGGCCGGCAACATCAACGCCGCGCTGAAGAACACCACGGGCGAGTTTGTCGCGATCTTCGACTGCGACCACATTCCCACGCGCTCGTTCATGCAGATCGCCATGGGCTGGTTCGGGCGCGACGCCAAGCTGGGCATGGTCCAGCTGCCCCACTATTTCTTCTCGGCCGACCCGTTCGAGCGCAACCTGGACACCTTCGGCACGGTGCCCAATGAAGGCGAGCTGTTCTACGGCCTGATCCAGGACGGCAACGACCTGTGGAACGCCACCTTCTTCTGCGGCTCCTGCGCGGTGCTGCGCCGGACCATCGTGGAAGAGGTGGGCGGCATCGCGGTGGAAACCGTGACCGAGGACGCCCACACCGCGCTGAAGATGCACCGCCGCGGCTACAGCACGGCCTACCTGGCGCTGCCGCAAGCCGCCGGCCTGGCCACCGAAAGCCTGTCGGGCCACGTGGGCCAGCGGATTCGCTGGGCGCGCGGCATGGCGCAGATCTTCCGCATCGACAACCCGCTGTTCGGGCGCGGCCTGCACTGGGCGCAGCGCCTGTGCTACGTGAACGCGATGCTGCACTTCTTGTACGGCCTGCCGCGGCTCATCTACCTGACGGCGCCGCTGGCCTACCTGTACTTCGGCGCGAGCGTGATCCATGCCTCGGCGTCGATGATCTTCGCCTTCGCGCTGCCGCACATCCTGCACGCCAACCTGACCAACAGCCGCATCCAGGGGCGCTTTCGATACCTGCTGTGGAACGAGGTGTACGAGGCCGTGCTGGCCTGGTACATCTTCCGCCCGACGCTGGTGGCGCTGATCAACCCAAAGCTCGGCAGCTTCAACGTGACGGCCAAGGGCGGCCTGATCCAGAAAGAGTATTTCGACAGCACCATCGCCAAGGCGAGCCTGGTGCTGCTGGCGCTGAACTTCGTGGGCGTGTGCCTGGGCGTGTGGCGCCTGACCTGGGTCGACCCGCAGAACATCGCCACCGTGTGGCTGAACCTGGCCTGGACCATCTACAACCTGATGATCCTGGGCGCCTGCGTGGCCGCGGCCAACGAGTCGCGCCAGCTGCGCGGCGCGCACCGCGTGGACCTGGTGCTGCCGGCCACGCTGTACTTTGCCGACGGCCGCTCGCTGCGCTGCAACACCTTCGACTTCTCCAGCGGCGGCCTGGGCGTGGAGCTGCCCGACGACCTGAAGCTCGACCTCGAAACACCGGTGCAGGTGGCGCTGTACCGCAACGACCAGGAGTCGCGCTTCGCCTCCACCGTGCGCTTCAGCGCCGGCAAGCGCCTGGGCCTGCGCTTCGCACCGATGAGCTTCGCGCAGGAGCGCGCGCTGGTGCAGTGCACGACCGCGCGCGCCGACATTTGGGCAGCGCGCTGGGGCAACCATCCGCGCGTGCCCATCCACCGGGTGCTCGGCCACATCATCAGCATCAGCGGCACAGGTTTTCGCGACATGTTCAGCCATTACTACCGTTCGGCCGCCTCGCGGCTGCGCCCCGTCAAAGCCAAGGAATCCACGTGACGACCACCCAGCGCGCGCACCGTCGCGCCGTGACCCCTGCTCGCGTGGCTTCCCGCTCGCTTTCGCACTCGCCCGCCGGCGCCACGCTGCTGACGGTGGCCCTTTTAGGCGCTTTTGCTGCTTTCGCCGGCAATGTCCGGGCCCAGCCGCGCCCGCTGGCGCCACCGCCCTCGACCAGCGCACAGGCGCCGGCCGGTGCGGCTGCCGCGCCGGCCGCACCAGTCACCACCGCGCCGACGGCGTCCGCGTCCCGCGCAGCCGCTCCGGTCGTCGCCGCCGGCGCGCCTGCCGCCTCGCCGGCCGCCGGTGCGGTGCGCGAGTTCAACCTCACGCAGCTGGGCATCGACTACGCGGTGCAGCTGCGCGGCATCAGCGGCACGGTGGGCATTCCGTTCAACGTGCGCGCCGACGAGCTGGTCACGGCCGCCTCGTTCAAGCTGAACTACGCATATTCGCCCTCGCTGATTCCCGAGCTGTCGCACCTGAAGGTCACGGTGAACGACGTGCTGGTGGCCACGCTGGCGGTGAACCGTGCCGACGCGGGCAAGCCGCAGACAGCCGACATTCCGATCGACCGGCGCCTGATCACCGAGTTCAACCGCATCAACGTCGAGCTGATCGGCCACTACACGCGCGAGTGCGAGGACCCGTCCCACACCAGCCTGTGGGCGCGCATCGACGCCACCAGCACGCTGAAGCTGACCGTGGCGCCGCTGAAGCTCACGAACGACCTGGGCTCGCTGCCCCAGCCCTTCTTCGACCGCCGCGACGTGCGGCGCGCGCGCATTCCGTTCGTCTTCGGCGCGCCCGCGGCGGGCCCGGTGCTCGAGGCGGCCGGCGTGCTGTCGTCGTGGTTCGGCTCGCTGGCCGACTACCGCGGCGCGACCTTCCCCGTGTCCAACGGCGAGCTGCCGAACGGCCACGCGGTGGTGTTCGTCACGCCGGAGTCGAACATTCCCGGCCTCACGCTGCCCGCCATCCAGGGCCCGGCGCTGGCCGTGGTCGACAACCCGCAGGACGCCTCGGGGAAGCTGCTGCTGGTGATGGGCCGCACGCCCGCCGACCTGCGCACCGCCGCCGCCGCGCTGGCGCTCAACAGCAAGGCCTTCGCCGGCGCGCAGGCCGCGGTCACCGCGTTCCAGGAGCCGCCGGCGCGCAAGCCCTACGACGCGCCACGCTGGATTCCCAGCGACCGCGCGTTGCAGCTCGGCGAGCTGACCACTGCCGCCGACCTGTCGGTGACCGGCTACAACCCCGACGTGGTGCGCGTCAACCTGCAGTTGCCGCCCGACCTGTTCACCTGGCGCAGCCGCGGCATTCCGCTCGACCTGCAATACCGCTACACGCCGCGCGTGCGGCCCGACCAGTCGACGCTGAACGTCAACGTCAACGACAACTTCATCGGCGGGCTGCCGCTGCGCTCGGCCAACCCGGCCGGCGACCGCTGGTGGAACCCGCTGGCCGTGAAGCTGATGCCCGACGGCACGCTGGCCGAGCACAAGGAAATCATCCTGCCGCCGCTGGCCATGGGCGCGCGCAGCCAGCTGCGCCTGCACTACTACTTCGAGCCCGTGGGTGGGCGCTGCGTGCCGCAGCTGGACAACGTGCGCGGCTCGATCGACCCGACCTCCAAGATCGACGTGTCGGGCTTCCCGCACTTCATCGCCATGCCCGAGTTGGCGGCCTATGCCAACGGCGGCTTCCCGTTCTCGCGCATGGCCGACCTGTCGGACACCGCCGTGATCCTGCCGGACCAGCCCGACAACAACGACACCGAGACCTACCTGGGCCTGCTCGGCCAGATCGGCCGCTCCACCGGCTACCCCGCGCTGCGCGTGAAGGTGGGCCGCTCGGGCGAGGCGGCGCAGTGGGCCGACAAGGACCTGCTGGTCATCGGCAACCTGCAGAGCCAGCCGCTGTTCACGCAGTGGGCGGACAAGATGCCGCTCAAGCGCAACGGCAATTCGCCGGAGCTCAAGGTCAACAGCTGGATCGACAACGCCGTCGACTTCGTGATCGGCGCGCGCACCCGTGAAGACTTGCCCGGCGCGATGCAGATCGCGGTGGGCGACGACGGCCGCGACGCGGTGCTGGCCGGCTTCGAGTCACCGCTTCGCAGCGGGCGCAGCGTGATTGCCGCCATCACCACCGCGGGCTCGAAGGAAGCGCTGCTCAACGCGCTGATGACGCCCGACCTCCTCAAGAGCGTGCAGGGCAGCATGGCCATCGTGCGCGACACGCAGGTCAACAGCGTGCTGGGTGGCGACACCTACTACGTCGGCCGCCTGCCCCCCATCGCCTGGGTGCAATGGAACCTGTCGCGCAGCCCGCTGCTGCTGGGCGCGCTGGTGATCGTGCTGGCCCTGCTGGGCGCGGCCGTGTCGTATGCGGGCCTGCAACTGCGGGCGCGCCGTCGCCTGTCGGTCAACAAGCCCAAATAATCTTTTCATGCGACGTTTGCCGATCATCACGCCCCCCCCCGAACGACTCGCCGGCCGGCGCGCCCTGCTGGCGGCGGCCGGCCTAGCGCTGACGCTGCCGAAGCTGGCGGCCGCGGCGCCGGGCTCTGCGCCTGCTGCGGCGCCTGCGGTCGCGCCTGCATCCGCCGCTGCGGCGCGGGCCAGCGCGCCCTCGCCTTCTTCGTCCGCTGCTGCGCCCGCACCGGTCGCCGCGGCCTGCCATCCGGCCACCGACTGGGCCGCCTTCGCGGGGCGCCACATCCAGCCCGACGGCCGGGTGATCGACTTCAGCACGGCACAGCAGCAGTCGACCTCCGAGGGGCAGTCGTACGGCCTGTTCTTCGCGCTGGTCCACAACGACCGCGCCACCTTCGCGCGCGTGCTGGCCTGGACCGAGGCCAACCTCGCGGGCGGCAGCCTGGCCAAGCAGTTGCCGGCTTGGCAGTGGGGCCGCAAGCCCGAAGGCGGCTGGGGCGTGCTCGACGCGAACTCGGCGTCCGACTCGGACCTGTGGATCGCCTACGCGCTGATGGAGGGCGGCCGGCTCTGGAACGAAGCCAACTACCGCACCCTCGGGCGCGCCGTGCTCGCCATGGTGGTGCGCGACGAGGTGATCTCGCTGCCCGGGCTCGGCCGCATGCTGCTGCCCTGGCCCAAGTCGGTGGCCAGCGGGCCGCTGTGGCGCCTCAACCCGAGCTACATGCCGCTGCAGTTGCTGCGCTACTTCCAGCAGGCCGACCCCGCAGGCCCGTGGAACGAGGTCACGGACAACACGCTGCGCATGTTCGGCGGCGTCACGCCCAAGGGCTTTGCGCCCGACTGGTGCGCCTGGTCGCAGAGCGACCGCGCCTTCGTGGCCGACCCGCTGAAGGGCGTCACCGGCAGCTACGACGCCATTCGCACGTACCTCTGGGCGGGCATGCTGTCCGACAAGGACCCGGCGCGCAAGATGCTGCTGCTGAACCTGCGCGGCCCGCGCCTGCAAATGGCCGACGGCCATCCGGTGCCCGAATTCGTCGACACCGTGACGGGCGCCGTGCGCGGCATGGCGCCGCTGGGTTTCTCGGGCGCGATGCTCCCCTACCTGAAGGCGGTGAACGACACCGACGCCCTGGCCGCACAAGTCGCGCGCGTGCCGGGCGGCCGCGTGCCGCCCCGTGCGCCGAACGACACCACCCCGCCGGTGGCGCCTTTGCCTTACTACGAACAGTGCCTGTTGCTGTTCGGCCAGGCCTGGCTCGACGGCCGTTATGAATTCGGCCGAAACGGCCAGCTGCAAACCTCATGGAGAACGCTATGCCGTCCCAATCGACCGGCTTGAAGCCGCAGCGTCCCTCTGGCGTCGCCACGCTCCTGCCGACACGCACGCCGGGGCGCCTGTCGTCCCAGTCGCAGCAGTGGATGGCCTGCCTGGGCATGCTCGCCGCGCTGTGCACCGCCAACCCCGCGCACGCGCAGGCCGACGCCACCGCGGCGCTCATCGAGCAAGGCAACTACTGGCAGGCCCAGGGCCGCGCCGACCTGGCCGAGGAAAGCTGGAAGAAGCTGCTCACCGTCAACCCGCGCTCGGCCGACGCGATGTACGGCATGGCGCAGGTCGAGCTGTCGCGTAACAACGCGGAGCCCGCGCGCGGCTGGATCACCCGGCTGCGCGCCGCCGCCCCGAACGACCCACGCCTTGCACGCCTGCAGCAGCAGGCCCAGCAGCCCGGCCAGGCCGGCAGCACGCTGCAGCGCGCCCGCGCCGCCGCGCGCAGCGGCCGCGCCGCCGAGGCCGTGGAGCTGTACCGCAGCCAGTTCGACAACAAGGCGCCGCCCGAGGCGCTGGCGCTGGAGTACTACCAGGTGCTCGCCAGCACGCCCCAAGGCGCCGACGAAGGCCGCAAGGGCCTCGAAGAACTGGTGAAAGACCACCCCGACAACGCCAACTACCGGCTCGCGCTGGCGCAGCAGAAGACCTACAGCGAACCGACGCGACGCGCCGGCATTCGCGAGCTGGTCGAGCTGAGCAAGCAGCCCGCCGTGGCCGGCGCCGCGCGCGCGGCCTGGCGCCAGGCGCTGATCTGGCTCGACGCACGCCAGCCCGACGTGCCGCTCTACCAGGACTACCTGAGCAGCAACCAGACCGATGCGGCCGTGGCCGCCCGGCTGGAAACGCTCACCACCGCCAAGGCCGCCGCGGCGAACACGCCCGACGTGCCCGTGGGCGAAGGCTTCAAGGCGCTGGACCGCGGCGACGCGGCCACCGCCGAGCAGCGCTTCCAGCTGGCGCTGCGCACCAAGGCCGACGACACCGAGGCCCTGGGCGGCCTGGGCCTGGTGCGCCTGCGCCAGGAGCGCTTCGCCGAAGCGCAGGAGCTACTCGAACGCGCGGTGCGCGGCGGCGGCAGCAAATGGAATTCCGCGCTGCAAAGCGCCACCTACTGGACGCTGGTCGGGCAGGCCCGCGCCGCGCAAGGCAAGAACGACCTGCGCGGTGCGCAGTCGCTGTACGAGCGTGCCGTGCGCATCGACGGTCGCGAGCCCGTGGGCCAGAACGCGCTGGCCGACCTGCGCGCCGCCGCCGGCGACTACGCGCAGGCCGAACAGGGCTACAAGCGCGTGCTCGAAGGCAAGCCGCAGAACACGCAGGCGCTGCGCGGGCTGATCTCGGTGTACGGCCAGACCGGCCGCCCCGACGAGGCCCTGGCGCTCGCGCGCCGCCTCACGCCCGAGCAGGCCACGCAACTCGGCGGTCTGCGCGACATCCAGGTCGAGCAGGCACGCACCCGCGCCCGCCAGCAGGCCGATGCCGGCGACGCGGCAGGCGCGCAGCGCACGCTCGAAGACGCGATGCTCGCGGCGCCCGACAGCCCGTGGGTGAGGCTGGACCTGGCGAACATCTACCGCAAGCAGGGCATGGTGTCCGAGGCACGCGGCGTGATGGAAGGGCTGCTGATGTCGCAGCCGGACATGCCCGACGCGCTGTACGCCAGCGCCCTGCTCGCGTCCGAAACAGGCGACTCGGCCGCCGGCATCCAGTACCTCGAACGCATTCCCGCCGCATCGCGCACGCGCGAAATGTCCGGCCTGCAACGCCGCCTGTGGGCGCAGTCGCAGGCCGCGCGCGCACTCGCATTGGCGCGCCAGGGCCAGGTCGATGCAGCCCGCGGCGTGCTCGTCCAGGCCGAGTCGGCGCTGAGCACCGACATGCCGGCCGAACTGTGGGGCCAGCTCGCGGGCGCCTACGCGGAAATCGGCGATGCGCCTCGCGCGCTCGCCATGAGCCGGCAACTGCTCGCGCGTTCGCCTACTCCGAGCATCGGCGACAGGCTGCTGTACGCGTCGGTGCTGCTCAAGACGAAGCAGGACATCGAGCTGTCCGCCGTGCTGCGCCAGCTTGCCGGCGTGAACATGACGGCCAGCCAGCGCAACGACTTCGACAGCCTGCGCGTGGCCTTTGCCCTGCGCCAGGCCGACGCGCTGCGCGAGGCCGGCAACCTGGAAGCCGCCTACAACGCGATGGCGCCGGTGCTGGCCGAGCGACCGAACGATCCGCAGGCCATGGGCGCTCTGGCACGCATGTACTCGGCGGCGCGCGACGAGAGCCAGGCCCTGGCCCTGTACCAGCGCATTCTTCAACGCAACCCGACCGACCTGGACACCCTGCTGGCCGCTGCGGCCAGCGCCAGCGCGCAGCGCGAACACGGCGAGGCCGAGAACTACGTCATGGCCGCGCTGAAGCAGGCGCCCGACCAGTCGCGCGTGCTGGCCGCCGCCGGCCGCGTGTACCGCAACGCAGGCGAAAGCCGCAAGGCCGAGCAGTACCTGCGCGCGGCGGTGGACGCTGAACGGCAGGTCGCCTCGGGCGGTGCACCGGGCGGCATGCCGATGCAGATGGGCGGCGGCAACCCCTTCGCCGGCATGACCGGCAGCGGCGCACCGGGCGCGGCCGTGCCCACGGGTTACCCACCGGCCAACGGCAATCCGTTCGCGCAGCAGGCGCGCATGCAGCAGGTGTCTTATCCCGCCGCGGCGGGTGCGGCACCGGTCTACGCGCAGGCCTACCCCGCGGCGGGTTACCCCGTGAACCCGCAGCAGGCCTACCCCGCCTACCCTGGCGCCGCGGCGCCGAACGCCTACCCACCGGGCGCCCTGCCCTGGGGTTCCGCAGCACCGGCCTCGAACGCAAAGGGCCGAGCGGCCACGGCCAAGGGCTCGACACGCACCGCGCGCAACAACGCGAACAACAACACACCGCAAGCCTCGGCCTATGTCGCACCGTCGATGCAGCCGATGCAGCAGTACCCGGTGCCCGGCACGCAGCAAGTGGCGCCGGTCTACATTCCGCAGGGACAGCCCGGCGGCTATCCGGTGTATCCGCAAGCCAACGCGGCCTATGCGCAGGCCAACGCGCCGCGCAGCGAACCCAGCTGGAACGCGCCGCTGCGCGCCGCGCCGGCGAACACGCTGACCTCGGAGCTGCAGGACCTGGAGGCGCAGCGCGCCGTGAGCCTCACCGCGGGCACCGTCTTCCGGAACCGCGCTGGCGAGGCGGGCCTGAGCCGGCTGTCGGACTTCCAGCTGCCGGTGCAGGCGCGCTTTCCGGTCGGCGAGGGCAAGATCGTCGTGGGCGTGACGCCCACGGTGCTCGACGCCGGCACGCCCGCCAGCAACTACTCGACCCTCAGCCGCTTCGGCGGCGGCCCCACGGCCGTGGCCAGATCGCTCGCCGCGCTGAACGACCCCAGCCAGCAGGACAAGACCGAACCCGGCCAGCAGAACGCCTCGGGCGTCGGTCTGAACGTGGGCTACGAGGGCAAGAACTTCGATGGCGGCATCGGCACCACGCCGCTGGGCTTTCCGACCACCAACGTGGTCGGCAACGCGACGTTCAAGGGCAGCTTCGGCGACTCGTGGAACTACAAGGCGGACGTGTCGCGCCGCGCGGTGACAGACAGCGTGCTGTCGTTCGCCGGCGCGAAGGACGCGCGCACCGGTGATCGCTGGGGCGGCGTGGTCGCCACCGGCGTGCGCGGCGACATCGGCTACGACGACGGCACCTACGGCGCGTACACCTACCTCTCGGCGCACGGCATCACCGGCAAGAACGTGGCCAGCAACTCGCGCGTGGAAACCGGCGGCGGCGCCTATCTGCACCTGCTGAACAACCCGGGCTCCAAGCTCACGCTGGGCATGAACATCGGGCTGATGGGCTACGAGAAGAACCTGAGCTACTACACCTTCGGGCAAGGCGGCTACTTCAGCCCGCAGAGCTTCGTGAGCGTGGCCTTCCCGGTCGACTGGACCGGGCGCTCCGACCGGCTCGCGTGGCGCGTGAACGCGTCGCTGGGCGTGCAGTCGTTCACCCAGAAAACGTCGCCCTACTTCCCCACCGACTCCGCGCGCAACGCCGAAGCGCAGCGCGTGGCGAACCTGGCGACGCAACTGGGCTTCAGCAGCACCGTGTACAACAACACGTACCCCGGCACGTCGAAGACCGGCCTGGCCTACAACCTGGCCGCGGTGCTCGAGTACCAGCTGGCGCCGAAGATGTTCCTGGGCGGTGCGCTGGGCTTCAACAATGCGCAGAACTACCGCCAGTTCACCGGCAGCGTGTACCTGCGCTACATGTTCGGCGGCCCCAGCACCCTCGGTGCGCCGGGCTACGGCAGCGGGAGCGGCACCACGCTGAACCCGATGAGCTCGCCGTACACGCCGCTTCTCTGACGCGCGAGCCGGGGCACCGCGCCCCGGTTCGGTTGCTCAGCTGGCCGCAGCGGGCAGCACGATCGTGCCGATCGGCGCGTCGGTGCCCCACAGGGGCGCCTGCTCGTATTGCGCCACCCACTGCACGATGTCCTTGGCGGCCATCGGCCTTGCAATGCCATAGCCCTGGGCCAGCGTGCAGCCCATGGCGAGCAGCACCTCGCCCAGCTTGGCTGTTTCCACGCCCTCGGCCACCGCGGTGAGGCCGAGCGCGTTCAGCAGCGCCAGGATGCCCTGCACGATGGCGCGGTCCTGTTCGTTCTCGGCCATGCCACGCACGAAGGACTGGTCGATCTTCACGGCCGACACCGGCAGCTGGCGAAGGTACGTGAGTGACGAATAGCCGGTGCCGAAGTCGTCGATGGTCACGCCCACGCCCAGCGCCTTGCAGGCCTCCACGAACAGGGCCACGTTCGCGAACTGGCTGATGGCCGTGGTCTCGAGGATTTCGAGCTCGAGCATGCCCGCGCCCAGCTTGGGAAACTGCGACAGGTGGCGCGCCAGCCGGTCGACGAAGTCCCAACGCATCATGTGGCGCGGAGCCACGTTCACGCTCACCGAAATCTGCAGCCCCTCCAGGCGCCACTGGTGCGCCTGCCAGAGCGCGGTGGCGATGGCCCAGTCGCCCACCTGCTCGACCAGCGCATCGTCTTCGATGAGCGGCACGAACTGCACGGGCGGCAGCAGGCCGCGCTCGGGGTGCTGCCAGCGGATCAGTGCCTCGACGCCAACCACCACGCCGCGCTGCATGTCGACCTTGGGCTGGTAGACCAGGAAGAACTCGCCCTGCAGCAAGCCTTCCTGGATGCGCTGGCGCTCGCGCACGATCTGCTCGTCGGCGCGCGCCTGCGGGGCGTCGAAGTAGTGCACCTTGCCGTCGGCCGCGCGCTTGGCGAAGAAGGCTGCGTGCTGCGCCTGGCGCAGGGCGGTCTCGGGCGGCGGCCCATTGCTGTCGAGCATCATGGCGCCGATGCTGGCGTCGATGCTGGCGGGCTGGTCGCGCCAGGCCCAGGGCTCGGCCAGCGCGGTCTGGATGCGTTCGAGCACCTGCGCGCACTGCGAAGTGCCCAGGCCGGCGAACACGGCCGCGAACTCGTCGCCGCCCACACGGGCCATCACGCTTTCGCGGGGCAACTGCGCCTGCACGCGGCGGGCCACCTCTTCGAGCGCGGCATTGCCCGCGACCATGCCCAGGCGGTCGTTCAGCTCGGCAAAGCGGTCGACGTCGATGTAGCAGACGGCCGCCAGGCGCTTGCCTGCGCGGGCCCAATCGGCCATCAGCGGGCGCAGCACTTCATCCGGCGGAAGGCGCGCCGAACCGTCGTGATACGAGGTCAATGAGGCGGGAGGTTGCGTGTTCGACAAAAGACTGTGGCTCCGGGAAGTCGCGGACTATTGTTCTCCCAATTCGGGGCGTTCTGCGCGTCGGTACCCAGAATTGTTACAGCCGCGGTGTGCGCACAACACTCGTGCATGCATCCCGCGACGCGGGCCTGCCGGCTTAGCCACAGAACGCTCCCACCACGCGGCCCGTGGATTCGATCTGCACGTTGAGCCGCATCATGTCCTGCGCCGGGTCGGCGCTGTCCGTGGCCAGCACGACGCGGGCCAGACTGGCGCCTGCGCGCTGGCGCATTTCTTCCAGCAGCGGCGGGCTCGCACGCAGGCCCAACCCGAAACGCGCGTCGGCGGCCCGGCAGGCGTCGGGCGGCGCGGCGAAGCTCGGCGGCTCAGGCACCTCGGATGTGAGCGGCCTGTCCTTCGGGGGCGACTGGCAGCCCGCCACCAGCAAGCTCGCTCCCATCGCCAGGCCCAGCGCCCGCAGTGCAGGCCGGATCCCGTCTCGACCATTTGTCATGCGCATTTTTTTCTTGCTCCTTGAAACTGGGCGAGAGCTTAGGGGACCCGGCGGCGGCTCCGCGCCACAGGTTACGCCAGCGCGGCGCAAAGCATCAACTAATTCACGCCGCCGCGGGCCGGCCCTGCGTTCGAGGCGTATGCTGAAACCGACGCCCGCACCCGGGCCCACCGGCCGCCCCCTCCATGACACAGCAGCAGCCTGCCTCCACCGTTTTCCTGATCGACGTCGACAACACCCTTCTCGACAACGACCGGGTCATTGCCGACCTTCGCGCGCACCTCGAGGACGCCTTCGGCGCCGAAAGCGCCAGCCGCTACTGGACGGCCTTCGAGCAGTTGCGCAGCGAACTCGGCTACGTCGACTACCTGGGCGCCCTGCAGCGCTACCGCGCCGAGGAAAGCCGCCACGGCATGAGCGACTCGCGGCTGCTGCTGATGTCGAGCTTTCTCATCGACTACCCCTTTGCCGAGCGGCTGTACCCCGGCGCGCTGGAGGCGCTGAAGCACCTGCGCCGCCACGGGCCCACGGTGATCCTGTCCGACGGCGACGTGGTGTTCCAGCCGCGCAAGGTGCAGCGCTCGGGCCTGTGGGAGGCCACCGACGGCCGCGTGCTGATCTACGTGCACAAGGAGCAGATGCTCGACGCCGTCGAGCAGTGCCACCCCGCTGCGCACTACGTGATGATCGACGACAAGCTGCGCATCCTGTCGGCCATGAAGGCCATCTGGGGGCCACGTCTGACGACCGTTTTCGTGCGGCAGGGGCACTATGCGCTGGACACGCAGGCCATTGCCGCCTACGCCCCGGCCGACATCACCATCGAACGCATCGGCGACCTGATCAACTTCGACTTTCCATCGACATGAGCCAAGCCACCAACCCACTCGCGGGCCAGCCCGCCCCGCTCGACCTGCTGGTCAACGTGCCGCGCCTGATCTCGGCCTACTACACCGGGCGGCCCGACCCGTCCGTGGCCAGCCAGCGCGTGGCCTTCGGCACCTCGGGGCACCGCGGCTCTTCGTTCGACGACGCCTTCAACGAATGGCACGTGCTGGCCATCAGCCAGGCCATCTGCGACCACCGCAAGCAAAAAGGCATCGACGGGCCGCTGTTCCTGGGCATCGACACGCACGCGCTGTCCACGCCGGCCTTCAACAGCGCGGTGGAAGTGCTCGCGGCCAACGGGGTCGAGCTGATGGTCTCGAAGGACGACGAATACACGCCCACGCCGGCCGTGTCGCACGCCATCCTGGTCTACAACCGAGGCCGAACCACAGGTCTGGCCGACGGCATCGTCATCACGCCCTCGCACAACCCACCCGAGAGCGGCGGCTTCAAGTACAACCCGCCCAACGGCGGACCGGCGGGCACCGACATCACCTCGGCCGTCGAAGCGGCGGCCAACAAGATGCTGGCCAGCAACCTCGAGGGCGTGAAGCGCATGCCGCTCGCACAAGCCCTGCGCGCCTCCACCACGCACCGGCACGACTACCTGAACACCTACGTCGAAGACCTGGCGCAGGTGCTGGACATGGACGCGATCCGCGGCGTGAACATCGACCTGGGCGTCGATCCGCTGGGGGGCGCAGGCGTGCATTACTGGCCCGCGATCGCCGAACGCTACAAGCTCTCGCGACTGAACGTGCTGAGCCAGGAGGTCGACCCGACCTTCCGCTTCATGTCGCTCGACTGGGACGGCCGCATCCGCATGGACCCGTCATCGCCCGACGCCATGCACAAGCTGATTGCCCTGAAAGACCGCTTCGGCATCGCCTTCGCCTGCGACACCGACCACGACCGCCACGGCGTCGTGGCGGGCAGCACGGGGCTGATGCAGCCCAACAGCTACCTCGCGGTGATGATCGACTACCTCTACACGCACCGCCCGCAGTGGCCCGCGCAGGCCGCTGTCGGCAAGACGGTGGTCAGCAGCCAGATGATCGACCGCGTCGCGGCGCGGCTGGGGCGCAAGCTGTACGAGGTGCCGGTGGGCTTCAAGTGGTTCGTCGACGGGCTGGTCGACGCCTCGCTGGCCTTCGGTGGTGAAGAGAGTGCGGGCGCGACCTTCCTGCGCCACGACGGCTCGTTGTGGACCACCGACAAGGACGGCATGGTGCCCGCCCTGCTCTCGGCCGAGATCGCCGCGCGCACCGGGCGCGACCCGGGCGAGCGCTACGCGGAGCTGACGCAGGCGCTGGGCCATCCGGTGTCCGACCGGGTGGACGCGGCGGCCACCGTCGAGCAGAAGAAGCGGCTGTCGAGCCTGTCGCCGGAACAGATCCGCTCCACCGAACTGGCGGGCGACAGGATCGTGAACGTGCTGAGCCATGCGCCGGGCAACGGCGCAGCCATCGGCGGTGTGAAGGTCGCGACCGAGAACGGCTGGTTCGCGGCGCGGCCTTCGGGCACGGAGAACATCTACAAGATCTATGGCGAGAGCTTCAAGGGCAAGGAACACCTGGCGCGCATCCTCGAAGAGGCGCAGCACGTGGTGGACGGGGCGCTCTCGGGAGCTTGACCCCATGCAGACGCTGGTGCTGCGCCTGAACCCGGGCGACGACCTGCGCGCGTCGCTCGATGCGGCGTTGGGGCAAGCGAACGCGCAGGCCGCGTTCGTGGTCTCGGGCATCGGCAGCCTGCGCGGGGCCAGCGTGCGCTTCGCGGGTACCGAGACGCCGGCACGCATCGAGGGCGACCTGGAAATCCTCACGCTGGCAGGCAGCCTGTCGCCCGACGGTTCGCACATTCACATGAGCGTTTCGGACGGCGAAGGCCGGGTCTTCGGCGGGCATGCGGCGCCGGGGTGCGTGGTGCGCACCACCGCCGAAATCCTTCTCGCCCTGCTGCCCGACTGGCAGTTCGCACGCACGCACGACCCGCTCACCGGCTATGCCGAACTGATGCCACGCCGCAAGCCCTGAAGCCCGGACTTTCAGCCTTCCAGCGACTCCACGCGCAGCGTCACCACCGGGCCGGCCACTTCGGCGCGCGCCTGCAGCGCATGCACCGCCAGGTCCAGCGTGCCCTGCACCACGGGCCCGGTCAGCACCAGCACCTGCGGCCCCGAGCCCGGCCGATCGGTCGCCAACGCGACCTGGCGCACCGGCACGCGCTGCTCCGCGAGGCAGGCCGTCACCGCCTGGACGTGGCTCGCGACGGCGACCGGCACGCGCAGGTAGTGCGACGTGAACACCGCCGCGCGGGGCAGCACGGCCAGCGCGTTCGTCGCATGCGCGTGAACGCCCAGGTGCGGCACGTGCTGCCGGGCGTGGACGCCGTCGAGCCGCGCCACGTCGACCAGGTCTGCAATCACGGCGGAGGCCGTCTGCTCCGAGCCTGCGCCCGCGCCGTAGTACATCGTGAGGCCTGCCGCATCGCTCTTGACCATGACGGCGTTCATCGAGCCGTTGACATGCGCCATCAGGTGCCCGGCCGGCACCAGCGCGGGCTGCACGCGCAGCTCCACGCCGTTCGGCTGCCGGCGCGCCACGCCCAGCAGCTTGATGCGATAGCCGAGTTGCTCGGCGCAGGCCACGTCCGCCCCCTGCAAGGACGTGATGCCCTCCACCTGCGCATCCGCAAAGCGCAGCGGCATGCCGAAGGCGTTGGCGGCGAGCAGGGTCAGCTTGTGGGCGGCGTCGATGCCTTCGATGTCGAAGCTCGGGTCGGCCTCGGCGTAGCCCAGCGCCTGGGCTTGCGCGAGCGCGGCGGCAAAGTCGAGGCCCTCGTCGCGCATCTTGCTGAGAATGAAGTTGGTGGTGCCGTTGATGATGCCGGCCACCCACTCGATGCGGTTGGCCGCCAGGCCTTCGCGCAGCGCCTTGATGATGGGGATGCTCACGGCCACGGCGCCTTCGTAGGCCACGACCACGCCCTGCTGGCGTGCGGCGGCGAATATTTCCGTGCCGTGGACCGCCAGCAGCGCCTTGTTGGCCGTGACCACGTGCTTGCCGTGCGCAATGGCGGCCAGCACCCAGTCGCGTGCGGCGCCGGTGCCGCCGGCGACTTCCACGACCACGTCGACATCGGGGTGCGTGGCGACCTGCATCGGATCGGCCGTCAGCGCCACGCTGTCGCCCACGATGCCCTTCGCCCTCGCCAGGTCGCGCGCCGCGACGATCACCAGCTCGATCGACCGGCCGGCACGGGCCGTGATGTCGGCCCGGTTGCGCGCCAGCACGCGAAACGTGCCGGAGCCCACGGTGCCGATGCCGATCATCCCCACGCGCAGGGTACGTGTGGCCGCCTGGTCGTTCAGGCTGTGCAGGGGCTCGAGGGATTCAACGGGATCGCGGTACATGGACATCTCCAGACGAAAAAACAAAACCCAGCTGCCAGAGCTGGGTTCATTCGTTCGGGGAGAGAGCGATACACCAGGTGGCTGCCGGAACGGCCACCTGCGCGTGTCAGGTGACCGCGGTGGTAATGGTGGTAATCATTCGAGCAACAACCATCGCCTGCGCGGAGGCAGACGGCATCATGCGAGCCATGGAGGCTGCGGCGGATGCGGGGTAGAAGTTGTGGCTCGTCATGAAGGCCCGGAGTGTACAGGAGGCTTTTGGCCGCACGCTCAGGGCGCGGCCGACAGCCGCTTCTCGAGCCACACGCTGTAGCGCGAGAGGCCGAAGCACAGCACCCAGTACACCAGGGCAATGAAAAGGTAGCCCTCGAGGTAGAACGGCCGCCACGTGGGGTCGCCGCCCAGCGCCAGGCCCAGCGCGCCTGTCAGCTCGAACAACCCGACCACGGTGACGAGCGACGTGTCCTTCAGCGTGCCGACCACGCTGTTGGTCAACGCGGGCACCACCAGGCGCAGCGCCTGCGGCAGCACGATGTCGCGCTGCACCGGCCAGCGGCCGAAGCCCAGCGCCATCGCCACGTCGGTCTGTCCGCGCGGCACGGCCTGCAGCCCGCCGCGGATGATCTCGGCGAGGTAGGCCGCCACGAACAGCGTGAGGCCGGCGAGCACGCGCACCAGCACGTCGGGCTGCCAGCCGGCCGGCCACAGCAGCGGGAGCAGGAACGACGCCATGAACAGCACCGAGATCAGCGGCACGCCGCGCACCAGCTCGATGTAGCTCGCGCTCAAGGTGCGCACCACCGGCCAGCCCGAGCGGCGCCCCAGCGCCAGCAGCAAAGCGAGCGGAAACGCCAGCGCCAGCCCGACCACCGCCAGCCCGATGGTCAGCGGCAGGCCGCCCCAGCGGCTGGTGGGCACGGGGGCCAGGCCGAGCACGCCGCCGCGCATCAGCCCCACGAACAGCAGCAGCGCGACGGCCCACAGCGGCAGCAGCCACCAGCGCCAGCTGCGCGGCCAGGCGCTCAGGACCGTCACGGCCGACAGCACGACCACTGCAATGGCCGGACGCCATTGCTCTTCATAGGGAAAGCGCCCGAACAGCATCGGGCGCCACTTCTCCGCCACCACGCCCCAGCAGGCGCCGTGCTGCACCGCGCGGCAGGCCTCGGCGTCGGGCCGGAACACCGCGTGCACGACGCCCCATTCGACGAAGTGAAAACCGCCCCATGCGAGCAATGCCAGCAACAGCACCGTCGCCAATGCCCGCAGCGGCGAACCCCACAGTTCGCTGCGCCACGCGATGGGCCCCTGCGCGACGTTCCTCATTGCCAGCCCCGCAAGGCGACGCGCGCGTTGTAGCGGTTCATGCCGAAGGAAATCAGCAGCGACAGCACCAGGTAGATCGCCATGATGATCGCGATGCACTCGAAGGCGCGGCCGTTCGAGCCGATGGTGGTGTTGGCGACGGACACCAGTTCCGGATAGCCCACGGCCACCGCCAGCGACGAATTCTTGGTGAGGCTGAGCAACTGGTTGGTGAGCGACGGCACGATCACGCGCAGCGCCTGCGGCAGCACGACGATGCGCAACTGCTGCCCCGACGACAGCCCCAAAGCCTGCCCCGCCAGCACCTGCCCTTGCGACACCGACAGGATGCCCGCGCGCACGATTTCGGCCACGAAGGCGGCCGAATAAAAGGTGAGGCCCGCGACGATGGTCACGTACTCCGGGCTCAATGCCGCGCCGCCGCTCACGCCGAAGTCGCCGCGCTCGGGCCACTCGAAATGCGTGGGCCACCAGCCGCCCTCGCCCGCCACCGGCCACGGCACGGCCAGGCCGCCCTTGCTGAGCCACACGCCCGGCAACAGCCGAACGGGCTCGGTCGGATCGGGCAGCAGGTTGGCCATGGCGAAGGCCAGCATCAGCAACTGCACCAGCAGCGGCACGTTGCGCAGCAGCTCGACATACGCAGTGCAGATGCCGCGCAGCAGCACATGCGGCGCCAGCCGGCCGATGCCGATCAGCGTGCCGAGCACGACCGAAAAAATGGCCGCGGGCACCGCCGCGCGCACCGTGTTGATCAGGCCTGCCAGGAAGGCGCGCCAGAACGGCTGGCTCGCATCGAAGTCGAGCCAGCCCTCGCTGATGGAGAAGCCCGCGGGCTCGGTCAGAAAGTCGAAGCCGGAGCGCACACCACGCGCGCGCAGCACCTCCAGCGCGTGGTGGACCACCCAGACCGCGCCGGCCACCACGGCCAGCACCAGCAGCGCCTGGACGACCCAGGCCAGCCAGGCGCCGCGGCGCGAGGCCTCAGGACTCATCGAACCGGGGGTGCGTAGATGAGGCCGCCCTTGCTCCACAGGTTGTTGGAGCCGCGCGGCAGCTTCAGCACCGACTTCGGTCCGACGTTGCGCTCGAACATTTCGCCGTAGTTGCCCACGGCCTTGATCGCACGGAACGACCAGTCCTTGTCCAGGCCCAGCAGCTTGCCCAGGTCTTCACCGGTGCCGACCAGGCGCTGCTGCGCCGGGTCCTTGCTGTTGGCCTTGAGCTCGTCGGCATTGGCCTGCGTGACGCCGGCTTCCTCGGCCTCGATCAGCGCGTTGGGCACCCACTTGGCAATGGCGAACCACTCGTCGTCGCCGCGGCGCACCAGCGGCGCGAGCGGCTCCTTGGAGATCAGCTCCGGCAGGATGAGGTAGTCGTCGGGGTTCGGCGCTTCCTTGTTGCGCAGGCCGGCCAGCGCCGAGGCGTCGGTCGTGAAAGCCTGGCAGCGGCCCGAGAAGAAGGCCTTGAACGAGGCCTCGAAGCTCTCGAACACGACGGTCTTCACCGGGATGTTCAGGCCTCGGAAGTAGTCGGACACGTTCTTCTCGTTGGTGGTGCCCGACTGCGTGCAGATGGTCGCGTTCTTCAGTTGCTTGGCGCTCGTCACCTTGAGCTTCTTCGGCACCAGGAAGCCCTGGCCGTCGTAGTAGGTGATGGTGGTGAAGTTGAAGCCCAGCGACGCGTCGCGCGTGAGGGTCCAGGTGGTGTTGCGCGCGAGGATGTCGATTTCGCCGGCCTGCAGGGCCGAGAAGCGCTGCTGCGAATTGAGCGGCACGAAGTCGACCTTCTTGCCGTCGCCGAGCACCGCCGCCGCGATGGCGCGGCAGGTGTCGACGTCCAGGCCCGACCAGTTGCCCTGCGTGTCCGGTGCGGAAAAGCCCGCCACGCCGTTGGTCACGCCGCACTTGACGGTGCCGCGTTGCTTGACGGCGTCGAGCGTCTTGCCTGCGAAGGCCGGCGCGGCGACGGCCAGCGCGAGGACGGAGGCGGCGGCAAGCAGTGCCGGGCGGAATCGATTGTTCATTGGTGGTTCTCCTCAACAGTAAGCAAAAGGCAGTGTACGGGCCGACCCCGACTCTGCCAAAGAACTCCGGGTTGGATGCATATGCACCGCAAGAGGCTGGCTGGAAGTGCCGGATGTTCACTACCATACGGCCCTCTCAACACTCTCACTGGAACCTACTCAAATGGTCAAATCCGACGACACCGGCAAGTTCATCCTGCGCGTTTCTCTAGGCGTGCTGATCCTGCTGCATGGCATCGCCAAGCTGCAGGGCGGCGTCGGCTTCATCTCCGGCATGCTGGCCCAGCACGGGCTGCCGGGCGCACTGGCCTACCTGGTCTACATCGGTGAGATCGTGGCACCCGTGCTGCTGATCATCGGCCTGTACACGCGCCCGGCCGCCTGGATCGTGGCCATCAACATGCTCGTGGCGTTTGCGCTGGTCCACGCCAAGGACCTCACGGCCCTCGGCAAGCAAGGCGGCTGGGCGCTGGAACTGCAAGGCATGTTCCTGTTCGCGGCGCTCGCACTGGCGTTCATGGGCGGCGGCCGCTTCGCGCTCAGCAGCAAGTACAACTGAGCGGGCTCAATCGTCGTCGGCCGCATCGAGGCCCGGGAAGAGGACCTCGGTGTAGCCGAAGCGCGAGAAATCGCGCACCCGCATCGGGTACAGCTTGCCCAGCAGGTGGTCGACTTCATGCTGCACCACGCGCGCATGGAAGCCGGTGGCAATGCGGTCGATCGGGTCGCCGTACGGATCGAAGCCTGTATAGCGGATGTTGGCAAAGCGCGGCACCACGCCGCGCAGGCCCGGCACCGACAGGCACCCTTCCCAGCCTTCTTCCTCCTCGTCGTCCAGCGCCGTGATGACGGGGTTCAGCAGCACGGTGCGGGGCACCAGCGGTGCATCGGGATAGCGGGGGTTGACGATGTCCGTGCCGAAGATCACGAGCTGCAGGTCGACGCCGATCTGCGGCGCCGCGAGGCCGGCGCCGTTGACTGCATGCATGGTCTCGAACATGTCGCGCACCAGCAGGTGCAGTTCGTCGGAATCGAAGGCGGTGACCGGCTGCGCAATGCGCAGCAGCCGGGGGTCGCCCATCTTGAGGATGTCGTGGATGGCCATGGCGGAATTATCGCGACAGCCTCGAGCCCTCGTCCGCTGACGGATCAGGGAGGGGTTTGACCCTTGGAATCCGGCGACGTCCAAAGGCGCGCGTTGCCACGCGGTTCCTGGGGAACTGCACCGGCCATCGGGGGACGCGGCTGCGGCGCGACGCCCGGGCGTCCACCACCAAAATTGGGCGGGCGCGCTGCCGGGTACCCTGGTCGCACCGCCGGGTAGGCGGGCCGGCCGTAATACTGGCGCCCACCGTCGTAATACGGGCGGCGATCGCGCTCGTAGTAGCCGCCGCCGTTGATGTAGACCGGTGCGGGTGCCACGTACACCGGGGCAGGTTCGCTGTAGTACGGACCGGAGGAATAGCCCCCGCCCGCATAGCCCCCGCCACCGTAGTACGGATCGCCGGGAACCCCCACGCAACCGCTCAGCAGCGCGACGCCGCCGAGTGCAACGCAGGCACCAAGAATTCGAATTTTTTGCATGAGGGACTCTCCTTGTGGCCTTCAGTTATCTTTCAACGCCAGGTTGTAGACCCTGTTGACTGCGCTGCGATGAAGCGGCGTAACGGCCGGTAAAGAGGGCCTGCCGCTGCCTCATCCTTCGGGTGTTGCTGCCGGCACGCCGTTGGCGAGGATCTCCAGCATGCGCGCCTCGTCGATGATCTCGACCCCGTGCTCACGGGCCTTGTCGAGCTTGCTCCCGGCCTCTTCACCGGCCACGAGGTAATGGGTTTTCTTGCTGACGGAACCGGCCACCTTGGCACCGGCCAACTCCAACTTATCCTTGGCCTCATCGCGGCTCAGCGTAGGAAGGGTACCGGTGATCACGAAGGTCAAGCCCGCCAACGGCTTCGGCGCGCGGACCGCGGGCTCGCCCTCTTCCCATGTCAGGCCGCAGGCGCGCAACTGCTCGACCACCTCGCGGTTGTGCGGCTGGTCGAAGAAGGTGCGCAGGCTTTGCGCCACCACCGGCCCGACGTCGTTCACCTCGAGCAACTGCGCTTCGGTCGCGTCCATGATCGCGTCGAGCTTGCCGAAGTGCTTGGCCAGGTCCTTCGCGGTGGTCTCGCCCACGTGGCGGATGCCCAGGCCGAACAGGAAGCGCGGCAGCGTGGTCTTCTTCGACGCCTCGAGCGCGTCGACCAGGTTCTTCGCCGACTTGTCCGCCATGCGGTCCAGCCCGGCGAGCGTGGTGAAGCCCAGCTTGTACAGGTCGGGCAAGGTGCGAATCAGGTCGGCGTCGACCAGTTGCTCGACGAGCTTGTCGCCAAGCCCGTCGACGTCGACCGCGCGCCGCGCCGCGAAATGCAGGATGGCTTCCTTGCGTTGCGCCGCGCAGAACAGGCCGCCGGTGCAGCGGTAGTCGACCTCGCCCTCCTCGCGCACGGCCTCCGAATCGCACACGGGGCATTGGTGCGGCATGGTGAATTGCACGCCGCGCTCGCCGTCGGGTTTCGCAAGGCTCTCGGGCACGACGCCGACCACTTCGGGAATCACGTCGCCGGCACGCCGCACGATGACGGTGTCGCCCACGCGCACGTCCTTGCGGCGCGCCTCGTCCTCGTTGTGCAGCGTGGCGTTGGTCACGGTCACGCCGCCGACGAACACCGGCGCCAACTTGGCCACCGGCGTGAGCTTGCCGGTGCGCCCCACCTGGATCTCGATGCCGAGCACCTCGGTCAGTTGCTCTTGCGCGGGGTACTTGTGGGCCACGGCCCAGCGCGGCTCGCGCGACACGAAGCCCAGTTGCCGCTGCAGCTCGATGCTGTCGACCTTGTAGACCACGCCGTCGATGTCGTAGGGCAAGGCGTCGCGTTGACGCCCAATGTTTTCGTGGAATGCTATTAATTCAATAGCACCATTCGCACGTGCGGTCTGCGTGGCGACCGGAAAACCCCATGCACCGAACTGCTTGAGCCAGTCGAACTGGGTCGGATGGTCGGGCCCACCTTCGGCCGCGGGCGTGACTTCGCCCAAGCCGTAGGCAAAGAAGCTCAGCGGCCTTTCCGCGGCAATTGCAGGGTCCAGCTGGCGCACGGCGCCGGCGGCCGCATTGCGCGGGTTGACGAACACCTTCTCGTTCTTGTGCCCGGCCGCGATCTTCTGGCGCTGGCGTTCGTTGAGCGCATCGAAATCGGCGCGCTTCATGTAGACCTCGCCGCGCACCTCGACCACCGGCGGCGCCTTGCCGGCCAGGCGCAGCGGAATCTCGCGCACGGTGCGGATGTTCTGCGTGACCTCTTCGCCCACCTCGCCGTCGCCGCGCGTGGCGGCCTGCACCAGCACACCGTGCTCGTAGCGCAGGTTCATGGCGAGGCCGTCGAACTTCAGCTCGCAGACGTACGACACCTGCGGCCCGTCTTCGGCCAGCCCCAGTTCCTTGCGCACGCGCGCGTCGAAGACGCTGGCGCCGCCGGCCGTGATGTCGGTCTCGGTGCGAATCGACAGCATCGGCACCTTGTGGCGCACCTTGGTGGCACCGTCGAGCACCTTGCCGCCCACGCGCTGGGTCGGCGAATCGGGCGTGCGCAGGTCGGGGAATTCGGCTTCCAGGGCCTGCAGGCGCTGGAACAGCTTGTCGTATTCGGCGTCCGGCAGCTCGGGCGCGTCCAGCACGTAGTAGAGATGGCCGTGCCGGTGCAGCTGTTCGCTCAGTGCGGCGGCTTCGCGTGCCGCTTCGTCGCGCGTCGTCATGGGGTGTCTCCAGAAGGTCGAAGTTAGCTGAAGAGGCGGCGCGCCAGCGGCGATCCCGCCGCCAGGTCGCGCGCGTCGAGCGTGTCGTAGAGCTGCTCGAGGTCGTTGCCGATCACGTCCATGGTTTCGTCGCGCAGCAGCTGGCCGTCGCTGTCGGTCACCACGCCGTCCATCTCGCGCGCGAGCGTGGCGGCGGCTTCGCGCATGCGGCGAAACGGCTCCTCGCCGCGATCGACCTGCGGCACGTCCAGGCTCAGGCTCAGCTCGCGGATGGCCGACTGGGCCGGGTCGTCGGCCAGCGCGGCCTGCGTGTCGAACGCCAGGCCGAGCACGGGCGGCAGGCCGGCCTCGCCCGTCGGCAGCACCATGCGCCCCGGAATGATGCCGGCCACGAAACCCAGGCGCGCCGCGTTCTGCTGCACGTAGCCGGGGCTCCAGGCCGCGTGCAGCGCGCGCAGCACGAAGCCCAGCTGCGCGTCGTGCGCGCTGGCGAACTGGTCGAGCTCGCGGGCGCGCGCCACTTCGTCGAGCATCTCGGGGAATTCGGGCGCGCCGTTGACGGCGTCGGCAAAGGCCTGCGCCTTGACCACGAACTCGGAGTACTCGATCTCGTTGAGCGCGCCCGTGCGGTTGGCCAACTGCACGCCGACCTGGAAGGCGCTGTAGCGCTGGCCGGCCACGGGCGGCTCCCACTGGCCGTTGTGTTCGTTCAGGCCTTCGATGGCCACCGGCTTGCTGCCCGCGCGCCGCGTCGGCGGCATGGCGGCGATGGCGGCGTCGCCCGAGGCCAGGCCTTCGAGCGACACCGGCGCGATCACGTCGATCAGCGGGTCCAGCCCGCCGCGGCGCTCGCCGGTGGGCACGGGCACGCCGCTGGGCGCCGGCAGATCGGGGTCGAACAGGGGCTCGTGGCGGTCGCTGCCCGCCACCTGGCTGGGGTCGGCGTGCAGCATCGGCTCGACGCCGCCGGCCGACGACGACAGGGCGCGCTCGGCTTCGTCCAGCGCGATGTCGACCGCGTCGGGCTGGCGCGGCGCATTGCGGCGCGACATCAGGGTGTTGTAGGCCACGACGGCCGCGAGAACGAGGCCGCCGAGGATGGCCAGGGCGAGGGTGAGATTGCTCATGGTTGCCGCTCTGCTCAGGCGGCGTCGACCATCGAGACCGCCGACTCCATGTCGACCGCCACGATGCGTGACACGCCCTGCTCCTGCATCGTCACGCCGATCAGTTGCTCGGCCATTTCCATGGCGATCTTGTTGTGGCTGATGAAGAGGAACTGGGTTTCGCGGCTCATGGCTGTCACGAGTTTGGCATAGCGCTCGGTGTTCGCGTCGTCCAGCGGCGCGTCGACTTCGTCGAGCAGGCAGAACGGCGCCGGGTTGAGCTGGAAGATCGCGAACACCAGCGCAATGGCCGTGAGCGCCTTCTCGCCGCCCGAGAGCAGGTGGATGGTCTGGTTCTTCTTGCCGGGCGGCTGCGCGAGCACCTGCACGCCGGCATCGAGGATTTCGTCGCCCGTCATCACCAGGCGCGCATTGCCGCCGCCGAACAGCTCGGGGAACATGCGGCTGAAGTGCTCGTTGACGATCTTGAAGGTGCCGCCGAGCAGGTCGCGCGTTTCGGCGTCGATCTTGCGAATGGCGTCCTCGAGCGTGCCGATGGCTTCGTTCAGGTCGGCCGACTGCGCGTCCAGGAAGGTCTTGCGCTCGCTGGCAATAGCCAGTTCGTCGAGCGCGGCCAGGTTCACCGCGCCCAGCGCGACCACTTCGCGGTTGAGGCGGTCGATTTCGCCTTGCAGGCCGGTCAGCTTGACCTTGTCGGTCTCGATCGAGCGTTCGACGGATTCCAGGTCGGCGCCGGCATCGTCCAGCAACTGCTGGTACTGCTCGACACCCAGGCGCGCGGCCTGTTCCTTCAGCTGGAACTCGGTGATGCGCTGGCGCAGCGGATCGAGTTCGCGCTCGAGCTGCAGGCGGCGCTCGTCGCTGGCGCGCAGCTTGAGCGTGAGGTCGTCGTACTGGCTGCGCGCGGCACCCAGCGCGGTTTCGCGTTCGAGCTTGAGCGACAGCGCGTCCTGCAGGCCGGCTTGCGCGGCGGCGTCGGACAGGCGGCCCAGCTCGGCGCGGGCGCGCTCGTCTTCGTCGGTGAGCGACACCACCTGCTGCGCCGCGGTGTCGATGGAGCGGTTGAGCTCCCCGCGGCGCGCTTCGAGCGTGCGCTGCGAGAAGGTCGCTTCCTGCGCCTGGCGTTCCAGGCTGCGGTGCTGCTCGCGGCTGGCGTTCAGCGCGCGGCCGGCCTCGATGACGCGCTCGTCGAGCTCGGCATGGCGCTCCTGGCTGTCGGCCAGCTGCATGTCGAGTTCTTCGAAGCGGCCCTCGGCGGCGATGCGCCGTTCCTGCAGTTCCTCGAGCTGCGCGTCGACCTCGCCGAGGTCGTTGGCCAGCTGTGCGCTGCGCGCGCGGGTCTGTTCGGCGAGCTGCGTCATGCGCAGCGTCTCGACCTGCAGCGCATGCGCGCGCGACTGGGTTTCGGCGGCTTCACGCCGCGCGGTCACCAGGCGCGAGGCGGCGTCGCCGTAGGCGGCTTCGGCGCGGACCAGCGCGGTGCGCGCGTCTTCGTTGATGAGCGTCTGGGCGCGCAACTGGCGCTCCAGGTTTTCCATTTCCTGCTGACGCGCCAGCAGGCCGGCCTGCTCGGAGTCGGGTGCGTAGAAGTTGACGCTGTGCGCGGACACGGCATGGCCGCTCTGCACGTAGATGACCTCGCCGGGCTGCAGCGTGGCGCGCTGGGCCAGCGCTTCCTCGAAGCTCGCGGCCGTGAAGCAGCCGTGCAGCCAGTCGGTCAGCAGCGCCTGCTGGCCCGCGTCGTTCAGGCGCAGCAGGCTCGACAGGCGCGGCAGCGCGGCCGGGCCCGGCGGGAGGCCGGCTACCGGCGGGCTGTAGAACGAGAGCTTGGCTGGCGGCGCGTCGTTGCCGAAGGCGCGCACCATCTCCAGCCGGCTGACTTCGAGTGCGCCCAGGCGCTCGCGCAGCGCGGACTCGAGCGCGCTCTCCCAGCCCTGCTCGATGTGGATGCGGCTCCACAGGCCCTGCAGGCCGTCGAGGCCGTGCCTGGCGAGCCAGGGCGCCAGCTTGCCGTCGGTCTTGACCTTCTCTTGCAACGCGCGCAGCGCCTCGAGGCGGGCCGAGAACTCGGCGTGGCGTGCGCCTTCGGTGTTGACGGCCTGCTGCCTCGTACGGCGGTCGTCGTCGAGCTGCGGCACGGTTTCCTGCAGCTCCTGCAGGCGTCCGTCGGCTTCGCTGGCGGCCTCTTGCGCGGCGGCGTGCTGTTCCTGCATGTCGAGCAGGCGGGCCTCGTCGGGCGCGGCCAGTGCGTTCTGGTCGGCGCGCAGGCGTTCGCTGCGCTGCGTGAGCTGGCGGCTTTGTTCCTCGATGTTGCGCTGGTCGGCAGCCAGCACCTGGATCTGCTGCTGCACCTGCGACACGGTCGTGCGCTGGGTGTTGGCCTGGTCCTGGGCGCGCTGCACGGCTTCTTCGAGTTCGGGCAGACGGGCATCGTGCTCTTCGAGCTGCGCGGCCAGCAGGATGGCCTGCTCTTCGGCGTCCACGCCGGCACCGGCCAGTGTCTCGATCTCGGCTTCGGCCTCGTCGCGGCGGCGGCCCCATTGGCCCATTTGCTCGCGCAGTTGCACCAGGCGTTGCTCGACGCGCTGGCGGCCCTCGACCACGAAGCGGATCTCGCCTTCGAGCCGGCCGACTTCGGCGCTGGCCTCGTAGAGCTTGCCTTGCGCCTGGTTGACGGTGTCGCCGGCGCCGTAGTGGGCCTGGCGCACGGTTTCGAGTTCGGCCTCGATGCGGCGCAGGTCGGCCGTACGTGACTCGAGGTCGTTGATGGCCTTTTCCGAATCGGCCTTGATTTTGGCCTGGTCGGCGTCGCTCTCGCTGCGCTTGAGGAACCACAGCTGGTGCTGCTTCTTCGTGGCATCGCCCTGCAGCGTGTTGTAGCGCGCAGCCACCTCGGCCTGCTTCTCGAGCTTTTCGAGGTTGGCGTTCAGCTCGCGAAGAATGTCTTCGACGCGCACGAGGTTCTCGCGCGTGTCGCCCAGGCGGTTCTCGGTTTCGCGGCGGCGCTCCTTGTACTTGGAGACGCCCGCGGCTTCCTCCAGGAACAGGCGCAGCTCTTCGGGCTTGGACTCGATGATCCGGCTGATCGTGCCCTGGCCGATGATCGCGTAGGCGCGCGGCCCGAGGCCGGTGCCCAGGAACACGTCCTGCACGTCGCGGCGGCGCACAGGCTGGTTGTTGATGTAGTAGCTGCTGGTGCCGTCGCGCGTGAGCACGCGGCGCACCGCGATTTCGTTGAACTGGTTCCACTGGCCGCCGGCGCGATGGTCGGCGTTGTCGAACACCAGCTCCACGCTGGAGCGGCTGGCCTGCTTGCGGGTGGTCGTGCCGTTGAAGATCACGTCCTGCATCGACTCGCCGCGCAACTCGGAGGCGCGCGACTCGCCGAGCACCCAGCGCACCGCATCCATGATGTTCGACTTGCCGCAACCGTTGGGCCCGACCACGCCCACCAGTTGGCCCGGCAGCAGGAAGTTGGTGGGTTCGGCGAACGACTTGAAGCCCGAGAGCTTGATGGAATTAAGACGCACGACTTGTCGGCCTGGCTTGGCTGCAGCGCCAAGGTATTGATTTGTAAGGAAAATTGCACGGGCCTGCGAGCTTGCAGCAGGCCGCCGCCCGAGCCGTGGATGATAACGTCAGGGCATGAGCGAATCCCTTGTTCCCCCCCTGGCCGCAAGACGACGCTACCGTCCCGCGATCCTCGCAGCCACGGTGGCCGGCGCGGCCGCCCTGCTCGGTCTTGCAGGCTGCTCTTCAACGCACGACACCCAGCGTGCCGAGCCCTACGCCAACCAGGAATGGCTGCAGTCCGGCGCCAACCGCATCGCCAACCTGTCGCTGCGCGACAACCTGCAGTCGGTGCGGCGCGTGCAGAGCACGCTGTACAAGCGCAACCCCCGCGAATGGCGCAAGTCGGCGCCCAGCATGGACGAAGCCGCCCAGCGCGCCTGGGACGCCGTGCTCAAGGGCCCGCCCATGCCCGAGCTCAAGGGCGCCACCGGCATCGACGCGATCCGCCTGGCCTTCGACACCGCGCCGCAGGGCTACCAGGGCGACCGCGTGGCGGCGCTGGTGTACGGCTGGGCCACCCTGCTCAAGCAGGCCAACGGCGACACCTGGGACCAGACCATGATCGACGGCGTGAACGCCGAGAACAGCTTTCGGGCCGCGCGCAATTTCGAGATCTCGCTGTGGCTCATTTCCTCCAAGACCGGCCCCGACGGCCAGCCGCTGCTGCTGGCCACCGAAATCAGCGAGCGCGGCCGCAACCTCGTGGCCGACCGCGAGCTGTCCAAGGTGGTGGCGCGGCTCGACCTGCTGGCCGCGCAGGCCGACGAAAAGTACCGCCGGGCCGCACTCGACTTCGGGCAGAACTGGGTGATGGGCGTGGTCATGCCCTTCTTCACGCTGGTGCCGAAGTGAGCCGGGTGCGCCCCTAGAATCAACCGGCCCTTCACACCTCAACCCATTCGAGGCAGCAGCAATTCATGAGCTCCATCAATTTCATCGGCGGCGAAAAAGGCGGCGTCGGCAAGTCGGTCACGGCGCGTGTGCTGGCGCAGTACTTCATCGACCACAGCCGTCCGTTCGTGGGCTTCGACACCGACCGTTCGCACAGTTCGTTCACCCGCTTCTACGAAGGCTTCGCCTCCCCCGTGGTGGTCGACAGCTTCGAGGGCCTGGACACCGTGGTCAACGGCTTCGAGAGCAACCCGCAGCAAAGCGTGATCGTCGACCTGGCCGCGCAAACGCTGGCGCCGCTGTCGCGCTGGATCAAGGAGTCGGACCTGTTCGACGTGTTCGCCGACATCGGCGTCACGGTCAACTTCTGGCATGTGCTGGACGACGGCAAGGACTCCACCGACCTGCTCGGCTCGCTGATCGACACCTTCGGCAACCGGCCCAACTACATCGTGGTGCAGAACTACGGGCGCGGCAGCGACTTCGGGATGCTGCTGGGCTCGCAATCGCTTTCCAAGGCGACGGCGAACGGCGCGCGGGTGATCGCGCTGCCCCGGCTGCACGACGCGAGCATGCGCAAGATCGATGCGCAGAACACCAGCTTCTGGAAGGCAGTGAACGACCGCGAAGGGGTGCATGCCCTGGGGCTGCTGGAGCGCCAGCGGGTGAAGTCGTGGCTGGCGACGGCTTACGCGGCGTTCGATACCTTGCCGCTTTGACGGTTTGAAGCCGTGCGCCTCGTTGGCGCCGTCAGCCCTCACCCCGACCCTCACCCCGCCCCTCTCCCCGAGGGGAGAGGGAGCGAGTCAGATCATGCCGCCGTTGATCGAAATGACCTGCCCCGTGATGTAGGCCGCCTCGTCGCTGGCCAGGAAAGCCGCCAACGCCGCCACCTCCTGCGGCGTACCCGCCCGCTTCACCGGCACCATCTGGTTGATGACCGCCGGATCGAACACGGCGTCGGCCATCGGCGACGCGATGATGCCGGGCGCAATCGCATTCACCGTCACGCCGCGCGAGGCCACTTCGAGCGACAGCGCCTTGGTCGCGCTGTTCAAAGCGCCCTTGGCGGCCGCGTAGTTCACCTGCCCCCGGTTGCCGGCAATCGCGGCCACCGACGAAATGTTCAGGATGCGTCCCCATCGCGTGCGCATCATCGGCAGCAGCAAGGGCTGGGTGACGCGGAAGAAGCCGTTGAGCGACACGTCGATCACCTTGTGCCACTGCTCGGCGCGCATGCCCGGCATCACCGCATCGTCGTGCACGCCCGCGTTGTTGACCAGCACCTGCACCGGCCCGCCTTCGAGGATGCGGGCACACGCGGCCGCACAGGCCTCGTCGCTGCGCAGGTCGAACACATGGCATTGCGCCTTGCCGCCCGCCGCGACGATCGACGCGGCGAGTTGCTCGACCGACTCCGGCCGCGAATTGGCGTGCAACAGCACCGTGGCGCCGTCGCGCGCCAGGCGCTCGGCCATGGCGGCGCCGAGCGCACCGCTGGCGCCGGTGATCAGCGCGCGTTTTCCTTCGAGACTCATGGCGTGGGGGTGCTTTCTGTGGCCAGCGGTGTGTTGAGAACGACCACGGCGCGGCCTTCGGCCAGCATGCGGCCGTCGTCGGCCGTGACCGTGAACGCATAAAGAACCTGGCGGTCGTCGCCCGACAGGCGTTGGGCACGCACCTGCAGCGCGCCGGGCACGTCGTCGAGCCGCGCCACCGACAGCTTGACGTTGCGCGCGCTCGCCAGGAAGCCAGCCGACGGCGTGCTGCCCTCGGCCGCCAGCAGGCCGCCATGCAGCGCCATGGCCTGCGCCGCGTACTCGATGGCGTTGGGCGCGAGCAAGCCGCTCTCGGTGCGCAACGGGTTGTCGGCCTGCGCGTGCGTCGTGCTGCTGCAGTGGATCGCCTCGGCGTCCCAGCTTTCGAGGCGGTCCAGCAGGCACATGCTGCCGCTGTGCGGAATGCGTTGCGCGATGCCCGCGCGGGCCAGCGTCTGCGGTGCGGTCATGCCGCGGGGCCCAGGTCGGCCACCAGCAGCACGTTGGCAAAGGGCGTGCCTTCGCTCATCGGAATGCTCTGGACCTGGAAGCCCAGGCGCTGCAGCAGCGCGGTCCACTCGGCCAGCGGCCGGCCCCAGGTCGGCGAGACTTTGTGGCCGCGGATGCGCGTCACCATGCGATCGACCCACTGGCTGACGGCGAAGCCGCCGCGGCTGGACGCATCGCCCACGCGCAGCAGCAAGCGAGCCTGCGCGTTGCCGCCGCGCTGCAGCGCATCGCGCACGCGCACAAGCACGCCTTCCTGGGCCTCGAGGTCGACGTAGTGCAGCACATCGAGAATCACCACCAGGTCGCATGCCGGCAACGCAGCCGAGCACATGTTGGCGCACAGCAGTTGCGGCGGAGGCTGCAGATGGCCGATGGACGCTTCGGCGCGCGCCACGTCCCTGGGCATCAGCTCGATGCCCGTGTAGTCGGCGGCAGCGGGCGTCACGGGCCAGGACGACGGCCAGCGGCCGCGCTTCTGCATGGCGCTCATCGAGGCGAGCAGGCTCGCGAAAAGCCCTTGGCCGCAACCGATGTCGACCACGCGCCGGTGCTGCGCACCGATCAGGCCGCGTTCGAGCAGGCCGCGAAACACCGGGTCGCGCCCGAGCTTGCCGCGTGCGAAGCGCCAGGCAAAAGTGCCGCCCTTCTTGTAGGGAACCGTGGCGGCCTCGTGCAGCTCGCGCCAGGCCTTGTCGGTGGGCGACGATGCGGGTGCCGCGAACATGGCCGTCGTCATGGCTTCAGTCCTTCGGGCAGGGTCACGGCGCGCAGTCCATCGGCACGCAGGCGTTCGAGCAGCAAGGGCAGTACCTCCAGCAAAACGGGTTGTCCTTCGGCCGTGCGCGCGGCATTGCCGTCATGCAGCAACAGGATGTCGCGGGCCTGCAGGTTGCGGGCCAGGCGCGCCATCACCTTGGCGGCGGCGCCTTCGCGCGTGTCGAAGCCGCGCCGCGTCCAGCTCACGAGCGACAGGCCCAGGCGGTGCAGCACCGGTTCGAGAAACGGATTGCGCAGGCCGGCCGGCGCTCGGAAGCAGGTCGGGCGCTGGCCGGTGACGTCGCTCAGGATGTCCTGCGCGCGCGCGATCTCGGCGGCGAAACCGCGGGGTCCGAGAAACGAAAAGTTGTGCCGGTGGCGCGCCGTGTGGTTCTGGACGCTGTGGCCGCGCGCCACGATCTCGCGCGCCAGCTGGGGCTGCGCCAGCACGCGCTCGGCAATGCAGAAAAAAGTGGCGCGCTGGCCGTGCGCGTCCAGCAGGTCGAGCACGCGGGGCGTGACCTCGGGCTCGGGGCCGTCGTCGATGGTGATCGCCACTTCGCGCCGCGCCGCGGCCGCTTCGGGCAGCCGCGTGACGTTGGGGCCCAGCAGGCTGCTGCGCGGCGTCAGGCCGGCACCGGTGATCAGCGCATGGTTCAGCACGATCGCGCCCACGGCCCACGGCAACGCGCCCGGCACCAGCACGCCCGCACCGATGGCGGCCACGTGCCACGCCGCACTGGCACGGATGGCGGGCGGCCAGGGCCATGAATCGGTGTTTGGAGCGGAGGCGGACGTCATGGGCTCGGATTTTCCGTCAACCACGCTCGGCCGGCGACTTGACCGACGGCGCGACGCTGCGCGCGAACGCGGCCGACAGCAGCAGCGCCAGCAGCGCCCCCGGCGCCACCACGCGGCCGATGGACGAGAGCGCCGGAATGTCCGAAATGGCGATCAGCCCGAACGACACCACGGTCGTCAGGTTGGCCAGCATCAGCGACGCCAGCGTGTCCTCGTCGGCCCGCCCGGTGGTGCGCAGCTGGTCGAAGAACAGCGCGTAGTTGGAGCCGACCGCCACGATCAGCAGCAGCCCCACCAGGTGCAGGATGCCGAGCGCCGACTGCAGCACGGCCATGCCGCCGAGCACCAGCACCACCGCGAACAGCAGCGGCTGGCAGACGGCCAGCAGGCGGCGCCACGAACGCAGGTAGATGCCCAGCAGCACCACCACCGCCAGCGCACCCAGCAACACCTGCACGAAAGCCTCGTGCAGATAGCGCTGGTAGAGCCCCGCGAGTTCGCGGCCGACGTCGACCACCTGCACCTCGGGCAGCCCGGCCAGCGCGATTTCGAGCCGGCCCTGGTCGAAGGTCTTGCCGGGGTGCAGCACCACCAGCGTGCCCCAGCCGCCGCCCGGACGCTCGTACATCAGCGTGTTCACGACCGAGGCGAGCGGCCCGATGGACAGGTCGGCACGCTGCACCGGAAGCAGCTTGCGCGAGGCCTCGATGTCGTCCACGAACGGCCCCAGGCGCGATGCCGGCAGCGGCATGCCCTTGGTGGCCTCGGCCAGGTTGGCGCGCAGGATGTCGCTGTTCGGCAGGCTCGCGATGCGCGCGGTTTGCGTCTGCACGCTCGGCAGCACGCGCGTGACGGTTTCGTAGCCGACGAGCTCGCCCTTGTCGACCAGCGCGTCGAGCCGCGCGGCGGCCGCTTCGGTGTGGCGCAGCGCCGACTGCTCGTCGTTGCCGTAGGCCACCACCAGCACGCCGCCGTCGCTCGCGCCGATGTCGTTGCGCAGCATTTCGTCCAGCTGCTGGGCGGACTTGGGCACCGGGCTCATGGCGCCCAGGTCGGCGCGCCACAAATGGCCGCCCTGCCACAGCACCAGGCCCAGGGCAGCAACGCCCAGCGCGGCCAGCGGCCAGCGCAGGCGCGGCAGGCCGCGCACCAGCGCGCCGGCCATCTGCGCCATGTACCGGCGCATTCCCATGCCGGTGGCACCGTCGGGTGCGAGCATCGGCAGCACATAGCGCGTGGCCAGCGCGGCGGACACCAGCCCGGCAATCGAGAACACCCCCAGTTGCGCCAGCCCCGGGAAGCCCGAGAACACCAGCGCCGCGAAGCCGCACACCGAGGTCAGCAGGCCGAGCCGCACGGTCGGCCAGTTCAGGTCGCGCCAGCGTTGCCAGCCGGTGCCTGCCACGGCGCCCGCCCCGACCTGACGGGCCTGGATGAGGTAGTAGATGGCGTAGTCCACCGTCTCGCCGATCAGCGTGCTGCCGAAGCCCAGCGTGAGCCCGTGCACCGAGCCGAACACCAAGCTCACGCTGGCGGTGCCGATCACCACGCCGGTGGCCACCGGCAGAAAGGCGATGACCAGCGCGCGCGGCGAGGCGAACGCCAGCAGCAGCAGCCCGCCCATCACGATGCCGCCCACCACGGCGAGGTGGATGGCTTCGGTCTTGATCTTGTCGCGGCTCATCACCGAGAACACCGGGGGGCCGCTGAGCAGCAGCTTGGGCGCCGACGCGCCCATCTCGCGCGTGGCGGCTTCGTAGGCCGAGTGCACGCGCGCGATGGCCACGGCCTGGGCGTCGAGGTCGCTGCCGGCCGCGCGCGTGGTGGAAATCATGAGCGCGCGCGGCGCGGTGCGCGACATCCACACACCGTCTTCGCTGCGCGGTGCGCTGGCGGGCACCAGTTCCATGGCGATGCGTTGGGTTTCGCCCGTCGGGTCGCGGTCGAGCAGCGGCTTGATCGCGTTGCCGGCCGGCGTGCCGAGCATCGACAGGGTTTCGTTGATCGCGTCGCGCAGCCCTTCGGCGGTGAACTGGCCGGGCGTGACGCCGGGCGACAACTGGTAGCGGTGCTGCAAGACCCACGCGCCCGCCTCGCTCCAGTCGCTCACGTCGCCGTTCTGCACCAGGTCGAACAGCTTGCTCTCGCGCATGTCCTTGCCCACCGCGCGCGACACGGCGGCGCGTTGCTCCGGGCTGCCGCCTTCGATGCCCAGCATCAGCGTGCGCGAGGCCACGCCGCTTTGCAGCTGCTCGATGAGCACGCGCTGGCGCACGTCGGGGCTCTTGGGCAGGAAGGCCGACAGGTCGGCACCGATGTGCGTGCGGGCGATGACCACCGCGCCGCACAGCAGCACCAGCAGCCAGGCCAGCAGCACGATCGCCCGGCGCGACCCGCTCGGCGGGCCGTCGGTGTGCAATGGGGTCACGGCGTGGAGCGTCCGGGGGTGACGGACGGGGCCGCGGCGGCCGGTGCGGCGCCCGGCGTGATGTTCATCGACGAGCGATCGCCGCCGACAAATTCCATGTCCAGCCCCAGCACGTCGCTGGCCCGCCCGCTGATGCGGATGCTGCGCACCTGCGCGGCCAGCCGGCTGTCCATCGGCACGAGATCGAGCGTCCACTTGGCGGGCGAACCCGTCACCGTGTTCTTGAAGTAACGCTGCAGCGTGGCGCCGTCACCGGTGAGCGTGCCGCGCATGGCTTCGACCAGGCCGAGCAGCTCGGGCATGCTGTCGAGCGCCAGCGTGCGGTTGCGGCCGCCGCGCGACAGCGTCAGCGTGTTGCCTTCGACCGCCATGGTCTCGATGCGCGGCGACAGCGTGCGGCGCACCAGCTTGTCGGGCGCATCGAAGCTGAGCGTGCCGCTGGCGTCGAGCGGGCCTTCCAGGCCGTGCACGAAGCGTTGTTCGGTGAAGCGGGCCTCCCCGCTCTTTTGCCGGGCCAGCAGGCCCATCAGTTCAGGGAGCTCGAAGGCCGCCCAGGCCGGCGCGGCGCTCAGGGCCAAGGCCAGGCCCAGCACGAAGGCCTTGCAAAGCAGGTCAAGCCGCATCTTCGAGCCAGAAATCATGAAAGTTGAACCAGTTGTAGGGGTAGGCGCGGCAGAGCGCTTCCAGGCGCGCGACATAGGCTTCGACCGCCGCACCGATGCGGCGTTCCCGCTCGGCGGCGTCCGGCACCCGCTCCGTGAAGTCGGCCAGCAGGTCGAACCGAATATCGTAGCCCGCGCCTCCGCGGTAGAGCCCGGCCATGAAGAACACCTTGCGCCGCAGCAGGGCCGCGAGCCGGAACGGCCCATCGTTGAAGCTGGCGGGCTGCCCGAGGAACGGCAGCACGATGCTGTTGCCGCGCTGCGCGGCGGGCTGGTCTTCGCTGCCGGGCAGCGTGCGGTCGGCCAGCATGCCGCCCAGGCCACCGCTGTCGAGCCAGTCGCGCAGGTCGAGCATCGAATGCGGGCGGCCGAGCGCGATGACGTGCGGTCGCAATTCCGGCAGCGCGATCGCATTCAGGATGGCGGTGATGCGCTGCGCGTTGTCCGGGAACATGAGCATCGCCAGGCGCAGGTTGTGTTGAGCCGTGTGCTGCTTGCAGGCACCCATCACCTCGAAGCTGCCCACGTGGGCGCCGAGCATGAAGGCGCCGCGCCCCGCCACGGCTTCGGCCTCGAGCGGCACGTTGCCTTCGATGCTCAGGTCGAACAGGTCCATGCGTCCGCGCAGGAAATACACGCGGTCGAGCACGGTCGAGGCGAAGGCGTGCAGCAGGCGAAAACCGTCCATCCAGCCTGCGTGCGGTCCGATGGCCCTGAACAGGTAGCGCTTGATGTGGCGGCGCTGCGTGGGTGCGAACAGCAGAAAGTAGAGCGCGATCGGCGGCAGCAGGAGCCGCGTGATGCGCCGTCCACAGACCAGCGCCATGAACACGATGAAGCGCAGCGCAAGCATGTTGCTGCGTTCGGGCGCGCGTGCCCAGTCGCCGGTGTCGGGCTTGTCGCTCTTCTGTGCGCCCTGCCCTGCGCGGGCCGCCTCGTCCACGGCGCGCGACTCTACGTCGGTGTGCTTCATCACGCAGAGCCTTGCACGGCGGTCCATCGGCCGGTGACAGCCACCACGCCGTCGCAACGCACGTCGAAGCGCACGCCGCGACCGGTGCCGGCTTCCGGATGCAGCTCGATGGAGAGCGTGCTGCCGGGTCGCACCGGCGCCAGGAACTTGGCCGCGGCCAGCGTGGGGCTGGCGCCCAGCCGCGCCGTCAGGGCCGGCACGCGCCGCACGGCTTCCAGTACCTCGGCCAGGATCAGCGCGCCCGGCAGCAGCGGCTGCCCCGGAAAGTGCCCGGCGAACGCGGGGTGGTCGGCCGGCACCGAAAGGGCCATCTGCACGGGCGTGTCGTCTTCCGCCAGCTGGGCCAACGCGAACTCGCGCAGTGCCCGAACCGTGAGCTTGCCTGTGCCCTCGCGCGGAAACGCCTGGACCTGCACCACCCGGCGCGGCACGAACACCGGCTCCAGGCGCAGCCGCAGCGCCGCAATGATTTCAGCGGCGGACAGCGTCGGCGCAACCACGAAGGCCACCGGCCGAACCACGCCGTCGGCCACCTCGTCGGGCAGCCAGAAGGCACCGTCGTCCACGCCGGGAATGCTGTTGAGGTGAAAGTTCAGGTGCGCCAGCGAGCTGCGCCGGCCGGCCACATGAATCAGGTCGTTGGCCCGGCCGAAAAGCCGGAAGCGGCGGTCGTCGAGCAGCTCGAGCACGTCGGCCATTGCCGTGGGCTCGGGCATGAAGTCGCCGGAGAAGATGAAGCGCTCGGGCCCGCCGTCCGCAGCAGGCTCGGCGTGCACCTTGATCTCGCCGAAGGTTTCCCAGATTTCGCTGTCGGTGGTGCGACGGGTGGCCACCTGGCCCGACTCGGTGCTGCCGTAGATTTCGAGCAGCACGCCGCCCATGGCCTGCTCGGCCTGCAGCGCGAGCTGCGGCGACAGCGGCGCGGTGGCCGACAGGATCAGGTCGACCGGCGGCAGTTCGATGCCCGACAGCAGCAGCGTCTTCAGGTGGAACGGCGTGGTCACCAGCGCGCGGGGGCGCGGCACCGAAGCCAATGTCTGCGCCACGTCGGCCGGAAAAAAAGGTCGCGCGCTTTCGAAGGCGGCGCCGCCGAGCATGGCCAGCAGCGCCGAAGACTCCAGCCCGTAGCTGTGCTGCACCGGCACCGTGGCCACCAGCGTCACGCCCTCCAGCGTGGGCCGCCCGAGCACGCGGCACAGGCGCTGGACAGCCACCTGCACGTCGCCCACCAGCGTGCGCCAGGTCTTGGCATGCGGCTGCGGCACGCCGGTGGAGCCGGAGGTGAGCAAACTGACCGCGTGCAGCGCGCCGTCGATGGAGGGAACCGCGCCGTCGGCATCGCCTTCGGGGCTGGAACGGTCTTCGATCAGCACGCGGTGCATGCCGGGTGTTTTCAGCGTCGCGTCGTCGGCCAGCGCAAAGAGCCGAGGGCCGCCGGCTTCGCGCAGCCGCGCCAGCGTGTCGGGCCGCGCATCGGGGGGCAGCAGGCTGGCATGGCCGCGCACCAGCGCGGCGCACAGGCTCACGGCAAACGCATAGCGGTCGCCGCACACGTTGACGGCCGGTCCCTCGTCGGGGAGCGTGGGCGCGAAGCGGGCCACGTCGGCCAGGAACTGACGTGCGCTCACGGGCACGCCGGCGCGCCATGCCAGGGGGGCGTCGAGGTCTCGGGGGGCGAGCAGCGGCAGGAAGCCGGGCTCGGCGGTAGCGGGGTTGTCTGTCGTCACGCGGGCCACGCCTGTGTCATTGGCCGCCGGCGCTGGAGTCCACCGACGATGTGCCGTAGAACGCGCGCACGGCATCCACCAGGCGCGTGCGTTCAAATTCGGGATGCAGCCGGTAACGCACCAGGTGCTCGCCCACGAACAGCAGGCCCACCATCAAGGGGCACAGCACGTTCGAGAACAGCGACCAGTCGGAAAACGGCCGGGTGAGATAGAGCACGACAGACACCGCCACCACCAGCGCGAAGAAAGCGGTCCAGATGCGCGTCAGCTGCGTCGTGTAGGCCAGCATGTGCCCCTTGAGCGGGTGCACGCGCTGGGCGAACTGGGTGATCAGCGGCAGCCCGCGGCCGCGCAGCGTGGAGCCGAACCAGCCGCACAGCACGCTGTTGATGGCCACGTGCTGCAGCACATAGAGGCGGTTGGGGTCGCCGGCCTCACCCAGGAAGACGAGCGTGAAGCCGCCCACGCCCAGCGCGGCCGCGGCAACAAAGCCCCAGCGACCGAACCAGCTGGCGGCAAAACCCACGGCGGCCAGCCAGAGCGGACCGAGCAACACCACCACCGCCCACGGTGCCGTGGGGTGGAAGAGCGTCATCCAGTGGGAGAGGCCGGCATATGCCACCCCTGCGACCAGCAGGAGCGCTATTCGCCATCGCGACATGGGCTTCAGGAAGCGACGCGATGCTCGGCGACGTGGGTCGCGAGCGTGCGCAGCGACTGAAAGATCTGCTGGTTGCGCTCGTCGTCCGAACGCAGCTGGAAGCCGTAGCGGCGCGAGACTTCGAGCGCCACTTCGAGGATGTCGATCGAGTCGAGTCCCAGGCCGTCGCCGTACAGCGGGTCGGTCGGCACGATGGCCTCGGGTGCAACCTCGAGGTTCAGCGCGTTCACGAGCAACACGGCCAGCTCTTTTTCAATAGGCGACTGTTCGGAGGCGTCGCCGGTGGCGGGAATGGGGGGCTGTGCAGTCGATGACAAAAAAACCTCCTGAAAACTTTTTCCTGAACTACCGTGCGGCGTGAATTATAGGAGTGCGGCTTGATTAGACTGCCCGTTTCGATACGACCCGGAGCGCCCCATGGCCGACCCTCTTCTGATCGCACGGCACGACAGCATCGAGTGTGCACTTCTTCCCGCCCTGGCCAACCGCCACGGCCTCATCACGGGCGCCACCGGCACGGGCAAGACCGTCACCCTGCAGACCATGGCCGAGAAGCTCTCCGGCATCGGCGTGCCGGTGTTCATGGCCGACGTCAAGGGCGACCTCACCGGCATCAGCCAGAAGGGTGCCATCGGCGCCAGGCTGGCCGCCACGCTGAAGGAACGCGGCATCGAGCTGCCCGAGCCTGCGGCCTGCCCCGTCACGCTGTGGGACGTGTTCGGCGAACAGGGCCATCCGGTGCGGGCCACGGTGTCCGACATGGGCCCACTGCTGCTGGGCCGCATGCTCGACGTGAACGAAACGCAGGCCGGCGTGCTGAACCTGGTGTTCAAGATCGCCGACGACAACGGCCTGCTGCTGCTCGACCTGAAGGACCTGCGCGCCATGCTGCAGTACGTGGGCGAAAACGCGAGCCAGTTCACCACGCAGTACGGCAACATCAGCGCGGCCAGCGTGGGTGCCATCCAGCGCGGCCTGCTGCAGATCGAAACCCAGGGTGGCGACAAGTTCTTCGGCGAGCCGATGCTCAACATCGCCGACTTCATGCAGACGGTGGGCGGCAAGGGGGTCATCAACATCCTGGCGGCCGACAAGCTCATGAATTCGCCGCGGCTGTACGCCACCTTTTTGTTGTGGATGCTGTCGGAGCTGTTCGAGCAGTTGCCTGAAATCGGCGACCCCGAGCAGCCCGTGCTGGCCTTCTTCTTCGACGAGGCCCACCTGCTTTTCAACGAGGCGCCCAAGGCGCTGGTGGAGCGCATCGAGCTCGTGGTGCGGCTGGTGCGCTCCAAGGGCGTGGGCGTTTATTTCGTCACGCAGAACCCGCTGGACATTCCCGATTCGGTGCTGGCCCAGCTGGGCAACCGCGTGCAGCACGCGCTGCGCGCCTTCACCCCGCGCGACCAGAAGGCCGTGAAGGCGGCGGCCAGCACCATGCGCCAGAAGCCGGGCCTGGACATCGAGACGGCCATCACCGAACTCGCGGTGGGCGAAGCGCTGGTGAGTTTTCTGGACGACAAAGGACGCCCGAGCGTGACCGAACGGGTGTTCGTGGTGCCACCGGCGAGCCAGCTCGGCCCCATCACGCCCGAGCAGCGCCAGGCGCTGGTGGCCGGCTCGCTCGTGGCCGGCGTCTATGAAAAAACGGTCGACCGCGAATCAGCCTACGAAAAGCTCAAGGGCCGCGCCGACAGCGCGCCCAACGCGCCGACAGCCACTCTCCCGGGCGGCAAGCCCGCGGAGCAATCGTCGGGTTCGGGCATGGGCGGCATGCTCAACGACATGCTGTTCGGCACCACCGGACCGCGCGGCGCGAAGCACGACGGCCTGGTGCAGACCATGGCCAAGTCGGCGGTGCGGACCATGGGCACCTCGGTGGGCAAGGAAATCCTGCGCGGCGTGCTGGGCGGGATCTTCGGCAGCAAGAAGCGCTGAAGGAAGAACCGGCGAGCCGTTCCACCGCTACCAGCGCAACAACCGCGGTCCCAGCAAGGCCCCCACCAGCACCGGCACGGCGATCCCGCTCACGTACCAGACAGCAAGGAACGGCGCGGTGAGTTCCATGCAGTGCAGCGCGTAGACCGAGGCCCCCATGCCGCCGGCCAACGCCCCCGCCGCGGCCCCCGCCAGCGCCGGCCGCGTGGGTGCCAGCCCCCTGAGCGCCACCATCGTGGCAGCGAACACCGGCAGCGCCATCAGTCCGATGCTCAGCGCGCAGATGCGCCACGACTGCCCCATCAGCGAGGGCATGCGCGCTTCCATCGGCACGGTGAACCACGCAATCACCGCCAGCGCCCACACACCCAGCACCGGCAGCGCCGCCCCCAGCCATGCCCCGCGGGCCTCGACGCCCGGCCGCGCGAGCCGCTGCACCGCCACGAAGCCGGCGGCGGCAATGCACAGCGGGAACAGCACCTTGACCCAGAACATCGGCCAGAACATGGCCTGGACGATGTCGCGCCGCATTCCGTAGTCGGCGAACAGGATGAACAACGAGACCGGCAAGCCCGCCATCACGGCCCAGCCGATGCACCGGCTCGCGCTGCGGCGCGGCACCGCCACGTTGCCGGTGGCGAGCATCGCCACGAGATCGTCGGTCTTCATGCGGTACGCCCCCAGCTGTGGCCGAAGCGCGCGGCCAATGCCTTCAGGCCCCGGTGGATGCCCACCTTCACCGCCGACTCGGACATGCCCGTCAGGCTCGCCGTTTCTGCCACCGACAGCCCCTGGATCTTCACGTGCACGATCGGCAGGCGCTGGCGCTCGGGCAGCGTGTCGAGCAGCCCGCCCAGGTCGCGCCTCGCGTCGCTGGCCTCCTCGGCCGACGCCGCGAACACCGCGAGATCGTCGTCCAGCGGGTCATGCAAGTCTTCGCGGACCGACTTGGCGCGCAGCAGGTCGATCATTTTGTAGCGCGCAATCGCGTGCACCCAGGCCGTCAGCGGCTGGTCGCTCTGGTAGGTATGGCGCTGGTTGTGCATGGCGAGCAGGCATTCCTGGACGAGGTCTTCCACTTCATCGGGCCAGCCAAAAAGGCGCTTGCCCAGAAAGGCGCGCAGGTGCGCCGCGAGTTGCTGCAGGAAGTCGCGGTAGGCCTTGGCGTCGCCGTCGAGGCCGCGAAGGAACAGGCTGCGCAGCGCCGCTTCCACATCGCTCAAGTTCGTCCTGCTGCCTACGGTGTTTCGTGCCATCCGGTCGGCCGGTTACAGCCTCGTCGAAAAAAGATTTCGGGCCATTGTGCCGAAGCCCTTGCCGAAGCCCTTGCCGAAGCCGTCCGCTTGCAAGCACCACACACCATCGGTACATTGTGTTTTTTGAGGGCCACCAATGTCTGCAGATAGCACAACGATCCCTTCGACGACGCCATCGGTGCCACCCACGCCACCGGCCGGTGCCACCTCCCTCCCCCCGAATCCTTCCGTTCCTCCGCTGCATGCCTCGTCCTCGACCGGGCACATCCGGCTGACCTCGCACGCCGGCGGCTTCGGCGCGCTGCCCATCCGCTGGGGCGCGTCCACACCCACCGAGCGCGGGCCGGTGGTCGGCACCACCACCAAGCGGGCGCACCGCAACGTGATCGGCACGCACAGCGGCTCCTACAGCGTGTACCGCGCGCTGGCCGTGGCGGCCGGGGCGCTCAAGCGCGAGCACAAGGCCGACCTGACCAACACCGCGCCCACCGCCGTGATCGGCCCCTACCCGCAGTGGAGCGAGCCCGGACGCATCGTGTCGCTCGACCCCTGGGGCGCGCTGGTGGCCGACGTGTTCTCCACCGAGCTGGCGGCCGGCTACGACATTCGCCCGACCATCGCGATCACCAAGGCCCACGTGATCCTGCCCGAGGTGATCGAGGCGCTGCAGAGCGGCCGGCTCAAGGCCGACGGCCACTTCCTCACCGCCGGCGGCGCCGCGATGGTGACCAAGGCCGCCATCGAGCCCGTGTGGTACCTGCCCGAAGTGGCGCGCCGCTTCGGCTGCTCCGAAAACGACCTGCGCCGCACGCTGTTCGAAGAAACCGGCGGCATGTACCCCGAGCTGGTCACGCGCTCCGACCTGGAGGTGTTCCTGCCGCCCATCGGCGGGCAAACGGTCTACATCTTCGGCAACCCGCGGGACCTGGCCAACCCCGAGGTGGAACTCACCGCGCGCATCCACGACGAATGCAACGGCTCCGACGTGTTCGGCTCCGACATCTGCACCTGCCGGCCCTACCTCACGCACGCCATCGAAGAGTGCATCCAGGGCGCGCAGCGCGGCGGCGTGGGCCTCATCGCCTACTCGCGCAAGGAAGGCCGGGCGCTGGGCGAAGTGACCAAGTTCCTGGTCTACAACGCGCGCAAGCGCCAGGTCGGCGGGGACACGGCCGACCAGTATTTCGCGCGCACCGAGTGCGTGGCCGGCGTGCAGGACATGCGCTTCCAGGAGCTGATGCCCGACGTCTTCCACTGGCTGGGCATCCGCAAGATCCATCGGCTCGTGTCGATGAGCAACCTGAAGTTCGACGCGATCACCGGCTCGGGCATCGAGATCGGCGAGCGCGTGAACATTCCCGACGCACTGATTCCGGCGGACGCGCGCGTCGAGATGGACGCGAAGATGGCCGCCGGCTATTTCACCCCCGGCCCGGTGCCGGACGCAGAAGAACTGAAAAAGGCCAAGGGCCGCGGACTCACCGAATGACCACCAGCCACAACACCGACCCCGACATGCCCGTCGACGGGTCCGGCAGCCTGCCACCGGGCGGCGCCGGCAAGGTCGACCCGGCCACCGAATTCACCGCCGACACCAGCCACCCGGCCGGCGCGGCCAGCCTGCTGCGCACCACGGCGGCCATCCGCCAGCGCGCGGGCGCCCTGCTGGCGCGCGCGCGCAACGGCGAATCGCAGTGGTTTCGCATCGGCGGCAGCGACACACTCGAAGACACGGCACGCACCGTCGCCGAGGTCACGCGCGAGCGCTACCCGTGGGACACCATCCCGTACCACAGCCGATGGCGCCATTTCGAGACGGGCGGCATCAACCGCATCGAAGAACTCGACACGCTGCTGGGCGAAGCCGATGCGCGCACGCGCGCTCGCGCCCACATCGACCTGGTGCTGGTCAGCGTGCTGCTCGACGCCGGCGCCGGGCCCGACTGGCACTACACCGAGTCGGCCACCGGCGAGCGCTTCACGCGCTCCGAAGGCCTGGGCGTGGCCAGCTACCACGCGTTCATGAGCGGCCTGTTCTCCTCGAACCCCGAACGTCCTTACCAGGTCGATGCGGCCGGCCTGCGCGGCCTGGTGGCCGACCGGCTGGGCGACGCCTTCCAGGTCAGCGAGGCCAATCCGCTGGTCGGCCTGGCGGGCCGCGCCATGCTGCTGCGCCGCCTGGGCGAAGCCATGCGCGAGCAGCCCGAGACCTTCGGCGACGACGGCCGCCCCGGCAAGCTGTTCGACGCGCTGGTCGGCCCCTACGGCCCGGCCGCGCCGCCCACGGCCGAAGTCACGGCGCACCAGATCCTGTCGCTGCTGCTGGAAACCCTCTCGCGCATCTGGCCTTCGGCCAATGCGGTGGACAGCATCGCGGCCGACGGCAGCGACAGCGCGGCGGGCATCGGCTCGGGCGACCCCGCGCTGGCGCTGGGCGACTGCTGGCGCCACAGCGCGGTGCGCGGCCCCGGCCTCACCAACGGCTGGATGCCGTTTCACAAGCTGTCGCAATGGCTCACGTATTCGCTGCTCGAACCCTTCGAGTGGGCGGGCGTGAAGGTGCGCCACCTCGATGCGCTCACGGCCCTGCCCGAGTACCGCAACGGCGGCCTGCTGATCGACAGCGGCATGATCGTGCCCAAAGACCCGGCCTTCCTGACCCGCCGCTGGAAGGCCAGCGACGAATTCATCGTCGAGTGGCGCGCGCTGACGGTGGCGCTGCTCGACGAGGTGGCGCCGCGCGTGCGCAAGGTGCTCGACCGCACCGAAGAAGAGCTGCCGCTGGCCTGCGTGCTCGAAGGCGGCACCTGGGCCGCGGGCCGGGCACTGGCACAGCGCTTGCGGGGCGGAGCCCCGCCTCTGCTGATCGAGAGCGACGGCACCGTCTTTTAGACTCACGGGTTCTCTGTTCAGCAACGCCACACACAATTCCAATGAGCAACGTCCACCTCGTCAACCATCCCCTCGTCCAGCACAAGCTCACGCTGATGCGCCGCAAGGACGCGTCGACCAACAGCTTTCGCCGGCTCCTGAACGAAATCAGCATGCTGATGGCCTACGAGGTCACGCGCGACATGCCGATGCAGGACATCGAGGTCGAGACCCCGCTCGAGACGATGCAGGCCAAGGTCATCGACGGCAAGAAGCTGGTGCTGGTGTCCATTCTTCGCGCCGGCACGGGCATCCTGGACGGCATGCTCACCGTGGTGCCCGGCGCGCGCGTGGGCCACATCGGCCTGTACCGCGACCCCAAGACGCTGACGGCCGTCGAGTACTACTTCAAGATGCCCGGCGAAATGGACAGCCGCGACGTGATCGTGGTCGACCCCATGCTGGCCACCGGCAACTCGGCCGTGGCCGCGGTCGAGCGCCTGAAGGAGCTCAACCCCAAGTCGATCAAGTTCGTCTGCCTGCTGACCTGCCCCGAAGGCGTGGCGACGATGCAGAAGGCGCACCCCGACGTGCCGATCTACACCGCCGCGATCGACCGCGAGCTGGACAGCCACGGCTACATCCTGCCGGGCCTGGGCGACGCCGGCGACCGAATTTTCGGCACGAAATAAGGCTCGCCCCCAGGCTGCGCGGCACTTCGTGTCCGCTTCGCCAACCCCCTACCGGGGGCGACACCTGAGGCCCGGCGAAGCCGGTTCCTCGGTGTCTCTGGAAGGGGGCCGGGCGGCCGGGCGCGGGGCGCCCGAGCCCCGAGGTCCGAGCGGGCATGGGGATTGCAGCGCTGGTTCTTTCAATAAACCGAGGAGAAGACCGTGACAGCACGTCGTCAATTGATCATTCGTTCCGTGGCCGTTGCCGCGGCACTCGCGGCCGGCGCGCCGGGGCTCGCGCTGGCGCAGGCCAAGCTGAAGGTGGCGGCGGTGTACACCGTGCCTTTCGAACAGCAATGGGTGGGGCGGATCCACAAGGCGCTGAAGGCGGCCGAGGCGCGCGGGGAAATCGAATACAAGGCCACCGAGAACGTCAGCAATGCCGACTACGAGCGCGTGATGCGCGAGTACGCCACCGGCGGCAACCAGCTCATTCTGGGCGAGGTGTTCGGCGTGGAAGCGGCGGCGCGCAAGGTCGCCAAAGACTTTCCCAAGGTCGCCTTCCTGATGGGCTCGTCGCTCAAGCCGCAGGCGCCCAATTTCAGCGTGTTCGACAACTACATCCAGGAGCCGGCCTACCTGAGCGGCATGGTGGCCGGCGGCATGACCAGGAGCAACCGCATCGGCATGGTCGGCGGCTTTCCGATTCCAGAGGTCAACCGCCTGATGAACGCGTTCATGGCCGGCGCCAAGGAAACCAATCCGAAGGTGGAGTTCAGCGTGAGCTTCATCAACAGCTGGTTCGACCCGCCGAAGGCCAAGGAAGCCGCCTTCGCCATGATCGACAAGGGCGCGGACGTGATGTACGCCGAGCGCTTCGGTGTGTCGGACGCAGCCAAGGAAAAGGGCAAGCTCGCCATCGGCAACGTGATCGACACGCAGGCCCAGTACCCCGACACGGTGGTCGCCTCGGCCCTGTGGAACTTCGAGCCAGCGGCCGACCGCGCGATCAAGCTGGTGAAGGAAGGCAAGTTCGCGGCCGAAGACTACGGCGTGTACGCGCAAATGAAGAACAAGGGCTCCGAGCTGGCGCCGCTGGGCACCTTCGAGAAGAAGGTGCCGGCCGACATCGTCGCCAAGGTGAAGGCCAGGCAGGCCGACATCCTCGCCGGCAAGTTCACCGTGAAGGTGGACGACAGCCAACCCAAGTCCACCGCCAAGTAAGCGTCGCCCATGTCCATGAAACGTTCGCGATGGCACATCGCAGGCCATGCCGTGGCTGTCGCGGCGTTGACGATCGGGCTGGCCGCGTGTGAGCGCGAGCCGGCGGGCACCGCCGCCCCGACTGCGGCTGCGGCTGCGGTACAGCCCGCGCCGGCAGCTTCGGCCCCTGCACTCCCTTCGCCCGCCGCGGCCGCGGCACCGGTCGGCATTCCGGCCGCCCTGCAGGAGCGCGCCGATGCCTTGCTGGCCGCGCACCGCCAGATGATCGTGCTGATGACCGGCGAGCGTGCGCTGGTCGCGGCCGACAAGCGCGCGGTGAGCGCGGTCGGGCAGATGCTGTTCCACGACATGCAGGAGCGGCAGCGCGCGCTGATCGCCCAGGCCGGCGACATGACCGACCCGGCCACGGTGCCGGCCCTGAACGCGCTGCTGGACCGCATCGAGAGCGAGCCGAGCTGGTTCGACGCGGACCGGCTGGCGTTCAAGGAGTTTCTGGGCGAGCTGAGCACGCGCTACGGCCAGGCGCAATCGCTGCCCGGCCTCAAGCTCGGCCGCCGCGCCAGCGAAGACCTGGCGGTGCTCGCGGAGATCGAGCAGGCCTACGACCGCGAACTGAAAGACGTGTTCGGCCGCTTCGCGCAACGCGGCATCGAGCCCCAACGCGAAAAATGGGCCGACTACGTGGCCAAGCTGCAGGGCCTGTATTCGCGCGAGCAGATCCTCAAGGACTTCGGGTCCATCGTGCCCTACACGCTGCCCGCGGGCGGCGCGAAAGAAAAGGAAGGCGGCGACACGCGCGAGATCTTCGGCACCTCGCTGCCGCCCAAGACCGTGGTGCTGACCTTCGACGACGGCCCGCATGCGAAGCACACCGACGAGATCCTCGAGATCCTGAAGCGCTACGACGCGCCGGCCATCTTCTTCGAGCTGGGCCAGAACCTCGGCAAGCTCGACGCGCAGGGCAAGGCGCAGCTCGGCGCCAACGGTGCGGTCGCCAAGCGCGTGCTGGCGGCTGGCCACACGCTGGCCAACCACAGCTTCAGCCACGGCATGATGGCCAAGATGAGCGACGACGCCGTGCGCACCGAGGCCACCGAGACCGAGGCCCTGCTCGACGCCACCGGCCGCGCGCAATCCACGCTGTTCCGCTTTCCCTATGGCGCGCGCAACGAAGACAAGCTGAGCACGGTCGAGGCGCTCAAGCTGCGCTCGATGCTCTGGACCGTCGACTCGATGGACTGGGCCGACCCCGTGCCCAAGTCGATCGCCGACCGCGTGCTGGCCGAGGTCGACAAGGCCAAGCGCGGCGTGATCTTGTTCCACGACATCCAGGGCCGCACCGTGCAGGCCCTGCCCACCGTGCTCGACCAGCTGGTCGCCGACGGCTACCGCTTCGCCACCTGGCGCGACGGCAAGTTCGTCGTCAACGCGCCCAAGCGTGCGGCACCGGACGACAGCGTGGCCGCTGCGGGCGACACGCTCTACCGCGAGAGCCACGCGCTGGTGATCGGCATCGACAAGTACGCCAAGTGGCCCGGCCTGCACCATGCGGTGCCCGACGCCAAGTCCATGGAACAGTTGCTGGTCACGCGCTTCGGCTTCAAGCCCGAGAACGTCACGGCGCTGTACGACGGCGACGCCACGCGCTCCAACATCCTGCGCGCGCTCAACGACAAACTGACCGACGGCAAGCGCGTGAAGCGCGACGACCGCGTGCTGGTGTTCTTCGCCGGCCACGGCAGTACGCGCAAGCTCGTGAGCGGGCGCGACGTCGGCTACATCGTTCCGGTGGACGCAGCGCTGGACGACCTGGCGTCCGACGCCATCTCGATGCCGCAGTTGCAGGAGGTGGCCGAGGCCCTGTCGGCCAAGCACGTGCTCTTTTTGGTGGACGCCTGCTACTCGGGGCTGGGCCTCACGCGCGGCGGTGCGCCGCAGGGCAGCAAGAACTTCCTGAACGACAACGCGCGGCGCATCGGCCGCCAGATGCTCACCGCCGGCGGCGCCGACCAGCAGGTGGCCGACGACGGCCCCGGCGGCCATTCGGTCTTCACCTGGACCATGCTGCAGGCGCTGTCGGGCAAGGCCGACCTGAACGGCGACGGCGTCATCACCGGCACCGAGCTCGCGGCCTACGTGGCGCCGGCGGTGTCCGCCATCGCCCGGCAGACGCCGGCCTTCGGCAGCCTGCCGGGCTCGGAAGGCGGCGAGTTCGTGTTCGAGCTGCCCGCGGAGCGCGAAGGCCTCAGCGGCGACAGCCTGCAGCTCGACGCAGCCGCCAGCCGGGTCAACAAGCGCATCGACGAGGCCAACGAGCAGGCGGTGCATGCCGTGCAGGCCGCCAAGGCACCAAAGGCCGGTGCAGCGGGTGCGGCTGCACCGGCCGCCATCGAGGTGGTCGTGAAAAACCTGGACGGTGCCGACACCAAGCTCACCATGCCGGCCGCCGCGCCGGTGTCGCCGCGCGTGGCGGCCCAGCGCGCCAACGACCGCGGCCTTCAGCTGTACCGGGAGCGCCGCTACGACGAGGCCGAAGCCGCGTTCACCGAGGCGCTGAAACTGCAGCCGAAGTTCGCATTGGCCGCCAACAACCTCGGCTTCGTGTACTTCAAGCGCGCCAAGCCGGTGGAAGCCGCACGCTGGTTCGAGCAGGCGATCGACATGGACGGCAGCCGCGCGCTGGCCTACCTGAACCTGGGCGACGCCTACCTGCAGGCCGGCAACGACACCAAGGCGCTGGCCGCGTACACCACCTTCGTGGGGTTGGCGCCGAAGCATCCGCGCATCGCGGCGCTGCAGGCCTGGATCGCCACGCCCGATGCCGCGCATCGCCCTCAACTTCCGCCCGTGAACTCATGACGAACACCCCCTTGCTCCAGCGCCTTCGCGGCCCGCTGTCCGCCGCGCTCTTCGCCGCGTTCATCGCCACCGTGCTCACGGGCTGCGCCGGTGTCTACCGGTCCGACGTCGTGACCATCAACAGCAGCACGCGCCTGGACGACACGCCGCGCATCGCGGTGCTGTCGGCCTTCGAGCCCGAGCTCAAGCTGCTGCTCACGCGCCTGCAGGGCCCGGTGAAGCACCGCGTGAACGGCGTGGAGTTCACCACCGGCACGCTCGAAGGCAAGCCGGTGGTGTTGTTCCTCTCGGGCATCAGCATGACCAACGCGACCATGAACACGCAGCTGGCGCTCAACCGCTTTCGCGTGACGAACATCGTGTTCAGCGGCATTGCCGGCGGCGTGAACCCGCAGCTGCATGTGGGCGACGTCACGGTGCCGGCCCAGTGGGGCCAGTACCTCGAAGTGCTGATGGCGCGCGAAACAGCGCCGGGCAAGTTCAGCGCCCCGCCCTTCATCACCGACGCCACGCTGCCCAACTTCGGAATGATGTTCCCGCGGCCGGTCGAGGTGCGCTCGGCCGCGAAGCCGGAGATCGTTCGCAAGTTCTGGTTCGAGGCCGACCCGAAGATGCTCGAGGTGGCGCGCAGCATCCGCAACGTCGAGCTGGCCAACTGCGGCGCCGGCAAGTGCCTGCCGCGCAAGCCGCAGCTGGTGGTGGGCGGCAACGGCGTGTCGGGCCAGGCCTTCATGGACAACAAGGCCTACCGCGAATACACCTACAGGACCTTCGAGGCCAATGTGCTCGACATGGAGACCGCGGCGGTGGGCATGGTCGCCTACAGCAACGGCGTGCCCTACATCGCCTTCCGCTCGCTCAGCGACCTTGCGGGCGGCGGCGACGGCGAGAACGAGATGGGCACCTTCATGAGCATCGCGGCGGACAACTCCGCCAAGGTCATGCTGGCGTTTTTGGCTGCGTGGAAGTGATTTGGCCTTCGCTCCCTCTCCTCCCGGGGGAGGGCTGGGGTGGGGGCACGCGGCGCTCGATCGATCACTGCGGCGTTGCGGACGCTGCTTGCCCCCATCCCAGCCTTCCCCCAAAGGGGGAAGGAGCAAAACCTTCATGATCAACGCCAATGTCCTTCGCCTCCAGGGCATCACCAAGCGCTTCGGCAGCCTGGTCGCCAACGACGCCATTTCCCTCGACCTGCAGGCCGGCGAAGTGCTCGCGCTGCTCGGCGAGAACGGCGCCGGCAAGTCCACGCTGATGTCGATCCTGTTCGGCCACTACGTCGCCGATGGAGGCCGCATCGAGGTCTTCGGCGCGCCACTGCCTCCGGGCAACCCGAAGGCCGCGCTCGCGGCCGGCGTGGGCATGGTGCACCAGCATTTCACGCTGGCCGACAACCTGAGCGTGCTCGACAACGTGATGATGGGCACCGAGCCGCTGTGGCGCCCGGTGTCGCACCGCGCGGCCGCGCGCGAGCGGCTGCTGGCCGTGGCACAGCGCTTCGGCCTGCCGGTGCAGCCCGACGCGAAGATCGGCAGCCTGTCGGTCGGCGAGCGCCAGCGCGTGGAAATACTGAAGGCGCTGTACCGCGGCGCGCGCATCCTGATCCTGGACGAACCGACCGCCGTGCTCACGCCGCAGGAGAGCGAGGCGCTGTTCGCCACGCTCGCGCAGATGGTGGCGCAGGGCCTGTCGGTCATCTTCATCAGCCACAAGCTCGGCGAAGTGCTGCGCGTGTCGCACCGCGTGGCCGTGCTGCGCGGCGGCAAGCTCGTGGCCGAGGCGCGCACGGCCGACACCACGCAGGCGCAGCTGGCGCTGTGGATGGTCGGGCATGCGGTCGAGGCGCCGCGGCGGCGACCGGCGACATCGGTGGGCGATGCGGTCTGCGTGCTCGACCATGTGAGCACCGCGTCTTCGAAAAACGGCGGGCAGGACCGGCTTCGCGAGGTGTCGCTGACGCTGCGCGCGGGCGAAATCACCGCCATCGCGGGCGTCTCCGGCAACGGGCAGGTGGCGCTGGCCGACTTGCTGTGCGGCACGCGCCGTGCCGTGTCGGGCACCGCGCAACTGATGGGCCGCGCGCTGCCGCCCTCGCCTGCCCGGCTGGTGCAGCGCGGCGTGGCGCGCATTCCCGAAGACCGCCATGCGGTGGGCGTGGTCGGCGACCTGCCAGTGTGGGAGAACGCGGTGGCCGAGCGGCTGCGCAGCGCCGTGTTCTCGCGCTGGTCGTTCATCGTGAAGCGCGCCGCCGCCCGCCTGCATGCCCGGCGCATCGAAAAGGCGTTCGACGTGCGCGGCGCCGGCCTGATGGCGCCGGCCCGTTCGCTATCGGGCGGGAACATGCAGAAACTGATTTTGGGGCGCGCCCTGCTGGCGCCCGAGCAGCCCGAGGCCATCAAAGGCGACGGCAACAAGAAGTACCCCAACCGCGCCCCGCGCCTGATCGTCGCGCACCAGCCGACCTGGGGCCTGGACATCGGCGCGGTCGCCTACGTGCAGCAGCAGCTGATTGCCGCGCGCGACGCCGGCGCGGCGGTGCTGGTGATTTCCGATGACCTGGACGAAGTGCTCGCGCTCGGCGACCGCGTGGCGGTGATGCACGGCGGCCACCTGGGCGATGCACGGCCGGCCACGGCCTGGACGCGCGAAGCCATCGGGCTGGCGATGGCCGGCGCGACGGCGTCCGAAACCAAAGGAGCGGCATCGTGATGCGGCTCGAACGACGCCACGAAACCTCGCGCGCCGCGCTGGTGCTGGCACCCATCGGCGCGGTCGTCTTCACCATGGTGGTCAGCGCGCTGCTGGTGCTGTGGGCCGGCGCGCCGGTCGGGCGCACCTATGCCGCGTTGCTGCAGGGCGGCTTCGGCTCGGTGTTCGCTTGGAGCGAAACGCTCACGCGCGCGATTCCGCTGATCCTCACGGGGCTGGCGGCCACGGTCGCGTTCAAGGCGCGGCTTTTCAACATCGGGGCCGAAGGCCAGCTCTATGCGGGCGCGCTGGCCGCGGTCGCCGTGGGCGGCATGCATGGCGGCGCGGGCTTCGCGCTGTCGCCGTGGCTGCTGTTCCCGCTCATGATGCTGGCGGCCGCCGTGGCGGGCGCGCTCATGCTGCTGGGCCCGGCGCTGATGAAGAACAAGCTGGGCGTGGACGAGGTGGTGACCACGCTGCTGATCAACTTCATCGTGCTGCTGGGCGTGTCGGCCTTGCTCGACGGCCCGATGAAGGACCCGAGCGCCATGGGTTGGCCGCAGAGCGTGTCGCTGCAGCCCGACCTGGAACTGGGCAAGCTCATCGCGCAGACGCGCGTGCACACGGGGCTGCTGTGGGCCGCGTCGCTCGCGGTGATGGTGTGGGCCGTCTTCAGGTACACGGTGCTGGGTTTCGACATTCGCGCGGTGGGCGCCAACGCGCGCGCCGCGGCGTTCGCGGGCGTGCCGGTGACGCGCACGGTGGTGATGGTGGCGCTGCTTTCGGGCGCGCTGGCCGGACTGGCGGGCGCCATCGAGGTGGCGGGCCGCACGAGCTACGTCACGCTCGACATGTCGCCGGGCTACGGCTACACGGGCATCGTCATCGCAATGCTGGCGGGCTTGCATCCGCTGGGCGTGATCGCGGCCGGCGTGTTCGTGGCGGGCGTGCTGGTCGGCGCCGACACCATGAGCCGCGCGGTGGGCGTGCCGACGTACATCGCGGACGTGATCGTCGCGGCCTCGCTGATCGCGGTGCTGGTGGCGACGCTGCTGACGCAGTACCAGGTGAGGATGAAGAAATGACATCAGCCTTCGCGCCTTCGGTCTTGCCCCTTCCCCTCCCGGGGGAAGGCCGGGATGGGGGCAACGGCTTCCACTGCGAGCGCCGCGTGCCCCCACCCCAACCCTCCCCCGGAAGGGGAGGGAGAAATTCACCATGACCGCAATGCCTGCAGCCTCGGCGCCTTCGGTCTTGCTCCTTCCCCTCCCGGGGAAAGGTTGGGATGGGGGCAACGGCTTCCCCATCGAGCGCCGCGCGCCCCCACCCCAACCCTCCCCCGGAAGGGGAGGGAGTCAATCCAAATGACCGACCTGCTCGACATCCTCGCCAACCCCGCCTTCTGGGTCGCGGTGCTGCGCATCGCCACGCCGCTGATCCTCGGCACGCTCGGCGTGCTGTTGTGCGAACGCGCGGGCGTGCTCAACCTCGGCATCGAAGGGATCATGGTCGCGGGCGCGTTCACCGGCTGGCTCGCGGTGTACGCGGGCGCGCCGCTGTGGGTGGGCGTGGGCGTGGCCGCGCTCACGGGCATGGTGTTCGGCCTGCTGCACGCTTTTCTCACGGTCGGGCTCGCCCTGTCGCAGCATGTGTCCGGCCTGGGCATCACGCTGCTCGCGACATCGCTGAGCTACTTCGGCTACCGCGTGAGCTTTCCGAAAGTGAACACGCCGCCCACCATCACGCCCTTCGCGCCGGTGGACTGGCTGCCGATACCGATCCTCAACGCGCAGACCGCGCTCACGCTCTTCGCGCTGCTGCTGGTGCCGGTCGTCGGCTGGCTGCTGTACCGCACGCCGCTCGGCCTGGCGCTGCGCATGGTCGGCGAGAACCCGCAGGCGGCCGAGAGCCAGGGCGTGTCGGTGGCAGCCACGCGCACCGGCGCCATCGTGGCGGGCTCGGCGCTGATGGGCATGGCGGGCTCTTTCCTCACGCTGTCGGCCTTCAACGCCTTCTTCTTCAACATGGTGAACGGACGCGGCTGGATCTGCGTGGCGCTGGTGGTGTTCGCCTCGTGGCGGCCGGGCAAGGCCTTGCTGGGCGCATTGCTGTTCGCCTTTTTCGATGCGCTGCAACTGCGGTTGCAACAATCGGGCGACGCCGTGCTGCCCTACCAGCTGTACCTGATGCTGCCGTACCTGCTGTCGATCCTGGCGCTGGTGCTGGTGGCGCGCAAGGCCAGCTATCCGCAGGCGCTGATGAAGCCCTATCGCAAGGGAGAACGTTGACGATGAAGACAACCGCCACCACGCTGCTCGCCGCGCTGCTGACGCTGTGCGGCACCGGCGCCCATGCGCTGGGCAGCGACTACAGCTACGAGACCTTCAAGACGCCCGACGCGGTCAGTTGGGTGCAGCTGTGCGGCACGTGGGGAAAGGACCAGCACGGCACCTACCGCGTGGTGCACGCCGAGCAGTACGCGCAGTCGTTCCTGTACGTGCAGTGGATGACGCGCGACGCCAACGGCGGGCTGCATGCCGAGCACACGGTCGCCATTGCGGAGCTCGACAACGACCATGCGGAAGTCGCGCTGTCGGGGCTGACCTGCCGCTCGACGCCGCGCGGCATCGTCGTGACAGCCAAGGCCGATTCGGGCCACGACGACAAGCTGCGGCGCGTGACGATCGAGGTAGGGCCGGCGCCTGGGCAGTACCGGTACCGGGCGCAGCGCACGCGCTGACGCCTCGCGTGCTGCACAGCCCTTTTGCCTTTTTGCCAGCACCGGCAATTCAGCTCCACCCAACACACAAGACCACCACGATGCTCGACCTCCTCATCTCCAACGCCACCCTCCCCGACGGCCGCACCGGCATGTCGATCGCCGTGCAGGACGGGTGCATCGCCGAAGTGACTGAGGGCCTCGCCGCCCCGGCGCACGAAACGCTCGATGCCCAGGGCCTGCTGCTCGCGCCGCATTTCGTCGACCCGCATTTCCACATGGACGCCACGCTCAGCTATGGCCTGCCGCGCGTCAACCAGAGCGGCACGCTGCTCGAAGGCATTGCGCTGTGGGGCGAGCTGAAGCCGCTGCTCACGGCCGACGCGCTCATCGAACGTGCCCTGGCCTACTGCGACTGGGCCGTGGCCAAGGGCCTGCTGGCCGTGCGCACGCATGTGGACACCAGCGACCCCAGCCTGCTGGCGGTCGATGCGCTGCTCGAGGTCAAGCGCCAGGTGGCGCCCTACCTCGACCTGCAACTGGTGGCGTTCCCGCAGGACGGCGTCTTGCGCTCCCCCGGCGGCGTCGAGAACATCGAGCGCGCGCTCGACAGGGGCGTGGACGTGGTCGGCGGCATTCCGCACTTCGAACGCACCATGGCCGACGGCGCCGCCAGCGTGAAGCTGCTGTGCGAAATGGCGGCCGCGCGCGGCAAGCTGGTCGACATGCACTGCGACGAATCGGACGACCCGCTCTCGCGCCACATCGAGACCCTGGCCTTCGAGGCGCAACGCCTGGGCCTGCAGGGCCGCGTGACGGGCTCGCACTGCACCTCGATGCACTCGATGGACAACTACTACGTGAGCAAGCTACTGCCGCTCATCGCGCAGAGCGGCGTGGCGGTCATTGCCAACCCGCTCATCAACATCACGCTGCAGGGCCGCCACGACACCTACCCCAAGCGCCGCGGCATGACGCGCGTGCCCGAGCTGATGGCCGCCGGCGTGAACGTCGCCTTCGGCCATGACTGCGTGATGGACCCCTGGTACGGCATGGGCTCGGGTGACATGCTCGAGGTGGCGCACATGGGCCTGCACGTGGCGCAGATGACGAGCCAGGCCGGCATTCGCCAGTGCTTCGAGGCCGTGACCACGAACGCGGCGCGCGTGATGCACCTGGAGGGCTACGGCATCGCGGCGGGCTGCGATGCCAGCTTCGTGCTGCTGCAGGCGCGCGACCCGGTCGAGGCGATTCGCCTGCGCGCCACGCGCCTCAAGGTGTTCCGCAAGGGGCGGCTGCTGGCGGAAACGCCCGCTGCCACGGCGAGCCTGCACCTCGCGGGGCGTGGTGGTGCGACGAGCTGGATGACGCCGCAGCGCCAGGCCTGAAACTCAGGCCTCGTCGGCGGCCACCGAAGCGGCCGTGCCGAGCAGCGCCGACTCGATCTTGCGCACCTCCCGGCGCAACTCGCGCGCCATGTCCTCGCGGCGGTCCGTTCCCAGCCGCCCCGAGATGGCCGCGATGCTGATCGCGCCCACGGGGTTCTCCGCGGGAAAAGCGATGCCGATCGCACCCGTGCCCGGCGTCACCGCGCTGTCGAGGAACGAATAGCCCTGCGCCCGGCCCTGCGCCACTGCCTCGCGCAGGAAGTCGGCCGTGAATGACGCGAACTTCTCGTAGCGATGCCCGTTGGCCTGGATGATGGCTTCGGCCTCCGCCTCGGGCATGGCGCACAACATCGACAGTCCGCCCGCCCCCACGCCCAGCGGGCGGCGGATGCCGATGTCCAGCGGCATCGCCTTGATCGGATAGTCGCCCAGCGCGCGGTTGGTGCACACCGCCTCCATGCCGCTGCGCTCGCTGAGGTAGAGCGTGTCCTGCGTCAGGTCGGCCAGGCGGTGCAGCGCGCCGTCGCACAGGTCGCTGAGCCGGTAGCGCGGGCGCGCGAGCAGCCCGAGTTCGTGCAGCAGCGGCCCCAGGAAGTACTTGCGCGTGGCCACGTCGCGTGCAACGAGCCCTTCGATTTCGAGCCGCGCCAGCATGCGCGCGCAGGTCGACTGCGGCAGCCCGCTGGTGGCCGAGATTTCGCCGATCCGCATGCCGCGCCTGCCGCGCGACGCCACCACGCGGAGCATGCCGACCACGCGCTCGATGCTTTGCGTGCCGGTGCGTGCGTTCTCACCTTGTGGCGGTTCTTTGTCTGCCATGTAGACCCTCCATCTTTTATTACTTGGGTGCCGCTTTATATTGCATCCACATTGTGGATATTTAAGGGTTAACCTCATCCGGGGCAAAAGGTCTGCCCGTCTGTAATTCATGGGAGACGACAACACATGTCGCCACATTGTGGATACCCAAGGAATGCAGATGCCCCAAACGATGACCGAGAAAATCCTGGCCCGCGTGGCCGGACGCGCCAGCGTTCGCCCCGGCGACGAAGTGCTGGCCCGCCCCGATTTCGTGATTGCCTACGACTTCCCCGGCTACACCGACGTGTTCTTCAAGGAGGCCCGCGAAGAGTTCGGCGTGGACAAGGTGCCCAGCCCCGAGCGCTTCGTGCTCTTCATCGACCACATGGTCCCGGCCACCGCGCCCAAGGAAGAAGAGCTGCACAAGGTCACGCGCGCCTGGGGCAAGGAACAGGGCGTGCCGGTGCACGAGCGCGAAGGCATCGGCCACCAGGTGTCGGCCGAGCTGGGCTACGCCACGCCGGGGGCCTTCGCGGTGCACTTCGACGGCCATGTGAGCCAGCTCGGCGCCTTCGGCACGCTGGCGATCGGCGCGCGCAAGAGCGTGCTGGAAACCTTCGTGAGCGAGACCATGGCGCTCACCGTGCCCGGCACGGTGAAGATCGCGCTCACCGGCACGCTGCAACCGGGCGTGATGGCGCGCGACGTGTTCCACCACATGGTGCGCGTGCTGGGGCCTTCGTCGTGCCGCTTCAAGGTGGTGGAGCTGTGCGGCCCGGTGATCGAAGCCATGAGCATCGAAGGCCGCCAGACCATCTGCGGCCAGGCGATGTTCCTGGGTGCGACCACCATGCTGATCGCGCCCGACGCAAAAACGCTGGCCTACGCCGCGGGCCGCTCGAAGATCGTGCTCGACCCGGTCTATCCCGACGCCGACGCCGTGTACGACCGCGAAGTGACCATCGACGTGAGCGACCTCACACCCATCGTGGTGGCGCCGCCGAGCCCCGCGAACACGCGCGACCTGAGCGAGTACGCGGGCCTCGAAGTGCATACCGGCTACCTCGGCTCCTGCGCCAGCGGCCGGCTGGAAGACCTGCGCGCCGCGGCCGACGTGCTGCGCGGGCGCCGCATCAAGCCGGGCTTTCAGCTGCACGTGGTGCCGACCTCGCAGGCCATCATGTCGCAGGCCGCCAGGGAAGGGTTGATTTCCACGCTCGTGGACGCGGGCGCCTTCATCAGCTCGTCGAGCTGCGACTACTGCTACGGCCGCATCGCGACCATGACCGACGGGCAGCGCGCCGTGTCGACCGGCACGCTGAACACGCCCGGCCGCATGGGCAGCGCCGATTCGGAAATCTTCATCTGCAACGCGGCGGTGGTGGCGGCTTCGGCGCTCGAAGGCTGCATTGCCGACCCCCGCCCCTACCTGGCCGAAGCCGCCAGGAACAGGGCAGAGGCCGAAGCCCTCGAAAGGAGCGCCGCATGAGCATGCCCAACCTGCAAGGCCGCGCGGCCTGGATCTTCGAGCAGGACGATTTCGACATCGACCTGATCGTCGGCATCAAGAACATCAAGATCACCGACATCCACGAGCTGGCCGCCGTCACCATGACGAGCTACGACCCCGCCTTCGCCACGTCGGTGGCAAAGGGCGACCTGCTGGTGGGCGGCCACAATTTCGGCTACGGCCATCCGCACTACCCGGCGATGCGCGCCATGCGCCACCTGGGCGTGGCGGGCGTGATTGCCGAGTCGTTCTCGCCGGGGTTCTTTCGCGGCGAGATCAGCATGGGCTTTCCGCTCATCACCTGCCCCGGCATCCGCGAGATCACCACGCGCTGGGATGCGCTGAAGGTCGACTGGGACGCCAGCACGGTGACCCACGTGGCCAGCGGCAGGCAGCTGCCCTTCGAGCGGCTGTCGTCGGTGGAGCGCGGCACGCTGGAGGCGGGCGGCTTCATTCCGTACCTGAAGGCACGGCTGGCGCGGCAGGGCGAAACCCCTGCCACGGCCTGAGCCCGGAGCGCACCGCATGCTCCAGATGATCGTGAGCGGCGTCGCCCTGGGCGCCATCTACGGGCTGATCGCCCTGGGCATCGTGATGGTGTTCAAGGCGACCGGCATCCTCAATTTCGCGCACGGCGAGGCGGCCATGCTCTCGGCCTTCACCGCCTGCACCCTCGTGCGCCTGGGCCTGCCGATGTGGGCCGTGGTGCCCCTGGTGCTGCTGTTCGGGGCGGCGCTGGGCATGCTGATCGAGCGCTTCATCATCCGGCGCTTCATCGGCAAGGCGCTGCTGTCGTCGGCCATCTGCACGCTGGGCCTGTTCCTGATCTTCGGCGACCTCGCCATCTGGCTCTGGGGCAAGGACACGCAGGAGCTGCCGAGCGTGTTCCCGGCCGCGCCCATCGACGTGGGCGGCGTGATCGTCTCGGGCATCGACCTGGGCATCGTGGGCGTGTGCGCGGCGCTGGCCGGCGCGCTGTTCGCGTTCTTCCGCTTCACGCGGCTGGGCATCGCGATGCAGGCGACCATGGAAAACCCGACGGCCGCGCGGCTCATGGGCATCCCCATCAAGCGCATCTACTCGCTGGCGTGGGCGCTGTCGCACGTGATCGCGGCGGCCGCCGGCCTGCTGATTGCGCCGCTCACCTTCGTGCACTTCTCGATGATGCAGAGCGCCCTGCACTTCGCCTTTGCGGCGGCGGTGCTCGGGGGCATCGGCAGCATGCCGGGCGCGCTGCTGGGCGGCGTGATCATCGGCGTGACCTCCAACCTCACCGGCGCCTACCTGTCCTCCGAATGGAAGGACGCGGTGCCCTTCATCGTGATGCTGGCCATCCTGATCCTGCGCCCGCACGGGTTGCTGGCGCGGCGCCAGGTCAAGAAAGTCTGAGGAAGCCCACCCATGACACGCATCTTCGATTCGCGGCCCTGGATGGCGCCGCTGGCGTTCATTGCGCTCTTCGTGCTCGCGCCGCTCGTTCCGGGCGGCTACGTGCTCTACATCTTCACGCTGGTGCTGATCTACACGCTCGCGTCCTTCGGCACCAACATCCTCACCGGCTACACCAACCTGATCTCGATGGCCGGGGCGGTGTTCTTCGGCATCGGCGCCTACGGCAGCGCCATTCTGACCACGCACTTCGGCGTGCCGCTGGTGCTGTCGATGGTGATCGCCGCGGCCGTGGCCACGGTGGTGGGCGTGCTGCTGGCGCTGCCGGTGCTGCGGCTGGAAGAAGTCTTCCTGGCCATCGCCACGCTGGGCTTCGTGATGATCTCGGTGGAAATCGCCAAGTCGGGCGGAGAGCTCACGGGCGGCGAAAACGGCATGGGCGCGCCCGGGCCCACGCTGTTCGGCTTTGCCCTGGACGAGCGGGCCTACCACCTGTTCGTGGCCGTGGTGCTGGGCGCGGCGCTGTGGATTGCGCGCAACCTCTCGCAGAGCCACTTCGGGCGCGGCTTTCTCGCGCTCAAGGGCAGCGAGACGGCCTCGCGCGCACTGGGCCTGAACGCCACCAGGCTCAAGCTCATCGCCTTCGGCGTGTGCGCGTTCTACACGGGCCTGTCGGGCGCGCTGTATGCGCCGGTGGTGCGCTTCATCGACCCGTCGCTCTTCAACATCATGGTGTCGATCAGCTTCGTGTCGATGGTGATCGTGGGCGGGCTGGGCTCGATCATGGGCTCGGTGCTGGGCGCGGTGTTCGTCATCGGCGCGCCGCAGCTGCTCACCTACTTCGGCTTCGACCAGTTCCAGCGCGCGCTGTACGGCGTGGCGATGATCCTGGCGCTGATGTTCCTGCCCGACGGGCTGGCCAGCCTGTTCAAGCGCAAGAAGCTGCCGGGCGCCGACGCGGCCGCCGGCCCGGAGGTGCCGCGATGAGGGCGCTGGTCGACGGCGCGCCCGTCACGAGCCGGCCGCAAGCCGGCCCCGGCACGGCACCCGTGCTGTCGCTCTCGGACGTGCGCATGAGCTTCGGCGGCATCGTCGCCGTGCAGGACGTCGGCTTCGACGTGATGCCCGGCACCGTGCATGCGTTGATCGGCCCGAACGGCGCGGGCAAGACCACGATGCTCAACTGCATCAGCCGCTTCTACACGCCGCAGAAAGGCGCCATGCGCCTGCGCACGGCCACGGGCGAGCACGATCTGCTCAAGTGCAAGGCGCACCAGATCTCGCGCCTGGGCATTGCCCGCACCTTCCAGAACCTGGAGCTGTTCGCGGAGCTCACGGTGTTCGACAACGTGCTGATCGCGCGCTCGGGCGCCATGCGCTGCACGCTGGCCGAGGCGCTGCTGCGGCTGCCGCGCCAGCGCCGCGAGGAGCGCGAGCAGCGCGAACGCACGCAGCAGATCATCGACAGCCTCAAGCTGGGCGCACACGCCCACACGCTGGTGCGCGACCTGCCCTACGGCACGCAGAAGCTGGTGGAACTGGCGCGCGCCATGGCGCTGGAGCCGGTGCTGATGCTGCTGGACGAACCCGCCGCCGGCATGAACAACCGCGAGATCGACGCGCTGGGCGACACGCTGCGCCGGCTGCAGCAGGCCACGGGCGCGACGCTGCTGCTCATCGAGCACAGCATGCCGCTGGTGATGTCGATCTCGGACACCATCACCGTGATGCACAACGGCGCCTTCCTGGCGCAGGGCTCGCCGCGCGAGATCGAACGCAACCCGGCCGTGGTCGAGGCCTATCTCGGAGGAGGCAAGAGTGGCAAACGCCGTTGAACCGATGAAGCGCGGCGAACCGCTGCTGCGCGTGGACAACCTGAGCGCCGCCTACGGAAAGATCCGCGCGCTGCACGGCGTGTCGATCGAGGTGCCGGCTGCGGGCATCGTGTGCGTGCTGGGCGCCAACGGCGCGGGCAAGACCACGCTGATGCGCGCGCTCTCCGGCTTGCTGCCGGTGGCGGGCGGCACCGCGGTGTTCGACGGACGCAGCATCGCCAACGTGCCGGCCGAGCAGCTGGTGCGCCGCGGCGTGGTGCATGTGCCGCAGGGCCGCATGGTGTTCGCGCAGCTCTCGGTGAAGGAGAACCTGGTGCTCGGCGGCTACACCCGCCCGGCCGGCGAGGTGCGCGAGGACATCGAGCGCGTGCTGGGCTACTTTCCGCGGCTGAAGGAGCGCATCACCTCGCGCGCCGGAACGCTCTCGGGCGGCGAGCAGCAGATGCTGGCCATTGCGCGCGGCCTGCTGGCCAAGCCGCGCCTGCTGATGCTGGACGAGCCCTCGATGGGCGTCGCACCCATCCTGAAGGACGCCATCTTCTCGACGCTGCGCGACATTCGCGACCGCGAGCGGCTCACGCTGCTGATCGTGGAGCAGGACGCCGACATCGCGCTCGACATTTCCGACGAAGGCTATGTGATCGAGACCGGCCGCGTCGTCATGCACGGGCCGGCGGCCGAACTGGCCGGCAACGAAGACATTCGCCGCGCCTACCTGGGCGGCTGAGGCTCACGCAGATTTCCCAACATCAACGACAGGAGACACACCCATGACCCATTCCGCCCCGCGCCGCACCGCCCTTGCCACCGGCGCCGCGCTGCTCTTCGCAGCCGCGCTGCCGCCCCTGGCCTTCGCTTTCGAGAACAAGGCCGAAGGTGTGCTCGACAAGGAGATCGTGCTCGGCTCGTCGCAGCCGATGTCGGGCACGCTGGCCTACATGGGCAAGGCGGTGGACGAAGGCATTCGCACCTACTTCGACATGGTGAACGAACAGGGCGGCGTGAACGGCCGCAAGATCAAGCTGATCACCTACGACGACGAGCTCAAGCCCGCGAAGTCGGTGGCCAACGCCAAGCTGCTGATCGAGCGCGACAACGTGTTCGCGATGGTGGGCAACATCGGCCACGCCACCAACATCAGCGCCTACGAATACAGCTCGACGAAGAAGGTGCCGACCATCGGCGCGCTGAGCATCTCCGACCTGACGAGCACGCCGCCGCGCGAGCTGCTGTACGTGCTGCCATCGCCGCAGTCGACCGAGACTGCCGCCTACATCGACTACGCGGTGGAGAAGCTGAAAGCGAAGAAGATCGCCATGCTTTACCAGAACGACGGCTGGGGCAAGCCGGCCTACGACATCGCGGGCAGGCAGCTGGAAAAGCACGGCCTGAAGCTGGTGGAGGCGCAGAGCTTCGAGCGCTTCGCCACCGACATCACGTCGCAGGTGTTCAAGCTCAAGCAGGCCGAGCCCGACGTGGTGATCGTCTATGCGCTGGGCCAGGAGGCGGTGCTGTTCTTCCGCGGCGCGGAAAAGCTGGGCTGGAAGCCCACCGTGTTCGGCGCGGGCGGCCTGAACGACCCGAAGTTCGTCGAGCTGCTGGGCAAGAGCCCGGCCAAGCTGTACGTGGCCTCTTACTACGACGCGGTGGAGGGCGACAACCCGGCCATCAAGGACTTCTTCACGCGCTACACCAGGCTGTACCCCAAGTCGGCCCCCTCCTCCACGGCGTTGATGGGCTACTCGGCCGCGGCCGTGGCGGTCGAGGCGCTCAAGCGCGCGGGCAACGAGCCCAGCCGCGCCAAGGTGGTGGCCGCGCTCGACGGCATGAGCAGCTTCGACCAGAAGATCGGTCCGAAGATTTCGTTCCAGCCGCTGACCGCCGGCGGCTATGCGCGGCGCGGCCAGACCGGCGTGGCGCTGATGGAGCTCAAGGACCAGAAGTTCGTGTCGCTCGGCGGCTACATCGACCCCGTCAAGCGCTGAGTCCACCCACCTTTCAAGGAGCACTTTCCATGACTTCCACACCATCCCCGGCGTCGATTCGCAAGGCGATGCGCACGCGCATCACCGCCGGCCCCACCTTCTGGATGGCCGGCGCGCAGGACGCGCTGTCGGCGCTGCTGGTCGACCAGTCGGGCTTCGACGGCATCTTCACCACCGGCTTCGGCATCTCGGCCTCGCTCCTGGGCCAGCCCGACGTGGAGCTGTACACGCTGACGGAAAACGTCGGCGTGGTGAACCGCATCGCCAACGTCGTGAAGAAGCCGATCTTTGCCGACGCCGACACGGGCTACGGCAACGTGATCAACGTGGCGCGCACCGTGCGCGAGTTCGAGAAGACAGGCGTGGCCGCCATTTCGCTCGAAGACCAGTTCAGCCCCAAGCGCTGCCCCGCCGCCGCCAGCACCATGCCGCTGGTGCCGGTGCGCGACGCGGTGGCCAAGATCCGCGCAGCGGTGGACGCGCGCCAGGACCCCGACTTCCTGATCGTGGCGCGCACCGACGCCATCGACCCGTCGGACGCGATCGACCGCGCCTGCCAGTACGCCGAGGCCGGCGCCGACCTGATCCAGCCGATTTCGCGCACCTTCAAGGGCTACGACGACCTGGTGAAGCTGAAGGAAGCCACGGGCCGGCGGCTGTCGCTGCAGCTGATGCAGGGGCTGTGGATGGCCAAGCTGAGCCGTGCGCAGATCGAGTCGGTGGCGGCCTTCGCGACCTACCCGATCGTCACGCTGATGAGCACCGTGCACGCGCTGCAGGCCAACCTGCAGGTGCTGTCGGAGCGCCGCACAGGCGATGTCGACGGCCTGCCGAGCGGGCAGACGACCATGCCGGCGTTCAAGGACATCATCGGCTGGAACGCCGTTGAGGAACGGCAGGCTTACTACGAGGCCGAGGCGGCGCCGCTGAAGCGCGCGGCCTGAAACGCGGCCTGAACCGCAAGCGCAGCTGCAAGCCGCTGGCGCACACCCTCAGTTCAGCCTGTCGGGCTGTGCCTCGGGCGCCAGGCGCTGCGCGAGTGCCGAGAGCGCCTCGCCCACGGGTTGCTCGACCTTCAGCGTGAGCAACGCGTCGGCCCGCGTGCGTCCCAGGTTCACAGCCGCCACCGGCTTGCCCGCCGCCGCTGCGGCCTGCACGAAGCGAAAGCCCGAATACACCATCAGCGACGAGCCGGCCACCAGCACCGCATCGGCTGCTTCGAGCGCCGTGAAGGCCGCGGTGACGCGCTCTTTCGGCACGCTCTCGCCGAAGAACACCACGTCGGGCTTGAGCAGGCCGCCGCAGTGGGCGCAGACGGGCACGTCGAAGGCCGAGAAGTCGTGGCCTTCGAGGTCGGCATCGCCATCCGGCGCGGCGCGCGCTTCGAGTGCGGCCCAGCGCGGGTTGCGCTCGCGCAATGCCAGCTGCAGGTCGGCGCGCGTGGTGCGCCGCTCGCAGCCCATGCAGCGCACGGTGTCGATGCGCCCGTGCAGGTCGATGGCGCCCCGGCTGCCTGCGGCGTCATGCAGGCCGTCGACGTTCTGCGTGAGCAATAGTCCCACGCGCCCGGCCGCCTCGAGCTGCGCCAGCGCGCGATGCGCCGCACCGGGGCGGGCGCCGGCCATGGTCGGCCAGCCGATCAGGCTGCGCGCCCAGTAGCGGCGGCGCGTCGATTCCTCGCCCATGAAGGCCTGGTAGGTGACGGGCGATGGGCGCTTCCATTCGCCCTTCACGTCGCGGTAGTCGGGAATGCCCGATTCGGTGCTGCACCCCGCGCCGGTGAGCACGAAGAGCCTGGGGTGGCGGGTGGCGAAGTCGGCGAGCGCGGCAGCTTGAGCGGTCATGCGGGCAGCATAAATCGGCAGGCTGATTTTTGCCCATGGCTGCGTTCTTACCCGTCGGCGGGGAACGCCCAGCGAGCGATGGGTCAGGCCTCCGGCGCGATGGCCTCGGCGTATTCGTAGAGCGCGCCCAGAATTTCCTCGCCGCGCTCGTCGGCGTTCTCTGAAAGCGCATCGACCTCGCTGAACAGCATCTCGATGGTGCGCGCCCCGCCCTCGCCCTTGAAGAGCCTGGCCACGCGCAAGGCTTCCCAACGCTCGGTTTCCTCTTCGCTGAGCAGCTCGGGCCAGTTGCGCGCGCGGTAGCGGAACAGGATCTCGTCGAGCCGGCCGTCGTCGAAACCGGTGCGATCCTTGGCCAGCTCTTCGGGCGACAGCGCACGCAGCTGGTTCAGGCGGCGGCGGTCGGCGTTGCCGACGAAGCCGCCGTAGAGGTCTTCGTCCACATCGGGCGCGGCCTCTTTCGGCCTCGCGTACACCTGCGACCAGATGGCGCTCATGTCGGGCAGGTCGCGGGCGATGGCGGCGTTGCGCATGGCGGCGTCGAGGTCGATGTTCCAGCGTTCGGCCATGGCCGGCGCGAGCGTGCGCAGGTTGCCGACCACCATCGGCGACTTGTTCAGGTGAATGCCCTTCACCGGCAGGCGGACCATGCCTTCGGGCAGGTCGGCGGTGCGGGTGAACAGGCGCAGGCGCAGCGTGTCGGCGTCGAGGTCGCGCAGCTCGCTGGGGTCGTGCGCCAGGTCCCAGGCCAGCAGCTCGTTCTTGTTGGTGGGGTGGCTGGCCAGCGGCCACATCACGGCGATGCAGCCGCGCTCGACCGGGAACATGCCCGACACGTGCAGGAATGGCTTGGCGGTTTCGCGCATCGCGGGCAGGCCGAGCTCGGTGGCCACGCGGTCCTTCTTGTGCAGGCCGAAGGCAAAGTCGAACAGCTTGGGCTGCTTGTCGCGAATCAGCCGGGCCAGCGCGATGGTCGCACGCACGTCCGACAGCGCGTCGTGCGCCGACTCGTGCAGCAGGCCGTTGGCACGCGCCAGGTCGCCGAGCTTGAAGCTGGGCCTGCCGTCCTCCTTCTTCGGCCACTCGATGCCGTCGGGGCGCAGCGCGTAGGTGAGGCGCACCACGTCGAGCAGGTCCCACCGGCCGCAGTCGTTCTGCCATTCGCGCGCATACGGGTCGATCAGGTTGCGCCAGAACAGGAAGCGCGTGACCTCGTCGTCGAAGCGGATGGTGTTGTAGCCCACGCCGATGGTGCCGGGCTGCGAGAAGGCCTGCTCGATCTGCGCGGCGAATTCGTGCTCGGGAATGCCGCGCTCCAGGCACACCTGGGGCGTGATGCCGGTGATCAGGCAGGCCTCGGGGCTGGGCAGGTAGTCGGGCGCGGGCTTGCAATAGACCATGAGCGGCTCGCCGACTTCGTTCAGCTCGGCGTCGGTGCGGATGGCGGCGAACTGCGAGGGGCGGTCGCGGCGCGGCACGGCGCCGAAGGTTTCGTAGTCGTGCCAGAGAAAGGTGTGGTTCATTCAGAGCAGGGGTGAAAACAAGCGCGCAATGGCATCGCCGAGACGACGCCAGAAATTCTGTGGCCGGTGGGCGCGCACCGCGCCAGAACTGCGCAGGTCGGTCTCGAACTGCTCCGCCAGCGGCCGGGCCAGTTCCGGACCATAGACCACCGCGCAGACCTCGAAGTTGAGGCGGAAGCTGCGGTTGTCGAAATTGGCGGTGCCGATCATCGCGCAATGGTCGTCGACCACCAGGGTCTTGGAGTGCAGCATGCGCGCCTTGTACTCCCACACCTTCACGCCGGCGGCGATCAGCTCGTCGAAATACGAGCGCGCCGCGGCGCTCACGATGGCCGAGTCGCTGCGGCGCGGCACCAGCAGGCGCACGTCCACGCCGCGCAGCGCGGCGCTGGTGAGCGCCATCAGCGCGGGCTCGCCCGGCACGAAGTACGGCGTGGTGAGCCAGGCGCGGTGCGTGGCCGAATGAATGGCCTCCACGTGCATGCGGTGGATGGCCTCGAGGGCGTTGTCGGGGCCGCTCGTCACGATCTGCACCGGAATATCGCCCGCCTCGAGCTGCGGCAGCATCGCAGCCATGGTGTCGTCCATGCCGCGCGGGTCCTCGCCGGTGGCGTAGGTCCAGTCTTCCAGGAAGGTGGTCTGCAGCCAGCGCACCGCGCTGCCTTCGATGCGCAGGTGCACGTCGTGGTACGCGTCGGGGTTGGTGCGCTTGTCTTCCTCGTCGGTGATGTTCACGCCGCCCGTGAAGCCCACGCGGCCGTCGCACACCACGATCTTGCGGTGGGTGCGGTAGTTGGTCACCGGGCGCAGGCGGCGGCCGATCTTGGTGTCGTGAAACAGCGCCACCTTCACACCCGCCTCGTGCAGCGGCGCCATGAACTTGCGCCCGATGCGCTTGGAGCCCAGCGCATCGATCAGCAGGCGCACCGTCACGCCCTGTTTCGCGCGCTCGACCAGCAGGTCGCGCAGCGCAGTGCCGATCTTGTCGGGCTCGAAGATGTAGTACTCGAGGTGGATGTGGTTCTGCGCGGCGCGCACGGCCTCGAAGATGGCGTCGAACGTGCGCGCGCCGCCCGACAGCAGCTCCACGTCGACGGCGCTGGACACCGGCAGCCCGCAGGTCGCGGTGCCCAGCCGCGCCATCTGCTGCAGGGCCGGCGGCGCGCTCTGCGCCACGTCGCGCAGGAGCGCGACATCGGCCTGGGCATGAGCGCTGGCGCGGCTGCGCAGCCGCTTGATGCGCTGCTTGCGCAGGCGCTGCGGCCCGAGGAAGTAATAGATGACGAAACCCGCGAACGGCAGCAGCGCCAGCGACAGGATCCAGCTCATGGTGGACACCGGCGCGCGCTTCTGCATCACGATCCAGATCGACAGCACTGCGATGTAGCCGCTCCAGGCCAGGGAGAGGCCGGTTTTCCATTCGGGGCTGAGGACGGGGAGGATCAAGACGAAAAGAGAGTTGAAGCGGCGGTGCGGATGCACCGGCCAAAGAAAAAGGCCGGCAGCGTGATGCTACCGGCCTTTGGTGGCGTCTCCGTGGCCTCATGGGCCACGGATTGCCCGGTTCGTTCAACCCGTTGCGGCTTCTTCGGCTTCGGGCTTCGACTTGCCTTCCTTCTTCGACAGCGGCTGGATGTCGAGCAGCACTTCGTCCTTGTCGTCGAGATCGACTTCGAGGCGGCCGCCGTCGGTCAGGCGACCGAACAGCAGTTCGTCGGCCAGTGCACGACGGATCGTGTCCTGGATCAGGCGCTGCATCGGACGCGCGCCCATCAACGGGTCGAAGCCCTTCTTCGCCAGGTGCTTGCGCAGCTTGTCGCTGAAGGTGACATCCACCTTCTTCTCGCTGAGCTGGGTTTCCAGTTGCAGCAGGAACTTGTCGACCACGCGCAGGATGACGTTTTCGTCGAGCGGCTTGAAGTTGACGATGGCGTCCAGCCGGTTGCGGAACTCGGGCGAGAACAGGCGCTTGATGTCGCCCATTTCGTCGCCCGCCTGGCGCGGGTTGGTGAAGCCGATGGTCGCCTTGTTCATGGTCTCGGCGCCCGCATTGGTCGTCATGATGACGATGACGTTGCGGAAGTCGGCCTTGCGCCCGTTGTTGTCCGTCAGCGTGCCGTGGTCCATGACCTGCAGCAGCACGTTGAAGATGTCCGGGTGCGCCTTCTCGATTTCGTCGAGCAGCAGCACCGAGTGCGGCTTCTTCGTGACGGCTTCGGTCAGCAGGCCGCCTTGGTCGAAACCGACGTAGCCCGGAGGCGCGCCGATCAGGCGGCTCACCGCGTGACGCTCCATGTACTCCGACATGTCGAAGCGGATCAGCTCGATGCCCATGATGTAGGCGAGCTGTTTCGCGGCTTCGGTCTTGCCGACGCCCGTGGGGCCGGAGAACAGGAACGAGCCGATCGGCTTGTCGCCCTTGCCCAGGCCTGAGCGCGCCATCTTGACCGCCGAGGCGAGCACTTCGAGCGCCTTGTCCTGGCCGAACACCACGCTCTTCAGGTCGCGCTCGATGGTCTGCAGCTTGCCGCGGTCGTCGTTGCTGACGTTGGCGGGGGGAATGCGCGCGATCTTCGCCACGATTTCCTCGACCTCGGTCTTGCTGATGGTCTTCTTGCGCTTGCTCGGCGGCAGGATGCGCTGGGCGGCACCGGCTTCGTCGATGACGTCGATGGCCTTGTCGGGCAAATGACGGTCATTGATGTACTTGGCGCTGAGTTCGGCGGCGGCCTGCAGCGCTGCCAGCGCGTACTTCACGCCATGGTGTTCCTCGAAGCGCGACTTCAGGCCCTTCAGGATGTCGACGGTTTCCTGCACCGTCGGCTCGACCACGTCGACCTTCTGGAAGCGACGCGACAGGGCCGCGTCCTTCTCGAAGATGCCGCGGTATTCAGTGAAGGTGGTTGCACCGATGCACTTGAGCTGGCCGCTGGACAGCGCCGGCTTCAGCAGGTTCGACGCGTCGAGCGTGCCGCCCGAAGCTGCACCCGCACCGATGAGGGTGTGGATTTCGTCGATGAACAGAATGGCGTTCGGCTTGTCCTTGAGCGACTTGAGCACGCCCTTCAGGCGCTGCTCGAAGTCACCGCGGTACTTGGTGCCTGCAAGCAACGCGCCCATGTCGAGCGAATAGACCTGCGCTTCGGCAAGGATCTCCGGCACGTCGCCCTGCGTGATGCGCCAGGCCAGGCCCTCGGCAATCGCGGTCTTGCCGACGCCGGCTTCACCCACCAGCAGCGGGTTGTTCTTGCGCCGGCGGCACAGGATCTGGATGACGCGCTCGACCTCGTATTCGCGGCCGATCAGCGGATCGATCTTGCCGTCCTTGGCGAGCTGGTTGAGGTTTTGGGTAAACTGCTCGAGCGGCGATGTTTTCTCGTTGCGTTCGCCGCCGCCCTCTTCGCCTTCGCCCTGGGGAGCTTCGCCGCTGCCCTTGACGGCTTCCGGCGGATCGCTCTTCTTGATGCCGTGGGCAATGAAGTTCACCACGTCGAGGCGGGTCACGCCCTGCTGGTGGAGGTAGTACACGGCGTGCGAGTCCTTCTCACCGAAGATCGCCACCAGCACGTTGGCGCCAGTGACTTCCTTCTTGCCGTTGCCGGTGGACTGCACATGCATGATGGCGCGCTGGATGACGCGCTGGAAACCCAGCGTGGGCTGGGTGTCTACATCGTCGGTACCCGCCACTTGCGGCGTGTTGTCCTTGATGAAGTTCGTAAGCGACGCCCGAAGGTCGTCGACGTTGGCCGAGCAGGCGCGCAGAACTTCCGCGGCGCTCGGGTTGTCCAGCAAAGCGAGCAGCAGATGCTCCACGGTGATGAACTCGTGGCGCTGCTGACGGGCCTCGACGAAGGCCATGTGCAAGCTGACTTCCAGTTCCTGGGCAATCATGTGATTTCCTTTTGCCTTGCTGTAAATAAGTTCTCAGATGGGTTGGAGCTTGCGCAATTCAACTGGTTCATGCAACCGGCTCGCTGACACATTGCAGCGGATGCCCGGCTTGCTGGGCCGCTTCCATCACCTGGTTGACCTTGGTGGCCGCCATGTCGCGGGAATAGACCCCACAGACGCCGCGGCCATCGAGGTGGATCTTGAGCATGATCTGGGTAGCGCTTTCGCGGTCCTTGCTGAAATATTCCTGCAGAACGACGATCACGAACTCCATGGGGGTGTAGTCGTCGTTCAGCATGACCACCTGGTACATCTGGGGCGGCGCAGTTTTTTGCGGCCGGCGCTCCAGGACGACCGAATCTCCGTCGTCCCCGGCCGGTTTCTGGGCCGGCGGGGTGTTGGGAGTCTTGGGAATTCTCGTTGCCATGAAAAAGATTCTATAGAGCGTGCAAGCACCGTGCCGACGCAGACGGACTTGGTGGCGCGTATTCGACAAATCAAGGGCCTTGCGGCGTGTACGACAACAGAAAATCGACCATAAAAAAACCGGCGAGCCGCCGGTTTTTCATAAATTGCGCAGGACGGGCCTCTTGGGCGCCGGCAATTTTCTGCCAGGCAACCGCGTGGGCACCGGTAAATCGGGCGGCAAGGCGTCGATCTCCTCATCGGTGAGTTCCCGTTCCAGCTGCTCCCGGGCAGTCACCGGATCTGGCAAAGGGCGGGGATCTTTCTGCGGCTCGGGTGAACCGGCAAGCGAGGTCACAGACGCCACTTGGGCCGTCGGCGCGGGGGCTGCAGGCACAGGGACCGGAGCCGGAGCCGTCAGAGGGCCCCGGGTCGAGGAGCCCGCCAGCAGGGCCTGCCATTCGGTCTTGCGCAGGCCGTCCTGCGCGGCCTGCCGGCGCTGCTGCTCACCGACCAGTTCCTTCCAACGCTCCGTCTGCTGCCTCCCCAGGAACTCGAGCTCGACGCGAACTGTTTGCTGCATCCACTGGGGGACGCACAGCAAGGCCTGTTGCAGGTCACGCTCGGCTTTATCGCGGGCCTGCTCGAAAGCATGCCGCTGGGTTTCCAACTGCGCGCGGGAACTGCGCACGCAGAGCCAGGCACCCAGCCCGGCACCCAGCATCCCGACAACGAAGCAGATCAGGGGCAGGCCGAGCGGGACGCCCGTCATCGAGGCACCTCCCCTGCCGCGTCCCATTTGCGCACCAGATCGAGCGGAATCGCATCGGCCACCTCCGAGAAGCGTCGCCCGACCATTCGCTCGGCCTGCCCGAGCAGCACGGCGACCGGGCTGCTGGGCTCGTGGATCTCGAACCATTCGCGGGCGTCACGGATGCTGTCGCGGACATCGTCGCGCGACAGCGCGGAGGGGCTGCGCGGTCTCTCGACGAGCCCGTGGGCCTCTGCGTGTTCGGCCGGTTCGGCTTCACCCTGCGGCTCAGGCAACTCGAACGGGGCCAGCAGGACGCCCAACGCCTGCAGCGACGGCGCGTCCTGCCCCAGGTTGCTCGCTGACCACGCGGCGATCTCCCGTACCGCCTTCGACGCCGTCGCAAGCAAGCTGACCGGGGCGTCGACGTCGTCGGCAGCGGACCGACGCAAGCCGTCCAGTTGCTGCGCCACCCACTCGGGGCTGGGAGAGCCGACCTGCCGAGGCACCGCGAAGGCGCGCTCGACCTCTCGCACGGTCAGGTGACGCGCCGCGTTCGCCGCCACCACGATCTCGCGCACGTCGCCCAGCAGGCCCTCGGGGTCGGCCAGCGCCGCCAGGGCGTTGGCACGCACGGCCGGATCGCGCTCCCCCTCCACGACCAGTAGCGGGTGGATCGCGTCGGGCCAGGTCTGCAAGGCTTCGGCCAGCGCACCCAGGGAAGGTGCAAGCCCCGCGGCGTGGGCGAGCCGCGTGCGGGCCCTGCAGATCCAGACGAACAGGTTGATATCCCGGGTCCTAGACAGCAACCGCCGACAGTCCCGCTCGATTTCCGCCCAGTTCGGCGCCTCCGGCACGCCCATGAACTCGCCGTACTGGGCCTCCCCGCGCGGTGACATGCGCGAGAGCAGGACCGCGTACTCCGCGTCGTACTCCAGGCTGGGACCGCATGGAGCGGTCGGGCTGAGGGGCAAGGCGCTGGAAGAAGTGGGGGACGAAGTGACGAGGGTCATGGTTTTGCGGGCGGAAAGACTCAGCGCGCGGCGCGCGTGTCGTCGTGAGAAGAGCGGGAACCGATGTACTGCTCGGGCTCGAACACCATGCCGACCGTGTTGTCGCCGGGCCCCGTCGCGCCTTCGGCGCCTCCCAACCAGGTCGACCAGCCGAGCTTTTCCTTGTCCTCGAGCCGTGCGGGTGGCGTGCTGTCGTTTCGCACGCGCAGCTCGACCTCCCAGACGAACTCGTAGCCGACGAAGCCCCGAACCCACTCGACGAGCAAGGGCAGATCGCGCCCCTGCGGCGTGAAGCGCAGGTACTGGTCGAGGCTCAGCGGCCCGAGCACGAGCCGGAACTTGTTCTGCCGGTCGGCCACGACCTCGCCCGCCATCGCGCCCACGCCCATGACGCTGGAGGCGCGGGCCTGCCCCAGATGGCTCCGGTCTTCGTCGTCGATGCGAATCCAGTGCAGCACGAACTCCTGCAGTTGCACGGGTACCGCGAAGAAGCGCGCCAGCGTGGCGGCCAGGCCGTCGGGATTGCGGGACTCACGCGCCAGGTGCGTCGATGCCGCGAGCCTGGCGTGTGCGGGCAACACCGAGTCCCGGATCTCCAGCGGATCGTGCCCCGTCAAGCGCGCCACGTAGCGGCTGAAGACCTCGTCACCCGCACGATCGAGCCCCGCCGCAGCCTGGCTCTGGGCCCACGCCCGGTACATGTGCGTCAGATAGCGGTGATGAAACAGATCGAGAAAATCGGCGAGCGTCGTGTCGTTGTGGTTCTCGCTTCGGTCGCGCACGATCTCGGTGTAATGGAGTGGCAACGGCCCGTTCGGCCCCAACATGCCGAGGCCGTACACACGCACCATCGGCAGCAGCGGGTTGTTTCCTGAGCGCGGCGGCGCAGCGCCAGGCACGCGAGCCTGCGCCTCCTCGGGCAGCACGGCTTCGGCGATCTCGCGGGGCGCGAAGATCAATGCAGCCGTCTGGCCCAGGCGAAACGGCTCCTGCTGAGGGCGGCTCGCCCGTCCGATGGGCGGTTGCTCCACGTGGGATGCCCCCAACCGCCGAAGCAGGGAGAAAAACCCGAACCTCCACGGCGTTTGGCGCAGCCGTTCGAGCATGGGCTGCAGGGCCAGTCCGGCGTCTGGCTTCACTCGGTGCCTCCCTTGTCACTACCGCTGTCGCTGCCACGGCCGTTCGGGATGCTGCGGGCCGTGCCGATGCGGACATGGCTGTCAGGCGACAGTTCGTGATGCTCTCGCCGCGTGAGGCTGGGCAACACGGCCTGGGCATCGCGGGCCAGTTCGGGAGCGAACAAGCTCAGCACATCTTCCGTGTGCGGCGTATCGAGCACCGAGGACCGTTCCAACGGTTCGAAGCCATCGATGATGCAGTCGATGCCCTCTCGCTGCAGCACGATGTCGCGCAGCAACGGATAGGGTTCGGCCTGCTTGCTGAGTTCGTCCAGCGTGGGCGCGGGCTCGCCGTCGATGGCGAAGATGCCCTCCCAGTCGGTACGACCGGCGAGTTGATCGGGATCGCGCACGACGCGCACGAATTCGTCATGCAGCTCGTCGAGCAAGGCCGCCGGGCCGCCGGGAGCGCTCGGCGATCTTTCGGTGTGGACCGCGGGCATCGCGCGCCGCTCTGGCTGCGGCGATTCGCCAAGCAACGCCGACAGCACGTCTGCCGTCGAGCGAGACTGCACCCCTGCAATTCCGAGCAAAACGAAGGGATCGATGGGCGCACTGGACGAAGCCCCCATGACGCCGCTGTCTTGCGGGCTGCCGGCCAGATCGTGCCAATCGAAACCTGGTGCCGGATCTTCCGCAGGCGTCACGATCCGGGCCGCCGGGGTGGCAGCGCTGGCCGGCTCGTGCGCGATGGAAAAGTCGTCCCACGGTTCCACCACGAAGCGCAACAGGCCCAGCTCAAGCACATCGCCTGCGGAGACAGGCACGGGGCACGCGGGCGGTACGCGCTGCCCGTTGCGCACGCACAGCAGCGTGTGGCTCAGGTTCAGCAGTTGCCAGCGGCCGGAGCCGCCGTCCCGTTGAATGCGGCACAGGTTGGCCAGGGGCCATTGAGCGTCGGCGTAACGCTCGCCGCTCAGCGCGAGCGCGTCGGACATTCCTGCGCCGTCCACGGGGATGCGCAGCGCGCCGCTGCGCACCTCGCCGCCGCTGTGCGTCAGTCGAAGGCGCAGAGCCGCAACCTCGCCATGCGCTGGGTCGGCATCAGCGCCGCTCGAGGTGGTCATGGCACACCGCCCCACAGTTTTTGCAGCCGGTTGGCCGCGCCCACGAAACGCCCCTGGGCGTCCTGCTGCCAGAACGCACTCTCGACGCATGCACCCGACAGGCGCTGCGGCCAGTCGGCCCATGGCAGGTAGCGAACGCCATGCAGTTGGCCGCCCATGTCGTGCGGGGGCGCATCGCCAGCCCACCGGTCGAGCAGCCCGTGTGTGCGGCGCATTCGCACCGCGGCTTCGGCCTCGTCGCAGGCAGCGGAACCCGCCGCTGTCGACGCATGCTTCTGATCGCGCCACAACGCCTTCAACGTGCATTCCATCGCGGCAAGATCGGCCGGCCCTTCCACGCGCGTGTGTCGCGCGACTGCGCGGGCCAGCCAGAACTGCCAGTTGCAGGGTTGCCGCAGTTGAACTTCGAAGTGGTTCAGCACCCAGCGCGGATGGGCTTGCTGGTAGACCACCAACGGATGGTGGCGTCCCACCCTGTCGATCGACGGCGCAATCACCCCCAGCACGAACCGGCGTCGCGCAAATGCCAGGGTGCCCGGCGGCAAGAGAAAGGCAGCAGGCACGGCAACGGCCTTGGCAGAGGCGTCGGCACCCGCATTCGGGGCCTGGCCGTCCAGCCAGGACGCCCATGCCTCCAGCTCGCCGTGACGCATGCCGCTTCGCACGAAATCCGCGTGGTCCGGCAATTTGCCCCAGATGGCCGGCGGCGTGATGCCCCAGTCGTCAAGCAGTCGCGCCCACATGGTCAGGCCGCCCTGCCGGGGCAACGAAAGCCCTTGAGCACATCGCTGCCCAGCGGATTGGGCTGGCTTGCGGCGTTGATGTCGATCAGCGCCTTGCGCCCGTCGAAGGTGTACTCCACGCTCAAGCGGCCCGGCGTGGCGGTGTTCACGATGCGCCCTTTCTCGAGCAGCCGGAAGAGCGCCCACGGACCGTTGACAAGCAAGGTAGAGGTCGGCCCCGAAACGCGGGGATTTGCGGTGATCTCTGCCATGGCGCCGCCGCGGGGTCCGGGCCAGCTCACCGGAAGGGCCTGGACCGGACCATGCACGTAGCGTTGGCCCTGCCCGTCGATGTCGATGACCAGGTCGGTGATGCCCGGTTCGAGTTCGAGCACCCGCAGATCCATTTTCCAGGCGAATTTTTTGCCCCCCGCGTCGCGAAAGAACAGGTCGCGAATCTGCTGCGCCCGATAGAACGCATCGAGGTTCGGCCCGCTCTGGGCCAGAAGCTTGAGCAGCTCGCCCAGCAAGGTCGGGCCGGTGGTGGCGGGCGCCGGCGGCACGCCCTGGGCAGCGCCTTCGGCGCCGACCATGGCGTTGGCCGTGTTGGGGTCTTTGTAGCGCCACGGACGCACGCTGGTGTCGACATACGACGCCAGGTACTTGTTGAAGAACTCGTCGGCAGCGCCGCCAGCGGAAAACACAAGGGTGAAGTCTTCGATCGACGCGTCCTGCGTGACCGCGGCGAGCGGATAGCGACCTTCCACGCCCCGCTTGCAGGGTTCGCTGACCTGCATGGCCATCAGGCCCATGATGCGGTCGAGCTGCAACTGGGCCTGGCTGCGAAGGATGCCAGCGGCGCCCAGCACCACCTTGTCGCTGCCACTGGTCGCCAGCGCGGTCAACACCTCGCGAAAAGGCGCCGGGAGTTTCCCGGCCTCCAGCCTCAGGCGCGCGCCGACTTCGCTTCCGCCGGGCGGCAAGCTGCCGGCCGCGAGCGCCGTGTCCGCGACAACCAGCAAGGTGTAGAACTCGTTGACGAGACCGGAGATGGTTTCGAGCCCGGGCTTGGCACCGGCTGCACCGACACCGCCTGCCCCGATGTCGGGTTGCCCCGTGATGACTTCCCGAAGCGCGGCGAAGCGGCTGTCGACGATCTGCTTTTCGAGCCGCTCTTCCGCGCGAATGCCGAGGTTTCTGCCCAATGCGCCCGTCTGCTTGTTGAGCTCGTCGGTAGCCTTGTCGAGAAAGCCTTTCTCCTCTTGCGTGCGAACGGCCAGCGGGCGCGACAGTGTGGTTTCCCGGGCGGCCGCGCGCGCCAACCGCGCCAAAGGCGAATCGGGCGCGGCGAACTGCCGCAGCACGTTGAGATCGAAACCCAGGCTGGTGCTGGTGGCGTCACTGGCGCTGACCGTGCGAACCGACTCGAGGAAGGTCTCCCAATGCCGGGCGTACTCGTTCAGGTACTGACGACGGATGTCCTCGAGCAGGGGATCGTTCTGCAGCTTGCGAGCAGCGTCGTCCAGCGCAGTTGCGACCTTCGTGCCGGCGCTTCCAACAACGCCTGGGGCTGACGCCCCACGCCCCATCACCCAGGCATCGTCGTCGAGCGCACGGCCGACGAACTCGGCCAAGCGCTTGTCGAAGACGTCGTGATAGCCGTCATAGGTAAAAAGACCCGGAATGCCTTTTTCGAGCGGCAACCCGCCGGCGCGCGAAAACACGGTGCCTGCCTGCGGCCCGACGGCGCGGATCAACGTGAATTCCTGCGGTGCGTCGGGGAGCATGGCAGCCTTGGCACGTTCATAAACGCGCTGGGTCGACGTGTTGCTGTCGAGAAAATCCTGTACGACACGTACCAGCACCTCGTTGGGCAGTGACGCCGACTGCACCGGGCGGTCGCCAGAAAAAAGAGCCGTCACGTGACCGACCATGGAAGCCCGACCGCCAAACGCCGCGGCGCTGTCCGCCGTCTCCCAGTCCTTGAGCACCCAGTTGCGAACGTCCCGCGCGCCCCCTTTCATGTACCGATCGCGGTCGTGCAGCAGCTTGTAGACCCGAAGCGTTTCATAGACGGTCTTCGCGTCACCGTCTTTCACACCCTGCGCCAGCACGGCTTCCATGCGCTTCAGGATCGTCGGAACCAGCATGTGGTCCTGCAACTGGGCATAGGCTTCGCTCGTTGCATGTAGCACCGGAGGCACGGTGTACAGGCCATACTGGAAACTGCCCGGCGGGTTGTGGATGTCGAGCCCCGGGTAGCCCGGCAGTTCGCTGGCGCTGTTGAGCACGTCGGGAACCCCCGCCGGCTTGAAGCCGGCGTACAACGCGCGAACCTGGCCAGACAGCACGTTCGCGCGCTGACCCACGCTGTTCAGGTACTGGCGGTTGTTGCCGAAGCTCAGCGCCAGCGCGCCGGACAGCCAGAGAAAGATCACGAAGCACAGCGCGTGCCCCGACAGGCGCAGCAACCTGAAGCGAAACTCCCAGCGCAGGTTCGGCCGCACCAGATGCGCTTCGGGAATGATGACTTTGGTCAGCACGTCCTGGAGAAAAAAGCCTTGCTGCCCGCGGTTGGTTGTCGAGTCGGTTACCTTTCGAGGCGGCACGCCCAGGCTGCGCTGAAGCCGCTGGAACAAGGTGTCCGGAACAGCCGGCAGGTCCAGGTCGACCTGTGCACCGCTCGTGAAATAGACGCCACGCAGTGTGTCGTGCAGCTGCGTCCGGTCGAAGCGCGAGGCCAGGAAAATCTCGTCGAGGATCGGGACCAGTGGCTCGGCCAGGCCTGCAAGTTCACGCGGCAAGGCGAACAGGCGCTTGCGGCGGTCGACGTCGAACTCTTCGTTCAGGCGGGAGCGCAATCCGGCGGCAAGCCGGTCATGGAGCAGCGCCAGTTCCACCTCGATCTGTGTGCGCAAGGCCTCGCGCCCCTGCGCAGCCGCTCGGGTGCTCTTGATGCCCGTGAAGGGCAAGGTGAAGCCCCAGGCCTGGGTTCGCCCCTCGCTCGTGAGAGACTGAAAGTACTCGCCGAAACCGCGCAGCAGGTCCACCTTGGTCACGACGACGTACACCGGAAAACGAATGCCCAGTTCCTCGCGCAGGTCGGCGAGCCGGTCGCGCACCCTGCCGGCATACGCGGCACGGTCCATGACGGTCATGGTCAGGAGTTCGGACACATCGAGTGCAACGATCACGCCGTTGAGCGGGGCGCGCGGGCGGTGCTTGCGCAACAGTCCAAGAAAGCCGCGCCATTCGACCGGATCGGTGACGGCATTGCTTTCTTGCGTGGTGTAGCGGCCGGCGGTGTCGATCAGCACCGCCTCATTCGTGAACCACCAATCCGTGTGCAGCGTGCCGCCGTGGGACTTGAGCACCATGCGCTTCGATGCGTGGCTCGCTTGGCCGGCCAAGGGAAACTGCAATCCGGCATTGAGCAGCGCCGTGGTTTTGCCGGCCCCGGGGCTGCCGACGATCATGTACCAGGGCAGCTCGTACAGATACCGCTTGCCCTCGAGCCAACGGAACAGGCCGCCGCGTGCACGCAGGCCTTTCAGCTGTGCGAGAGCCTTGTTGACGGAGGAAGTAAGCGTCTTGATTTCTTCCTTCGCCGTCTCGTCCTTGCCCGAATCCCGACCGAAGCTGAGGAACTTGGCGAGGAGATCCTGGTTGTCGCGCAAGGCTTGGTAAAGGCGATAGAGCCAATAAAGCGCGCACGACGACAGGACCGCAGCAATGATCGCCGTCCGCACCCAGACCGGAGCCAGCGGCTTGACCGCGCCGACCGCCAGCAGTGGCCCCGCGTGCCATGCGAGCAGGCAGAGCGCGGCGATTCCCACGAGGCTGTAGGGACCCGAAACCAGCCAGAGGATGCCGAGCACCAGAAGCAGCACGATGAAGGTGACTCGCACCCCCACCGTCGCCAACGGACGCAATCCGTCGACGGCAAGCAAGGGCCCGATGAACCAGACTGAGAGTGCCAGCAGCACCATGGCCGCGAAAGCGAGCATCTGCCGCGAAAAAAGGAATGTCGCGAACTGTTTGAGGTATTGCATGAGAGCTTTCTGACCTGCCTCTAGCGCCTGCCGGGGGCGGCGGTGGCGGCTTGGGACACAGGCGGCTCGGCGGCGCTGCCGTCGCCTTGCGTGACGACGATGTCGACCCGGCGGTTCTTCGCGCGGCCGACGGCGGTGGTGCTGTCGGAGATGGGCATCGTGTCGCCGCGCCCCTCGGTACGGAGCCGCGATGCCACCACACCCCTGCCCTGCAGCGCCGCGGCCACGGCCGCCGCGCGCTTCTCGCTCAACACCTGGTTGTTCGGAAACTCGCGCGTGCGGATGGGCTGGTTGTCCGAATGCCCCGTCACCTTCACCGAACCCGTGACCTGGTTGATTTCGTCGGCCACCTTGGCCAGCACCGGCAGGATCTTTGCGTTCATGCGCGCTTGCCCCGGCACGAACATGTCGTCGCCCTTGAAGGTGACGGCGCTGCGCCGGTCGTCTTCGTCCACGCTGACGGTACCGCGTGCGATCTCGGGTGCCAGAAGCTCCTTCAAGCGCAAAGGCTTGACCGGCGGTGCAGGCGGCGGCCGCATGCGGCCAATAGCCGCAATGCGCCCTTCCACGTCCGCGCCAAGCTGCAATAGCTGGTATTTGTACCAGGCAAAAAGGCCGAAAAGAATCAACGTCAGCAGCGAAGCCGTCACCCATACCGGCACGCTGCGCAAGAGCCGAAATTTGCCGGACCCCACGCCCTTCCAGTGCGGCGACAGGTCTTGCGGAACGTCGCCCCGCGCAGTACCGAGCAGGCCGAACAACCGGTGGCGAACCGTCTCAAGTTGCCTTCGACCGTTGGTTGCTGTGCTGAAGCGCCCCTCGAAACCGAGGCCGAGGATCTGGTACATCAGCTCGAGCAGATCGATGTGCTCCTGCGGACTGGCTGCCAGGCGGCCGACCAGCAGAAAGAACTTGTCGCCGCCTTTGGTGTCGCCGTGAAACTTGGCAGCCAATTGCTGGTTGGCCCAGATACCCGCCTCCGTGCCCTTGCCACCGCCCCATTCCGTGCTGTTGGCGGCTTCGTCGAGCGCGGTGCACAAGGAATAGCTCGCTGCCACCACATGCTCGTGCTTGACGAGGGCACTGCTGCAGATCGACTGAAATCGCGCGACTTCGCGCTCCAGCATGCGGTGGAACACGGTCACGCCCTCGTCGCTCAGCTGCGCGGGCATGTCGGCAAGTGCGCGCAGCAAGGGCTGTGCTGCTTCCAGCAGCGGGTTCTGGGCAGCCGCGACAGCGGCTAACCTTTTTTGCGCCGAGGATTCCGGAACAAGCCTCGGGCCGTCGGCGCGAGCATCAGGGACGACCGCGCCGTCCAGAGGGTCGCCATGAGGCTCACGCCTGTCGCCGCCTCCGTGGACATCGTCGTGTTCTTCGTTATGGAGCATGGTGCGTTCAAGAATGAAGGGGCCGGGCGGAATGGAGAGATGAACCCGGCCACGCTTTGGCCTTGGCGCCGTCGTTCATGGACGCCGCAGGGCAGTCAGGCAGTTGGACGGATTTCTTATGCAGGCTGGTGGTCATGAGCAACTCCTGTACGTCACTTCTCGCGTACGCCCCAGAGTTCCATGCGCAAGCCCGGAAACTCGCCTGCCACGTGCAGCGCCAGGCCGCCGTGCTTGACCATGTGTTCCCACAGCGGGCCGCGCGGGTCGATCTGGAAATAAACGAAGCCCGCGTTGAACGGAATCTGGCGCGGCGGCACCGGAAGGGTTTGCAGCGGGATGCCCGGCAAGTGAGACCGGATGAGTTCGGCCAGCCTGTCGCTGGGCCCGACCTTGCAACGTGCGGGAAACTGACTCGCCAGCTGATCGGGCGGGATGTGCGCCGCGATAGCGAACACCAGGCTTGAAAAGCCCTGGAGTTCGGAAGGTTCGACGCTGGCAACGCGCACGCCGTTGGCGCGGTTGGCCAGCGGAATGCTCTGCGCGCTGCGCACCAGCACGTCGTTCAACAGGGCCTGCACATCGCCCATCAGTTCCTTGAAGGAAAGGTACGGGTCGATGTGCTGGTAAGCCGGGTGAGCCTGGGGCCGGCGCGTGCTCGCACGCACGAAGGTGGCAAGTTCTCCGCTGAATGTGCGCAGCGCCGTGTAGACCGATTCCGGGGATGTTTCCCGCACGCGCAACCAGTGCTCGAACAAAGGCTCGTGGCGGTTGAGAATCTGCAGCAGCAGAAAGTCGGACACTTCGGCGGACTCGCTCGACTTGCCGTCGTTGCCGCTGAGCCGGCCTGCCAGCGACTGCGCGCGCAGTCGGCACAGACCGTGCAGATTGGTGACCCAGTCCGTCAGCAACGGACTTGCGCCGTAGCCGGAGACGGGCGGGATCAGATGGGGGTCGATCGCGATGCTGCCGTCTGACCGCAGGACCGTGACCTTTGCGAGTGGAAGTCCGATCCAGGCGTCGGTGAGTTCGCGCTGCGGCAACAGCCGCAGGCGCAGTCTGGACAGTTGGACCGTCTTGGGCCCTTGTCCGACGGAGTTGGCGTCGCGCAGTTCGGTGTCGAACACCGAGAAGCGTGCGAGCGAAGCGTTGGATGCCGCGGCATCGTCGAAGGTGGTTTCTTCGCCGTTGGGTGTGCGAATGGGCACGGCGAGGTGGATGACCTGCTCCAGATGCTCCGGCAGGATGGTGAGCGGCGCAGGCGGCAGCGTCTGGCCGGGGGCATCGAAAGGTGTGCCGTCAGAAAAAATACCCGCTGCGCTGCCTAGCACGAGCTTGCCCAGCGACAACGATTCGGCATCGATGCCGTAGTGCGTGAAGCCCCAGTAGAACGGACCGAGCGAAGCCGCCCGCTTGTGCGCGAGATGTTCGAGGTAACGCTCCTGCTGCTGAAACAGCTGCGGGCGCAGGAAGAGACCTTCGCTCCAGGCGACTTTGTTGTACCAGCTCATGAAATGGGTCGTTGTGCTTGAGAGCCCTGAGGCTCACTTGATGGTGATGAGCTGGATGCCCTTGGGCTGCAAGTCGATCTGCAGCCTGACCTTGTTGGCCGGCATGACCGACCGGTACCAGGCGACTTCGGGTGCGGGATCGATCTTCAGTACCGCGCGCCAGTCGGCTTGCGCAAGCTCTCGGTAGCCCGCAATGACGCCGATGGCGGTCAGGTCGGGGTGCGACTTGCGACGCAGGGTCCTGACGTCTCCCGGCCGGAGGATGAATTCGTCGCGAACCAGCAGGTCGCTGCCAATGACGCTCTTGTCGTTGGCGTTGAGCGAAAAGTAATCGGCCGATTCGAAGGTGCCCTCGGACTTCAATTCGTAGATGCGCACAAGGATCGGGGCCGCCCTGCCTTTGTCGTCGGGGTTGAGCCCTGCGTCTGCCGTGATGGTGATGTCGAGCTTGGTCTGCTCCCTGGGATATGAGAACTGGGCGCGGGAAGGCAGCACCATGGCCAGCGTGAGCGCCATGACCACGCACGAACGCACGACTGGAAGCCACCGGAGACCGGGCACGTTGAAGACCATATGAGGCAGAGTGAAGAGCGACGTCTATTCGTCGAAAAGCCAGAGCGAAGCCGGGCCGCACAGCAACGTGCGCGACCCGAACCGAACCGGGAATCCCTGGAGAAGACCCCGGGAACCGAGCGAAAACGACTCAGGACTCCTTGTTGCCCTTGATGTCGTAGCCGGCCGTTACCGCGCCGCCACTACCGCCTTGCGCGTTCTGCACCGCGTACTCCTGCTTGATCTTCGAGAAGGACAGCCGCACGCGTTCCTTGACGCGCATCTCGTCGGCGTTCGAGCCGAAAGGCTGGATGGCCGTGATGATCACGTCGGAGAACGTGAACTTCAGGTACTCCAGTGGATTGCCGCCGGCCTTGCGAACCGTGAGCTTCGCCTCCTGGATGTGCTTGCCCGTGAGGCAATACTTCATGAGGTTGGGGCTCGATCGGTCCACGTAGTGGTCGAACTCGAGGTCTTCGACGGTGGCCTTGCCAGCGCCGCCGCCAGAACCTGCATGCATGGTGGATTCCTGGAAGGCTTTCCAGTTGAAGGCAAGCACCTCGATTTCGTTCTTGTGGTCGGTGTCCTGCGACTCACCTTCGATGCCGTTGATCTTCAGAAAAATGTCTTGTGCCATGAAAACTCCCTGAACTTGTTTTGTGATGTGACAGATGCTCAAGCGCTCTTGGCGGCGCGTTGAACGGATTGGCCGGTGGCATCTGCGTGCCACTTCCTCGAATGCTGTGCAGCGCTGAAGATCAGGCTGCTTCCTTGAGCGATGGCAGCTTGGCCACGAGCCGAAGTGAAACGGTCAGGCCTTCGAGCTGGAAATGCGGACGCAGGAAAAACTTGGCGCTGTAGTAGCCGGGGTTGCCCTCGATGTCTTCCACCACGACCTCAGCCGCGGCGAGCGGCCTGCGCGCCTTGGTCTCCTGCGACGAGTTCGCAGGGTCGGCATCGACGTAATGCATGATCCATTCGTTGAGCCAGCGCTGCATGTCCTCGCGCTCCTTGAACGAACCGATCTTGTCGCGCACGATGCACTTCAGGTAGTGCGCGAAACGGGTGCTGGCAAACAGATAGGGCAGCCGAGCCGAAAGGTTGGCGTTGGCCGTTGCATCGGGGTCCATGTACTCCTGAGGCTTCTGCATCGATTGCGCACCGATGAAGGCTGCGTGGTCGGTGTTCTTGCGGTGCACCAGCGGAATCAGGCCGGCCTTGGCGAGTTCGGCCTCGCGGCGATCGGAGATGGCGATTTCGGTCGGGCACTTCATGTCGAAGCCGCCGTCATCGGACGGGAAGGTGTGGCACGGCAGGTTTTCGACCGTTCCGCCGGATTCCACGCCGCGGATCATGGTGCACCACCCGTAGAGCTTGAAGCTGCGGTTGATGTTGACGGCCATGGCATAGGCCGCATTGCTCCACACATAGTTGCGGTGGTCGGCGCCTTCGGTTTCCTCCTCGAAGTCGAACTCGTCGACCGGATTGGTTTTGGCGCCATACGGCAGTCGCGAGAGGAAGCGTGGCATGGCGAGCCCGACATAGCGCGAGTCTTCGGTGCTGCGCAACGAATTCCAGGGCGCATGCTCGAGGTTCGACGTGATCTTTGCCAGGTCACGGGGATTCGCAAGCTCCTGCCACGACTCCATGCCCAGCAGCGACGGTGCCGATCCTGCAATGAAAGGCGCATGCGATGCGGCCGAGATCTTGGCAACGGCGCCCAGCAATTCGACGTCGGGCGGCGTGTGGTCAAAGTAGTAGTCGGCCACCAGGCAACCGTAGGGCTCACCACCGAGCTGGCCGTACTCTTCCTCGTAGACGCGCTTGAAGATGGGGCTTTGATCCCATGCGATGCCCTTGTGACGGCGCATGGTGCGGCGCATTTCGTCCTTCGACAGGTCCATGAAGCGAATCTTCAGTTTCTCGTCTGTCTCGGTGTTGTAGACCAGGTGATGCATGCCGCGCCAGGCCGACTCGACCTTCTGGAAGTCCTCCTTGTGCAGCACAAGATTGATCTGCTCGGAGAGCTTGCGATCGATCTCGGCAATGATGGCTTCGATGCTGCTGTAGGCATCGTCCGTCATGGTCGCTGCGTTGACGAGCGCCTGCTCGGCCAGAGTGCGTACCGCCGCTTCGACGGCATCTCGTGCTTCTTCGGTCTTGGGCTTGAACTCCTTGTCCAGGAGGGCCGCGAAGTCGGAAGGGGTGTCGTACCGTGCCGTCTGGGGCGCGTGGAGCACTTGATCGCTGGTGATGGTCATTTTTTGTTCCGTGCGATGGAGTCAGGATGCCGATTCGGCGGAGGATTCGTCGTTGCTGGCATGCGCTTCACCAATCGGGCCGCGAGGCTTGGGCGCCAGGGCCAGCGACTTCATGAGCGCCGGGTCTTGCAGGAGCTTGTTGACCAGACCCTCAGCCCCGGCCTTGCCGTCCATGTAGGTCTGAAGGTTGGCGAGTTGGGTACGTGCTTCGAGCAGTCGGGCGAGCGGTTCGACCTTGCGCGCCACGGCGGCCGGCGAGAAATCTTCGATGCTTTCGAAGGTGATGTCGACCATGAGCTGGCCTTCACCCGTCAGCGTGTTGGGCACTGCGAACGCGGCCCGCGGCTGGATCGCCTTCATGCGCTCGTCGAAGTTGTCGATGTCGATGTCGAGGAACTTGCGCTCGGCGACCGGTGGCAGCGCCTCGACAGGCTTGCCGGAAAGGTCGGCAAGAACGCCCATGACAAAGGGCAACTCGATCTTTTTTTCTGACCCATAGATCTCGACGTCGTATTCGATCTGCACGCGTGGCGCCCGATTGCGGGCGATGAACTTCTGACTGCTGTTGTTGTTGGCCATGAAAACTCCCTGCTGAAAAAAAGACGAAACGAAAATCGGACGTGAGCGTTGATTGCAGCGCGCCAGCCCGAAAAAATCAGGCGTACTCGGTATGGCAGACGATGGCGCCCCCTCCTTGCGAATCCTGGCTGGCAGGCGTGTTGCCTCTCACGTCGATGGACATTCGGGTGATCGTTCGCTGCTCGCGCAAGGCGTCGAGCCATTGCCGCGACAACACGGGCAGCAGCTTCTGCTCGATGAAATCGATCAGGCGGCGCGCACCGGCTTCACGGGTGTCGCAGCGCTCGATGATCTCGGCCACGAGAGCGGACGTGTAGGCCAAGTCGATGCCGTGCTGTTCTTGCATGCGATCGACCACGCGGGCCAGATGCAGTGCAACGATGTCGGCCATAGCGCCCGCGCCGAGAGGCAAATAAGGCACGACGGACAGGCGTCCCAGGAATGCGACTGGAAAGACGGTGCGCAGAATCGGTTGCAGTTGTTCCCGCAGGGCGTCAACGTCGGGCACAACCGCCACACCGTCGCAAAGATGCGCAATGAGCTCCGACCCCGTATTGCTTGTCAACAAGATCGTGGTGTTCTTGAAATCGATGTGCCTCCCCTCGCCGTCTTCCATCCAGCCCTTGTCGAACACCTGGTAGAAGATCTCGTGAATGTCGGGGTGGGCTTTCTCGATCTCGTCGAGCAGGATCACGCTGTATGGCTTGCGCCGCACGGCCTCTGTCAGGACGCCACCCTCGCCGTAGCCCACATAGCCCGGCGGCGAGCCCTTCAGGGTCGACACGGTGTGCGGCTCCTGGAACTCGCCCATGTTGATGGTGATGAGGTTCTGCTCACCGCCGTACATGGCCTGTGCCAGTGCCAAGGCCGTTTCGGTCTTGCCCACACCCGACGGTCCTACCAGCAGAAAAACGCCCACCGGCTTGTGCGGGTCCGCAAGGCGCGAGTGTGCAATCTGGATGCGCTCCGCAATCGTGGCGAGCGCATGGCTCTGTCCGATGACCCTTGCATCCAGACTGGACTGCAAGCTGAACACGGCCGCGACTTCATCCTTCACCATGCGGCCTACAGGAATACCGGTCCAGTCGGCCACGATGGCTGCGACCACAGATTCGTCGACCTGGGGAAAGATCATCGGCGCGTCTTGCTGGCGCGAGACAAGCACCTGCTCCAGGGCGATGAGCTGCGCCGGAAGCGTCATGCCTCCGGCGCAGCCCGCCTCTTCTTCGCGTCCTCCCTCACTTCTTCTCAATGCATGAATCTGCTGGACGGCAGCCAACTCGTCTCGCCATCTCGCCTCCTGGGATGCCAGCTCGTCGGTTGCGACACCCAGCCTTGCCTTCGCAATGTCGACCGCCTTGCGCCGGATCTCGCTGCCTTGCACGACCAGATGGGCCTGTGCCAGCAAGTCGAGTTCGGTCAGCAACGCCGCAATTTGTGCGCGGAGCCGATCCACGACCGGCGGCGGCGTGTGCAGCGACATGGCCACGCGCGCACATGCGGTATCGAGAAGGCTGATCGCCTTGTCGGGAAGCTGCCGCGCAGGGATGTAGCGATGAGAGAGCGTGACTGCGGCCCTCACCGCCTCGTCGAGGACCGTGACGCCGTGATGAACGGCAAACGTGCCGACCAGGCCGCGAACCATCTCGATGGCCGCAGCCTCCTCGGGCTCTGCAACCTGCAATGTCTGGAAGCGCCGGGTCAGTGCCGGGTCCTTCTCGATATGGCGCTTGTACTCGCTCCATGTGGTCGCACCCACGGTGCGCAGCGTTCCGCGCGCGAGCGCAGGCTTGAGCAGGTTCGCCGCATCGCCGGTGCCTGCCTGCCCGCCCGCGCCGATCAAGGTGTGCACCTCGTCGATAAAGAGGATGACCGGCTGAACCGAGTTTCCCGCCTCGTCGAGCAACGACTTCAGGCGCGATTCGAACTCGCCCCGCATGCTGGCACCGGCCAGCAGCGCCCCGATGTCGAGACTCAGGAGGCGGGCGTCGCGCAGCGTTGGCGGCACATGGCCGCCAGCGATGGCCAAGGCCAACCCTTCGACCACTGCCGTCTTGCCCACACCGGCCTCCCCCGTCAGCAACGGATTGTTCTGCCGGCGGCGCAACAGGATGTCGACCATGGTGCGAATTTCATGCGCGCGGCCGATCACCGGATCGATCTGCTCGCTGCGTGCACGAGCGGTCAGATCGGTGCAGTACTTTTCCAGCGCAGTCGAGCCAGTCGATGAAGCGGCCATGGCACCACTGGCTTCCCCCGTCATCGCAGGCGTCAGGCCGGAGCCGTCATGCGGGCCCTCCTGGTCTTCAGGAGAGCCGACAATGAGGGCGCCGAGCCCGGTGGTCAGTTGACTCTCGGGAATGCGCTGGAATGCAGGCGAAATGTTGAGCAGTGCGCGACGCAGTTCAGGCGTCTGCAGCAGCGCCGACAACAGCCAGGCGCCTCGGATGCAGCGATCACCGAACTCGAGGCTGGACAGCACCCACGCACGCTCGATGACGGTCTCGATGTGATGGGAGAAGTCGCAAAGCGCGGTGGCACCCGAAGGCAATGCCGACAACGCGGAAGCGAGGTCTTTCTCGACGGCTTGCGAATCGACTTTGTAATGGCGGCAAATGCGATGCAGATCGCTGTCGCTGAGTTGCCAGAGTTGATGAATCCAATGCGTCAGTTCGACGTAGGGATTGCCTCTCAATCTGGCGAAAGCTGTTGCGGACTCGATGCCGCGAAACAGCGTGAGGTTGAGCTTGCCGAACAGGGCGCGCCGCGCGATCGTCATGGCGCGACTCCAGACGTTGCACGCGGCGCAACCGCCCCGTGCAACCTGTCCGCCGAACCCGATGTCCACAAGTCTGTTTTGCCCACTCCGCGCTCCCTATGCTTTCTGGAATGAGCGCGATTCTGGATGTGTTCCAGGGGTGCCAAAGACGCACAGTTTCTACCAATAGTTAAATCAGAAAAGGAGCCAATTGATCCGTGAAGTTTGTCCAGTGCCGCCTTCTTTGCCTATTACTAAAGTGTCAATGGCGACACCAGGCACCGCGCCCGAAGGACAAATAAAAAGGCCCTTGAATTCCGCATCGGAAGTTCAAGAGCCTTGGACCGACGTCGCAAGACATCGGCAAATGGAAAGACAATTACATGTTGTCGATCATGACCTGACCAAAGCCAGAGCAGCTCACCTGCGTGGCACCGTCCATCAGGCGTGCGAAGTCATAGGTGACCTTCTTGCTGGCAATCGACTTTTCCATCGCACTGATGATCAGGTCGGCCGCTTCCTTCCAGCCCATGTGCCGCAGCATCATCTCGGCGGAGAGAATTTCGGAACCGGGGTTCACATAGTCCTTGCCGGCGTACTTGGGGGCCGTGCCGTGGGTGGCCTCGAACATGGCCACGGTGTCGCTCATGTTCGCGCCAGGGGCGATGCCGATGCCACCGACCTGCGCGGCCAGGGCGTCGGACACATAGTCGCCGTTGAGGTTGAGCGTGGCGATCACGCTGTACTCGGCGGGACGCAGCAGGATCTGCTGGAGGAAGGCGTCGGCGATGCTGTCCTTGACGGTGATGTCCTTGCCCGTCTTCGGGCTCTTGAACTTCATCCACGGGCCGCCGTCGATCAGCTCGGCGCCGAACTCCTTGGCGGCCAGGTTGTAGCCCCAGTCACGGAAGCCACCTTCGGTGAACTTCATGATGTTGCCCTTGTGCACCAGGGTGACGCTGGACTTGTCGTTGTCGATGGCGTACTGCAGCGCCTTTCGCACAAGGCGCTCGGTGCCCTCGATCGACACGGGCTTGACGCCGATGCCCGACGTGTTCGGGAAGCGGATCTTCTTGACACCCATTTCTTCCTGCAGGAACTTGATGAGCTTCTTGGCCTTGTCGCTTTCGGCTTCGAACTCGATGCCGGCGTAGATGTCTTCCGAATTCTCGCGAAAGATCACCATGTTGGTCTTGTGCGGCTCGCGAACCGGGCTGGGCACGCCGTTGAAGTACCGGATGGGGCGCAGGCACACGTAAAGGTCGAGTTCTTGGCGCAGCGCGACGTTCAACGAGCGGATGCCGCCGCCGACGGGCGTGGTGAGCGGACCCTTGATGGAGATCACGTAATCGCGAACGGCCTGCAGCGTTTCTTCGGGCAGCCAGACGTCGGGGCCGTAGACCCTGGTCGCTTTTTCGCCGCCGTAGACCTCCATCCAGTGAATCTTTTTCTTGCCGCCGTAGGCCTTGGCCACAGCGGCGTCCACCACCTTCAACATGACGGGCGTGATGTCCAGCCCGGTGCCATCGCCTTCGATGTAGGGAATGACCGGTTCGTCAGGCACATTGAGCGAGTTGTCTGTGTTGACCGTGATCTTCTGACCTTCGGTCGGGACTTTGATGTGCTGATAACTGGACATAAGGGGCGGATGACTCCAGGTTTGACTTAATTTTGACGACTGTCAGCGAATTCAGACACGGCGTGGATTCGCTGTACAGCCCGTGAACAAATCGCTGTACATTTTAGACGCAACCCATCAGCAAGCGTTTGTCAACCGTAAGGCCATCGGCCTCGTTAGTGGCTGACCTTCTGCTCGCCGGGAGGCGTTTCCAACCAATTCTCGATAGAGGAATCATCAATGAGCAAAATTCTCGCAGTCATGATCGCCGGCCTGTTTGCCGCTGGCGCCTATGCCCAAAACCCGGCTGGTACGACGCCCGAACAAGGTAACGCCACCAACAGCAAGTCGCAGCAACGTGCCGAAGCCAAGAAGGCTGCCAAGCCGGCTGGCAAGGTTGCCGGTCCTGCTGGCGACGAAGCCAAGACCCCCGAAGGCGGCGCCATCGGTACCGACAAGGCTGCGGCCTCCGGCGAGAAGCGTGCTGAAACGCGCGACCAGCGTCGTCGCAACAAGGACGGCAGCATCAAGCGCAAGTCGACCCAAGGCGCTACCCCCAAGTAATTGGCGGGCCGCACAAGGAAAGCGCTCTTCGCAGGCTGTGTAAATAGTCTGCATCGAGTCGACGAGAAGTGCCCTCCAGGCGTTGGTCTGGAGGGCATTTTTCATTGGAGACTGACCCATGGGACATCGACACGGACAGGACCGAGGC